>DISD01000033.1:0-95422 GCA_002435715.1 Rhodospirillaceae bacterium UBA6219
TCCGCCAGTTCAAATAAAAACGGCCTTCCCCCAGGGAAGGCCGTTTTTATTTGAATGCGTGTGTGGGGACGGTGAACGCCCTACCGAGGCCATTATGGTTTAGAGCCTGGTTGCGGTGGCGAAAAAATGGAGGCAAGGACGGTCCGAAAATGCTTGCGCGCCTCAGCCTGTTTCGGTTCCCACTGCTCGCGCGGCAAGAACTTCGGCTGATAGGCCGGCGCGGCGGGACGACCTGCTTTTTCGTCCTCTTGACGCTTGATGGCGACCGCGTATTCGTCCAGCCCGTTACGGCAGACATAGGGGTCATCCTTGCGTAAAGGGGCTGTCCTGGCTTCGATCACGACCGCCTGATCCATCATTTTGTTCTTAAGGTCGACGGGAAAGGCCGAAACCGCCTTAATCCTTGGGGCATACTGGAAGATGATGGTTTCCATACCATGCCCCTGTGCCGACACGTCCGCACATTTGGTGCCGTCGGCCATGGCGACAAGCATCGCATACATCAAGACAAAGCCCGACGTTTCCCTCATCGCGGCAAGATCGGCTTGTGAGGATCCGACTGACCATAGCAGCGTGGATTGCAGCAACGGCACGGCAACGCCGCCGCTTCCCCCCATCGATTGGTCACGCCCCCAATCCATTGCCGCCGTCAATTCCGCCGCGTTGACCGGGCGCAGCATTCTTGCCGCAAGTTCGTTGTATCGTTGCGCCGCCAGCAAACGATCGAGGTCGGCCATGACGGCTTGTTGCTGGGAAGTGTATGCCTGTCGGGGCGTCCCAGGCGGGTGCGACGTCCCCACCCCATCAGCAGCCATCAAGGGCTGCCCAAGGATGACAAAAACCGCAATCCAACAGACCCTCGACAATCGGCGCATACCACCCTCAATGGCGTCGAAACACAACAACACATCTCTTGATGCATTATTGGCTTTCATCACCCCTTGTAAGTCAAGGAAAGCTCGCCATCACTTGGTCACGCCATGCCCCCCACGAACGCCTCGTTCAGATCGTCATAGACCAGCCCCACCCTCACCTCGCCCTTGCAGAAGCGGTTGGCGCAGCGCAGTGATTTTTCCACCATGTCCAGATGGGCTTGGCGCAATCGGGGATTGGCCATCAAAGCCGCCGGGGTTTCATAGCGGGTCAGTCCGCAATGGCGGCAGGTGACTTCCAGGCGGGTGGCGGGATCCAGATCGGACAGCCGGCTGTCGGTTTTCCAGTTCATCAATAAAAATCCTCGGCGCTGGGGATGCGGGTGTAGGAAATCTTGCCCCCCGCATGGTCGCCGGGCGGCGGGGTCCACAGACCGACGCTGACCAGGGTGCGGCCGTATTTGCGGTTCAACTGGTCGATGGCGCCGGTGACGTTTTCAAAGCGTTGGCGTTCCGGTTCGTCATTGGTCAACAGGTCCAACTGGCGCTGTTCGGTCTTGCTAAGCTCGCCCAGGGTGACGTTGAGGCGGGCGATGACCGAACGGCGCGGCAGCGCCGCCTGGGCCTCGGCCCACACCTGTTCCAGGGCGCGCAGGATTCCTGGGTCGTCGCAGATGGCCGGCATATAGGCGCTGCCGTTCCACGAACTTTCCCACAAGCCCAGCCACAGGAACACCCGGCTGGCCGACCAGCCGTCGCGGCGCATGCGTCGGGCCGCCTTGACCAGCAACAGCCGCGACACCGACTTGGCGGTGGACAGCGTGCGGTGACTGGGCGGCATCACCCTGCCATGGCCGTACATGCCGCGTTCCGATACCGGGGCCTGGATGTCGTAACCGTGAAGCGCGTACCACAAACGTTCCCCTGTGACGTTGCCCCAAATGGCACGCAATTGCTTGGGTTGGGTGTTCAGCAGGTCTTCCATGTCGACGATGCGGGCATCCCACAGCCGGTGCAGAATGTTCTTGCCGATGCCGGGCACGTCGGCGATGCGGATGCCCAGCAACGGCCCGGGCATGTGGTCGGGGTGCCAGACCATGTTGCCGTCGGGCTTGCCGGCCTTGCAGGCCATCTTGGCCAACTGCCGGTTGGCGGCGTAACCGATGCTGCATTTGATCCACGGCCCCACCAGCTTTTCCAGCCGGGCCTTGATGGCGTCCCCCACCGCACGGGGGTTTTGCTGCTGGCGCGGGTCCAGCCGGCAGGTCAGCTCGTCGATGGATTTGACCGCGTCGATGGGGATGACCATGGAGATTTCCGCCAACAGCGCGTTGTGGGCGCGACGGTACAGATCGGGGTTCTGCGGCTGCAGGATGATGTCGGGGCAGATGCGTCGCGCGTCGGCGACGCGCATCACGTTGGAGACGCCACGCTTCTTGGCTTCCCGCGAACAGGCGATGACGCAGGTGGTGTCGACGCCGTCGAAGGGCACCACGCCGACCGGCTTGCCACGCAGATGCGGATGGGCGAATTGTTCGCACGAGGCGAAGAAGCCGTCAAAATCCAGGTACAGGCGTTCGGGTTGGGTCGGCTTGCGCATGCGGTTTCAGCCCGTTTGGCATTAAGAACAAAACACGAACTTTATAGACCTCTCGGCCCGCCGCTTTCAAGTGTCATCTGCGGGACGGGATTTTCCCTGTGGCCTGATGGCCCGGGCCCTTTTATTCTGTGACCCCGACCGGTTCCGAGAGTCCCATGCCCCCCATCGACCGCCTGCTTCACTTGATGGCCACCCTGCGCGACCCGGACAAGGGCTGCGCCTGGGACCGCGAACAAAATTTCGCCACCATTGCCCCCTATACCATTGAAGAAGCTTACGAAGTCGCCGATGCCATCGATCATGGCGACATGGCGGCACTGAAGGACGAATTGGGGGATCTGCTGTTCCAGGTGGTCTTTCATGCGCGCATGGCCGAGGAAGCAGGCCATTTCGCCTTTGACGACGTGGCCAATGCCATTACCGACAAGATGATCCGCCGCCACCCCCATGTGTTCGGCGACGCGGGACACCGTGACAGCGCCGCCCAGACCCAGGCCTGGGAGGTTTCCAAGGCGGCGGAACGGGCCGCCAAGGGCCATGACAGCGTGTTGGACGGCGTCGCCCATTCGTTGCCGCCGATGACACGGGCGCTGAAGCTGCAGAACCGGGCCGCCCGCGTCGGCTTCGACTGGGCCGAGGCCACCGAAATCATCGCCAAGATCGACGAGGAAGTGGCTGAAATCAAAGTTGAAATCGACAACCAAGGCGGATTGGACCGACTTGAGGATGAAATCGGCGACCTGCTGTTCGTCTGCGTCAATCTGGCTCGCAAGCTGACCGTCGATCCGGAAGTCGCCTTGAAACGCGCCAATGCCAAATTTACCCGTCGTTTCAATCATATCGAGCACAAACTTAAAGAGCGCGGTCAATCGCCGGCCGATGTCGGATTGGACGAAATGGAAGAATTGTGGGTGGATGCCAAGCACCTCGAACGCCGCCAAGGAGAAGCCTGATGCCCAGCATGCGCCCGTCCCTGCGCCCGACCTTGCGCCTGTTGGCCGCCCTGGTCCTGCTGTTGCCCTTGGCGTCGTGCTATATCCCCGACAAGTTCAAGGGCGAGCTGCGGCTGTCGCGCTATGGCGATTACGCTCTGGCCTATGAAGGCGACCTGATCTGGGCGCCCATCCTGCACGATTATGCCGGCGGCCGCATCACCCCGGAAAACGAGGAAGAGAAGAACAACAACATCTACAAGGATCTGGTGCGCGATCCGGCGATCAAGGATATCCGCAAGGCCGGCAAGGGCCGCTTCCACGTCAAATATGAACGCCAGGGCCGCCTGGGCAAGGTGCAACTGTCGTCCTATCTGCGCCGCGACGCCCGGCTGATTTCGCTGAAATCCAACGAAGACGGCACCATCATCGTCGACGCCAACGGGGTCAAGCCGGGCGACGCCCAACGCATGGCCGAGCTGGGCATCACCATGGAAGGCGAATTCCGCATCACCACCGACGGCAACGTGTTGAAGCACAACGCCACCGAGGTCCGGGCCTTCGGCGCCTACAAGGTCTATGTGTGGAAAATCGAAAACGCCCTGTCGGTGACCCCGACCCTGGTCATGCTGCGTGACCCCGACCCCAACCGCCCGCTGTAAGGATTTCGCCATGAGCCTTGATTGGACCAACCGCACGGTTTTCGTCACCGGTGCCACCGCCGGTTTCGGCGAAGCCATCGCCCGCGCCTATGCCAAGCTGGGGGCGCGGCTGATCCTGTGCGGCCGTCGTCAGGACCGCTTGGCCACCCTGGCGGCGGAACTGGGCGTTCCCTGCCATCTGCTGGTTCTGGACGTGCGCGACCGTGCCGCGGTCGAAGCCGCCATCGCCGCCCTGCCGGCGCCTTTCGACGCCATCGACGTGCTGGTCAACAATGCCGGATTGGCGCTGGGCGTGGCGCCGGCTCAGGATTCCAGCCTGGATGATTGGGAAAATATGATCGACACCAATGTCAAAGGCCTGATGTCCGTCACCCGCGCCGTACTGCCGGGCATGGTGGAGCGTGATCAGGGCCATATCGTCAACATGTCGTCCATCGCCGGTACCTATCCCTATCCGGGCGGCAACGCCTATGGCGCGTCCAAGGCGGCGGTCAGCCAATTCTCGCTGAACCTGCTGGCCGATCTGGTCAAGACCCGCGTCCGGGTCACCAATATCGAACCCGGCCTGTGTGGCGGTTCGGAATTTTCCCTGGTGCGCTATAAGGGCGACGCCGAAGCGGCGGCCAAGGTTTATGCCGGCACCGAACCCTTGACCTCGGAAGACGTGGCGGAAGCCGTGGTGTGGGCGACCTGCCTGCCCGCCCATGTCAACATCAACCGCATCGAGATGATGCCCACCTGTCAGGCTCCGGCCGGGTTGACCGTGCACCGGTCTTGATAACGGGGCATCGCCCCAGCTGGGGTGGGCGAGAGCCCACCTTCAGGGCGAAATGTTCTAATCCACCAACGGCGCCAGCTGGTTCCAGCTGGTTTGTCCCGGTGTCAGCAACAATTGGCCATCGGCATGCAGGACGGGGGTATAGGCGCTGCCGTCCAGCATCGCCCCTCGTCCGCCGGCCTCGGCGTGGATCAGCACGCCGGCGGCGTGGTCCCACGGCATCAGGCGGCGGAAATGGGCGAAATGCATGCGGCCGGTGACCAGATCCAGGTAATCGTGGGCGGCACTGCCGCGCCGTGCCACATGCAGCACCTGATCGGCGACCCGGCCGCGCTTCTTGATCGATCCGGTCAACTGGTCCAGCGGCACTTCGGCGGCGACGGACAGGCGGTTGCCGTCACGCCAGGCGCCCTGGCCGATCTCGGCGATCACCGTGCGGTTGGGGATGGGGTCATGAATCCAGCCGGCCACCGTCTGGCCGTCCACCACCAAGGCGACGATGACGGCGAAGCGCGGATTGTTGTTGGCGAAATTGCCGGTGCCGTCCACCGGGTCGATGACCCAGACCACGCCGGGTTGATGCAGGGCGTCCAACAGCGCCGGATTGGCGTCGACCGCTTCTTCGCCGACCACCGCGCCGGGGATCAGTCCGGTCAGCATGCGGGTCAGCAGACGTTCGGCCATGACGTCGGCGTCGGTGACCAATTGGTTGGGCTTTTTCTCGCGGATCTGGTCGCGGCTCAGTTTCTTGAAGCGGGGCAGGATTTCCGCTTCCGCCGCTTCGCGGATCAGCCGTGCCACTGTGCCCACGTCAACGTTCACGCCCCGCCCCCTTTTGCTTGCATCTGGTGGTATCGGGCAATATTGGCCCCGTCCAGACGAACTTTCAAATGGGTTTGCGTTTCGTCGTCGGTGCGTTCCAGCACTTCGCCGTTGCGGTACATCCAGGCGATGTTGGCGCCATCGTGCAAATCGAAGCTGACATCGATGATTTGCCGGCTTTCCGACAGTTTTTCGTCGAAACAGGCCAGCAATTGGTCGATTCCCGCCCCGGTCAGGGCGGAAATGGCGATGGCGGTCGGCCGCCGCGCCGCCTGGTTGACCACATGGACCGCCCCTTCGGGCATCAGGTCGATCTTGTTGAGCGCCTCGACCAAGCCTTGGTCGACGATCTCGGCCAGCCCCAGTTCCCGCAGCACCTGTTCCACGTCGGACGCCTGGGCCTCGGCATCGGGATGCGACATGTCGCGGACATGCACCACCACGTCGGCTTCCAGCACCTCTTCCAAGGTGGCGCGGAAGGCGGCGACCAATTCGTGCGGCAAATCGGAAATGAAGCCCACGGTGTCCGACAAGATGACCTGACGCCCCGACGGCAGTTTCAGGCCGCGCATGGTGGGGTCAAGGGTGGCGAACAGCATGTCCTTGGCCAGCACCTCGGCGCGGGTCAGACGGTTGAACAATGTCGACTTGCCGGCATTGGTGTAGCCGACCAGGGCGATGATCGGATACGGCACCCGGCGGCGCGCCGAACGGTGCAGTTCGCGGGTGCGCTTGACCTCTTCCAGTTCGCGCTTCAGCTTGACGATGCGGTCGCCGATCATGCGGCGGTCGGCCTCGATCTGGGTTTCGCCGGGGCCACCCAGAAAGCCGAAGCCGCCGCGCTGGCGTTCCAAGTGGGTCCACGACCGCACCAGACGCGAACGTTGATAGGACAACGCCGCCAGTTCCACCTGCAACGTGCCCTCACGGGTGCGCGCCCGGGCGCCGAAGATTTCCAGGATCAGGCCGGTGCGGTCGATGACCTTGCACGCCCATTCCCTTTCCAGGTTGCGCTGCTGCACCGGCGATAGGTGGCCGTCGACCACGGCGACCAGAATTTCGTTGGCTTTGACGATTTCCGCCAAACGCTCGACCGCACCCTTGCCGATCAAGGTGGCGGGCCGCCGCTTGGTCACCGGGACCAATTCGGCGGCCACCACGTCCAGGTCGATGGCTTGGGTCAAGCCCACGGCTTCATCCAGCCGTGATTGCGGAGCCCGAAGTCCGGATTCCGCTTTCAAGGCGGGATGGACGACCATGGCCCGTTGTCGGGGGGAAAGCCCCCCCTGATGACCGTCGTTCACTTATTCCTCGCCACCGTCCTTGACCGGAGGCTCGAACAACTGGATGGGGGTGGCCGGCATCACCGTGGAAATGGCGTGCTTGTAGACCAGTTGGGTCAGGCCGTCACGGCGCAGCAACAGCGAGAAATTGTCGAACCAGGTGACGATACCCTGCAGCTTGACGCCGTTCACCAGGAAGATGGTGACCGGGGTCTTCTGCTTGCGGATGTGGTTCAGAAACACATCCTGTACGTTTTGCGATTTTTCGGCGGACATGGTTGATGTTCCGTTCTTATTGCCCGAGATTGTTATTCGTAGGTCTTCAAGAAGACCTCCCTAAAGACTCTTGGTTATCATCAAAATGCGGGCTTGGGAACCGATACTTCGCGCAACCTGTCTAGAAGAGTTTGAGGATCGGAAAAGTAATAAGCCGGCGGGTGGGAATCGAACTCACCCGGTTGGGGGGGCTCGGGGCGTAACAATGCCGGAATGCATCCGGCATTGATAGCGCAATGCATATCTATGGGAGAATCACCCACGAACCAGACTTTGACCGAGGGTTGAAGTCCTTGCGGGGCCAAGGCCATATGCACCGGATCGACGGCCGGCTTGTCGGCGCTGGCGTCGGTGGCCCCGACCAGGGCGCCGAAATACTTGTCCCAGCCCAAGGCGGCGGATTCCGCCCGCAGGAACGAGCCGCGCTTGTTGGACACCACGCCCAGATATAGCCCGGCTTCCACCAATTGGCTCAACATGGCCTCGACCCCTGGCAGCGGGCGCAGATAATCCATGTGGATGAGGGCGAAGCTTTGGGTGAACACGTCGCGCGCCTCGGTCCAGCGCTCGCCGAACATTTCCGGAAAGGAATCGCGCAGCGACTTGGCGACCTTGATCTTGGCTTCCTCCAGACTCCATTCGGCCATGGCGAAATGGCGGAAGGTGCGGTTGTAGGATTCCAAGATGCAATCCCATGAATCCACCAGCGTGTTGTCCCAATCGAACAACAAAGCCACAGGGGCGGCGGGTTGGGTCATGACCGACGCAGATCCTTGTACATGTCGCGCAGACGAAAGGTGATGGGACCGGGCTTGCCGTCACCGATGGAGGTGTCGTCCACCCGTACCACCGGCATCACCATCATGGTGGTTCCGGTCAGGAACACTTCGCGGGCTCGCTGGACCTCGGCCAAGGTAAAGGGGCGTTCCCCCACTTCCAACCCCAGATTGCGGGCCAGTTTCAGGACGTTGGACCGGGTGACCCCGCCCAGGATGGAATTGTCGGCGGGATGGGTCAAAAGCGCGCCGTCGGCGCCGACCACGAAGACGTTGGTCGCCGAACCTTCGGTGACGAAGCCGCGGTCGTTGATCAGCAGGGCCTCGAAGGCACCGGCTTCACGGGCCGACTGACGGGCCAAGACATTGGGCAGCAAGCCGGTGGCCTTGATGTCGGGTCGTTTCCAACGTAGATCCGGTTGGGTCACCACCTTGATTCCTTGACTGATCTGCGCCTCGCTGGGCCCCGAATGGGCCCAGGCGCTGACCACCAGGCTGGACGGTGTGTCCACCGGAAACGGATGATAACGCGGCGCCACCCCACGGCTGGCCTGCAGGTAGACCAACCCGTCCACCAGACGGTTGCGCCGAGTCACCTCGGCCAGGATATGGGGCAGCACCCGGCGCGGCACCGGCCAGGAAATGGCCAGGGACGCCAAGGACCGTTCCAAGCGATCCAGATGCTGTTCCAGGTGGCAGATACGCCCCTGGGCGACGGGCAGCACCTCGTAAACCGAATCGGCGAAATGGTGACCGCGGTCGTCCACATGGATGGCGGCCTGACGGTGGTCCACATAGCGACCGTTCACATAGGTGACGCGCGGCACTTAGAAATACTCCAATCGCACCGAGAACATCTTTTCCACCTTCTTCACCGCCTCGGCGGCGGCGAACAGCACCACCCGGTCACCGGCCTGGACCACGGTGTTGCCGCGTGGGCTGATCATGGCACCGTTGCGGACCACCGCGCCCAGCAACACGCCGCTTGGCAGCTTGACGTCACGCAGCGGCTTGCCCACCAAGCTGGATGTTTCCAGGGCGTCGGCCTCGATCAACTCGCCAAAGCCTTCATGCAGGGAATGCACGGCGTGGATACGGCCACGGCGCACATGCTGCAAGATGTTGGACACGGTGATGGCGCGCGGACTGATCACCACGTCGATGCCCAAGGGGCCCATCAGCGCGTTGTAGGTGGTCTTGTTGATCAGGCTCATGGCGCGGCGCGCCCCGTACCGCTTGGCCAGCAACGACGCCAGGATGTTGGTTTCGTCATCGTTGGTCACCGACACCACGGTCTCGGCGGCGCCCACATTGGCCTCGGTCAGGATTTCCGGATCCAGCACGTCGCCGTTCAGCACCACCGTGCGGTTCAGGGTCTTGGCCACGTATTCGGCGCGTTCCTTGTTCATCTCGATGATCTTCACGGTGGCGCCGGGATGGGCCTCCTCGATCTGCTGAGCCAGAAACAGGCCGATATTGCCGCCACCGAAAATGACGATGCGCCGCGCCTCGCGGTCTTCGCGGCCAAAGGCCGACAACGCCCTGTCCACCTGTTCCGTATCGACGACGAAATAAACCTCGTCGCCTTCCAGCATCTGGTCTTCCGCCGTCGGGACGATGGGCTTGCCGTCACGGACGATGCCGATGATGACGATGTTGAGGTCGGGGAACAAAACCGTCAACTGACGCAAGGGCGTGTTGATCAGCGGCGTGTCCTCGTCACAGCGCACCCCGATCAGGCGCACCTTGTCGCCGGCCATGGGGATGACGTCCAAGGCGCCGGGGACCTGCAAACGCCGGGTGATGGCGCGCGCCACCTCGATTTCCGGGCTGATGATGACGTCGATGGGCATGTGGTCGCGGGTGAACAAATTCGACCACATGGGCTGCAAATAGGATTGGGCGCGCACGCGGGCGATCTTGGTCGGCACGTCGAACAGCGAATGGGCCACCTGACAGGCGACCATGTTGACCTCGTCGAACTGGGTCACCGCGATCAGCATGTCGGCGTCGGCGGCACCCGCCTGTTCCAGCACCGACGGATGCGAGGCATGGCCCAGGATGGCCTGCACGTCCACCGTGTCGGTGATCTTGCGGATCAGGTCGGGCCGCTGGTCGATGACCGTGACGTCGTTGTTTTCGCTGGCCAGGTAATGGGCGATGTTGAATCCCACCATACCGGCGCCGCAGACGATAACCTTCATCCCTGCCCCCTCGTCCCGCCATGCCCTGGTTAGGGCTTGGCTTTCTCGTCGGTGTTGACGCCCAGCAGCTTCAGCTTGCGGTGCAACGCCGACCGTTCCATGCCGACAAAGGCCGCCGTGCGCGAGATGTTGCCGGCGAAACGGTTGACCTGGGCCAGCAGATATTCGCGCTCGAACAATTCACGCGCGTCGCGCAATGGCAGCGTCATGATCTCGCTGGACTTTTCCCAACGCAACACCGCTGGCGTGATGGCGCTGATCTCGCCCGGCAGCATGTCGGCGCGGATGGAATCCGCCGCCTCGCCCGGGGCCATGATCAGCAGCCAATCCATGACATTGCGCAACTGACGCACGTTGCCCGGCCAATCATAGGCCTGCAGCGCCGCCAAGGTGTCCTCGCCCAAGGGCCGCGCCGAAGCGCCGGCGGCTTGTGCCGCCAATTGCATGAAATGCTTGGCCAGAGCCGGAATGTCCTCTTTGCGTTCGCGCAACGACGGCACGCGGATGGGCACCACGTTCAGGCGATAGTACAAACCCTCGCGGAAGCGTCCGGCGGCGATTTCGGCCTGCAGGTCGCGGTTGGTGGTGGCGATGACCCGCACATCCACTTCGACCTTGCTGGTGCCGCCGACCCTCTCGAAGGTCTGGTCTTGCAGCACACGCACGATCTTGCCCTGGGTTTCCAGCGGCATGTCGGCCACTTCGTCCAGCAGCAGCGTGCCGCCATGGGCCTGTTCGAAGGTGCCGATCTTACGTGGGATGTCGGGGCCTTCGCCGTGTTCGGTGCCGAACAATTCCACTTCCATGCGATCGGGGTGCATGGCGGCACAGTTCAGCACCACGAAGGCGGCCTCGGCCCGACGCGAGCGGTTGTGCAGGATGCGTGCCGCCACTTCCTTGCCCGAGCCGGCCGGTCCGGTGATCAGCACACGGGAATTGGTGGGCGCCACCTTGTCGACCACTTGGCGCATCTGCTGAACGAAGGCCGAACCGCCGACCAGATCGCCGACAGCGGCCGGGGCACCGACGCGCAGGCGCAATTCGGCGTTCTCGCGGCGCAGCTTGGCAGCCTCGATGGCGCGTTCGACGATGATCAGCAGCCGGTCGGTCTTGAACGGCTTTTCGATGAAGTCGTAAGCGCCGATCTTGATGGCCTCGACAGCCGTCTCGATGGTGCCGTGACCCGAGATCATCACCACGGGGACGTCCGGGTGTTCGTGCTTGATCGCGGTCAGGATGCCCAGACCGTCCAGATCGGACCCCTGCAACCAGATATCCTGGATGATCAGGTTAGGTCTGCGGGCTTTCACCGCTTCCAAGGCAGCCGTGGAATTGCCTGCCTCGCGGGTTGAATAACCTTCGTCCTCAAGAATGCCGGCGATCAGGGAACGAATGTCCGCCTCATCGTCGACGATCAGAATGTCATGAGCCATGATTGGGCGTCATCTCACCAGCGGAAAGCTGTTGGCCGTCACCTTGCCCGAACACCATGCGAACCCGGGCACCACCCGTGGGCGCATCTTCCAGGCGAAGATCACCCCCATGGTCTTCCACGATTTTCTTGACGATGGCAAGACCTAATCCGGTCCCCTTGGCCCGGTGCGTGACATAGGGTTCGGTCAACCGGTCGCGGTTATCTGACGGCAGACCCTTGCCATTGTCGATGACGTCCAGAACGATTTGGCTGCCTTGCACCGAAAGCGCCAAACGCACTTCACCCGGGGGAGCATCCTTTTGTTCGCGTCCGTGAATGGCCTCGACCGCGTTCTTCAACAAATTGGTCAAGGCCTGGCCGAACAGCCGTGAATCGCACAGCATGGGGACCGGTCCATCGGGCAACTCGCTGACGAAGCTGACGTCGGGATAGCCGGTTTTTTGCAAGAACAAGGTCTCGCGGCAGATATTGGTCAAATCCGCCGGCTTCATCTGGGGCGCCGGCATGCGGGCGAAGGACGAGAATTCGTCCACCATACGCCCGATATCGCCCACTTGGCGGACGATGGTGTCGACCAGGGTCGAATACGTCTCAGGATCGCTTTGTATCTCTTTGAGATATTTGCGTTTAAGACGTTCGGCCGAAAGTTGGATCGGGGTCAGCGGGTTTTTGATTTCGTGGGCGATACGGCGCGCCACGTCGGCCCAGGCGGCGGTGCGTTGGGCCGAAACCAATTCGGAAATGTCGTCGAAGGTAACCACGTAACCGATGATTTCACCGTCAAGGCTTTCCGCCGCCAAGCGCACCAGCAACGTGCGCTGGCGCCCATCGCGGTTCAGCTTGATTTCATGCTGAACCAAACGGTCGGGACGCCGCCCCACTTCTTCGAAAGCCTCGGCGAATTCCGGGGCCAGATCCACCAAGGGGCGGCCGGTCATCTGTTCCGGTGTGGTGGACAGCAACTCGCAGGCGGAACGGTTGGGCAGATGGATGGCGCCGTCGCGGTCCAGGCCGATGACACCGGCGGACACGCCCGACAGCACCGTTTCGGTAAAACGGTTGCGTTCGTCCAACTCGCGGTTGGCGTCCACCAGTTCCTGACGTTGTTGGGCCAATTGCCCGGTCATGCGATTGAACGCCTTGACCAGGAATCCGATTTCGTCAGCCCCCTTGTCTTCGGCCACATGGGCGCTCAGGTCACCCTTGCGCACCTTCTCAGCGGCGTCGATCAATCGCACGATGGGGGTGGCCAAGCTCATGGCCATGGTCAGCCCCACCCACACCGCCGCCAGCAACAGCAACAGCGTGACGATGGCGAAGATCATGGAAAACGCCCGTTCCAGGCTCAGACGGCGGCCTTCCAGATGTTCGTATTCGGCGACGGCGGCCGAGGTCTGTTCCATATGACCGATGACCTTGGGATCGACGAAACGGCCCACATACAAAAAAGTCTCGTCGAAGAACCCCTGCAACTGCACCAGTGCCCGCACCCGGTCGTCGTCTTCGGTGGTCAGCACCGCCACTTCGCCGGATCGGGCCTTTTCCAAGGCCCAGAACGGAATCTGATCCAGGTTCGATTCGATGGAAAACGCCAGTCCCGAACGGGCCAACACCCGGCCCTGTCCGTCGAACACCACCGCCTCGGTCAAGCCGCGCAGCGCCGCCTGGGTGGAAACGAAGCTGGAAAAACGTTGCGGAGAACGGCTGAGCAGGATGCCTTCACGGTTGATGTCGTTGGCCATGGCCAAGGCGTCGCCGCCGATGATCTGCTGGTGTTCCTCCAAGTAAGCCCGCGCCACCTGAAGCGACGCCTGCAGCGCTGTGCGCACCCGGTCGGAAAACCAGCTTTCGACACCGTAACGGAAGAAGACAGTCGAGCCCACCGACACCACGATGGCCGGGGTAAGCGCCACCAACGAGAACAGCACGATGAACCGCAGATGCAGCCGCGAACCGGCCGAGCCGCGCCGCCGTGCCCGCCACACCCCCAGGATGCGCACGCCGATAACCACCGACAGGGCGACCAGCAACAGCACGTCCATGCCGATCAGCGACAGAACCGTCTTGGGATCAGGACCGATGGGACCGGACACCGTCATGGTCATGAAGGTGGCGGCCACCATGGGCACCACCGCCAAGGTCAGCCCCAGGGCCAGTTTACGGGCCAGGCCGACATGGCGGGCCCAGATCATCAAGCGCAGCCCCAGGCGGCGGCGGTCCGAGGCCATGGGCCGTCCTCCGTTACTTCAACGAGCCACGGCCGACGGCCACATCCAGTTCGCGGATTTTCTTGCGCAGCGTGTTGCGGTTCAACCCCAGGACCTGCGCCGCCTTGATCTGGTTGCCACGGGTGACTTCCAAGGCCAGGGAAATCAGCGGACGCTCGATCTCGCGCAGAACCCGGTCATAAACGCCGGGCGGCGGCAGGCTGTCTTCGTGGCTGCTGAAATATTCCCGCAGGTGGCGTTCCACCGAGGCCGACAGCCCCTCACCGTCACCGACCGCATTGGCGTCGGCAGCCGGGGCGCCCCCGGCCAATTCAGCCTCGATGACGTCGATGCCGATGACTTCCTGGGAATAAAGTGCCGCCAGACGACGGACCAGATTTTCCAGCTCGCGCACGTTGCCGGGCCAGCGATGACGCTTCAAACGATCCATGGCCTGGGGGTCGATGGTCTTTTGCGGCAGACCTTCGGCCCCGCCCTGGGCCAGGAAGTGACGGATCAGCTCGGGGATGTCCTCTGTGCGTTCGCGCAAGGGCGGCAACCGGATAGGCACAACGTTGAGGCGATAGAACAAATCCTCGCGGAACAGACCCTGGCGGATCAATTGGGTCAGGTCGCGGTGGGTAGCGGCGACGATCCGCACATTGGCGCGGATGGGGGTGCGACCGCCCACCGTGGTGTATTCGCCCTCTTGCAGCACGCGCAGCAGACGGGTCTGGGCTTCGGGCGGCATGTCGCCGATTTCGTCCAGGAACAGCGTGCCGCCTTCGGCCTGTTCGAAACGGCCGGTGGCGCGCTGGGTGGCGCCGGTGAAGGCGCCCTTTTCATGGCCGAACAATTCGCTTTCGATCAGTTCGCGCGGAATGGCCGCCATGTTGATGGCGACGAACGGGCCATTACGGCGCTTGCCGTAATCGTGCAGCGCCCGGGCCACCAATTCCTTGCCGGTGCCCGATTCGCCGGTGATCATTACCGTCAGATCGGTCCCCATCAGCCGCGCCAGGGTGCGATAGATTTCCTGCATGGCGGGCGAACGACCGATCAGCGGCAGCTTTTCCTCGTCGTCCTCGTCCGAATGACCGTCGGCCGGACTGCTGCGCGGCGTCGTCAATGCACGGTTGACGACGGCAACCAGTTCCTTCAGGTCGAAGGGCTTGGGCAGATATTCGAAGGCACCGCGCTGGGTGGCCTTGACCGCGGTCAGCAAGGTATTTTGCGCGCTCATCACGATGATGCGCATGTCGGGGCGGATCTTCTTGATGCGCGGCAGCAGGTCCAGACCGCTTTCATCGGGCATGACCACGTCGGTGATGACCAGATCGCCCTCGCCTTCCGACACCCAGCGCCACAAGGTCGAGGCGTTGCCGGTGGTGCGAACTTCGTAACCAGCGCGGCTCAGCGCCTGGGCCAGGACGGTGCGGATGCCGCGATCGTCGTCGGCGACCAGAATCGTAGAATTAGCGGTCATCGTCCTTAAGCCTCGTCCCCTTCCTGCACCATCGGCAGCATGACTTTGAAAACAGTCCTTCTCGGCATGCTGTCGAATTCGACGATGCCCCCCAAATCGCCGACGATCTTGGCCACCAAAGCCAGGCCCAAACCGGTGCCGGTGGGCTTGGTGGTGACGAAGGCATCAAAAAGATGCGGACGCAGATCATCGGGTATACCCGATCCATTATCCTGGACGGTGACCAAGAGCGGCAGGTGGCGACGCACCTCGCTGCCCGGCACCGCCAGACGGACGCCATGTTGATACGCGGTCGAGATGACGATCTCGCCGCCTTCCGGTTCGACCGCTTCGGCCGAATTCTTCACCAGGTTCAGGAACACCTGGATCAACTGGTCGCGGTCGCCGGCCACCGGGGGCAGCGACGGGTCGTAGTTCTCGATGATGCGGATGTTCTTGGCGAAGCCGTTCTCGGCGATGCGACGGACGTGTTCCAGAACCTGGTGGATATTGACGGCGCCGCGTTCCACCATGGGCTTGTCGGAAAACACTTCCATGCGGTCGACCAGGGCGACGATGCGGTCGGCTTCGTCGACGATCAGGCGGGTCAGAACCCGGTCGTCCTCGGTGACCGAGCTTTCCAGCAATTGGGCGGCGCCACGGATACCGGAAAGCGGGTTCTTCACCTCGTGGGCCAGCATGGCGGCCATGGCGGAAACCGATCGTGCCGCGTTGCGGCTGGACAAGGATCCGCCGATCTTCAAAGCGATGGATTGTTCATGCAGCGACACCGCCACCGAACCGGTGGTCTCGGTCATCGGCGCCGCTTGGACGGTCACGGTGCGATGGCCGGTGCGCGGCGTGTCCAGCGAAATGCCGTGTTCGGACACCATCAAATTGCCGGTCCGCGCCTGCTCGACCAAGGCCATGATCGGCGAATCGGATGGCAGGAACTCGGTGATCGGCTTGCCCAAAAGATAGGTCGCCCCCGATTGGAACAATTGCTCGGCCGCACCGTTGACGTATTGGATGTGGTTGCCCGCGTCCAACACCATGATGGACGACGCCAACGAACCCAACACCAAGGCCGGGTCGATGGACGACGTCGGCGGCCGGCGCAACATGGCTGTCACCTTGCCGATCATGCGGCCTCCTTTTCCAACAAGGGCCGATAGAACGCCAAGATGGCGTCACGGACTTGGTCGGGATCGGACATTTTGTTGACGTGCGAGCGGAAATCGGCCGAGCCGTGCAGCCCCTTGGAATACCAGGCGACGTGTTTGCGGGCCATGCGCACACCGGTGTCGTTGCCATAATGGCTAAGCATGGAATCGAAATGTTCCAGCAAGATGGCCATCTGTTCTTCCAGGGACGGATCGGGCAAGCGTTCACCGGTGGCCAGATAATGGGCGACCTGGCCCAGCAACCACGGCCGGCCATAAGAGCCACGGCCGATCATCACGCCGTCAGCCCCCGATTCCTGCAAGGCGCGCACGGCGTCGTCGATGCTTTCCACGTCGCCGTTGACGATGACCGGAATGTTCACCGCGTCCTTGACCTGACGGACAAAGGACCAATCGGCGGTGCCAGTATAGAATTGCTGGCGGGTGCGACCGTGGATGGTGACCATCTTGATCCCGCATTCCTCGGCGATCTTGGCCAGACGCGGCGCGTTCAGGCGCGAATGGTCCCAGCCCATGCGGCATTTCAGGGTCACCGGAACGTCGGCCGCCTTGACGGTGGCTTCCATCAATTGTCCGGCCAGGATCTCGTCCTTCATCAGGGCCGAGCCCGCCTCGCCCTTGACCGCCACCTTCTTCACCGGGCAGCCCATGTTGATGTCGATCAGCGCCGCGCCGCGATCCACGTTCATGCGGGCGGCTTCGGCCATCACCTCGGGCTCGCAACCGGCCAATTGCACCGACATGGGGTGCTCTTCGGCGCAATTGCTGGCCATCTTCATGGTTTGGCGGTTGGAACGGATCATCGCCTGGCTGGCGATCATTTCGGACACCACGAGTCCGGCCCCCATCCGCTTGACCAAGCGGCGGCACGGCATGTCGGTGACGCCCGACATAGGGGCCAGGATAACCGGATTGTCCAGGGTCACCGAACCGATAGCCAAGGGGCCGATGGTGACGGATTTGCGAAGCGTGTTCTGCATGACTGCGTATTTATTATGCAGACGCTGCGCAACGCAACGGCAAAAAGTGCCTTTGGCGGCATCAAGGTGCTTGAAAGTGCGTCAGTTGAGAACCTGGGTGACGAATTTAACGCCAGGATATGCCAAAGTAAGTAGCAGATAAGCCATCAACACCACCCGCGCCGCCAGACGCCCCCGCACGCCACACACCCGGTGACCGGTCAGCAAAACGCCGATCAGCACGAAGGCGACGATGGACAGCAAAATCTTGTGGTCGAAGCGCAGCA
The DNA here is from genome assembly GCA_002435715.1 of Rhodospirillaceae bacterium UBA6219. Taxonomy (GTDB): domain Bacteria; phylum Pseudomonadota; class Alphaproteobacteria; order Rhodospirillales; family Magnetospirillaceae; genus Magnetospirillum. Next base: position 17,743 of record DISD01000033.1, read on the forward strand.
GGTGGCCGCTTTCCAGGAATTGCGTCGCCATGCCGGTGGCCAATCCCAACCCCAGAACCACTTCGGACGCCACCAACAGCCGCCCGGCCATGGTTTCGCTTTCCAGAACGGCGGGCAGCATGCGGGTCAGGCGGGTCGGCTTTTTATGCTTGAGCGCGCGTTCCTGCAGGAACACCGCCAAAGACGCCACTGCGGCCAAGGTCAAAAGCGCATAGGTCAACACCGACACCACGATGTGGACATCCACCCACACCTGGGGGACCGTGGCGCTGAGCGGCGGAGCCTCGACCCGGAAGGCCGAAGCCAGGAAGCCCAGCACCAGCAGATAAGGCATCAGCAGCGGCGCCAGACGCCACCCCGAATGCGTGCGCGCGGCGAACAAAGCGAACAGCAAGGCACTGGCGGCGATGGACACCCACAAGGTCGTCCCCAGGCCGGTGCTCCACGCCCCCCAGATCAGTTGCGCCGACCAAGCGGCGGGGCCGGCCACGGCCAGGGCGATGCACGCCCAAAAGGCGGTGTCGCGCCCCGCCCCGTGTCGAAGCGGAATGGCGGCGGCGGGGATCAGGCTGAACAGGGCCAGGGCGTTGAGCAGGTTGGTCGTCGGCATGGGCGCGACTATAGCACCGTTTGCGCCCCAGAAAAGGGCGGGCTTGGCAGCAAGGGCGCCGCTGGTTAGGCTGCGCGTGGCAAGCAAGGAGAGGATGATGGCGAAAACCGTGGCATTGGTGGTGGCAGCGGGACGCGGCCGGCGTTTTGGCGGTGACGTCCCCAAGCAATATCAGTCGCTGAACGGCCGCCCGATCCTGCGTCACAGCTTGGCCCGTCTGGCCGCCGATCCGACCATTTCGGCGGTTCGTGTCGTCATCCACCCCGATGACCGCCCGCTCTATGACGAAGCCGCCCAGGGCCTGTCGTTGCTGGAACCGGTGTCAGGGGGCGAAACCCGTCAGGATTCGGTGCGTCTGGGCTTGGAAAGCCTGCAATCCCTGTCCCCCGACAAGGTGTTGATCCATGACGGGGCGAGGCCGTTCCTGGACGAAGCCCTGGTCGCCCGCGTCATCGCCGCCTTGGACGACCATGACGGCGCCATTCCGGCCATCGCCGTCGCCGACACCCTGAAAAAAGGACGCGACGGCATGGTGGACGGCACCGTCGATCGCCAGGGATTGTGGCGGGCGCAAACCCCACAGGGCTTTCGCTTCGCCCCCATCCTCAACGCCCATTTCGCCGTTGCCGGCAACGAGCTGACCGACGACGCCGCGGTGGCCGAGCATGCCGGGTTGCACGTCGCCTTGGTCGCCGGGGCCGAAGGGAACGTCAAGATCACCACCCACGACGATTTGACCCGTGCCCAAACGGTGTTTACCGGACCAGGTTACACCTGCGTCGGCAACGGCTTCGACGTTCATCGTTTCGCGCCGGGAACAGGGGTGTGGTTGTGCGGAGTATTGGTCCCCCACGATTTCACCCTGGAAGGCCATTCCGACGCCGACGTGGCTCTGCACGCCTTGACCGACGCCATCTTGGGCGCCGTCGGCGCCGGCGACATCGGTGCCCATTTCCCCCCCAGCGATCAACGCTGGAAGGGGGCGTCGTCCGACCGCTTCCTGGCCCATGCCCGCAATCTGGTGGAAGGTTTGGGGGGGAAACTGGTCCATGTGGACGTCACCTTGATCTGCGAACGCCCCAAAATCGGGCCGCACCGCCCGGCCATGCGGCAAAGACTGGCGGAATTGCTGGGGCTTCCCATGGCACGGGTCAGCGTCAAGGCCACCACCACCGAGGGGCTGGGCTTCACCGGCCGCCGTGAAGGCATCGCCGCCCAGGCCAGCGCTACGGTGTGGATGCCGGCTTAGTTTCCGCCGCGATCCAGGCCAGGAAATCCGGATTGCCGGCCTGGATGGGAACGGCCACCACGCATGGGCATTCATAGGGGTGGATGTCTCGCAATGCCCGGGTCAGCGGACCAACCAGGTTTTCCGTGGTTTTCAACACCAAGGCCACCTCGCCCTCGGTGTTCAGCTTGTCCTGCCACCAATAGACCGAGGTGATCGGCCCCAAAATGTTGGCACAAGCCGCCAGACGGCGCTCCACCATAGTTTTGGCCAGCTTCAGGGCGGTTTCGCCATCGGGGGCGGTGACATAGACCAGACTGGCGTTTTCGCTCATCTCACACCTTGTTGACTAAGGACAGTCGATGCAGCGGCGTGATGAATTCGCCCCACCACAACTGCGTATGTTGGCAACGTATCGTCAACGCACCATGGACAGCAAGATATCCACAGCTTGGCCGATCCCTTCAGGGGTCGCAACCTTTTGCTTTGGCAAGGAAAACAACTTTTGCAGTAAGGATTCCAGGGATCCGTCCAGCAAGCTGGCGGGCGTCGTGGACAACGCCTGGGTATGGGCTTTCAGCCAATCATCCAAATGGGGGCTTTCCGGCCAGTCGGGGCGTTCGGTGTATAGAACCGGCGTACCGACCATGGCGGCTTCGGTGAAGGTGCCATAGCCCGGTTTGGTCACCACCACATCGACCGAGGCCACCAAATCGGTAAAAGACAGACCGGCCTTGGTCCAGTGGTCCATGTCGTCCCTGCCCCGCCGCGCCGGCTGAGGCGTCAACCAGTGCCATCCCGGCAAACAAGGCCAATCGTCCATGGACACATCATGATCGATGCCGCCAAACGCCACCAAACCGACCCGAGTCTCCCCCTTCCCCAGCAAACGGTGCACGTGCTGGCGTCGAGACACCCCCACTTGGGCCAAGGGGCCGATGTTCACCTGGTTTGACAAGCTCATCACTTGATGCGGGGTACAGGCCAGAAAGCTCTGTGCCCCCTCATAGGCCCCCATCAGTTTTTCCAACACCCGCGGCGCTTCCGGACGCTGGCCCAGATAATGCCGGTACATGTCCGCCCAATTCAGCGACGACATGGCGATGGCGGGTATCCCCAAGACCTTGGCTGCCGCCAAAGGGATGAAGGCGACATTGGACAGCACCAGGTCTGGTCGATCTTGTTTCATCCATAAGACGTTATCGGCCACCGCCTGATCGTAGCGTTCCACCAAACCGGCATAATCTTGGGCACTGGCCTGCAAATCGATGCCGGTGGCGGAAATCATACGAAATCCAAAGTCTTCAATCTGCTCGACATGATCGAAATCACCATAACGCGACCGCAGAAAGGTCTGATCCACCCGTGTCTGGATGGTCAGGCGCATCTGCGGACAGCGGCGGCGCAATTGGGTGATGACCGGTGCGGTCATGGCGGCATGACCATAGCCATGGGGCGACAGGGCGAGCCAAAGATGAAAACCAGAAGGCATGAGGCTTAGCGATCCACAGGCGGGTTGGCGGTTTCTAACATAAAAGCTCTTGATCATTAAGGACTTACAGGCGTTCGCCGATTGACAGGCACGAATCAACAGCGTTAAGCATGTTTCTGAACATGGATTGAATTTTCATGTATGGATTCGCCAGGATCGTCATCGGGAATTCGCGATTGGCCATCGCCTGCGTCTTCGTGACAAGCGCGGCGGTGATGACTTTCTATGAATTTATCAAGGAAACGCTGTTTACCGGCCGCCTGAGTGCCTGGGAATCACACGCCATCACCATCCTGGTCACCGCCAGCGTGGCGACAGCCATCTTCGGACTTTTGCGACACCATATCGAGGCATTGGCCGCACAAGCGCATCAGAACGCCAAAAAGCAGGCCGAAATCGACACCTACATGGCGATCATGCATGCCAGCAACCACTACATCAACAATGCGCTGAACATCTTGTCCATCATCCCCTTGGCCCACGACAATCCCGAGATGGTGGATCCCAGATTGTTGGCCCAGGTGGAAAGCCAAATCAGGCAGATACAAATCCAGATTCAGGCGCTGAGCACCTTGGACGACCCCAGCCCCGACAAGATCAGCGATTTCCTGGCGCGGAACCTTTAGACAGCACGTATTGCAGCTTGCGCAATGCGGTCTGTTTCAGCATGGCCTCCCCCGCCTTGGCGTCACCGGCGACGGTGACTTCGGTGCCGGTCACCGAATCGATGGCCGAGACACGGACATAGGCGCCGACGCGCTTGAATTCGAAAAAGACTTCCCTGCCTGCCATTTTCCCGGTCCTTTGCCAGCCCGTCGCCGGTCATGCTGACAGTGGGAAAACAAGGAATGGTTAATTTCACATATGAATTTTGGGTAATATAAGTCGCTCGCTTGACACGGGCATATGGCGGTGTTCAACTTCCCGCCCCGCGCCCCACCGCACAGATTGTGGCGCCTGAAATCGACAAGGGACGACACGGCATGGCCATCAACAGCAAAAACCCGGAAACCATCGTTCTCCACGCTGGGTGGCGCGCCGATCCCACCACCGGTTCGGTGGCGGTGCCGATCCACCAGACCACCTCGTACCAGTTCCGCGACACCGACCATGCCGCCAATTTGTTCGCCCTGTCGGAAATGGGCAACATCTACACCCGCCTGATGAACCCCACCCAGGACGTGCTGGAACAACGCCTGGCGGCGCTGGAAGGCGGCGTCGCGGCTCTGGCCACCTCGTCGGGCCAGGCGGCCAGCACGTTCGCGGTGATGAATTTGTGCCAGGCGGGCGACAATTTCGTCACGTCCACCGACTTGTACGGAGGAACCTGGAACCTGTTCGCCAACACCTTGAAGCAATTCGGCATCGAAGCCCGCTTCGTCGATCCGGCCGATCCCGATGCCTTTGCCCGCGCTACCGACGACAAGACCCGGTGCTGGTACGCCGAAACCCTGCCCAATCCCAAGCTGCGCGCTTTCCCCATCAAGGAAGTGGCGGCGCTGGCGGAACAGGCCGGCGTGCCGTTGATCATGGACAACACCGCCTGCCCGGTTCTGTGCCGCCCCATCGAGCACGGCGCCCACATCGTCGTCTATTCGACCACCAAGTTCATCGGCGGCCACGGCACCACCATCGGCGGCATGATCGTCGATTCGGGCAAGTTCGATTGGGAAAAGCATGCGGCCCGCTTCCCGCTGCTGACCCAGCCCGATGCCAGCTATCACGGCGCCATCTGGACCGAAGCGGTCAAGCCGCTGGGCCCGGTCGCCTATATCATCCGCGCCCGCGTCATCTTGCAGCGTGATATCGGTGCCGTCATCACCCCCATGGGGGCGTTCCAGATCATCCAGGGCCTGGAAACCCTGCCGTTGCGCATGCGGGTGCATTCCGACAACGCTTCCGCCGTGGCGCTGTGGCTGTCCAAGCACCCCAAGGTGGCGTCGGTAACCTATCCCGGCGTCATGCAGGGGGAAAACCGTCGTCGTGCCGATGCCATCCTGAAGCATGGTTACGGCGCTTTGCTGGGGTTCGAGCTGAAGGACGGCGCCGAGGCCGGCAAGCGTTTCATCAACGCCCTTCAGATGTTCTATCACGTGGCCAATATCGGCGACGCGCGGTCCTTGGCCATCCATCCGGCCAGCACCACCCATTCGCAGCTGTCGGTCGAGGATCAGGCCGCCACCGGCGTCACCCCCGGCTATGTGCGTCTGTCCATCGGCATCGAACATATCGACGACATCCTGGCCGACCTGACCCAGGCCCTGGACGCGGTCTGATCGGTTTCGTTATGAAGATAAGGGCCGGCCTTGCCAAAGGCCGGCCCTTTCGTCTTTGATGGACAAGAGTTCACTTGTTGGCGGCCCCTGGGCGTGCGATGTCCAAAACACCGCCTGATTATCCGGAGATCATTCCCGTGTCGCTGTTCCTGCCGCAAACCCAAAGCCCCGACACCCGCCTGCGCCGTCCGCGCCGCCATGAATGGTCGCGCCGTCTGGTGGCCGAAAACGTTTTGACGGTGAACGATCTGATCTGGCCGGTCTTCGTGGTGGAAGGCACCAATGTCCGCCAGGACATCACCTCGATGCCCGGCGTGCAGCGCCTGTCCATCGACCTGTTGGTGGAAGCCGCGCGCATGGCCGCCGATCTGGGCATCCCCGCCATCGCCGTGTTCCCGTCGGTGGAACCGTCGCTGAAGACTCCCGACGCCCGCGAGGCGGTCAACCCCGACAATCTGGTGTGTCGGGCGGTATCGGCGGTGAAAAAGGCGGTGCCGCAATTGGGCATCATCTGCGACGTGGCGCTCGACCCGTTCAATTCCGACGGCCATGACGGCATTGTTCGCGACGGTTACGTGGTCAACGACGAAACCGTCGCGATCCTGGCCCGTATGGCGGTAGTCCAGGCCCAGGCCGGCTGTGACGTGGTGGCGCCGTCGGACATGATGGACGGACGGGTCAAGGCCATCCGCGACGCCCTGGAAGACTCCAACCTGCTGGATGTGCAGATTCTGTCCTATGCGGCCAAATACGCTTCGGCCTTTTACGGCCCGTTCCGCGACGCGGTGGGCTCGACGGGGGCCTTGAAGGGCGACAAGAAGACCTATCAGATGGACCCGGCCAATGCCGCCGAAGCTGTGCGTGAAGTGGCCATGGACATCGCCGAAGGCGCCGACATGGTCATGGTCAAGCCCGGCCTGCCCTATCTGGACATCGTGCGACTGGTCAAGCAAAGCTTCCAACTGCCGACCCTGGCCTATCAGGTGTCGGGCGAATACGCCATGATGAAGGCGGCGGCGCTGAACGGCTGGCTAGATTGGGACCGGGTGATGCTGGAAAGCCTGATGGCGTTCAAGCGTGCTGGTGCCGACGCGGTGCTGACCTATTGCGCCCCGGAAGCCGCCCGTCTGCTGGCAAAATAAGACACTTAAATTACTGTTGTTAGCCAACGTCAATACGCACCCAAAGGGGTGCGTATTATCCTACCAATATTCCACACTATTTATTCGCATATTATGTTGTGCGAATGCATAATGGATCGGAGGATACGACTTTGCGCATCAATCCCCTTATCACGCTGCTATTTCTTGTGATGGCCGGCTCCGCCCAGGCCAATGACCAGGAAAACGTCAATCCCAGTTGCAAGCTGGAACCGGAAGCCAATTGCGGCTGGGCCGAGTTACGCAAGCTGAAAGCCCATGGCATCGACCTGCATGACAGCCAGTTCATGGCCACCCGCCTGGACGAAGCCGACCTGACCGGGGCCAATTTGTCGGGAACCCACATGCAATTGGCCAACATGTACAAAGCCACGTTGAAGAACGCGGATTTGTCCTATTCCCACCTGCACGCGGTCAATTTGGTGGGCGCTAATCTGCAAGGTGCCAATTTGGAAGGCGTCAATTTCCTGGACGCCAATTTGGAAGGCGCCAACCTGCAAGGTGCGAAGATCGGCCGGGTCATCTGGACCGCCGCCAATCTAAGCGGCACCATCTGGATCGACGGCCGCGTCTGTGCCGCCGGCTCCAAGGGGGAATGCCGCTAAGCCGTTGCGCTGCCCTTTTTAGCCAAGCGCCATTCGGCCAGGAAGGGCAGCGACATCACCACCACCATGGCGGCCCAGACCAGCATTTCGCCATTGGCCCCCATGATGTCCAGCAATAGCGGCAATTGCTGGTCCCAATCGGGATGCATGGTCTGGAAATCCTCGCCCATGAACAAAGCGACGGCTTCCGACAGCGGCGCGCAGGCGGCAGCGATCCACAGGCCGATGGTCATTTCCTTGGCCGGGCCCAATTGGGCCGGCATGGCGCCTGCGAACAGGTGGCCGACGGCGAAGGCTTCGGCCCACGACTTGCCCAACATCACCATGCGCACCAGCCCCCACAGGGTCAGGCCCACACAGGGGATCAGGAATTCCAGATTGGGGATGTCGCGATAACGGCCATTGAACAACAGCAGCATGCACGACGCCCAAGCACAGGCCGCGTAAACGATGGTCAGGCGCTCGCCCCAGCGGCTGGGCTGATGGGGTTCGCCATCGGCCAAGGCCTGGGCGGCGGTCCTGAAGATCAGCCAGCCAAAGAACGCATGCAAGGCGATGCGCAAGGCGGCCCAGCCATCTTGGAACAAGGAATAGGCGATCCACCAGGCATTCAGTCCCTGCCACACCACCAAGGCAGACAGAATCTGGGCCAGCACGGCCAAAGCGACGATCCGCACTGGCGTGTAAGCGGCAGCGTTACGCAGGAAGAACAAAGCCGCCCCCGCCCCCAACACCACGGACACGATGGCATGGATCAGCCAATTGGGATTGGCGAGCACCGGTCCCGACATGGAGAACTTGACGTCGCGATGGGTGTCGACCACCCCCCAGAAGGCGCCGACGGTGCCTTCCAGCTTGGCTTTCCACGGCTGGTCGAAGGCTTCCACCACGTTGTAATCGAAACCGTTTTCTTTCGACACCCGGGCCAGGGTGCGGACGAAATAAGCGGCGTTTTCCATGTTCACCGCCGCCGGTCCGCGATTGCGCCCCTTGGTCGGCCAGCCGGCCTCGCCGATCAGGATGGGCTTGCCGGGGAAACGTTCCTGGATCATGCGGTAGATCTTGACGATATGTTCCGCCGATCCTTCCACCCCGACGGGTTCGTCTTCCCAATAAGGCAGGATGTGGATGGTGATGTAATCCACCTCATCCGCCACCTGCGGATAGCGCAGATAGAACGCCCACACATCGGCATAGGACACCGGCTGCTTCACCGCTGCCTTGACCTGACGGATATAGGCGATCAGCTGTTCGGGTGTCAGGTCCTGGCGCAGCAAGACCTCGTTGCCGACAATCACCCGCTTGATGACGTCCGGATTGGCGTTGGCCGCCTTGATCAGTTCCTGGACTTCCTTGGTGTTGATGTCGGTCTTCTTGCCCAACCAGGCGGAATGGGTGACATCGATACCGTATTTGCGGGCCAGGGCCGGCAGCACGTCCATGCCTTCACGGCTGGTATAAGTGCGGATGCCCTTGGTGACGCCGACCAGGCTTTTCAAATCCTCTTCCACCTGAGCCGGTGGCGGATAATCACCAGTGATCGGGCTTTGCCCACGCCGGAACGAGGCGAAGGACACCGACGGAAACGGCTCGTCGAAAGTCAGCCCCATGGGGACCGGTCGGTTGAACCCCCACCAGCCCGCCAGGCTGCACAAGGCGGTGGCGACAATGGCGAACAAAGCCAAGGGCAGACGCATGGGAGAGCAATCCATTCGGCGAAAGACAGGCCATTTCAATAGGCCGACCGAAGGGGCGCGTCAATCGCCGGATGGAAGCCCGATCCTTAACCCAGCAAGCTGGCGAAGACGGCGATGCTCAGCAAAGCCGAGACGATGAAAATACCGCCCAAAGCCGCCTTGGGAAACAGCATCACCCCCGCCCCCATCAAACAGGCCAGGGCGACAAGTCCAATCAACAGCGAACGCCATGGAAATCCATGGGGGGCCAATGTGATTGCGTTGCTTTTGCTCATGGTCGTTCCTCCATTCGATTGTTTTTTTCATTATTGTGACACCGTTGCCCTGGTGTTCCCAGGCCTGGATAGCCAATTTGGTGAATTTCCAGTATGATGTTCGTCAACCAGGACAGGAGGTCGCATGCCGAGCATCGGCAGCGTCATCAGCACCCCCACCGGCCCGGCCCGTGTGGTGACGACCATGCCCGGAGCCCAGGAACAGGGCGGGCAAAAGGTCGAACGTGTCCTGACCACCCCCTTGACCGAACAAGGGACGAAAACCGCCCAAGGCAAAGAGCTGAGCCAGGCGGAAGAGCAAAAGCTGAAGGAACTGAAGGATACCGACCGGGCCGTCCGCATCGAGGAACGGCACCATGCGGCGGTAGCCGGGGCCTATGGCGGCACGCCGCAATATCAATATGTGCAAGGTCCCGACGGCAAATATTACGCGGTCGCCGGCAAGGTGGATGTGGGCGTGCCGCAAGGGGCGTCACCGGAACAAGCGGAACGCGCCCACAAGGCCATCGCCGCCGCCGCCACCTCGGTATCCACGCCGTCTTCGGCGGATTTCAACGCCGCCGCCCAAGCCGGCAGGCTGGCGGCCCAGGCCTATGGCAAGGCGGACGAGAAATACAAGCGCGGCGATTACATGGATTACAGTTTCTAGCGGCTCTTTGACGGGCTCTCCCCCGTGCCCAGCTGGGGCTATGCCCCAGATCCCATGTGTTTTTATCAATAAACGAAATAGAGGTTTGGAGGCCCAGCCTCCAAGCGGGGCATGGGGCGGCAGCCCCGCATTTCTTAAATCTCCTCGACCTCGACCACGCCCGACACCGAACGCAGCGCCCCCATGAAGCCGGGGCTGAGGCTGATGGTGTTTCGCAGACCCAGTTCCACCTCGCGGTATTCGGTCTGGGTGACGATGGACACACGGTTGCGTCCCTTGGCTTCCTTGGCGATCAACTGCACCAAGGCCGGAATGGGCGCTTCGTCACGGATGAAGATACGCACACCGGCGGCGGCACGGGCCGCTTCCTGGTCCAGGGACGAAATACGCTGACAGGTCAGGCGTAATTGTTCGTCTTCCAGGCGTGAATCCACCTCGAACAGCAAGGGACCGCCGGATTCCAGCAATTCGCGTGACGCCGACAGGATTTCCGAAAACAGCGTGACCTCGAACATGCCGGACGCATCGGACGCGGTGACGAAGGCATAGCGGCTGCCCTTGGCCGAGGTCCGTTCCTGGCGGGCCAACACCGAGCCGGCCAGTTTGACCCGGCTTTTGCCGCCAGCCTGCAAATGCTTGGGCAATTCGGTGATCTTCAGCACTCCCAGACGCTTCAGGCTTTTGGCGAAAGCGTCCAGCGGATGAGCCGACAGATAAAAGCCGATGGCGTCGAATTCCTGGCTTAATTTTTCATGGGGCGACCAGTCAGGGGCGTTTTCCAGCTTGGGCGGCGGCGCCACGTTACCGCCCAACAGGCTCATTTGCGACGAATTGCGCTGTTCGGCCTCGTTGGCGCCATAGCGCAGCAGGCCTTCGCAGTTCTTGAACACCTTGCCGCGATTCTTGTCCAAGCAATCGAAGACGCCGGCACGCACCATGTTTTCCATCTGGCGACGGTTCAGCTGCTTGGTGTCCAGGCGGCGGGCGAAGTCCCATAGATCCTTGTAAGGGCCGTTTTTGTCGCGTTCCTCGGCAATGGACCGGCACGCCCCCTCGCCCACATTCTTCAAGGCCGCCAGGGCGTAACGCACCGCCAAAGACCCATCGGCCTGCTTTTCCACCGAGAACGTCGCCTGCGACTTGTTGATGTCGGGCGGCAACAACTTGATCTTCAAGCGGTCCAGTTCCTGGCGGAAGGAATTCAGCTTGTCGGTGTTGGCCATATCATAGGTCATGGTCGCCGCCATGAACTCGGCCGGATGGTTGGCCTTCAGCCAAGCGGTCTGATAGGCGATCAGCGCGTAGCACGCCGCGTGCGACTTGTTGAAGCCGTATTCGGCGAACTTGGCCACCCGGTCGAAGATCATCGACGCCTGTGCCGCGTCGACCCCACGGGCCACGGCACCGTCGACGAAGGTCTTGCGCTGGGCCTCCATTTCCTCCTTGATCTTCTTACCCATGGCGCGGCGCAGAAGATCGGCGCCGCCCAGCGAATAGCCAGACAGTACCTGGGCGATCTGCATGACCTGTTCCTGGTACACCATGATCCCGAAGGTTTCCTTCAGGATGTTTTCCAGCACCGGGTGCATGTAATCGGGTTCTTCCAGGCCGTGCTTACAGGCGATGTAGCGCGGGATCTGGTCCATGGGACCGGGGCGGTACAGCGCCACCACGGCGATCAGATCTTCCAGACGGTTGGGCCGCATCTTGCGCAGAACGTCGCGCATGCCGGCACTTTCCAACTGGAACACGCCGGCCGTGTCACCGCGGGTCAGAAGCTCGTAGGCCGGTCCGTCATCCAAAGGCAACGCCGAAAGATCGACGTCCAAGCCTTTGATCTTCTTGATGTGTTTGACCGCAGTAACCATGACGGTCAGTGTCTTCAGCCCCAAGAAATCGAACTTCACCAGCCCGGCGGATTCCACCCATTTCATATTGAACTGGGTCACCGGCATGTCGGAACGCGGGTCTCGGTACAGCGGCACCAATTCGTCCAGGGACCGGTCGCCGATCACCACGCCGGCGGCATGGGTGGAGGCATGGCGATAAAGCCCTTCCAGCTTCATGCCCAAATCCAACAGGCGGGCCACCGTCTCGTCGCGTTCCTGGGCTTCCTTCAGCAGTGGCTCGATATCCAGCGCCTGTTCCAGGGTCACCGGATTAGCCGGGTTGTTGGGGACCATCTTACAAATGCGGTCCACCTGACCGTAAGGCATTTGCAGCACGCGGCCGACGTCGCGCAGCACCGCACGGGCCTGCAGCTTACCGAAGGTGATGATCTGGGCGACCTGGTGATAGCCGTATTTGTCCTGGACGTAGCGGATGGTTTCTTCGCGGCGGTCCTGGCAAAAATCGATATCGAAGTCAGGCATGGAAACGCGTTCGGGGTTCAAGAAACGTTCGAACAGCAATCCCCAGCGCAACGGGTCCAAATCGGTGATGGTCAAGGCCCAGGCGACGGCGGAACCGGCACCCGAACCACGCCCCGGCCCCACCGGAATGTCGTGGGCCTTGGACCATTGGATGAAGTCGGACACGATCAGGAAGTAGCCGGGAAAGCCCATCTGCTCGATGATTCCGATTTCGTATTCGATACGCTCGCGATACGGTTTGGCGGCGGCCTCTTTTTCCTCGTCGGTCATGCCGGGTTGGAAGACGTGCTTTTCCAAACGCTCGTCCAGGCCGTCCCAACACTTCTTGCGCAACACCTCGGCCTCGGTCAGGCCGTCCATACGAAACGGTGGCAAGATGGGCTTGCGCTTGCTGACCATGAAGGCACAGCGCTGGGCCACCACCAAGGTGTTGTCGCAGGCTTCCGGCAGATCGGCGAACAAGGCGCGCATTTCCGCCGGGGTCTTGAAGTAATGTTCCGTGGTCAGGCGACGGCGTTCGTCCTGCGAGACATACGATCCCTCGGCAATGCAGATCAGTGCATCGTGGGCGTCGTACATGCCGCGATCGGAGAAAAACGGTTCGTTGGTGGCCACCAGGGGCACATCATGCTTGTAGGCCAAATCCAACAGGCCGGTTTCCGCCTGGTCCTCGGCGGCAATGCCGTGGCGCTGCAATTCCACATAGACACGACCGGGGAAGGCCTGGGTCAGGCGCACCAGCAGAATTTCCGCCTTGTCCTTCTGACCTTCCGTCAACAGCCGATTGACAGCGCCCTTGGGGCCGCCGGTCAACACCAACAAGCCGGTGGAGCGGGTCTCCAAATCATGAAGCGTGACCTGCGGCGTTTCGCCGGCATCGGTTTCCAGATAGGCCTTAGAGACCAGTTTCAGCAGGTTTTCGTAGCCCGCTTCCGATTGGCACAGCAGCACCAGCCAATCGGGGTCGGGCTTGCGCCCGTCGCGGCTGGGCGCCTCGCCTTCGCGGCGGATGGCCAATTGACAGCCGATGATGGGTTGGATACCGGCATCTGAACAGGATGTGGAAAATTCCAAGGCGCCGAACAGATTGCCGGTATCGGCAATGCCGACCGCCGGCATATTCATCTTTTCGCAAAGCTTGATCAGCTGTTTCAGCTTGATCGCGCCCTCGGAAAGGGAATAAGCGGTGTGGGTACGCAGGTGGACGAAATCAGCATGTATCGGCATGGCGACATCATGCCCCAGCTAGCGGATTTTCGTCCACGCCCTTTGAAACTTGCCATACCATCCATAAGTGATACGGTGATCGGATCATCATAAGGTCGAGCCCCTCGTGAAAAGCCATTCACGCCTCCTTGGCATCAATTTCCGTGAAATCGCCGTGGCTTTGGCTTTCTCGTCCCTGCTGAGTCTGGCGGCGGCGGCGGCGGCTTATGGGATCGTGTCTTCGCAATTTCACCGCCAAGTCGAGGCCAAACGCGCCGAAACCATCGACAAATTGGCCCGCATCCGCGCCGACATGGAAAGCATGCTGACCGGCTCCTTGACCCTGACCCAAGGCATGGCGGCCACCCTTTACGCCCATGGGGCTTTGTCCGACAGCGAATTCATCGCCACCGCAGAACAATTGGCCATGGGCCGCGACGACGTCCGCAACATGGGCATCGCCTATGGGACGGTGTTGCAGCAGGTCTTCCCCCTGAAAGGGAATGAAAAGGCCATCGGCCTGGATTACCGCACCAATGCACAGCAATGGCCGGCGGTGGAAAAGGCCATCACCGACGGCAAGACCGTGGTGGTCGGCCCGTTGACCCTGGTCCAGGGTGGCTTGGGCATCATCAGCCGCACCCCGGTTTTCCGGCCGTCGCAGCCGGGGGCCCCGCCCCGCTATTTCGGTTTGGTGTCCATCGTCATCGATCTAGACACCTTGCTGGATCGATCGGGCCTGAACGACGAAGGGCGCGGAATCTCGGTGGCATTCGAGGCCAATGGCCAGATATTGCATGGTCGCCCAGAACTGCAATCCCAGAACCCGGTCGCCGCGGAGATCACCTATCCCGGCGGCACTTGGCGCTTGCTGGCGGTTCCCACCCAAGGCTGGCCGCAATCATGGTGGCGGGACGAACCGTCCCTGACCCTTTCCGGGCTGGGCATGGTGTTGGTGGTGGCCATGCTGTCGTTCGGCGCCGCCTTGGTTTGGCTGCACCGAAGTCACCTGTTGGTTTCACTGCGTGAAAGCGAAAGCCGTTACCGCCATTTGATGGACACCGCCCCTGCCGCCATCGTCCTGCACCGGCATGGCCGACTGATCTTCGCCAACCGCGAGGCGGTGCGCATGATGGCTGCCGACAGCGCCGAAGCTTTGATCAATCGCCCGGTGATGGATTGCATCCATCCCGATTACCATCCGGTGGTCAGCGACCGGATCGGCGCGCTTCGGCAACCGGGCGACGAATCTCCGCCGATCCGGCAAAAGATCATCCGGCTGGATGGCAAGGTGATCGATGCCGACGTGGCCTCCAGCGCGGAGGTGGTGGATGGAGAATTGACCGTCCTGGCCATCGCCGTCGACGCCACCCGCACGGCGCGGGCTGAAGCCCAATTGCAAAGCATCTATGACGACCTGCAGCGTTCCAACGACGAATTGCGCCAATTCACGGCCGCCGCCAGTCACGACCTGCAGGAACCGCTGCGTCAGGTCGCCACCTATGTGCAGATGCTGGAACGCCGTTATTCCGATCTGTTGGATCAAGATGGGCGCGACTTCATTCAGTTTTCGGTTTCCGGTGTCATGCGCATGCGCCGTTTGCTGCATGATTTAGGGACCTACACCCAATTGCAGACGTCCGGCACTCCGCTGAAGCGTTTGGATCTGGGGTCTATCGTCAAAGCGGTGGAAAACGACAACGAAGCGACCATCGCCCGCATGAATGCCAGGATATCGCTGGCGTCCCTGCCGGTAGTCATGGGGGACGACAAGCAAATCAGCCTGCTGTTCTCGAATCTGTTGGACAACGCCTTGCGCTACAGCCGCGGTGGCGTCCCGCCGGTGATTTCCATCAACGCCAATCGTCAAGGCGCCTTTTGGCGTTTTGCCGTCAGTGACAACGGCATCGGTATCGCCCCCGAATACCAAACCGCCATCTTCGATGTCTTCACCCGCCTGCACGGGGCGGGGCAAAGCGATGGCAGCGGTTTCGGCCTGGCCATCTGCCGCCGCATCGTCGAGCGCCATGGCGGCCGCATCTGGCTGGAATCGCAACCCGAATCGGGCAGCACCTTCTATTTCACTCTTCCCACGGCTTGAAAGCCGTGGGTTTAGCCTGAGCGGGTTTGAAGGGAAAACCGTCTAGCCGTTCAGCTTGCCGTCGGCCAGACGCACCACCCGGTCCATGCGCGACGCCAGTTCCGGGTTGTGGGTGGCAATCAACGCCGCAACGCCGGTGGAGCGCACCAGGTGCAGCAATTGGGCGAAAACCCCGTCCGCCGAATGCGGGTCCAGATTGCCGGTGGGTTCGTCAGCCAGCAGCACCTTGGGCTGGTTGGCCAAGGCGCGGCAGATGGCGACGCGCTGTTGCTCGCCGCCCGACAATTGACCGGGACGATGCTCGGCGCGCGGTTTCAGCCCCATGCGCTCCAAAAGCTCCAAGGCCCGGTCGCGGGCCACCTTGCGCGACATACCGGCGATCATCTGCGGCAGGATGATGTTTTCCTCGGCGGAAAATTCCGGCAGCAGGTGATGGTACTGGTAGACGAAGCCCAGATGCGAGCGGCGCAATTGGGTGCGCTTGGTTTCGCCGAGCTTGCCGCAGGGCTGACCGGCCAGCCACACTTCGCCGGCACTGGGGCGTTCCAGCAGACCGGCGATGTGCAGCAAAGTCGACTTGCCGGCACCCGACGGGCCGACCAAGGCGACAATCTCGCCGGGCATGATGGTCAGTTCGGCGCCGTCCAACACGTTCAGGGTTTCCTTGCCCTGGGTGAAGGTCCGGCTGACTCGGTCCAGACGCAGGCCGGGATCACTCATAACGCAGGGCCTCCACCGGGTCCAGATTGGCGGCGCGCCAACTGGGATAGATGGTCGCGGCGATGGACAGGCCCAGGGCGATCATCACCACCATCACCACTTCGCCGGTTTCGACGCGGGCTGGCAATTGGGTCAGGAAGTAAATCTCGGCGGCGAACAGGTCGCGGCCGATGATGGATTGGATGAACTGACGGATCTGTTCGATATGGGTGGCGAACCACACCCCCAGGATGGTGCCGAACAAGGTCCCCACCACGCCGACCGAGGCGCCGGCCAGGAAGAAGATGCGCATGATCATGCCACGCGTCGCCCCCATGGTGCGCAGGATGGCGATGTCGCGCCCCTTATCTTTGACCAGCATGATCAGGGACGAGATGATGTTGAAGGCGGCCACCAGGATGATCAGCGTCAGGATCAGGAACATGACATTGCGTTCCACCTGCACCGCATTGAAAAAGCTGGCATTGGCCTGCTGCCAGTCATAGATGCGCACAGAACTTTGGGCCAGTTGGAAGATGGCCGAGCGCACCTCGGGGACCTTGTCGGGATTGTCCAGGAACACCTCGATCTGGGTCACTGCATTGGGATATTTGAAATAGGTTTGGGCAGCGTCCAGCGGCATGAAGATGAAGCCGGAATCATATTCGAACATGCCGACATTGAAGGTCCCGGCCACGGTGTAGCCGCGCATGCGCGGCACCGTTCCAAAAGCGGTGGCGTTGCCTTTCGGCGAGATCAGGGTGATGGTGTCGCCGATGGACAGGCCCAGCTTTTCCGCCAGACGATAGCCGATCAGCACGCCGTCGCCATGTTTGAATTCTTCCGCCGTGCCGCCCAACCCCTTGGTGAAGATGTCGCGAGCCAACAAATCGTCGGGACGCACGCCACGAACGATGGCGCCCCCTGCCCCGCCGGCCGAGGTCGCCATCACCTGGCCCTCGACGGTGGGAATGACGCGGGTGACACTGGGAATTTGGCGGATGGCTTCGGCCAGGGGATCGAAATCCACCAAAACCGACGCCGTGCCATAGACGCCCATATGGCCATTGATGCCCAGGATGCGGGTCAGCAATTCCTGGCGGAATCCGTTCATCACCGCCATCACCACGATCAGCGTCGCCACCCCCAGGCCGATGCCGAGAAGCGAGAAGCCGGCGATGACGGAAATGAACCCTTCCTTGCGGCGCGCGCGCAGATAGCGGAACGCCACCATACGCTCGAAGGCGTCGAAAATCATTGCCTCTCCTTACGCGGTCAGCAAGGCCAGGGCGGCCTCGACCGACAATTCCTGCTTTTCGCCGGTATGGCGGTTCTTCAGTTCCACCACACCCGCGGCCACCCCCTTGGGGCCGGCGACCAGCTGCCAGGGCAGGCCGATCAAATCCATGTCGGCGAACTTGACGCCGGCACGGTCGTCACGATCGTCGTACAACACCTCGACACCTTGTTCGGACAGCGTCCGGTAGATGTCTTCGCACACTTTGTCGCAGGCCGCGTCGCCCACCTTCAGGTTGACCAGACCAACCTTGAAGGGTGCCACCGCTTCCGGCCACTTGATGCCGCGATCATCGTGATAAGCCTCGATAATGGCGCCAACAAGGCGGGAAACGCCGATCCCGTAAGACCCCATCTCCACATGCACCGGAGTGCCGTCGGGGCCGGCGACCACGGCGCCCATGGCCTTGGAATATTTGGTGCCGAAATAGAAGATGTGGCCGACTTCGATGCCACGGGCTTCCTTCAGACGTTCGGGCGGCGGGCAATTGGCGGCGTTGGGGTCGTGCTTTTCGTCGGTGACGGCGTAAAGCTTGGACAAAGCTTCCAGATCCACCGCGTCCTTGGCCGCCAGTTCCTCGTACGCCACGTCATAGAACACGCCCGATTCGCCGGTTTCGGCCAGGACGTGGAATTCGTGGGTCAGATTGCCGCCGATGGCGCCCGAATCGGCGACCATGGGAATGGCGGTCAGGCCCATGCGCTTGAAGGTGCGCAAATAGGCGTTGAACATGGCTTCGTAAGACCGCTTGGCGCCTTCGAAATCGATGTCGAAGGAATAAGCGTCCTTCATCAGGAATTCGCGCCCGCGCATGACGCCGAAACGCGGCCGCACTTCGTCGCGGAACTTCCACTGGATGTGATAAAGCGTCTTGGGCAATTCGCGGTACGACTTGACGTTGTCGCGGAACAGCTGGGTGATCAGTTCCTCGTTGGTCGGGCCATACAGCATTTCGCGGTCGTGGCGGTCGACGATACGCAGCATTTCCTTGCCATAGGCGTCATAACGACCCGATTCGCGCCAGATGTCGGCCGATTGGATGGTCGGCATCAGCAATTCCTGGGCACTGGCTGCGTCCTGTTCCTCGCGCACGATCTGTTCGATCTTCTGCAGCACCTTCCAGCCCAGCGGCAGCCAAGTATAGATGCCCGAGGCCGACTGACGGATCATGCCCGCGCGCAGCATCAGACGATGCGAAGCGATCTGCGCCTCGGACGGGGTTTCCTTGAGGGTGGGCATGAAGAAACGGGTCAGGCGCATGAGGTTCCTCGAAGACAAGCGAATGCGTGGACGTAAACCCGTCCACCAAGGCCGGCCACTTTAGGCAATGGCCGCGATGAAGACAAGCTGGCGTGGGGCGGAAAGCGTGATGCCCTTTTATCGAACGCCACGCTTGGCACAGGCCTCGGCCAGGGCGGCCTGGTCCTCGCCCCCCATGGGCTCGCCATTGAAGGTGAAGATGCCCTTCAGCATGTCGTAACGCACCACGCCCACCGTCATGCTGGTCTGGTCCAAGCCCTTGGCCGAAATCGCCGCCAGCTTCCCTTCGGCCGCTGCGGCCGCGGCGTTGTAGTTGCTTTCGTTGCCCGACGACGCGTTGACGATGGCTTGCTGGGTGCTGGTCGCCGTATTGTTGGCGGTGATCTGAGCAGTGTTGGCGGTGATTTCGGCGGCCTTGCTGTCAACCGCCGCCTGTTTGCTGGCGACATCTTGTTTGGCCAAAACATAGTCCCGGCTGGACTTGGCCAGCGTACCGGCATCCACCTGGGCCTGAAGGGCCGTCAAGGTGTTGGTCGCCGTGGTCAATTGGCCGTCCAGGGTGGCCTTTTCCGTCGCCAGCGTCGTTGCCGTGGTATTCAGCGTGGTCAGTTGGGTCTGCAAGGTGGTGATCTGGTTTTCCGCCGCCACCTTGGAATTGTAATTGTCGGACAGGCTTTTTTTCGCCGAGGCCAAATCGGCTTGGGCTTTGTTGCGGGCGGCGTAAGACACCGGATTGATGGAAATGGGGAATTCCAGCACGTCCGGGATCAGATTGGGAATGGCGTTGGCGCCGCTTCCCGGCAGGTCGGCGGGGGCGACCCGACGCCCCCGAACCCCTTCGCCGGGGCGGTAGGTGACGTCATCGGCAGGCACATGGCGCACCAGACGGGAACAATCGGTCTTGGTGATGGTGATGCGGACCGGGGGCGGATCGGATTGCGCCTGGGCCAAAGCCGGCCCCGCCCCGAAGATGAATGCGACGCAAAGCGGGATGGTCACACGCGCCATGGTCTGTATCCCTCTCAACCTTATGCAAGCATTGGGGAATCGTGACGCAACAGGGTGTCAAGATCAAGGCAGACGCAATTCGTTACAGTCCACGCAACTTTATTGAAAAAAAGAGGTGACACGGGTCAGGAAATTACGTACCTTCTGTTCAACCCGTTCAGGGGGCACTGGGAAAGTCAAAAATGACACCCATGCTGCGGCTCAGGTTTAGGGAGGAGGTCGCCGGGCGGCTTTAACAAGCGGCCCAGGCGCGGAGACGCAGAAAAGGCAAGGCTGGAAACGGCCTTGCCTTTTTGCTTTTCAGCCCTGCAGCCATGCCGGCTTCAACGAAGCGATCTTTTGTTGGATCGGGCAATCGGCACGATGGGCCCCGGGCAGGATGCCGATGCTCATCAGGAACTCCCCCACCACCTCGCCCCCCATGAAGGCGAAGTGGGACTTGAACAGCTTGACCCACGCCGCCTTGTCACGGGGATGATGCGCCGCCAACCATGCGGCGATAGAGCCATGCTGGCGACGCAATTCCTGCCACTGACGGGCGTTCTTAATGCAAGCTTCGATCTTGCGGCGGTTGCGGATGATGCCGGTATCGGCCATCAAACGTTCGATTTCGACGCTACCGTAACCGGCCACCACGTCCACTTGGAAGCCGTCGAAAGCCCGGAACAAGGCTGGGCGTTTCTTCAAAACGATCAACCATGACAGCCCGGCCTGGAACACCTCCAGACACAGACGCTCGAACAACACGGCCTCGTCGGTGACCGGAAAGCCGTATTCGGTGTCGTGATATGGGCCGTGAACGGGATGGCCGGGGGCAATGTCGCAATATCCGCTCATGCCCCCTGCCCCGATTGTGGTTTACGCCTGTTCCAGCTCGACCAGGGTTCCGCAGAAATCCTTGGGGTGCAAGAACAGCACCGGCTTGTCGTGGGCGCCGATCTTGGGTTCGCCGTCACCCAACACCCGGGCGCCTTCGGCCTTCAGCTTGTCACGTGCCGCCAAGATGTCTTCCACTTCGTAGCAGATATGGTGGATCCCGCCATTGGCGTTCTTTTCCAGGAAAGCGGCGATGGGCGACTTTTCCCCCAAGGGATGCAACAGCTCGACCTTGGTGTTGGCCAGTTCCACGAAAACCACGGTCACGCCGTGCGCCGGTTGCGGCACCGGAGCAGACACCTTGGCACCCAAAGTATCGCGGTAAAGCTTGGTCGCGGCCTCAAGGTCGGGGACGGCGATGGCGACGTGATTCAATTTTCCGATCATCTGATCCTCGGTGGATGAAGTGATGTCTTCGCTATACCACAGCGACAGCCTAGGGGGAATTGCAACAAGTCCTTGGCTCATTATGCTTGCGTGCTAGTGTTCTTCCAATTACCACTTGAGTCCTCCGCCCCCCTTCAGCCACCGGAGCACCGCGTGCCCGAGTCGACTTCCGAATCCTTGCCGCCTAAAACCGAGGACAATGTGTTTTTCGGCAAACGGATGGGAATGTGGGGCTGGATCGCCAACATTGCCGGGCTGGTCACCATCATCACCATAGCCGTCACCTTTTTGTGGGTGATGAGCTCGTTACCTCGGGTCGAAGGCCGCGTTCCCGCCCGGGGGATGGAATACGCCGCCTCGATCACCCGTAACGAATCCGGGGTGCCGTTCATCACCGCCCGCTCCGGTCACGACGCCTATTTTGCCCTGGGCTGGATTCACGCCCAGGACCGCTTGTGGCAAATGGAGACGCAACGACGCGTCGGCGCCGGCCGCCTGGCTGAAATCGTCGGCGTGGCCGGTCTGAAGAACGACCGCTTCATGCGCACCCTGGGTCTTTACCGTCTGGCCGAAAGCTCGTTTTCGACATTGGATGACGCGACCCAAAGCGCCTTGACCGCCTATGCCGAGGGGGTCAACGCTTGGATCCGCGACAATTCCCACCGCCTGCCTCCTGAATTCCTGATTCTCGGATTGCGTCCGGAAGCATGGAAACCGGCGGATTCCCTGGTTTGGGGGCGTTTGATGGCCTTACGCCTGACCGCGGACTGGCGCGATGAAGCGCTGCGCGGCAAATTGGCGGCAAAGCTGCCGGCCAAACAATTGGCGGAATTGTGGCCCGACACCGGCGACGGATTGTCCACCTTGGCCGCCGCCGAAACGTTCCAATCCGTGTTGGCCGCCCTGCCCGAGGAAGCCTCGCCACGCGATGCCTCGAACGTGGCGGTGCTGTCCGGCAAACGCAGCGCCAGCGGTGCGCCACTCTTGGCCAACGACCCGCATTTGCCGTTCCAGATGCCCGGACTTTGGTACTTGGCCTCGGTCGAGGCGCCGGGTTTGCGGCTGACCGGCGCCATGGTTCCCGGCATCCCCTTTCATCTGATCGCTCATAACGGCCGCATCGCCTGGGGGACCACCACCACCCACGCCGACACCGTCGATCTTTATGTCGAACAATTGGCTGGTGACGGCGGCTACATGGTGGGGAAAAATTCCCGGCCCTTCGCCGAACATCAAGAAACCATCCTGGTGAAGAACGCCGCCCCGGAAGTCCTGACCATCCGCGAAAGCCGCCACGGCCCCATCGTTTCCGATTTGGCCGTCGGCCAAAAGGACGGCCAGGTGGTGGCGCTGAAAAGCACCGCCCTGGAAGCCGACGACCGCACCGCACAAGCCTTTTTCCGCATGGGCCGCAGCGTCGACTGGCGCAGCTTCACCGCCGCCTTGGCCGATTTCCATTCTCCCGTGCAGAATTTCGCCTTCGCCGACACGTCCGGAACCATCGGCTTCATCACCGCCGGCCGTGTCCCCTTGCGCAGCGGCAAGGCCGATGGCGCCACCCCCATCGCCGGATGGACCGGTAATGGCGAATGGACCGGCTGGATTCCCTTCACCAAGATGCCGCAAGCGGTCAACCCCAAGGCGGGAATGCTGGTCAACGCCAACAACCAGGTGGCTGGCAGCCGTTATCCCTATCGCCTGGCAAAAAGTTGGCATGAAGGATTCCGCGCGCGGCGTTTGCTGGATTTACTGGAAGCCAAGACCGCGTTGACGGTGGACGACATGCTGGCGATCCAAATGGACAAGCGGTCGTTGGCGGCCGAAGAATTCAAGGAATTGCTGGATTCCCCCGAAGGCTTGTCCCCCAACGCCGCCCGTGCCGCCGCCATGATTCAGACCTGGGACGGTACCATGGACAAGGATCGGCCCGAACCGCTGATCTATAATCTGTGGCTGGACAAGATGTGGCGGAACATGGTCGCCGACGAATTGGGTGACGATTTCGACGCCATGCGGAAAGTCCGGCTGCGCGCCTTGGGCGACATGCTGGCCAGCAACCGCCATTGGTGCGACGACGTCAGCACGGAAAAGGCCGAAAGCTGCGAAGACTTGGTCAGCCGCTCGTTGGAAGCGACGTTGGCGGATCTGTCGGCCCGTTTCCCCGATAAAAGCCTGGAACAATTGCGCTGGGGCGATCTTCACCAGGCGCGTTTCACCCACCCGTTGATGGGACGCCTGCCCTTGGCCAATCACCTGAGCGACAGCCAATTCGCCACCGACGGCGACGATTACACCATCAGTCGCGGAACCTTCGCCCCCGGCCAGTTCACCCATGTGCATGGGGCGGGATTGCGGGTGGTGTTCGATCTGGCCAATTTGGATGCCAGCCGTTTCATCATCGCCGGCGGCCAGTCGGGCAATCCGCTGTCGCGTCACTACGACGACCTGATGCCGGCTTGGCTGGAAAACCGGGGCATGACCCTGGTGAAACCAGCGGAAGGGGCCGCTTCCATCTCGCTGGAGCCCGGATACTGAAAAGGCGCCGCGAGCAACGCGGCGCCTTGACGGAAACCCGGTCCAACAGAAGCTTACAAAGCGCCCCCGTTGTCCATGTAAGCCCCACGGAAATAGATCAAGGGCGCGCCGCCTTCCTGGTAATGGATGGTTTCGACTTCGCCGATGAAGATGACGTGGTCGCCACCGTCGATGGTGTTGACAAGCTTGCATTCCAGATTGCCGATGCAACCCGACAGCACCGGAACACCACCGGCCCCGGTTTCGCTGACCACGCCGGCCCATTTGTCATCGGAACGACCGGCGAAACGGATGGACAGGTCGCGCTGCCCTTCCGCCAGCATGTTGATGACGAAACGGCCGCTGTTCTTGTAGGCGGCCAGGCTGGACGTCTTGTTGCCCAGGCAGAACAGCACCAGCGGCGGCTCCAATGACAACGAGGAGAAGGCGCTGACCGTCACGCCAACCGGACTGTTATCTTCGGGGTTGACCGTGGTGACAACGGTCACGCCGGTGGCGAAACAGCCCAGGGCCTTGCGGAAGGAACGCGAATCGACAGTCATTGAAACAAGCCTGCTCTTGATGGTGACGGAATATGACATTACTTGGGCCGATACCACTAGGTCAAATGGCGGCTGAAGGAAAGCCCCCAAAGCCTGTCCGCATCAGGTTTTTTTGTCAAAATCGAAGTTGACTGGCGACACGGGAGGGGAAATATAGCATTCTCCGAAACGGTCATAATGGCCATGTGGTGTCCCGAAGGACCGCAGCAGGGGAAGTGAATGTTCGCGATCATCGGCATTGTGGTGACGATAGCATGCGTGATTGGCGGCTATGCCGCTTCAGGCGGTCACCTTGACGTGCTGTGGCAACCCTTCGAGTTCATCATCATCTTGGGCGCCGCCTTTGGATCGATGTTATTGGGTAACCCCAAAGATATCATCATGGGCGTGTTCAAAAAGTTCGGCATGATCTTTAAAGGGCCGCATTACAAGAAAGACGCTTTCGTCGAAATGCTGTCCATGCTGTACGCGGTGTTCAAGCTGGCCAAGACCAAGGGCGACCTGGCTTTGGAAAGCCATGTGGAAAAGCCCGATGAAAGCCCGCTGTTCCAGAAGTTTCCCGGTTTTTCCGGCGATCACCACACGCGGACGTTCTTTTGCGACTACCTGCGCCTGCTGACGCTTGGCACCTCCAACGCCCACGAGCTGGAATCCATCATCGACGGCGAGTTGGAAGCACACCACAAACATTACCACGAAATTTCCCACGCAGTGAATCTGGCCGCCGACGCCATGCCCGCCTTGGGTATCGTCGCCGCGGTGCTGGGCGTCATCCACACCATGGGGTCGATCACCGAACCGCCGGAAGTGCTGGGCCACCTGATCGGCGCGGCGCTGGTCGGCACCTTCACCGGCGTGTTGGTTTCCTACGCCTTCGTCGCCCCCTTCGCCCGCAACATGCAGATGTGCTTCGATTCGGACCATTATTATCTGGTGGCCATCAAGTCGGGGCTGTTGGCGCATATGCAGGGTTACGCGCCGCAGGTTTCCATCGAATTCGCCCGCAAGGTTCTTCCCGACGCCCTGCGCCCCACCTTCCAGGAACTGGAAGAAGTGGTCACCAACCTGCCGCCAGACTGATTAAGGCTTAACCGACATGGCCGAAGGCCAGCAGATCATCATCAAGCGGGTCAAGAAGGTTGCCGGCGGTGCCCATGGCGGCGCCTGGAAAGTGGCTTATGCCGACTTCGTGACCGCCATGATGGCGTTCTTCCTGCTGCTGTGGCTGTTGAACGCGGTGACCGAAGAACAGCTGACCGGCATTTCCAACTATTTCGCCCCGTCCATGGCGTCAAAAAGCGCGTCGGGGGCCGGCGGCATCCTGGGCGGCCAAGTGATCGGCGAAGGCGCCCAGGTGTCCATGACCTCGTCGCCCAGCTTGGTTCAGCACCTTCCCCCTTCTTCCATCGGTCCGGGGGGCGAGGATCTGACCTCGGCCGCCACGGAACCCATGGAAGGAATGAGCGAGGCGGAGTTCAAGGAAAAGCTGGCCGAACGCGAACAGCAGAAGTTCGACAAGGCCAAGGACGTGCTGGAAAACGCCGTCAAGGGTATCCCCGAGCTGCAGAAATACGAAGGCTCGTTCCTGGTGGACAACACCCCGGAAGGCCTGCGCATCCAGATCACCGACCAGGAAGGTCTGGCCATGTTCCCGTCGGGCAGCTCGGCCATGTTCGGCCATACCAGGGCGTTGCTGGACTTGGTGTCGCGCATCGTCAACCAGATGCCCAACAAGATCAGCATCACCGGCTATACCGATTCCATCCCGTTCCGCGATCCGTCCGGCTATACCAATTGGGAATTGTCGGCCGACCGTGCCTTGGCCAGCCGCCGTGCCCTGTTGATGTCCGGTGTGCCCGAAGATCGCGTCGATCGTGTGGTTGGCCGCGCTTCGTCGGATCCGCTGGTCAAGGACGACCCGAAATCCCCGCGCAACCGCCGTATCAGCATCATCTTGCTGCGTGAGAGCGATACCACGGAACCTCCGCAGACCCCGGTCACCCCCGGCACCAAACCCTAGAAATACTGTGATCACGACCTACATGGGGGACTGGACACAGGAGAGGCCCCAATGAACGGTTCCGTCACCATCATTCCGCCGAACGCGGCCTACGACGATCCTTCCGCCTATCACGGCACCACCAGCAAGCGCGTCTTCGCCTATATGGTGGATGCCGTGGTCGTCTGTATGGCCGGGGCGGCGGTGTGGATCGGTATGGGGATTGTCGGCCTGGCGACCTTGGGGTTACTGCTTCCGCTTCAGCCCTTGATGGTGGCGCTGGTTCCCCTGGTCTATCACGTGGGATTGATCGCCTCGCCGGCCGGCGCGACCCTGGGCATGCGGCTTTTCGGCATTCGGGTCGTCGATTCCATGACCGGCGCCCCCCCCAGCTTGGCGCAGGCGGTCATCCAGATCGTCGCATTTTATGGATCGGTGGCCTTGACCGCTTGGCTGATCTTGATTTTTGCCCTGTTCAACGCCCGTCGACGGACTTTGCACGATGTCTTAGCCGGAACAGTGGTGGTCAACACCGAAAAGCGACTATAATAAGTCCGCTTTAGGTCCGAGTTGGTTGGCGATGGATCATATTCCGCTGAAACGTCCGCATTTCTTTTTCACCACGGCAGCCCTGCCCTGCCCATACCTGCCCGGTCGTCTGGAACGCAAGATCGTCACCGAACTGAACGGTCCCGATTCGGAAAGCCTGCACGAAGCCCTGTCGCGCGCCGGTTTCCGTCGGTCGCATTCCATCGCTTATACCCCGGCCTGCCCGGGTTGCCAGGCCTGCGTCCCCGTGCGCATCGTCGTCAACAAGTTCAATCCCAACCGCACCATGCGCAAGGTGGCCACGCACAATGCCGGCCTGATCGCCCGCATGGTGCCGGCCCGGGCCACCGCCGAGCAATACAAGCTGTTTTCCCGCTATCAGGAATCGCGCCACAATGGCGGCGACATGGCGCTGATGGGGTTTTACGACTATCGCTCGATGGTCGAAGACAGCCCCATCGACACCTTCTTGCTGGAATTCCGCCAAGCCGACGACACCCTGGTGGCGGTGTGCTTGACCGACCGTATGGGCGACGGCCTGTCGGCGGTCTACAGCTTTTACGAACCCGAGATGCAATCGGCATCCTTGGGCACCTATGTGGTGCTGTGGTTGTTGGAAGAAGCGACCAGGCAAGGTCTGCCTTTCGTCTATTTGGGCTATTGGATCCCGGAAAGCCGCAAAATGGCTTATAAAACCCGCTTCCAGCCGCTGGAAGCCTTCGGCCCCGACGGCTGGCAACCCCAAAGCGACGGCTGACGCTGCCTTTCAGCCTCTCGACGAGAGGCATATTACGGAAATCCGAAATACAATCAGTATCTGGCCTTCGTATTGACACCATGTCATAGTGCCCCCGCGCCAAGAGGTAATACCGGTACAGGTTCTAGGGAGGTTACATGACGTTGCTGCTGAAACTCAGCGGCCTGATCGACCGTCTGAATACGATGGTCGGCAAGGCGGTATACTGGTTGGTTTTGTTGGCTGTGCTGGTCAGTGCCGGCAATGCCGTCGTCCGCTACACCTTCAATACCAGCTCGAACGCCTGGCTTGAAATCCAGTGGTACCTGTTCGCCGCGGTGTTCCTGTTGAGCGCCGGCTATACCCTGCTGCGCAACGAACATATCCGCATCGACGTGCTGACGGCGGGTTTCAGCCAACGGACCCATGCCCTGATCGACGTCCTGGGCTGCATCTTCTTCCTGTTTCCCATGGCCATCATGATCTTGTGGCTGTCCATTCCCATCTTCGTCGATTCCTTCGTGACCGGCGAGATGTCCAGCGATGCCGGCGGCCTGATCCGCTGGCCGGCCAAGATCCTGATCCCCATCGGCTTCACCCTTTTGGTGTTGCAGGGCCTGTCCGAAACCATCAAGCGCGTGGCCTTCCTGGCCGGCAAGATCGACCATTACGGCGCCCCGTCCGCCGGCCATCACGGGGGGGCCCAGGAATGATCGAATTCATTATCGCCAACATGGCGCCGTTGATGTTCGGTGCCCTGGTCCTGTTCCTGCTGTGCGGCTATCCGGTGGCTTTCGCCCTGGGGGCCAACGGCCTGCTGTTCGGCCTTTTGGGCATGGAACTGGGCCTGTTCCACGTCGAATTGTTCCAGGCGCTGCCCGAACGCGTGTTCGGCATCATGCGCAATGAAACCCTGCTGGCCATTCCGTTCTTCACCTTCATGGGGTTGATCCTGGAACGCTCGGGGATGGCGGAAGACCTGCTGGACACCATCGGCCAGCTGTTCGGCCCCATCCGGGGTGGTCTGGCCTTCGCCGTGGTGTTCGTCGGCGCCCTGCTGGCCGCTACCACCGGCGTGGTCGCCGCCTCGGTGATCTCGATGGGGCTGATCTCGCTGCCGATCATGCTGCGTTACGGTTATGACCCCAAGCTGGCCACCGGCGTCATCGCCGCCTCGGGCACCCTGGCCCAGATCATTCCGCCGTCCTTGGTGTTGATCATCATGGCGGACCAGTTGGGTCGTTCGGTGGGTGACATGTATCAGGGCGCCATGATCCCCGGTCTGGTGCTGACCGCGCTTTACGCCGGCTACATCATCATGTGCGCGGTGTTCCGTCCCAGCATGGCCCCGGCCCTGCCCCCCGAAGCCCGCACCTTGCGCGGCATGAAGCTGGTGCAGCGCGTGGTGTTCTCGCTGGTGCCGCCGCTGGTGCTGATCTTCCTGGTTCTGGGGACCATCTTCATCGGTGTGGCCACCCCCACCGAAGCCGGCGCCATGGGCGCCAGCGGCGCCTTGATCCTGGCCGTCCTGCGTCGTCGCCTGAACGTCGACCTGATGCGGCAGGCCATGGAAAGTACCGCCAAGCTGTCGTCCTTCGTGCTGTTCATTCTGATCGGCTCGACGGTCTTCGGCTTGGTGTTCCGTGCCGTCAACGGCGACCTTTGGGTCGAACATCTGATGACCTCGCTGCCCGGCGGCCAGGTCGGCTTTCTGATCGTCGTCAACATCCTGGTCTTCGTCCTGGCCTTCTTCCTGGACTTCTTCGAACTGGCCTTCATCATCGTCCCCCTGTTGGGACCGGTGGCCGACAAGCTGGGCATCGACCTGATCTGGTTCGGCGTACTGCTGGCGGTCAACATGCAGACCTCGTTCATGCACCCGCCCTTCGGCTTCGCCCTGTTCTTCCTGCGCTCGGTCGCCCCCAAGGACGATTACGACGACAAGGTCACCGGCAAGCGCATCAAGGGCATCAAGACCACCGACATCTATTGGGGCGCCATTCCCTTCGTCTGCATCCAGATCATCATGGTCTGCCTAGTCATTGCCTTCCCGCAATTGGTGGAAGGATCGTTGGGCAAGCGTGAAAAGATCGACCTGGACAAGGTGCAAATCCAAATCGAAGCCCCGTCTTATGGCGATGGCGGTGGTTACGGCGGCCCACCCAGCTTCGGAGCTCCGGACCCCTCGGAACCGTCGGATGCGGCGCCTTCCGACCAACCCGGCGGCGGCGAAGACCCCATGGACGCCATCAAAAAGCAATTACAGCAACAGGGCCAATAAGCCCCCCCCCAAACAAAGACCCCCGGCCCGCAAGGACCGGGGGTTTTCATGCCGTCTTGTCTACCGTTCCCTTTCGAATCCGATGGTACAACCGACACAAAAAAGCCCCGGCCGAAAGTCCGGGGCTTTGCTGGAACCGGGGTTCCTTACTTCTTCTTCTTCGCGCCGACCGGGTTGTACAGCACGAAATTGTCGAAGTTGGATTCAGCCACACGCCACCACAGATGGATGTCCTCGCGGAACTTGTTCCATTCGGTGAAGATCTTCTTGAAGTTGGCGTTTTCGGCAGAGATTTCCTGGTACAGACCGAAAGCGGCTTCCTGAGCGGCGACCATCACGTCCTTGGGATAGGCGCGCAGCTGGGTGCCCTGGCCGACCAAGCTCTTCAACGCGTTGATGTTCAACACGTCGTACTTGGTCTGCATGTCCAGATTGCACTCGGCACAGGCGGTTTCGAAGGCCGCCTGATAGGACTTGGGCAGCTTCGAGAACTGTTCCAGGTTGGAATAGATCGAGATGGTCGGGCCACCTTCCCAGAAACCGGGATAGTAGTAGTACTTGGCGACCTTGTGGAAGCCCAGCTTCTCGTCATCGTAGGGGCCGACCCATTCGGCGGCGTCGATGGTGCCCTTTTCCAGCGACGGATAGATGTCGCCGCCGGCAACCTGCTGCGGCACCACACCGATCTTGGCCATGACGCGCCCGGCCAGACCTGCGATACGCATCTTTAGGCCTTCCATATCCTTCAGCGTCTTCACTTCCTTACGGAACCAGCCGCCCATCTGCACGCCGGTGTTGCCGGCCGGGAAGTTGATGACGTTGTAGTTCTTGTAGAACTCGCGCAGCAGTTCCAGGCCGCCGCCATGATAGAGCCAGGCGTTGTTCTGGCGAGCATTCAGGCCGAAAGGCAAAGCCCCTTCGAAAGCGAAGGTCGGATCCTTACCCACATAGTAGTAGGACACGGTGGCGCCGCATTCCACGGTGTTGGCCTGGACGGCGTCCATGACCTGCAGACCGGGGACGATTTCGCCGGCGGCGAAGACGCGGATCTGGAACTTGCCGTCCGTCAGTTCAGCGACGCGCTTGGCAACGAATTCACCGCCGCCATAGATGGTGTCCAGGCTTTTGGGGAAGCTGGACGCCATGCGCCACTTGACCTCGGGGTTGCTCTGGGCGATCGCCGGGGCGGCGATGGCGGAACCGGCGACGCCGAGACCGGCAGCCTTCAGAAAGGAACGTCTTTCCATGCTTTCCTCCTGGTTGTGCAAAGCCTTTGAACAGGTGGCCCTGCTTTCGTGATTTGGTGCCCGATCCTGGCACGAAACAACTGGTCTGACCAGTACCCAGATGAATTTATTCGCAACAAAAAAGCCCCGCTAAATTAGCGGGGCTTTATGTCAGCTAGGGCTTTCTATTTCTTCTTACTCTTTACCGGGTTGGACAGCACGAATCCGTCGAAGTTCAGTTCCGCCACCCGCCACCACAGCTGGATGTCGTCACGGAACTTTTTCCAAGGAGCGAGCATCTTGGCGAATTCGGGGCTTTCCTGGGCCAGTTCGTCATAAAGTTCGAAGGCGGCTTCCTGGGCGGCGACCAGAACGTCCTTGGGGAACGGCTTCAGGATGGCCCCTTCCGCCACAACCTTTTTCAAGGCCTGGGCGTTCAGCATGTCGTACTTGGCCAGCATGTCCAGGTTGCACTCGGCGCAGGCCGCTTCGAACGCCGCCTGATAGGATTTCGGCAGCTTGTTCCAGTGCTCCAGGTTGCAGTAATTCGAGACGAAAGGACCACCTTCCCAGAAACCCGGGTAATAGTAATACTTGGCGACCTTGACGAAGCCCAGCTTCTCGTCGTCATAGGGGCCGACCCATTCGGCGGCGTCGATGGTGCCCTTTTCCAAGGACGGATAGATGTCGCCGCCGGCCACCTGTTGCGGCACCACGCCCAATTTGGCCATGACGCGGCCGGCGATGCCGGCGATGCGCATCTTCAGGCCCGCCATATCCTTCATGGACTTGATTTCCTTGCGGAACCAGCCGCCCATCTGCACCCCGGTATTGCCGGCCGGGAAGTTGATGACGTTGTATTTCTTATAGAATTCGCGCAGCAATTCCATGCCGCCGCCATGATAGACCCAGGCCGCGTTCTGGCGCGCATTCAGGCCAAAAGGCAGCGCCGCTTCGAAAGCGAAAGCCGGATCCTTGCCCACATAATAATAGGAAACGGTGGAACCGCATTCCACCGTACCGGCCTGGACGGCGTCCATGACCTGCAGACCGGGCACCAATTCGCCACCGGCGAAGACACGGATCTGAAACTTGCCGTCGGTCAGTTCGGCGACGCGCTTGGCGACGAATTCACAACCGCCATGCAAGGTGTCCAGGCTTTTCGGAAAGCTGGACGCCATGCGCCATTTCACTTCCGGGCTGGACTGGGCGAGTGCCGGGGCGGCGACAACGGAACCTGCGGCTCCCAGACCGGCGGCTTTCAGAAACGAACGTCTTTCCATGGCGGACTCCTGCGAATAACCGGCCGGGAGACTGCCATGGAAAGACTGGTCAGACCACCCCGCCTACCCGATGGCAGCGGGGCGGAAAATGCATAAGTCGCAAGGTGATCTAAACCCGCGCGGCGTTTGAACGCCCCCGGCACGGGCCATGTTTTACGTAAACTTGTTGGCGCGCGGGAAACCGGTGGGCGGCAGACGCCCGACCGAGGCGCGCTTGCCCAGCCAGGGCGTCAGATCGGTTTCGGTACGGGTGCGTTCCCCCGACTTCCACGACAGACCGTCGGCCAGATTGAACACCTTGATGTCGGCGACGCCGCCATCACGGTATTTCTGCAGCATGACACCGCGACCACGGGCCATGACCGGAATTTCCTCGGCCATGAACACCAAAAGCTTGCGGTTGTCACCCAAGATGGCCACCGCGTCGCCTTCGGCGGGCAGGCAGATGGCGGCGGTTTCGCCGTCGCCCAGGTTCAGAACGCTTTTGCCGGCCTTGGTCTGGGCCAGCACTTCCGCTTCCTCGACGATGAAGCCTTTGCCACCCGACGACGACAGCAACAGCTTGCGACCCGGCTTGTGGGCGAAGATGGTCAGCACCTCGGCCTCGTTGGCCATGTCGATCATCAGACGCAACGGCTCGCCGAAGCCACGGCCCGACGGCAGCTTATCGCCGCCGATGGTGTAGAAACGGCCATCGGTGGTGAAAACCAGCAGCTTGTCGGTGGTTTCCGCCTTCAAGGCCAGGCGCAATTGGTCGCCTTCCTTGAACTTAACGGAATCGAACTGGTCGGTATGGCCCTTCATGGCACGAATCCAGCCCTTTTCCGACAGGATCAGGGTGATGGGTTCACGTTCGACGAAGGCTTCGATGGGCACGATCACCGCCGACGGCGCGTCGGCCAATTCGGTGCGGCGGTCGCCCAAGGGGGTGCCGGGACCAAAAGCCTTGCGAATTTCGGCGATTTGGCCCGCGATAGTGGTCCAACGGCGGGGCTCGTCAGCCAGCAGGGCTTCCAGATCGCCCTTTTCGGCGGTCAGGGAATCGTGTTCCTTGCGGATCTCGAACTCTTCCAGCTTGCGCAACGAGCGCAGGCGCATGTTCAAGATGGCTTCGGTCTGCGCTTCCGTCAGGTTGAAGGTGCGCATCATCACCTGCTTGGGCTCGTCTTCCTCGCGGATGATGCGGATGACCTCGTCCAGGTTCAGATAGGCGACCAGATAGCCTTCCAGCACTTCCAGACGCTTGGCGATCTTTTCCAGGCGGAAACGCGAGCGCCGTTCCAGAACCTCCATGCGGTGGTCCAAGAATGCGCGCAACACCTGCTTCAAATCCATGACGCGGGGCACCGAATCGCGGTCCAGCACGTTCATGTTCAAGGAAATGCGCACTTCCAGATCGGTCTGACGGAACAATTGTTCCATCAGCATCTCGGCTTCCACCGTGCGGTTGCGTGGTTCCAGCACCACCCGCACGTCTTCCGCCGATTCGTCGCGGATGTCGGCCAGAA
The DNA here is from genome assembly GCA_002435715.1 of Rhodospirillaceae bacterium UBA6219. GTDB lineage: Bacteria > Pseudomonadota > Alphaproteobacteria > Rhodospirillales > Magnetospirillaceae > Magnetospirillum. Next base: position 51,600 of record DISD01000033.1, read on the forward strand.
GCGGCAGCTTCTTGTCGTTCAGCAGCTCGGCGATTTTTTCGATCACCTTGGATTTCTGCACCTGATAGGGAATCTGGGTGACCACGATCTGGTAAAGGCCGTGGCTCAGCTTTTCCACTTCCCACTTGGCGCGCAGACGAAAGGCGCCGCGACCGGTGCGATAGGCCTCCAAGATGGCCGGACGGCTTTCCACCAGCATGCCGCCGGTGGGGAAATCCGGGCCGGGAATATGCTCGACCAAGGCATCCACGTCGCAATCGGGATGCTTGATCAGATGGGACAGCGCGTTGCAGATCTCGCCCACATTGTGGGGCGGGATGTTGGTGGCCATGCCCACCGCGATACCGGCGGCGCCATTGGCCAACAGATTGGGAAAGGCCGCCGGCATGACCAGGGGTTCTTCTTCCGACCCGTCATAAGTGGGGCGGAAATCCACCGTGTCGTCGTCCAAATTTTCCATCAAGGCGGCGGCGACGGCGGTCAGCTTGGCTTCGGTGTATCGCATGGCGGCGGCGTTGTCGCCGTCGATATTGCCGAAATTGCCCTGGCCTTCCACCAGCGGATAGCGCACGGCGAAATCCTGGGCCAGACGCACCATGGCGTCATAGACCGACATGTCGCCATGGGGGTGGTACTTACCGATGACGTCGCCGACCACGCGGGCGCATTTCTTGAAACCGCCTTCCGGGTCCAGCTTCAACTGCCGCATGGCGAACAGCAGACGGCGGTGCACCGGCTTCAAGCCGTCGCGCACGTCGGGCAACGAGCGGGACACGATGGTGGACATGGCATAGGCGAGATAGCGCTCGCCCAACGCCTCGGACAGCGAGGTGTCGCGCACGTCACCGTTATAGGCGGGTTCAGTCATGACAATTCCTAAAACTTGGACCCTGGGAGTTTAGACGATGACCGGAAACGGTCAACCAGCCGCGTGCGCGCCGCCGGCATGGCTTTGTGGTGGTGGCCCAGAACATGGCGTTCCAGGAAATAGCCGGTCAGGTCCAAGCCGTCGGCGATGTCGCCCCCCTGCCCCTCTTGCCCGTCCAGCAGGAATCCGGGCAGCTTCAACAGCTTATGGGCATAGGGCTGGCCCGCCTGGGCCGAAACGGCGCGGGCCGATCTGGGGCTGACATAGACCAAATCTTCGGTGGAACCGGTAGCGGCGCAGCATGACAAATCCAAGCCAAACCCCAGGTCGCGCAACAGCGCCAGTTCCCAATGCACATAGACACTGGGCCAGGACGGCACCGCCATGGCTTGCAGCAACGCTTGCAACGCTTCGAAGACCGGGATGTGGGGCTGACGTTCGGGCAGAACCGCGTCACACAACGCACAGGCCGCCCCCAGGGCGGCCAAACGGGTGGCGTCGTCCAGATGTAAGGCGGAATGGGCCAAGGCTAATTCCAGACGATAGGTGCCCAGTTGGTCGTCCAAACGGCCGCGCCACACTGCCTGAACCGCGTTGCCCGGCTGCAGAACCGGCCGCATGCTCTTGCCGGCACCACCGGGAACCATGCCGGGATGACGTCCATGGGAACGGGTCAGCAGCGACGCCACCACTCCGCTTTCCCCCAATTTACGGGCGGACAGCACGATGGCGTCGTCGGTCCATTCGCTCACAGGAAGCTCACCATGGCGAGCCCAGCCCCCACGGCGGCCAGCACCATACCCACCACGGCGACCGGCACCGCCCAGCGTTCCAAGGGCGGCGCGTCTTCCAGGGCTTCGGCGTTCCAGGCGCCCTTGCGGATGCGGTGCTGCAGCACCGCCACCAACAGCAGGGTGCCAACCCAGATCAACAACACGCCGATGCCACGAATGCTCATGGGATCAAGGTGACCCGGCCTAGACGTCGAAGTCCAGTCCCATTTCGTTGTAATGACCGCGCTTTTCCTGCCAGTCCTCACGCACCTTGACGTGCAGGAACAGATGGACCCGGCGTTCCAGCAGCGCTTCCAGTTCCTCGCGCGCCGCGGCACCGATGGCCTTGATCTGATGACCGGCCTTGCCGACCACGATGGCCTTTTGGCCGTCGCGCTGAACATAGATCACCTGGTCGATGCGGGCCGAGCCGTCTTCGCGTTCTTCCCACTTCTCGGTTTCCACGGTCAGCGCATAAGGCAGTTCCTCGTGCAACTGGATGAAGGCCTTTTCGCGGGTGATCTCGGCGGCCAACATACGCTGCGGCAGGTCCGAGACGTCGTCTTCCGGGAACATCCAGGGGCCCAGTGGCATGCGCTCCACCAGCACCTTGTTCAGTTCTTCCAGACCACTCCCCTTCAGCGCCGAAATCATGAAGACGTCGCTGAAAATGCCCTCTTCGTGCAGTTCGGCGGTCAGCTTCAGCAGCTTTTCCTTTTTCACCGCGTCCACCTTGTTCAGCACCAAGATGGCCTGACGCTGGGCTTTCTTCAGCTTGTCGATGATGGCGCGGGTATCGTCGTCGATACCGCGATTGGAATCGATCACCAGACAGATGATTTCGGCGTCGTCGGCACCGTTCCAGGCGGCGGCGACCATGGCGCGGTCCAGACGGCGCTTGGGCTGGAAGATACCAGGGGTGTCCACCAAGATGACCTGGGCGACGCCCGCCATCAGGATGCCCAACACCCGAAACCGGGTGGTTTGGACCTTGGGCGAGACGATGGACACCTTGGTGCCGACCAAGGCGTTGGTCAGGGTCGACTTGCCGGCGTTGGGGGCACCGACGATGGCCACGTAGCCGCAGCGCTTCTCGTTTTCGGGCACCTCGGTCATTGCGTCACCTTCTCTAACATGGCTTTCGCGGCGGCCTGTTCGGCCACCCGCTTGGAATTTCCTGTGCCGGTCGCCGTTTCGACCCCGTCAACGGCGACGGCGACAACGAAAACCGGATCGTGCGGCGGTCCATCCTGACCAACCACACTGTAATTAGGCAAGGGTTTGCCCAGGCCCTGGGCCCATTCCTGCAACGCCGTCTTGGCATCCTTGGGCGGTTTGCGCACCGCATCCATCAATGGCGTCCACAGACGGCGAACAAACAGCGCCGAGGGCGCGAAACCGGCATCGGCATACAAAGCGCCGATCACCGCTTCGCAAGCATCGGCCAGGATTCCGGGATTGTTGCGCCCCCCCGATTCGGTTTCACCCTTGGCCAGGGTCAGACAGGCCGGCAGGCCGATCTGGTGGGCCACGTCGGCCAGGGTTTCACGCCGGACCAGGGCGGCATGACGCTTGGCCAAATCGCCTTCTGGCTCGTTGGGGAACCGGTGGAACAGCATTTCCGCCACCACCAGCCCCAGCACCCGGTCACCCAGGAATTCCAGACGCTCATAGGGCATGCCGCCCTTGTCCTTGCGGCCCTTGGACGCCGACGGATGGGTCAGGGCTTGGCTCAACAATTCCGGCCGAGAGAAATCATGGCCCAGTTGGCGGCTGAGGTGGTGGATCGGGCCTTCCGACATGGCTTAGTCGATACCGTTCAGCAAACGCTTGAAACGAATGGCCCACGGCCATTTCCACACTTCCCACAACGCCGCCGAGCCGTCGCCCGAGAAGAAGATGATTTCGGCGCGGCCGACCAGACGGTCGGCGGGAACATAGCCCACCTCGTCCAGGAAGCGGGAATCAGCGGAATTGTCGCGGTTGTCGCCCATCATGAAATAATGGCCGGCGGGAACATGATATTCCGGGGTGTTGTCGGCCAGACCGTTGTCGCCCTGGAACTCGATGATGTGATGGGTACGGCCCTCGGGCAGGGTTTCGATGTATTGTGGCGCCCGCATGATGTTGCCTTCGCGGGTGACTTCGACGAAATCCTCGACCCGGTCGCGTTTCACCGCCTGACCGTTGATATGCAGGATGCCGCCGGTCACCTGGATGGTGTCGCCGGGCAGACCGATGACGCGCTTGATGTAGTCGACCATTTCCTTGACCGGCCGGCCCTGGGAATCCAGCACCGGGCGGCCCAGGGAATCGCGCTTGGACACCCAGACCTTGAACACCACCACATCGCCACGCACGGGCATGCTTTCGAAGATACGGCCGCCTTCGGGGCCCATGCTGAAGGGCATGGAATGGCGCGAATAGCCATAGGCGTATTTGGACACGAACAGATAGTCGCCGATCAGCAATGTCGGGATCATCGACCCCGAGGGAATATTGAACGGCTCGAAAGCAATCGTGCGCACGAAGCCGGCGATCAGCATGGCGATCAGAACCGTCTTGATGGTTTCCCAGGTTCCCCCGGTTTTTGCTTTCGACATGAAAAAGACCGCCTAGTCTGTTGTGTTAAAATGATTTTGCAAAAACGCACATGGTCGTCGGATGGCGCGAGGAAACCAGTCTCGCCGACGACTGTCAAGGCCGATGCCGGGCCTCGTCCATCAGCTGGCGCATATGACGGATCGAGGCTTCGAACCCGACGAAGATGGCCTCGCCCACCAGGAAATGTCCGATGTTGAGTTCGGCGATGGTGGGAATGGCGGCGATGGGCTTGACCGTGTCATAGGACAGGCCGTGCCCGGCATGGCATTCCAGACCGATGGCGGCGGCATGGTTGGCGGCTTCGACGATGCGGGCCAGTTCACGGTCACGCTCGGCCTCGCTATGGTCGCAATAGGCCCCGGTATGCAGTTCGACCACCGGGGCGCCGATTTCCAGGGATGCGTCCAGCTGGCGCGGATCGGCCTCGATGAACATGGAAACGCGGATGCCGGCCTCCACCAGCTTTTGAACCAGCGGACGCAGGCGTTCCTTGCCGCCGGCCACGTCCAGGCCGCCTTCGGTGGTGCGTTCCTCGCGCCGTTCGGGAACGATACAGGCGGCGTGCGGACGATGGCGCAGGGCGATGGCCACCATTTCCTCGGTGGCCGCCATTTCAAAGTTCAGCGGCAGGGCGATTTCATTGGCCAGACGGGCGATGTCGTTGTCGGCGATATGACGACGATCTTCGCGCAAATGGGCGGTGATGCCGTCGGCGCCGGCAGCGGCGGCCATGTGGGCGGCACGCACCGGATCGGGGTGCAGCCCCCCCCGGGCGTTGCGGATGGTGGCGACGTGGTCGATGTTCACGCCAAGGCGCAAGACGGACATTTCAGGCTTTCCCAGGAAAAGGCTAGTTGCGGGCGCGTTCCACCGAGGAAATGGACGGCGTGGCCCGCAAAGCAGCGATGACGTTGGTCAGATGCTTGACGTCTCGGACCTCGATGTCGATCAGCATCTCGAAGAATTCGGTGGTGCGGTTGGTGATCTTCAGATTGGTGATGTTGCCGACGTTCTTGGCGATCACCGTGGTCACCGTGGACAAAGCGCCGGGTTCGTTGGCCACCACCAGATCGACACGGCCCACATGGGCGGCGCCGTCGGTTTCGTCCCACGAAATGTCCAGCCAGCGTTCCGGCGTCTCGGCATATTGTTCCAGGTTCTCGCAATCGATGGTGTGGACGGTCACCCCCTTGCCGGTGCTGACGATGCCGACGATGCGGTCGCCGGGCAGCGGGTGGCAACAACCGGCGAAATGCATGGCCATGCCGGGGATCAACCCCTTGATGGGCACCGCGTTCCCCTTGTCGCGCTTACCCGCCGGCTTGTTGCCATGGGCCAGCAGCACCACGTTGTCGGCGTGCTGGGCCGGGCTGGCTTTCAGCTCGGGGTAGACCTGCTGGACCACTTCCTTGCCGGTCAGCGTGCCCTCGCCCACATCTGCGATCAGATCGTCGACGCTGGGGGCCTTGAAGATCTTCAAGACGCCTTCCAGCGCCTTTTCGGTCAGGTCATAGCCTTCCTGACGGAAAGCGCGCACCAGGATGGCACGGCCCAAATCGATGTATTGGGCGCGTTGCTGGGTGCGGACGAAGCGGCGGATGCGGGCGCGGGCCTTGCCGGAAACGACGAAGCGTTCCCAGGTGGGGTTCGGCGTCTGCGCCTTCGACGTGATGATGTCGACCTGATCGCCGTTATGCAGACGCGAGCGCAACGGCATGATGCGGCCGTTGATCTTGGCACCGACACAGGTGTCGCCAACCTCGGAATGGACGGCATAGGCGAAATCCACCGGGGTGGCGCCCGACGGCAGGGAAATCAAGTCGCCCTTGGGGGTAAAGCAGAACACCTGGTCCTGGAACATTTCCAGTTTGGTATGTTCCAGGAACTCCTCGGGGTTCGAGGCGTGTTCCAGGATATCCAACAACTCGCGCAGCCAGCGATATTGACGCCCGTCGGTCTGGCGACCGCCGCCCTGCTTGTACTTCCAGTGCGCGGCGACGCCCAGTTCCGAGACTTCGTGCATCTCGTGGGTGCGGATCTGCACCTCGATGCGATGGCGTTCCGGGCCGAAGACGCCGGTATGCAAGGACCGATAGCCGTTGGGTTTCGGCGTCGAGATGTAGTCCTTGAAGCGGTTGGGTACCATGGGGTACTTGGAATGGATGACGCCGAGCGCCCGATAGCAATCCTCGATGCTGCCGACAGCGACGCGGAAGGCCATGATGTCGGACAATTGCTCGAAGCCGACATTCTTGCGCTGCATCTTCAACCAGATGGAATAAGGCGTCTTTTCACGCCCCGACACCGTGGCCTTGACCCCCGCGTCCTCCAGCGTCTTGCGCAATTCTTCCAAGATGCGGCCAATCAAATCGCCACCTTGTTCGCGCAGGAAATTCAAACGCGCGATGATCGAGCCCCGGGCATCACCGTGCAATTCGGTGAAGGCCAGGTCTTCCAGCTCCATCTTCATTTCCTGCATGCCGATACGTTCGGCCAGCGGAGCGTAGATTTCCATGGTCTCAAGCGCGATACGGCGGCGCTTGTCGGGATTCTTGATGAAATGCAGCGTGCGCATGTTGTGGACACGGTCGGCCAATTTGACCAGCAGGACGCGGATGTCCTCGCTCATGGCCAGGACCAGCTTCCGCAGGTTTTCCGCCTGCTTGGCGTGGTCCGACTGCATCTCGATACGCGAAAGCTTGGTCACCCCGTCGACCAGACGGCCGATTTCCACCCCGAACATCTTGTCGATGTCTTCCTGCGTGGCCGGCGTGTCCTCGATGGTGTCGTGCAGCAGCGCGGTGATGATCGACGCGCAGTCCAGCCGGTACTTGGTCAAGATACCGGCGACTTCGATGGGATGGGAAAAGTAAGGGTCGCCCGAGGCCCGCAACTGCGAGCCGTGCATCTTCATGGCGAAGACATAGGCGCGGTTGATGGCGTCTTCGTCAGCGGACGGATCGTAAGACTTGACCCGCTCGACCAATTCGAATTGACGCATCATCGGGTTGACACCTCCTGTCGGCGGCAACCCTGGATCAAGGAACGCGGCGGCTGTTGGCTTGGGTTGCTCGCCATGGCCGCCGCCTTCGTCGAATTATTCGTCGCCGTCGGCCATTTCACCGGCAAAATCCATGGGGTCGTCGGTCACCGACATACCATCTTCCATGGCTTCTTCTTCCGAAGCGATGTTCTCGAAGCCCATGTCGCTGTCGGGCATGAAGGCTTCCAGTTCGTCTTCCTCGGGCTCGTCGGCTTCGACGTGCTTTTGCAGGCCCAGGACCAGCGAATTACGCAGGTGCTCCAGCTCGACGGTGTCCTCGGCGATTTCACGAAGAGCGACGACAGGGTTCTTGTCGTTGTCACGTTCGACGGTGATGTGCCCACCGGTCGAGATGTCGCGGGCGCGCTGGGCCGCTATCAACACCAGTTCAAACCGATTGGGAACCTTGACGACACAATCTTCAACCGTAACGCGGGCCATGGACCGTCCTTCGAAATGTGCATGCGCAAAAGAGCATAGTTTATATAGCGGCCCCACACCCGAAAGCAAGGCCCAAGCCCTTTGCCGCCATGGTTTGTTGTTGCAAGCGCCGACCCGCCCCCCTACCCTGTCGCCATTGTCCCCAAACCATTTATTTTGAAATCGAGACAACAATGACTTTTTATGATTCCGAACGTGTCGGGCTGTTTATCGACGGCTCGAACCTTTATGCCGCCGCCAAGGCTTTGGCCTTCGATATCGATTACAAGAAGCTGTTGAAGCATTTCGCCAGTGAAGGCCGGTTGATCCGCGCTTTTTATTACACCGCCCTGGTGGAGGATCAGGAATATTCGCCGCTGCGGCCGTTGATCGACTGGCTGGATTACAACGGCTACACCATGGTCACCAAGCCGACCAAGGAATTCACCGACGCTACCGGGCGGCGCAAGATCAAGGGCAACATGGACATCGAGCTGGCCATCGACGTCATGGAAATGGCGCCGCACCTTGACCATGTCGTGCTGTTTTCCGGCGATGGCGACTTCCGCCGGCTGGTGGAAGCGATCCAGCGCAAGGGCGTGCGAGTCACCGTGGTGTCCACCGTCCGCTCGCAGCCGCCCATGGTCGCCGATGAATTGCGGCGCCAAGCCGATACTTTCCTGGAATTGTCCGACCTGCAATCGGTGATCGGCCGCGCCCCCCATCCGTCCCGCGACGACCGGGATTACGGGGACATTTTGTGAGCCCTTTCAGCGTTCCGGCCAAGGATTGCCCTTCCTGCCCACGACTGGTGGCCTATCGCCACGACAATCAGCGTAAGTTCCCCGACTGGCACAATGCTCCGGTGGATTCTTTCGGCCCGTTGGAGGCCCCCATCCTGTTCGTCGGGCTGGCCCCGGGGCTCAGAGGGGCCAACCGCACCGGCCGCCCGTTCACCGGCGATTATGCCGGCGACCTGCTGTATCCCAGCTTGGTGAAATTCGGACTGGCGCAAGGCACCTATGGCGCCGACCCCGCGGATGGCTTCCGTCTGGTTGGGGCCCGAATCAGCAACGCGGTCCGCTGCGTGCCGCCCGAGAACAAACCACTGCCGGCTGAATTCAACGCCTGCCGGCCGTTCCTGGAAGCCGAAATGGCGGCCATGCCCCATCTGCAGGCCCTGTTCGCCATCGGCCGCGACGCGCACCAAGCCATCATCGGCGGCATGGGATTGCGCAAATCCGCCCATGTCTTCGCCCATGGGGCACGACACCGCCTGAATGATCAACTGGTGCTGGTCGACAGCTATCATTGCTCTCGCTACAACACCAATACCGGGCGGCTGACCGAGGCCATGTTTCATCAGGCCATCGCCACCTTGATCGCTCAGATCCATTCTTAAGGCATATTTGACGCTTTGCTGTCATACTGTTCCACCGATGAAGGATGGGGCGTTGCGATGACAGCCTTTTTGGAATGGAATGCCGAATACGAATTAGGGGTGCCGGCCATGGATTCCGATCACCGGGATCTGATGGAAATGTGCAACCATTTTCTGTTCCTGGTACAGAATCACACCCCTGCCGCACAATTGTCCGATTGCCTGGATCGGCTGATCTTGCGCACCCGGGCCCATTTCCAAGCCGAGGAACGCATGCTGGACCGTCATGGCTATCCGGCCCTGGCTGTCCACAAATCAGAACACGAGCGATTGATTCGCGACGCCGAAAACTTGTCAGCGGCTATTCGTCATGGCAACGACGACAAAAGCCTGGAAGACATCGTCGCCGAAACATCGGACTTCCTGCGGTCCTGGCTGTTGGAACACATTCGTCAGAACGACCGCCCCTATAAGCCGTTCCTGCGCAGCCTGAGCTAGCCGGATTGCCGACGGGACCAACGCTTCAGGTCGGCTTCAAACGAAACGCCTTCTCCATAGCCCAACTTGCGACGATAGATGGACAGGCTTTCCATCACCCTTTGGACATAAGAGCGTGTTTCCGTGAACGGGATCATCTCGATCCAGTCGATCGCGTCCACGGTTGGATCACGGGGATCCCCATAATCCTTGACCCAACGCCGCACTCGCGCCGGACCGGCATTGTAGGCAGCCAGAGCCATCACGTAGGAGCCCTCGAAATTGTCGATCATGTCCCCGAGATAGGTGCTCCCCAAGCGGACATTGTATTCGGGGTCATCCAGTTTCGACGGCTTGAAGGCCACTTTGATAGCTTTGGCCACTTGCTTGGCGGTGGCGGGCATCAATTGCATCAATCCCCGAGCCCCCACTGGCGACTGTACATCGGTCATGAAACCAGATTCCTGTCGGATCAGAGCCAGGACCAGGGCCTTTTCCGGCCCGGTTTCCACGCCGATATGCGGTACCGGCCAACCGGCGCCGACCAGGAACACGCTGTCGCGATCCGCCCGGCGGGCAATGGTCACCGCCAAATCGTTGCGCCCGCGTTCCAACGCCAATTTACCGACCAGGGCCCGTTCGCCGGCGGATTGAGCTACTTCGTTCAAGCGAATGAAGAAAGCCCGCAAATATTCGGTTTCCCCCATTTCCAACATGATGCGGGTGGCACGAACCATCTCGCGGTTGTTGAAACGCTTGCTTTCCTCGGCACTGGCCTTGGGGTCAGGCGGCAGCGGCCAATGGTGGTCATCCAGACGCGACGCCGCCAATTGCCCATAATACGCGGTGAAGTATTGTGCCCCGCGGCCATACCATTCTTTCGCCCCACGAATATCGGTCCGCGCTTCGGCGGTGCGTCCGGCCCAATAAGCCGCTCGAGAACGCGACAACGGCGTCGACACCTTGTCCCACAGGCGCTGGAAGTGGTTGGCAGCGGTTTCCTTGTCGTCCAGGAAGCGCAAGGAAATCCACCCGGCCAGGAACTCGGCCTCGGCGAATTGGGAATTGTCGTCTTCGATGGCGTGATCGGCGGCGATCTGGTAGGCCCGCGAAATCAGGCCCTTTTGCAAGGCGCGACGGGCCAGGATGGCGCGTTCCTGCCACCACAAATCGGGACGCACCTGATTGCGGGCCGGATGTGACAACAGGTCGATGGCGTCTTCGTCCTGATCCTTTTGGCGGCGCCACCGCACCCGGTCATAAATCAGCCCGGGATCGTTCTTGAATTCCTTCGGCACCTTGGCGGCTTGGTTTTCCGCATTGGCCTTGCCGTCCTGCAGCGCCATACGGGCCTGTGCCAACAGGCGCCGTTCCGGACTGACGCGCAACATCATGTGCTGGGCCGGGCCGTCCTGCTTGTCCCACAGCAGACGGTCCAGACGTCGCCAATGATCCTCGGGTTGCAGATACTCGGAAAATTGATCCAGGAACTGCTTTTCCTGAATCGTGCCAAAGCCCCCCTCGACCCAGGCCTTGCGCAGAACCTCGACGGCTTGTTCTTGCCGACCGGCGGCCAGAAGCGCCTTGCCCAAGGCCATGGCGCCATCGACGGTGATCGGATCACGGCGCTTGTACCAAGCCTGCACGTGTTCCAGCGGGGTCGCCGGTCCGATGGCCTCTTCGGCACGCCGTTGCATAGAGGACATCAACGGCCAGTCGGGGGAAGAATCGACGAAAGAGCCGATTTCCTCGAAGCTGGCCCCCGAGCGCGGATTCACATAGGTCATCCAGCGAATGAGCTTGGGCAGCAGGCGGTCTGTGGCCCGCATGGCCAAACGCTCGGCTTCGGTGAAACGATCCTTGCGAGCGGCGGCAAAGACCTGTTCGTAAAGCTTGCGCTCATTCGCAGGCACCTCGGTCGCGGCCGCGGGCCGAAGCGAACTCAAAGGCAGCAACACCATGACCAATGCGGCGAGGACTCGAAAGCGCAACGCAGGTTCCTTGTTCTTGTGACCGGCCGGACACCGGAAACGAACCCGCATTCTAGGGAACCTGGGCATGGAAGAGCAAGCCGGACGGCGCCCTTGTACGGCATCGGGCTTGGCTGTAATGTGCCGGGTTTCCAACTGTCCATTCATTCAGGATGTCAACCATGTTCAAGGGATCGATCACCGCCCTCATTACCCCCTTCGCCAACGGCAAGGTGGACGAGAAGGCGTTCCAGGACTTCGTCGCCTGGCAGATCGCCGAGGGCACCCATGGTGTCGTGCCCTGCGGCACCACCGGCGAGTCCCCGACGCTGTCCCATGACGAACACAAACGGGTTGTCGAACTGTGCGTGGAAGTGGCCAAGGGCAAGATACCGGTCATCGCCGGCACCGGTTCGAACTGCACCGACGAAGCCATCGCGTTGACCCGTCACGCCAAGCAAGCCGGCGCCGACGCCGCTTTGGTGGTGGCGCCCTATTACAACAAGCCGTCCCAGGAAGGCCTGTTCCGCCATTATGAAGCCATCGCCAAGGCGGTGGACTTGCCCATCGTGGTCTACAACATCCCCGGCCGCTCGGTGATCAACATCAGCGTCGACACTTTCGTGCGCCTGGCCAAGCTGCCCAATATCGTCGGCGTCAAGGACGCCACCGCCGACCTGGCCCGTCCGCTGCAGATGCGGGTCGCCCTGGGGGGCACCTTCTGCCAGTTGTCGGGCGAGGATGCCACCGCCATCGCCTTCAACGCCCAAGGCGGTGTCGGCTGTATCTCGGTGACCTCGAATATCGCGCCTCGCCTGTGTGCCGACATGCAGAACGCCTGGGCCAAGGGCGATTTGGAAACCTGCTTCGCCATCCGCGACAAGCTGATGCCTTTGCACGATTCCATGTTCTGCGAAACCAGCCCGGCTCCGGTGAAATATGCCGCCAAACTGCTGGGCAAGTGCTCGGAACAGGTGCGCCTGCCGCTGGTCGAGGCCTCTGAAGAGGCGCGGACCAAGGTCAAGGCGGCTTTGACCCAGGCCGGCCTGATCTAAAATCATGTCGCTTCCCGCCCGCATCGCCGCGCAGAACCGCAAGGCCCGCCACGAATACACCATCGTGGACACCATCGAGGCCGGCATCATGCTGGTGGGAACCGAGGTGAAATCCCTGCGGGCCGGCAAAGGCAACATCAACGAAGCCTTTGCCGGCCCCAACGGGGATGAATTGATCCTGCACAATGCCTATATCCCCGAATATCAGGCGAAAATGCCCTTCCCGCATGAAACGCGCCGCCCGCGCAAATTGCTGCTGCATCGCCGCGAATTGCGCAAATTGGTGATGGCCATCGCCAAGGAAGGCATGACCCTGGTGCCGCTGGATATTCATTTCAACGATCGCGGCATCGCCAAGGTCCTGTTGGGACTCGCCAAGGGCCGCAAGGCCCACGACAAGCGCGAGGCCATCAAACAGCGCGATTGGAACCGCGAAAAAGCGCGGGTCCTGCGCAACCGGGACTAAGGCTGCCGCCCCATTTTGGGGGATGATGGTGAGCGACGACGACGTCCCGCTTTTGGGAAAACTGAAAGACAAACTGCTCCAGACCAAGGAAAACTGGGCCAAGGAAGGTCGCGCCCTGACCGGCAAAGCGGGACAGGCCCGTCTCCCCCCCGGCCAGCACCTGACCGCCGAGTGGCCGGTCCTGGACCTTGGCATCCAACCCAATCTGGTACAAAGCGATTGGTCGCTATCGGTGGCAGGTGCCGTCGAACACCCGATCCGCTGGACCTGGAACGACTTCATGGCCCAGCCACAAGTCGAAATGACCAGCGACATCCATTGCGTTACCACCTGGTCGCGTTACGACAACACCTGGCAGGGCGTTTCCGCCCGCCATCTGCTGGCGATGGTCAAGCCGCGGGCCAGCGCCCGTTTCATCATGTTCCGCAGCTATGACGGCTATACCACCAACGTCCCCCTGAACCGCTTCGCCGACGACGACGTGCTACTGGCCCATACCTGGGAAGGCCACCCCCTCAGTCGTGAACATGGTGGCCCGGTCCGGGTGGTGATTCCCAAGCTTTACTTCTGGAAAAGCGCCAAATGGCTGCGGGCCATCACCTTCATGGACCAAGACAGCCCCGGATATTGGGAATTACGCGGCTATCACGACGAAGGCGACCCGTGGACGGAACAACGTTACGGCTGATCAAATCGCCCAATCGTTCACTTGGGCATTGGGGGCACAAGGCAGCCAAACACTAACCTTGGTTCCCCGACCCTTCTCGCTGTTGACGATCAGGACGCCACCATGCAATTCGGTCATCGACTTGGCCAAGGGCAGCCCCAATCCGGTCCCTTCATATTGTCGTGACAACGAGCCGTCCACCTGCCGAAATGGCTCCAAGGCCAAGGCGATTTCATCTTCGGTCATACCGATACCAGTGTCGCTCACCATCAGGGTAATCCCCTCGCCTTCCTGCTGAGCCGACAACGTCACCTGCCCGCCTTCCGGGGTAAACTTCACGGCGTTGGAGAGCAGGTTGACCAGGATTTGCAGGCAACGTCTACGATCCCCTTCCATGGGGGGCAGGTTCGCCGGAACTTCGGTTATCAATTTCAACTGGTTGCTCCGGGCCCGGGATTCCACCAAGCGAATGGCGGAATCCGTCACCTCGACCATATCCACCGGCCCGAGTTCCAGGGCCATTTGCCCAGCTTCCACCTTCGAGACGTCCAAGATATCGTTAATCACCGCCAAAAGGTGTCGCCCGGAATTGACGATATCCGAGGCATAACCCTGATAGCGGACATTGCCCAGCGGACCGAACATGGATCCGGCCATCACTTCCGAAAAACCGATGATGGCGTTCAGCGGTGTGCGCAATTCATGGCTGATGGTGGCCAGGAATTCTGTTTTCGAACGGCTGGCCAGTTCTGCTTGTTCCTTGGCCCATTGCAGGTCACGGGTTCGTTCCGCCACCCGTCGTTCCAGGCCCTCATTGGCCAAGGCCAGCTGACGTTCCACTTCGACCCGGTCAGAGACGTCGGCGGCGTAAATGTTCACATAGCCGCCCCCCGCCACGGGCACCAGGCTGAGCGACAAAACCTTGCCGGCTACCGGCAATTCCGCCTGCACTTGCCGCTTGGTCTGCAAGACCTCGGTCACAACCCCCTGCCATTGCTGGGGAATCGAACGCCCCATGCTGGTCCCCCATTCCCCCAACAGAGTTTCACTGGCGGGATTGGCGTGCAAGATGGTGCCGTCACTGGCAATGCGCAAAATGGGAAAGGGGCATTGGGCCGGAAACAGCGCCAAGGAATGGATCATCTGTTCCGCCCGACGTTGATCGGTCACGTCGGTCACCAAGACCATGCCGCTATCGACTTCATCGGCCGAGCGCATCTCGAAAATCCGCTCTCCTCCGCCGGGTAATTGTACGACAAGCGAGGTATCGCCTCGCCCCTTTCCCTCCAAAAATGGCGACAGATCACCGCACAAGCGGGCGAACTCCTCCATGGCATGGTTCTGGACCAAGGGGATGCCATGTTGAACCTTTAAAATCCCCACTTTCAGCAGGTCGGTCACCGATTGCAGCAGACGCAAACGCGAATTTTCTTCGCGGACATGCATTTGCTCCTCTCGTAATCTGATTCTTTCGCCCATTTCCTGTTCCAGAGCGAAACGAGAGCGCGTGACCTCGTCGGCCAACAATTCCACCTGCTGCAACAGGCCATTCACTTCGTTGCCACCGAGGAAAGCCGGCTCGGGCAGACCGGTGACTGTTCCGGTGATCTGGGCGATACGATGGATCACCGAGCGCAGCGAGCGCCCCAACATCCAAAACACCACCATGAACAAGGCAATCATCGAAACAGCCAAGGCGGTTCTGATGTGGCGTTCATGGTGCAACAGACGTTCCGCGTCGGATGCCACATGTGATTTAGGCGATAGAGAGACGAAAGCCGGCAGGAAATTCAGACCACCATGTTCCGGCAGTTCCTCGATCATCGCCAACCAATCGTGCTGCAAATCCCCCAATTGGGTCCCGGATTCGACCAAATCCGGCGCCCCGGAGGCGGCAATATTCCCTTGCACCAAATCCGCGATTGCCGAAAACCGCCCCCCCAAGTTTGGAATAAGGGTTTTATCGAACTGCGTCTGATCCCAGCGAAACAACAGAACCACGCGCATGGCATTGTCGGGAATGGCATGAACGCCCACCACGAAGATCTCACGATCCAGTCGCTGGATGATGGCACGGTGGTCGGCATTGGCCGGAATGGACTTCAAGAAGCCGTAAAGCGAGGCTGGGGGCAAATCCTTGTTCGCAGAAAACATCGCATGAGCCTGACCGGCACCATCGACAATGGCCATGAAGGTAACGTTCGAGTGCGATAAGGTATCACCAATAAATCCCAAACTTTCCAGCGGACGAATATCGGTAACGTTGCCCTGCCGATCTCGATCAAGACTTTGGGCCACCCGCTCGACAGGAACGGAATTGGCAGCCATACCAGCGATGCTGAACATGGTATTGAGGTTCTGACGAAAGCGGACACGGCCCGTCTCGGCGTCGTTCCGCAATTCCTCGCGGGTTGAATCACGCACCAAACTTTCGATCCAAGCCGAATTGATCATGTCCAGCGCAAGCCACAAGATGCCTGCCATCAATCCGCCGACAATCATCAGCCTGGTTGTGATACTTAAACGACCGCCCCCACCCACAATCGCCATCACGTAACCCCGTTCCATTTACTTCTGTCAGTTTCACATGCAAGAACAGCATTGCCAGCATGGCATAAGGCTGAATCCTTGTTTAAAAGTATTAACTCGTTGGAAGAAACGTCCCAACCCCAAGGAAGACCATATTGGCTTTTCTGTCCAAATCACGCCCCGGAATATCGCCAACCCATCCCGCGTTCATTTTGTCTACCTGGTTCGGAACCGGGTTGATCTCCAAAGCCCCTGGGACATGGGGATCTTTGGCGGCATTACCCTTTGCCTGGGGCTTGTCCATATGGGGCGGTACACCGGCCTTGCTGACGGCCAGCGCCGTTTGTGCGCTACTTGGCTGGTGGGCTGCAGCCTATTATGTGGCCCAAACAGGCACTGACGACCCCAAGGAAGTGGTCGTCGATGAAGTTGCCGGTCAATGGCTGGTTCTGGCCGCAATCCCTGCCGATCCGGCGTTGTTTGCTCTGGGCTTTGTGTTGTTCAGGATTTTCGACATCTTCAAGCCCTGGCCGGTAAGATGGGCGGACCGCCAAGTCGGTGGCGGTTTGGGGATCATGCTCGATGATCTGCTGGCGGCATTGTACGGCGCCTTGATCCTGAGCTTGGTGAATTTGTGGTGGAGTTTGCCATGAGCCTGCTGGACATGAGGCTGGTCAATGCTGCCGAACAGGTGGTGACACTTTATCGACAAAACGGAAACATGGTGGCGACGGCCGAATCATGTACCGGCGGCTTGGTGGCGGCAGCCCTGACCAGCGTCTCGGGATCGTCCGCTGTGATCGAACGCGGTTTCGTCACCTACTCCAACCAAGCGAAAACCCAAATGTTGGGCGTCGCCGAAGAACTGATCGACAGCCACGGCGCGGTCAGCGCCCCGGTCGCTCAGGCCATGGCTGAAGGGGCACTGATCCACAGTGCGGCCCAGGTCGCCGTATCCATCACCGGCATCGCCGGTCCTGGTGGCGGCAGCGCCGACAAGCCGGTGGGGCTGGTGTTTTTCGGCTTGGCCCGACAAGGCCTGTCGGCAAAAACTTTTCGTCAGGTTTTCCCGGGGGACCGCGATCAGGTGCGGACTGCAGCCTGCCTTTATGCGCTTGATTTGCTTAAGACTTCGGCACTTTGACCAATACACGCAGGATGGCCAAAGGAACGGTGGGGCCTTCGGCTTCGAGATGCGTCTCGCCTTGGGTCAACGAGGCATAGGGCAAGATACCGCTGACACCAAAGCCGATGTGAAGCCGCCAATGCGGCAAAAGGCTTTTGACCAGACGCAGGCAACAATCAACCGATTCGCTGTAGGTCCCGGCGGGCTGGCCATACATGTTGGCAACCATGTCATCAAGTTCGGTGCTGCCCCCCTGGGCGTCACCTAGCAACCGAGTCAGTTCTTGCAGATCACTCATCACCAGGGCCTCAAATGTGCGCAACTCGTTAACTGTATATATTATAATTGTATCATCACATTTTTTGACGCAAGCTTCGGCCCAGCGTAAGAAGGAAAAACAACACCATGGATGAAACCGCTTTCAGCGGTACTGTACAGTTGGAACGCCAGGTATTTTCCGCTGGCGACCGCGTCTTTGCCCAAGGTGATTCCGGGG
This sequence comes from Rhodospirillaceae bacterium UBA6219, assembly GCA_002435715.1. GTDB lineage: Bacteria > Pseudomonadota > Alphaproteobacteria > Rhodospirillales > Magnetospirillaceae > Magnetospirillum. Next base: position 69,475 of record DISD01000033.1, read on the forward strand.
ATTGCGCTTATATACTTTTGCGGGGCAAGGTAGGCCTGTTCCATCATCACGAAGGCCACCGGACCGAAGTCGGCGAAATCAGCCCCGGTGACATTTTCGGCGAAATGGCGGTTCTTGATGGCGGCAACCGTTCCGCCTCGGCCATCGCCATGGAAGAATGCGAACTGGCTCTGGTTCCTTACGCTATCTTCCGTCGCAAGCTCGATAGTGCCGACCGCTTTCTGAAAGCGCTGATCGAATTGTTCATTCGCAACATTCGCAACTCGTCACGACTGTTCCTGCGACGCCCTCGGTCGTTTCGTGACCACGTCAAACAAATGCGGGTGTTTTCTTGGAACATGCGCCGCTTTGCCGGCCGCATGGACGACGCCACCATGGCCGACGATGTCCTGGACGTTCTTGACCGTCTGGATACGGTGCTGACCGATTTGCAAAACGTCTCGGAACTGTGCCCGGACAAACGGCACGATCTCATCGCCGAGGAAGAACTGAACGGGGTCGGCTTCGGAGAAGTCATCGGCACCGAAGGTCAGCGTAAGCTTTAATCCAAGGATTGGGTCTTGATCGAGCCACTGGACGACGGTGCCGCAACCACCGGTTCCGGCTCGGAAGCCTGAACCACGTCCGCTGTAGAAGCCGGCGCGACTTCGGTGCTGGCGGTTTGTTGCTGCGTGGCGGGCTGCTTGCTTTTCTCGTATTGCTTCATGCCATGGGCGGCCAAATCGACCACCGCACAGCCTGTTAGAAGCGGAAGCAAGACCAAGGGGAGCACGATTTTCGACATAGGGGACCTCTGCGACGTCGAGCCGGCGAACGCTACACCCGCGTCGGATTTCCTCGCAAGCGCAAAAAAATCCCCCCCGCCGGGATGACCCGACGGGAGGGCGAAAGAGCAATCAATGATTACTGTGCGGCTTGACGCTGTTGACGCACCACGGCGCGGGTATGTTTGGCGATCATCATTTCCTCGTCGGTGGGAATGACGAAAACCGGAACCCGACTTTGCGGAAGAGTGATGGTCGCGGCATTGGCGTCGTTGGCCCCCGTATCCAGCGCGATGCCCAACCAGGACGCCCCGTCACAGACCATACGACGCACCGGGGCCGAGCGCTCACCGATGCCGGCGGTGAACACCACGGCGTCCAAGCCCCCCATGGCCGCCGCCAACGAGCCCAGTTCACGACGAATGCGGTAACAGAACAAATCCACCGCTTCCGCGGCATGGGGGTCGTCGCTTTCCAGCAGGACCCGCATGTCATTGGATACGCCGGACACCCCCAACAGACCCGATTGCTTGTACAGCAGGGTTTCGATCTGCTTGGCGTTCATCTTCTTCTCTTCCAACAGATACAAGATGACACCGGGGTCCAGATTGCCGGTCCGCGTGCCCATGGGCAGACCATCGACGGCGGTGAAACCCAAGGTGGACGCCACCGAGCGGCCGTTGTCGATGGCGCACATGGACGCCCCCGACCCCAAATGGCAGACCACTACCTTGCCCGAGGCGGTTTCCGAGGCCATTTCGCGCAGACGACGGCTGATATATTCATAGGACAGGCCGTGGAAGCCATAACGGCGCACGCCTTCCTCGGTCAATTCGCGCGGAAGCGCGAAAGTGGTCGCCACCTTGGGATTGGTGGCGTGGAAGGCCGTGTCGAAACACGCCACCTGGGGCAGTCCCGGATGCACCTTGGCCAAGGCGCGGATGGGGGCCAGATTGTGCGGTTGATGCAAGGGCGCCAGCGGCACCAACTTTTCCAAAGCCCCCAACACCAGATCGTCCACCATCACCGGCGCACTGTATTTGGCGCCACCGTGGACGACGCGGTGACCCGCAGCGACCAATTGGGCGTCATCCAAATGGTCTTCAACCCAGTCGATCAGATGCTTCAACAGGTCTTCATGGTTCAGATTGCTGTCGGCGGGCCAGTGTTGCTCGGCCAGCACCGCCCCATCGGGACCTTGGGCGATGAAATGCGGGGCGACATTGATGCCCTCGACCTGCCCCTTGGATTGAAGATCCGGCTTTTGATCACCGTTGGACAGGTAAAGCGAGAACTTGATGGAAGAAGACCCGGCGTTGATGACCAGAATACCGTCACGCATGGCTTTCCCTTTCTTATTCAGCAGCGACCTTGCCGCCAGCGCGGCGGGCATGGGCGAACAACACGGCCACCGCACAACTGGCCAAACGGGCCTTGGCGGAATCGGCACGGCTGGTCAGCACGATGGGAACCCGGGCTCCCAAAACGATCCCCGCCGCGTCGGCGTCGGCCAGATAGGACAATTGCTTGGCCAGCATGTTGCCGGCTTCCAGATCGGGAACCAACAGGATGTCGGCCTGACCGGCCACCGGCGAGCTGATCTTCTTGATCTTGGCTGCTTCGGCCGAGATGGCGTTGTCGAAAGCCAACGGGCCATCCAGCACGGCGCCGGTAATCTGGCCGCGATCGGCCATCTTGCACAAAGCCGCGGCTTCGATGGTTGAATTGATCTTGGGATAGACCGTTTCCACCGCCGACAGGATGGCGACCTTGGGCTTGTCCACCCCCATACACAGCGCCAGGTCGATGGCGTTCTGGGTGATGTCCACTTTATCTTCCAACGTCGGATAGATGTTGATGGCCGCATCCGAGATCAGCAGCATCTTGGGATAAGTGGGCACGTCCATAACGAAGACGTGGCTGATACGACGACCGGTGCGCAGACCGGTGGCGCGGCTGGCCACTTCATGCATCATCTCGTCGGTATGCAGGCTGCCCTTCATCAGGGCTTCGGCGACACCGGTGCGGCACAGTTCCACCGCCTTTTCGGCCGATTCATGGCTGTGTTGAGTGTCGATGATCTGCATGCCGGTCAAATCGAAACCGAATTCTTCCGCCACCGAACGGATCTTGGCTTCGGGTCCTACCAGGATGGGGTTGATCAACCCCTTCTTGAAGGCTTCGACCGGGCCTTCCAACGACACCTGGTCGCAGGGATGGCACACCGCCACCGAGATCGGTTCCAAGTTGCCGCAACGTTCGATGATGTCCTCGAACACGTGATGGCGGCGACGCAGGGACACTTCGTGCAATTCCGTGCGCGGTTGCACCACCTTTTGGGTCGGCGCCAACACGCGGGCGGCGCCCGAGAACACCGCCACGCCATCCTGGTTGACCGCCTTGCAGTCGAACAACACATCCGAGGGGGCGATCTTTTCCTTGGCGACGATGGTCACGGTCACCGTGTCACCCACTTCGACCGGATTTTGGAAGTCGAAGGTCTGGCTGCGGTAAACGGTCCCGGCCCCCGGAAGCTGGTTGCCCAGAACGGCGGAAAGCAAAGACCCCGTCCACAGGGAATGGGCCAAAACCTTGCGGTGCTGCGCCAAGCTTGACGCCTGTTCCGCATTGTAATGAGTGGGGTTGAGGTCGCCACTGGCAACACCGAACAATTCCACGTCTTCCATCCGGCAGGTCCGGGTCAAGGTGGCGCTGTCGCCCACTTTGATTTCGTCCCAGGTGCGGTTTTCCATCATTTCGACCATTGCCCACTCCAATGTTGGCCAAATGCATGTTGCATTGCGGAATATACCGGCAAAGTCCGGGGGTGTACATCCGCCTGCCCTTATCCTTCACGGATTGGTCACAAGGGACGGTTTTTCCGCTCGGCAAGCCAGCTTGACGCATGCCTCCCCCGCGCACCAGCCCCTTGCTCAAGACCGCTTTTTTATATTAGTTGTTGCTAATCTCTATTTTCCCATGGATGCCCCACATGGCCGACCACGCCCCCGCTTCGTCGTTACCGCACGTTCCCGTGACCATTTTCGCTTCGGTCATGGGGTTGGCTGGACTTGGCTTAGCCTGGCGGAAGGGACACGCCATCCTGGGACTTCCCGACGTGGTCTCAGAAGTCTTTCTGGCCATTGCCGGCTTAGCTTTCATCGCCGCCTTGCTGACATACGCCTTGAAGGCGATGCGTTACCCACAAGCCGTGGTGGGTGAATTCAACCACCCGGTCCGCTCGGCCTTCTTTTCGACCTTTCCGATCGGCGTGTTGCTGCTGGCTGCGGGGCTTTATCCTTATTCGGCCAGCGGGGCTTTCGCCCTTTGGGTGGCCGGCGCCATCCTGCAACTGGTGCTGACCATTCGGCTGATCGTCCGTTGGATGGTCCACAAACAAGAAATCAACCACGTGAACGCCGCGTGGTTCATCCCCATCGTCGGCAACATCATTGTTCCCATTCTGGGCGCCCGTATGGGAATGACCGAAATTTCTTGGTTCTTCCTGTCGGTGGGCATGTTGTTCTGGCTGCCCATGCTGACCATCATCCTTTATCGGGTCATCTTCCACGACGCCCTGCCGCCGCGCCTGATGCCCACCTTGTTCATCCTGCTGCCCCCGCCGTCCATCGGGTACGTGTCTTATGTAGGGTTGACCGGAAACGTCGACACTTTCGCCCAAGTCCTGGTCAACGGCGCGTTGTTCCTGACCCTGGTGCTGCTGGCCAAGTCGAAAAGCTTCGTCGGCCTGCCCTTCGCCGTGTCTTGGTGGGCCTTCACCTTCCCTTTGGACGCTGTTGCCCTGGCCTCCATCGAACACGCCCATCGCTTTCCGGGTGGCATGTGGCCGGTCGTCGGTACCGTGTTGCTGGCCTTGGCCAGCTTGGTCGTGGTGCTGGTTTCCGTCAGAACCGTCGCCTCGATCGCTGCCGGTTCCTTGTTCCATCCTGAATGAGTTCGCCCAATTAGTGTTTTCCGCATGTTGCGACGCACAAGATAGAGGTCTAAGGTTGCCACCAACGTATTATTAGGTGGACCCGAGGCACATTATGAGCGTGCGCAATCTGAAGGCGTTATTTCGCCCCCAATCCGTGGCGGTGGTCGGAGCAAGCACCAAGGCGAACACGCCGGGTTTGGTTGTCATGCGCAACCTGATCCAGGCTGGGTTCCAAGGTCCGATCATGCCGGTCGGCTCTGAAAATTCGGTTTGCGGCGTCCTGGCCTACCCTGATGTGGCCAGCCTGCCGCAAGCACCGGATCTGGCCATGTTGTGTACGCCGGTGAACACCTTGCCCGACGTCATGCGGTCCTTGGGTGAAAAAGGCGCCAAGGCAGCCTGCATCATGACCGCGGGTTTGCAACACGCCAAGACCACCGAAGGCCAATCCGTGCTGGAAGCGGTCACCACCATCGCCAAGTCCCACGGCATTCGTCTGCTGGGTCCCAATTCCATGGGCATGCTGGTCCCCGGCATTGGTTTGAATGCCAGTTTCGCGCCGGAAAACGCACCATCCGGCAAGATCGCCTTCGTCTCGCAATCCGGGGCGCTGTGTACGGCCGTGCTGGACTGGGCCTGCGCCAAGGGAATCGGTTTTTCCCACTTCATCCATACCGGTGAAAGCGCCGACGTGGATTTCGGCGACATCCTGGATTATCTGGGTTCGGACCCGCATACCCGGGCCATCTTGCTGTATCTGCAAACCGTCGACCAACAGCGCAACTTCATGTCGGCGGCCCGTGCCGCCGCCCGCAACAAGCCGGTCCTGGCCATTAAGGCCGGACGTTCCACCGAGGGCGCCTTGGCCGCGTCGTCGCATACCGGTGCTCTGGCCGGTTCCGACTTGGTGTTCGACGCCGCCATTCGTCGCGCTGGCATGCTGCGTGTGCAAGACATCGATGAAATCTTCGGCGCGGTGGAAACCCTGGCCCGGTCGCGCCCGATGAAGGGCAAGCGCTTGGCCGTGGTCACCAATGGCGGTGGGCTGGGTGTCATCGCCGCCGACGACTTGGCCGATGGCGGCGGCGAATTGGCCGATTTGCCCTTGGATGTGGTGGACAAGCTCAATGCCTTGTTGCCGAACAATTGGTCGCGCGGCAACCCCATCGACGTGGTCGGCGATGCCAGTGGCGATCGTTACGCCAAGACTCTCAGCATCTTGCTGGATTGCAAATGCATCGACGCGGTTCTGGTGATGTATTCTCCGACTGCCATTTCCGATCCCGATGAAGTGGCCGACGCCGTCATCAAGGTGTTCAAGGACAAACCCAGGGCCAACATCATGACCTGCTGGGTCGGCCATCAAAAAGTGGCTGCGGCCCGCAAGAAATTCGCCGATTCGGGGGTTCCGACCTTCGAAACGCCACGTGCCGCTGTCCAGGGCTACCTGCACCTTCTGGAATATCGCAAGAACCAGGAATTGTTGATGGAAGTCCCGGCCTCGGCGGCCACCGACTTCGTCCCCGACGTCGATTTGGCCAAGGGGGTGATCGCCGAAGTGATGGAACGTGGCGATTCCATGCTGACCGAAGCCGAGGCCAAGACCGTGCTGTCGGCTTACGGCATTCCCACCGTTCCCACCCACACCGCCCGCAATCCGGCCGAAGCCAGCCGCGTCGCCAAGGACATCGAAGGCCCCATCGCGCTAAAGATCCTGTCCACCGACATCGTCCACAAATCCGACGTGGGCGGCGTGGTGCTGAACCTGGATGGGCCGTTCGAGGTGGAAAAGGCCGCCTATGCCATGCTGGAACGGGTCAAGGCCACTTATCCGGACGCCCGCATCGAAGGCTTCACCGTTCAGCCCATGGCCATCCGCAAGCCCGGCACCCAGGAATTGATTGTCGGCATCGCCACCGATCCTATTTTCGGACCGGTCATCTTGTTCGGCCAAGGCGGGGTCGCGGTGGAAGTGATTGGCGACCGCGCCGTGGCTTTGCCGCCGCTCAACCTGAATCTGGCCTCGGAGCTGGTGCAGCGCACCCGGGTGGCGCGTCTGTTGCGCGGTTATCGGGGCCGGCCGCCGGCCAATATGGATGCCCTGCACATGACCCTGATCCAGGTGTCGCAGATGGTGATCGACCTGCCGGAAATCATCGAGTTGGATATCAATCCATTGCGCTGCGACGCCTCGGGCGTTTTGGCGCTGGATGCCGCCATCAAAGTGGCGAAGCCAGCGCGCACCGGTGCCGACCGCTTGGCCATCCGCCCCTATCCGGCCGAACTGGAAGAAATTTTCACCATGACCGACGGTCGTCAGGTGCTGTTGCGCCCGATCCGTCCCGAAGATGAACCGAACCACCATGTCCTGGTGTCCAAACTGACCCCCGAGGACATTCGCTTCCGCTTTTTCGGTTTGGTGCATGAATTGCCGCATACCGAAATGGCCCGTCTGACCCAGATCGATTATGACCGCGAAATGGCCTTCATCGGTGAATTGTCGCTGCCCGACGGCGCCAAGGAGACCCTGGGCGTGGTTCGCACGGTCACCGACCCGGACAACGAAGCCGCCGAATTCGCGGTGGTGGTCCGTTCGGATTTGAAGGGATCGGGCCTGGGCAAGCGCCTGCTGGTCAAGATGATCGAATATTGTCGTTCGCGCGACACCAACGTCATCGTCGGCCAAGTGTTGAAAGACAATCGGCGCATGCTGAAATTCGTCGAACATCTGGGTTTTGTGCAAACCAAAACCATCGATGGCGACATCGTCGAGGTGGAATACGACCTGAAGAAACCGGCGGTGACCGAACCGGAACCGCCGGATAACGACCGTTAGAAACCACCTTTTCGCAGCAATTCAGCCGCCTGATCCGCCGGGACCGGGCGGCTGAACAAGAATCCCTGAACCGCGTCGCACCCTGCCTGGCAAAGGATGTCGAACTGTTCCTGTGTCTCGACGCCTTCCGCCACCACTTTCAGCCCCATGGCGTGCCCCATGGAGATAATGGCGCGCGCAATGGCGGAATCGCTGTCGTTTTCGGCCAAATCGCCGACGAAGGAGCGATCGATCTTCAATTTGCCCACCGGAAAGCGCTTCAGCCGGGCCAAGGACGAATAGCCGGTGCCGAAATCGTCCACCGCTAGTTTCACCCCCAAACGTGAGATGTCGGTAATGATGCGCTGGGCCGAATCGGCGTCTTCCATCACCGTGGTTTCGGTCAGCTCCAATTCCAGCCGATGGGATGGAACCCCCGATTCGGTCAGCATCTTGCGGACCAACATGGGGACGTCCTGACGCTTCAATTGCAAGGCCGACAGGTTGACCGCCACCGGTACCGCCGGAATGCCACTGCGATCCCAATCGCGCATTTGTTGGCAAGCGCGCCGTAACACCCATTCGCCGATGGGACCGATCATGCCCGTCCCTTCGGCCATGGGAATGAACTGGACCGGCGAAATCCAGCCATCGGTGGCATGCTTCCAACGCAACAAGCCTTCGAACGAGATAATGCGCCGATCTGCTGTCGAGACGATGGGTTGGTAATGCAGTTCCAGTTCGTCGCGCTGAATGGCCCGGCGCAAGTCACTTTCCAGACGACGACGCACGGCCAGTTCGGCGTCCATGGTGGGCGCGAAGAAACGATAGCCATAGGGCTGGCCCTCGATGGCGCGGTACATGGCCATGTCGGCGTTCTTCAGCAAAATATCGGCCTCGGCACCGTCATCGGGGAACAAGGTGATGCCGATGGCGGCCCCCACATGGATGTCATGGCCGCTGATCTCGAACGGACGCCGCATGGCCTCGATCAGGGATTCCGCCAGTTCGGCCGCTTCTTCCCCCCCCAAAGTGGTTTGCATCAGGAAACCGAATTCGTCGCCGCCCACCCTGGCGACACTTTCGACGCCGCGGGCTCGGCTCATCAAACGCTCGGCCACGGCCAACAACAGATGGTCACCACCGTCATGGCCCAGCACATCGTTGTAATGGCTGAAATCGTCCAGATCGAGGATCAACACCGCCAGACCATGGCGTTGCCCCCTGGCGTGCACCAAAGCCCGTTGAATTTGGTCACGGAACAACAAGCGATTGGGCAACGCCGTCAGTGCGTCGTGGTTGGACAAGAACCGGATACGCTCCTCGGCGTGACGACGTTCCGAGACGTCTTCCTGAACCACCACATAATGGCTGACCACGCCGTTTTCGTCCCTGATGGGGGTAACCGTCTGATCGACCACGTAAAGCGTACCGTCACGGCGGCGCAGATGCAGCTCGCCACGCCAAATCTCGCCCTTGGCCAGGGCTTCGTCCATACGACGGTCGCGATCCCGCCCCATCAGCAAGCGACGGGCGCCACGCCCCCGAATCTCGTCCTCGCCCCAACCGGTCAATTGCCGGAAAGCCTGGTTGCTCCACTCGATACGACCACAGCGATCGGTGATGAAAATGGCGTTGATCGTCGCCGCCATGGCTTCGCCCTGAAGCCGCAACAAGGCCTGGGATCGACGCAGACCCTCGCTGTCCTTGCTGCGGTTTTCGCGGTCCGAGCAAATCAGCAGCCCGACCCCCAGGGACACCGCCATCACCTGGTTCAGCGCAAAACTGAACCCGCTCAGGATTTCCAGCGACACGATCCATGGAAAAGCCAGTTTGTGGACGCCCCAGACCACGAACAAGACGGCGACGACACCATAACCATGACCCGGAGCACGAGAGCCCCGGCGCCAGAATTCGACCGCAGCCACCATCATGGCCAGGAAGATGGCTACTGACGCCGGCAACAACGCCAGGAAAGAGGTTGCCCGGCCATCCATCAGCCACAGCCCAAGGGCCAAAGCCGAGCCGCCCCCAAGCACCATCCACCGATGGCGCCGCCGACGCGACAAGGGCCCCAGCGCCATCAACAAGAAAACAGCCGCCCCCACATGCATCAGTTCCGGCAACAGCATGCTCACGGGCCATCCGTCGTTCCAACCGAAGGCCAGAAACACGAAGCGAAGCGCAAAAAAACCGAAAACCAAGGCAAGCAAGAATAAGGATTTAATCGCCCCCTTGGCACGGCCGACATAAGCCAATGCCGCCGCCAAAACCAAATTGGCCAGAAAAGCCCCTGCGATCACCGAGGGCGCATCCGCGTCCATGCCCAACCTTTCCCCAAATGACTAACCGCCTTGTGCGGAACTGTAACCATTTGCCCGATTGATGCAAGCACGGCCTAACTATTGCTCTTGACCTGCAATTGGCCCAAGATGCGTACAGGCGTTTGCGCTTGGGGATTGGTCAGGGGGAAAGGTCCGGGTATGTCGCTGGCAACCTTAATCGGCTTTCTTGCCGGCATTATTTTGTTTATTGGCTCGATTTTTCTAGCCACTGACAATTACTTTGTCTTCCTGGATTTCCCATCCTTCCTGATGGTTGTCGGCGGCACCTTTGCCTCGACCTTCATCTCTTATGAACCGCGTTACGTGCTTCAAGCTTTTCGCCTGATGACGTCCATTTTTTTCGCCCCCAAAGTGCAACGCGGTGTGTTGCAGGGCGAGGTCGGGCGCTGTATCCGTTGGGCTTATCTGGTGCAAAAGACCGGTTTGAACGCACTGGAAGCCGACACCACCAAGTTGAAGAAACAAGACAAGTTCCTGGGCTTCGGCGTGGATCTGGTGATCGCCGGCTATACCGGTGCTGAAGTCCGACAAATCCTCACCAACCTGATCGAGACGTCGTTCCAGCGGAGTTGTGTGCCCGCCGACATCTTGCGCAACATGGCGGGGACGGCGCCCGCCTATGGCATGATCGGCACCCTGATCGGTCTGATCATCATGCTGGGCAAAATGGGCGCGGACCCGTCGGCCTTGGGCCCGGGCATGGCGGTGGCGTTGATCACCACTCTTTACGGCGTGCTGTTTCCCCGTCTGGTTCTGCTGCCGGCAGCCAGCAAGATTCAGCAACGTGAGGAAATCGTTCGTTTCCGTAACTACCTGGTCTCTGAAGGCCTGTGCCTGCTGGCCGAGCGCAAAAGCCCGCGCTTCATCCAAGATGCCATGAACAGCTTCCTTGACCCGGCGATCCATTTCGACATCGACAAGCAGATGAAGAACCGATGAGCCTGTTCCAAAAAAAGGCGGCGCAAGAACCTGATTCGTCGTGGATGGAAACCTACGGCGACATGGTCACCCTGCTTTTGTGCTTCTTCATCATGTTGGCATCCATTTCCAAGATCGACACCGTGCTGTTCGAAAAAGTGCAGTCGGGGATGACCAAGGAAATCGGTAAACAGCCGCCGCAGCGCCCCATTGAAACCATGAAGCAGGAACTGACCCAGGCTGCCGCCAACGTGCAAGGCTCGGACGACGCCGTGGACGTGGGAACCGATGATCGCGGCGTGGTGCTGAACCTGGATTCAGGGGCGATGTTCGATCCCGGTTCCGCCAACATCAAGCCGGGGATGATGCCGCTTCTCAAGGAATTGGTGGGGACTTTCCAACAACCGCGCTTCGAGAATTATCGCCTGGAAATCCAAGGTCATACCGACAATACACCGGTGAAGACCGCGCAATTTCCATCGAATTTCGATTTGGCCGCCGCCCGCGCCCTGGCCACCATGCGGGCCTTCGTCGCCCTGGGCATGAAGGAAGACAAGATGATCGTCTCGGCTTATGGGCAATACGCGCCGCGCGTGCCCAACACGCTGGAGGACGGCACCCCCCTGCCCGCCAACCAGTCCTTGAACCGTCGGGTGGCGGTACACGTCTTTCCACGCTGATCCCGGCTTAAATCAACGTGATTTCCATGCCGTCACGGGCAACGATGGCGCCATCCCAGGTCTGATGCGCCTCGGCCTCCAGCGCCGACATGAAGGTGTCGTCATGGTCGGGATCGTGGTGGAAGATGGCCAATTGCTTAACCTCGGCCGCGCGACACAAGCGGATGCCTTCCTGCCAGGTTGAATGCCCCCAGCCGACACGAGCGGGAAACTCGTCGTCGGTATAGGTGCTGTCATAGATGACCAAATCGGCGCCCTGGATCAGTTTCAGGACGTTGGCGTCGGGCTGCCCCGGCAGGTGTTCGGTATCGGTGACATAACACACGGCCTTACCGCCATATTCCACTCGATATCCGGTCGCTTCGTTGGGATGGCGCAACGGCACAGTCTTGACCACGACATCCTCGAATGGATGCAAGGTTTCACCGGCCTTGAAGTCAAGGAACTGCATGTTGCTGCGCATGGTTTCCAGCGGCACCGGAAATGTCGGGTTGTCCATTTGTCGCGCCAAAATGGACCGGATCGCCCCTTCCGCCCCGCCCAAATGCCCCGCCAGAACTTGCAGGGTAAAAGCCGGGTTGAACGCCGGGGTGAAAAAAGGAAAACCGTTGATGTGATCCCAATGGGTGTGGGTCAACATCAAGGTCGCCTGGGTCTTGCCTCGCTTGATCAGGTTTTGACCTAAAAAGCGCAAACCGGTCCCTGCGTCAAAGATCAGGGTATTGCTGCCCAAGGTCAATTCAAGACAGGACGTATTGCCCCCATAGGTGACGTGCTGCGGCGAAGCGCAGGCGATGCTTCCGCGCACCCCCCAAAACTTCACCGTATATCCCATTTCACGTCGCCCCCAATTACGCCCGTTGTACTAATTACCAATCAATATGGTGGGGCACACCAGGAAAATCCCCTATCGGAGTGAATATTTTTACCATTCACCCCACAAACGACCCGATTTCCAGGTTCAAATCACGACCGGCGCTACCGCAATTAACCGATATTTCCACTAAACCGATAGAATTAACATACCAAAAAGCCTGACCATGCCCGACATCGGAAAAGGTATTTGCCCAGGGTATGCGGCGCCCCCCCAGATCGAAAACCCGATCCGTTTCGATCACGTCCCCCTTTATGCCGGTGATGGCATTGCCATAGTGATCCACATAGATGACGTGCGGCAAATCATCGGGCCAATCTTGCCCAATCAAAGCCTGCTGTGGTTTTCCATAACCCGCCGGATCCTGCCCCCGAGCCAAAGCAGCGGCAACCGGGGCGAACAGGTCGCGGCCATGGAACGACGCGCTCAGGGTTTCCGGCCGCCATGTCATGGTCCAGGCACGCCAAGTCTTGACCTGCCTGACAGCCAAGGCGAACAAGCCATTGTCCGGGCCAACCAGGAATCGGCCATCGGCTTCGACGATCAACGGCTGGCGCTGGCTGCCCACACCGGGATCGACAACCCCCAGCAAGACCGCGTCATTCGACGTATGAGGCAACAGCGCCGCCAATAAATAGGCCGATGATTGAGGATCAAAAGACGGAGCGTCGGCCATCAAATTGACCACGTCCAGGGTTACTCCCGCCTTCAGCAAGGCGGCATGCATTTGCCCCACATAGGGACCGCCGACCCCGAAATCGGTAAATATGAACACCGGTCGCGTCAATGCAGCATCCCCGTATGGACCACCCTTTCAGCATGTTCGCCGAACCGAGTGTCCAGAAGGGCGAAGATGTCCTTGGCCGGCACCGGGCGACTGAACAGGAAACCCTGGGCCAAGTCGCAACCGATCTCCTGCAGACGCGCCAGTTGCTCCTGGGTTTCGACCCCTTCGGCGATCACCTTCAATCCCAAGCCACCGGCCATGGCGACGATGGTGTCCACCAACACCTTGCGCTCTTGACGTTCCAACATGCCGACCATGAAGGAACGATCAATCTTCAAGGTGTGGAAAGGATAACGTTCCAGGTAACTGAGCGATGAATATCCCGTGCCGAAATCATCGATGGCCAAGTGAATGCCCATGCCATGCAGGCGATGCAGCAAACCGTCAATCTCGCCGCGTTCCTTCAGCAACAACCCCTCGGTGATTTCCATTTCCAGATTGGCAGCCGGAAATCCGGTATGACGCAAGATTTCGGCGACATCCTCGACAAAGCCGGCTTCCTGGAACTGACGTGGCGAGACGTTGACGCACAGCATCAAGTCGGGATTTCCGGCGTCGATCCAGGTCCTGGCAGTGGTACAGGCCTGAACCAGCACGTCACGTCCAATGGGAACGATCAAGCCGCTGGTTTCTGCCTGCGGAATGAATCTGTCGGGTGGAACGTTGCCCAATTCCGGATTGTGCCAGCGCAACAAGGCCTCGACCCCTGCCACCTTGCCAGTCTGGACATGGATCAAGGGCTGGAAGTGCAGGAACAATTGGTCCGTCCCCACCGCGCGTCGTAATTCGCTTTCCAGACGCAGGCGGTTTTCAGCTTCCTCGTTCATGCGGGCGGTAAAGAAACAATAACGGTTCCGGCCATTTTGCTTGGATTGGTACATGGCGATGTCGGCGTTGCGCAGTAACGTCTGCGGTGTGCGGCCATCTTCCGGATAAAGGGCGACACCGACGGAAGAGGTGGTGATCAGATCGCGTCGGCTGATGGAAAACGGGTGCGAGAACGCAGCCACCACCCGCTGCGCCGTGACATCGGCCAAGGCCAACGAGCACGGCGACAGCACCACCAAAAATTCGTCCCCCCCGAAACGGGCGACAAAACCGCTATCTCCCACCGCCTCGCTCAGGCGTTCCGAGGCCATGATCAGCAATTCGTCGCCATATTCGTGCCCCAGGGAATCGTTGATCCCCTTGAAGTCATCCAAATCGACGAACAGCAAGCCCACTTGGGAACCTCGTTCACGGGCGTCTTCGATGGCGGCGGCCAAGCGGTCCAAAGCCAAGGTGCGGTTGGGCAAATCCGTCAGGCCGTCATACATGGCCTGATGCAGGATCTTGCGTTCTTGCTCCTTGCGCACGGTAATGTCTTCGATGACCACCAAATAATGCGAGACCGTCCCGCTTTCACCCGAGACCGGTGACGCGAAAACGCGTTGCCACGCCAGGCGCCCGTCATCACGGGACAATGGCAGCTCGCCTTGCCAGTCTTCTCCGCCTCGCAGGCTCCGCCACATGTCGGCCAACAGCGACCTGCACAAGGAGGGATAAAGATCGTCGAAGACCTCGCCCACCACCTGCTCGACCGCGAGGCCGGTAATCTGCTGATGCGCCGGGTTCACATAGGTCACTTTTCCGGCAATGTTCACCACCGCAACAGCGACCGGACTTTGCTCGACCGCTTGCGACAACAGGCGCAGGCTGGATTCCGCCTTTTTTTGGTCAGACATGTCGCGGATACAGGTGACGCGGACCGACAGCTCCCCCATACGGCTTTCCTTGGAATGGATTTCCATGGGAAATACCGACCCATCTTTGCGCAGCCCACGCACTTCATAGGGTTTTTGGTGCTGGATACGGACCATTTCCTTGGCCTTGGGCAAATCGTCGTCATGAATGACGTCCCAAGCCAACAAATTCTCGAAATCGCTGCGCTGATAGCCGAACAAATCTTCGAAGGCCCGATTGCAATCCAGAATCTTGCCCTGGAAATGAATGCAAATGGCTTCGGTGGTCACGTCAGACAACCGCCGGAAACGGTCTTCGCTGTGTTCCAGCGTCTGCCGCATACGATGGTTGTCACTGATATCGCGCAACACGCCACGGACGCCCGTGAACTCCCCCGCCGAATCATAGGCGGCGCATCCATAGGCGACCACCCACAATTCGCCGCCATCCTTACGGCGTGCTTCGAATTCCAGCCGCACGGCCTCGCCCTTGCCTTCGGACACCAAATCCAGCACGACACGGCGGTCCGTCCCGTGGGCATACATGACACTGGCGTCTTGCCCAACCAATTCGGACGCGTCATAGCCCAGCAGACGCGTCACATTGGGACTGATCCATTGAATCAATCCGTCGGGACCAACACACATCACCGTATCCGGCAATCTGGTCAGCAAGATGTCCAACATTTCCGGGGGCAGCCCGAAAGCGTGAGTGCCAAGCGAAGCGGTGGACTCTTCCGGTCCTGCCGTCATTCCGTTCCCTCCAACCCAGCACTTGGCGTTGGAAACTGTCGCCGTTTCCTTGACAGCCAAGCGCATAGAACAGAATGACCAAAATATGTCATTCTTGTCCATCTTAATTGGAGAGTGGTGCAGTGCAAGAAAGCAAGGAATGGCGTCGCGCCCGTTGTCACGATTTATGGACGAATCAAAACGGGACTTGCTTTTATTGCGGGATCACTATGGAGGATCCATTACCGCAGCGCATCCGTCATCGCAAGCGCCCTGATGCCGCCACCATCGATCATGTCGTGCCGCGCACCCTGGGAGGAGCGGCGGAATGGTACAACGAGGTGGCCGCCTGTCGCGCCTGCAACGCGACAAAAGCCGACACCCCGCCAACGCCGCAGGATTTGGAAAAGCTGAGGCTGTTAAAGTCCCGGCCCACGGTGGAATGCTGATTATTGGGCGGCCTTGGTCGGCAACACCGGATGGGCGAGATCACACATGATGCCGGGACCGTTGACCAGGGAAAAGCCGGCCTTGACCAGTTGCACGATCAGCGGGCGGCGACGGACTCCCCAGACGTAACAGGCTTTACGCGTCTGGCGCGCTGTCTTACGGAAAACATCAAGTCGCTCGAACAGTTCGGCATCGCCGACCCGTTCCTGATTGGACAGCTCGGCCAAATCCACCCCCACCGCCTTGGCGGCGGGAATCGCGTCGATCATTTGCGGTGCCGCCAAGGGCAAGCGGACCAACACATCGCAGCCCAATCCCTCTAAAGGGGCGAACATCCGCGACAAGATGGCCGGCGGAAGAGACGGAGAAACACCGAAGATCTCCATCTTCAACAGGCGACGGCGGGCATCTGCGGGGCATGCCTCGAACGGCATGCGAATGAAGTCACGGGATTTCGGCGACAACGACATCCAATGCACCGGCACGGTCAGACCCAAGCGTTGCCTGGTGTAGCTCATCATCTTCAACTCATGAGCGGCCTGCGTCGCGCAAAAGCGGTCCAGGGTCAGAACCTCGATGGGCAATAATCCGTCATAGGCATGCACACCTTCCAAGGTTGGGCCCCGTATTTTGTCCGAACGCAGAATACGGGCATGAAAAGCCGCGACTTCGTTGCGACCGGTCACCCAAGTGGGTGTCCAAACCATGGTGAGGCTGGATTCGGCACTGAATCCCGACGGTGCGCCTCCCTGCGGTGCGTTTTCTATACGCATGACCCGCCGTTCGGCGTCAGCTCCTCGCAGGTGCTGAACCGCATCCTCGAACCAGGACGAAGCCTGCGCAGCGGCTCCGTCCCCGGCGGCCCGACTGGACTGATCAGCGCTGCCGTGGTGGGAATCGACCGACAGAATCTGCCCCTTGGCGTCGGCCCCGGCAAGATGATGGGCGAGACGCAACACTTTTCGTGGTGCGTCAGCCCCGCGCAACGGCTCTTGATCAGGAATGAACCAATCGGGTTCCTCGATCCTGGCGGTTTGGTTGCCCGAAATAGCGAAAATCGATCCGGCTCTCGCCTTGGCCGGCGGCGCCTTGCCCTTGACCGCTTCCGCCGCAACGGCCGCGGCCGATTGTGCCAGAGCTTTTTCAATCGCCTGACGATCCATGCCACCTTCGGCGGTCAGGGCCTCATCCAAGGACAAATTGGCGGCCAGGACCTGCGGACGACGGCCATCGACCAAAGAATCGCCGAACAGATGCGCCCCCAGATCCTGGGCGATGTTGGCAACTCGGTCACGCGCGTCGGAACGAGTGGCGTCCGGCAGGGCCAGACAGGCGATTTCCGCATCCAAACGGGTGAACACGTCTTTATGGATATCCACATGGCGCCGAATGATGGTGTCAAACGCCACTTCGACCAAGCCTTGCAGACGCTCCCATTTGGGCCCTGCGGCGAGACGGAAATCAGACAGGGAAAACACATGCAGACGCGGCCCCTCGCCCCCCTGCTTGAAGCGCATCATCTCGTCAGCGAAGGCTTTTTCATTCAAGAAACCGGTTCTACGGCTGCGCGGCAAGCTGGAGCGAATCGCAGCAATGCCCTGGGGAGTTTCGACAAGCGAACCATCCCCTTCCGCATCCGAGCCAAGCCCCAGCCGACGTTTCAGGCTAAACCACAACCGACCAAAAGCCATATGGCCGCCTCCCTAACCCCCGTACATAAGTTGGATAGTGGTTAGGAAAAATGCAAGCGTGATCTAGGATTCGGCGTTTTCCATGTAATCGGCAATACCGTCGACCGCGTCGGAAAGCAGACGATGATCCTTGGCTCGTTCCAGCACCGTCATCACCACCGCCGCTTCGTCGCCAATCAGCTCGCCCGCCAACAAGGCCGGAACGAAACCTTCTTCGGCCAGAACCGACACAGCATGACGCCACTGGCGATGCTTCCCCCCCTTGCCCTCGGCCTCGAAGCAATCGTTCAAGGCTTCGACAGGAACTTCCTTGCGGTGAATCTTGAAGGCCAGCGAGCGCAGCAGCCGCACCTTGTCGTCATTCATGTTGCGGGCCATGCAGGGCCTCCTGAAAACGAAACGGCCGCCCTGGCGGCGACCGAGGAAACTATTGACCGATTGACGGAAGAACGCAAACACCGTTCCGGCATGCCTGTCGCGCCAAATGTGACAGGTCATAAAAAAGCCGTTGAAACCCAACGGATTTCAACGGCTTTTCCTTGGTGAGCCCGCCGGGACTCGAACCCGGGACCCCATGATTAAAAGTCACGTGCTCTACCGACTGAGCTACGGGCTCTCACCTCGAAAACGGGGGCACACCATAGGGATATGATGTGCCCCGGTCAACCCTTGGAAATTACTTTACGTCAGCAGCGACACGCAGGCGCACCAACTTGTCCGGCATATCGACGATACCGTTACCGCCAGAGCCCTTGGTGATCTTATCGACGTTCTCCATGCCTTGGATCACGTTGCCCCAGATGGTGTACTTGCCATCCAAGGAAGGCGCACTGCCCAACATGATGAAGAATTGCGAATCGGCCGAATTCGGGCTGGACGCACGGGCCATGC
The DNA here is from genome assembly GCA_002435715.1 of Rhodospirillaceae bacterium UBA6219. Classification (GTDB taxonomy): domain Bacteria; phylum Pseudomonadota; class Alphaproteobacteria; order Rhodospirillales; family Magnetospirillaceae; genus Magnetospirillum. The sequence continues at coordinate 88,080 of DISD01000033.1, forward strand.
CGACCACGCCACGGACGAAATGCTCACCCGAGAACTCGGCCGGCAACTTCATGCCGGAACCACCGGTGCCGGTGCCGGTGGGATCACCACCCTGGGCCATGAAACCGTCGATGACGCGATGGAACGGCGTGCCATCATAGAATCCCTTGCGGACCAATTCCTTGATACGGGCCACATGCTTGGGCGCCAGATCGGGACGCATCTCGATCACCACCTGCCCCCAGGGCAGGTCCATGATCAGGGTGTTCTCAGGATCGGCAGCCAAAGCCGGGGTGACCGAGACACCCACCAACAGCATCAGCGCGGCAACAAGCTTCTTGATCATGGATTATTCCTCGACGTCGGCAGCGACACGGAAGGTCACGATGCAATCAGGGTCTTCCACCGACCCGTTCCGCGCCGCACTGCCCTTCTTGATGTTGTCGACCAAGTCCATGCCTTCGGTGACCTGACCCCAGATGGAATATTGGTTATCCAGGTGCGGCGCCTTGGCGAACATGATGAAGAATTGCGAATCGGCCGAATTGGGGTTGGCGGCACGCGCCATCGAGCACGTACCACGGACGTGCTTTTCCGTCGAGAACTCGGCTTCCAGCTTCTGGCCGGAACCCCCCATGCCGGTGCCCTGCGGGCAGCCGGTCTGCGCCATGAAACCATCGATGACGCGATGGAACTTCAGGCCGTCATAATAACCCTGGCGCACCAATTCCTTGATACGAGCCACGTGTTTCGGGGCAAGGTCGGGGCGCAATCCGATCACCACGCGACCGTCCTTGAGTTCGAGAAATAGAGTGTTTTCGCGGTCCAATCGGTCCTCCCATGGCGAAAACATGCGCCCGCAAGGCTTAGGCGATGTTGAATTTCTGGTTCAGGCTAGCGCGGACGCGCGGGCTGACGAAAGAGGAAATGTCACCGCCCAGACGGCCGATTTCCTTAACAAAGCGCGACGAGATGAACTGACAGCGTTCCGACGCCATCAGGAACAGGGTCTCGATCTGCGGCGACAGACGGGCGTTCATGCCGGCCATCTGGAATTCGTATTCAAAATCCGACACCGCCCGCAGGCCGCGAATGATGATCCGCGCCCCGCAATCGCGGGCGAAATCCACCAACAGATTGTCGAAGGACCGCACCTCGATGATGACGTTGTGCTGACGAGCCACCTCGGCCACTTCCGCCGTAACCAGTTCCACCCGTTCATCCAGCGAATAAAGGGGGCCTTTGCCGGCATTGACCGCCACCGCGATGATCAGTTTGTCGACCACCTTGGCGGCGCGGGTCACGATATCAAGGTGCCCGTTGGTGATGGGGTCGAAAGTCCCCGGATAAAGACCGATTCTCTCACTCATTGTCCCCTCCGGACAGGGTGGTTTCGGAATCGTCTCCCTCGTTCTCGTCTTCATCCGACTCTTCGTTGGAGCCGTTGATGTCGCACAGATGCGCCGCCGAAACCACGCGTTCGTCCTCGGCGGTGCGTAGAACGATGACGCCTTGGGTCTTGCGGCCGGCGATACGGATATCGTCCACCGGCATACGGATCAAGGTGCCGCCATCGGAAACCAGCATGATTTCGTCGTCGTGGCCGATGGGGAACGACGCCACGACCGGGCCGTTCTTGTCGGTGAGGTCGATATTGGCGATGCCTTGGCCGCCACGACCGGTGATGCGGTATTCATAGGCCGAGGTGCGCTTGCCGTAACCGTTTTCGGTCACCGTCAGGATCATTTCCTCGGCTTCGGACAGGCGTTCGGCTTCGGGGCCGGTCAAATCGCCCTTCAGGTAATTGTCGCGGGTTTCCATGTCGAAATCCACATGGCGCAGCACCGACATGGAAATCACTTGGTCAACGCCATCCAGACGGATACCGCGCACGCCGGTGGAATCGCGCCCCTTGAACACGCGGACCTCGGTCACCGGGAAACGGATGGCCTTGCCCATGCGGGTGGCCAGCAACACGTCGTCGTTTTCGGTGCAGGGCCGCACGGCGATCAATTGTTCGTCGTCGCCCAGCTTCATGGCGATCTTGCCGTTGGAACGGATATCGACGAAATCCGACAGCATGTTGCGGCGAACGTCTCCCTTCGAGGTGGCGAACACCACATTCAAATCGCCCCAGGTGGTTTCATCCTCGGGCATGGGCATGACGGTGGAAATGCTTTCGCCTTCCGACAACGGCAAGATGTTGATCATTGCCTTGCCCTTGGCCTGGGGGGTACCCAGCGGCAAACGATAGACCTTCAGCTTGTAGGCGATACCGGTGGAAGAGAAGAACAGCACCGGCGTGTGGGTGTTGGTCACGAACACCTGGGAGAGGAAATCCTCGTCCTTCATGCTCATGCCCGAACGGCCCTTGCCGCCACGCTTCTGGGCGCGATAGGTGGACAGCGGCACGCGCTTGATATAGCCGGTGTTGGTTACCGTCACCACCATGTCCTCGCGGGCGATCAGATCCTCGATATCGGCTTCGAATTCGGAATCTTCGATGGTGGTGCGCCGGGGCGTGGCGAACTGGGTCCGCATGTCGATCAGCTCGCCGCGCATCACTTCCAACAGCTTGGGGCGCGACGACAGGATTTCCAGGAATTCCTTGATCTGCTCGCCGATCTCACGCAGTTCGTCGCCGATCTTGTCGCGTTCCAGGCCGGTCAGGCGGTGCAGACGTAGGTCCAGAATGGCCTTGGCCTGCACTTCCGACAGCTGATAGGTGCCGTCGATGATACCGCGACCGGGTTCGTCGATCAGACGGATCAGCGGTTCCACGTCCAGGGCCGGCCAAGCGCGGGCCATCAATTGTTCGCGCGCCACGCCGGGGTCCGAGGCTTCACGGATCAGGCGGATCATTTCGTCGATATTGGCCACCGCGATGGACAGGCCGACCAAGACGTGGGCGCGGTCACGGGCCTTGCCCAATTCGTAAATGGTGCGCCGGGTGATCACTTCCTCGCGGAAGCCGATGAAGGCGACCAGGATGTCGCGCAGCGTCATCATCTGCGGGCGCCCGCCGTTCAGCGCCAGGCAGTTGACGCCGAACGAGGTCTGCAGCGGGGTGAACTTGTAAAGCTGAGCCAGCACCACGTCGGCGATGGCGTCACGCTTGATTTCGATGACCACGCGCACGCCGTCGCGGTCGGATTCGTCACGCAGGTCGGAAACGCCCTCGATCTTCTTATCGCGCACCAATTCGGCGATCTGTTCCAGCATGCGGGCCTTGTTGACCTGATACGGAACTTCGGTGACGACGATGGCTTCGCGGTCCTTGCGGATTTCCTCGATATGGCAGCGGCCGCGCATGATCACCGAACCACGGCCGGTGGTCTGCGACAGACGGATGCCGGAACGACCCAAAATGGTGCCGCCGGTGGGGAAATCAGGACCCGGCACCAGTTCCATCAACTCTTCCGGCGTGATGTCCGGATTGTCGATCATGGCGCAACAGGCGTCGATCACTTCGCCCAGATTGTGCGGCGGGATGTTGGTGGCCATGCCCACGGCGATGCCGCCAGCGCCGTTGACCAGCAAATTGGGGTAACGCGCCGGCAGGACCAGCGGTTCCTGGGACGAATCGTCGTAATTGGGGCCGAAATCGACAGTTTCCTTGTCGATATCTTCGATCAAATAATGGGCGGACCGGGCCAGACGGGCCTCGGTGTAACGCATGGCCGCCGCCTTGTCGCCGTCCATGGAGCCGAAATTGCCCTGGCCATTGATCAGCGGCAGACGCATGGAGAAATCCTGCGCCATACGCACCATGGCGTCGTAAATCGCCGAGTCACCATGGGGGTGATACTTACCCATGACGTCACCGACGATACGCGCCGACTTGCGGAACGGCTTGTTATAGTCGTAACCGCCTTCCTTCATGGCGAACAAGATACGCCGGTGCACGGGCTTCAAGCCGTCGCGCACGTCGGGCAGCGCACGGCTGACGATGACGCTCATGGCGTAATCGAGATACGAGCGCCGCATCTCCTCTTCGATGGTAACCGGGGCGACGTCGAACTGGGGCGATGATGGCGGAATGGCGGTCAAAGGAGGGATTCCCGAAAAAACCAGAACTTGTCGCAGACACGCGGCCTGCGGTGGCGCACGCTACCAGATATCGTCTGGTGCGACAACAGGGGGTGGCTTGAACCTTGTCGCGCAACCGACTATTGTCCACGGCCAAGTTTAAACAGGAGAACCGGTGACATGGCTGGGTCCGTGAACAAAGTCATTCTGGTCGGCAATCTGGGCCGCGACCCCGAAGTGCGCACCGCCCAGGACGGCAGCAAGATCGTCAACCTGAACATCGCCACCTCGGAAAGCTGGAAAGATCGGTCCAGCGGCGAACGCCGGGAAAAGACCGAATGGCACCGCGTGGTCATCTTCAACCCCAACCTGGCCGACGTCGCCGAACGCTTCCTGAAGAAGGGATCGTCGGTCTATGTGGAAGGCGCGCTGCAGACCCGCAAGTGGACCGACCAATCGGGTCAGGAAAAGTATTCCACCGAAGTGGTCATCGGTCGCTTCAAGGGCGAACTGACCCTGCTGGGCGGCCGCGGTGAAGGCGGCGGCGGCGGTGGCGGCTATGACGATGGCGGCTACGGCGGTGGTGGTAGCGGCGGTTACGGCGGTGGCGGCGGCCAGCGTTCGGGTGGCGGCGGCGGTCAGCGCTCGGGCGGTGGCAGCGGCGGCGGCTCGGGCTGGGAGCCCCCGCCGGATCTGGACGACGACATTCCGTTCTGATGAACGAAGGCCGGGGGAAATCCCCGGCCTTTTTCATGGGTCGCGGAACAGCTGGCGGTCCCCCTCGGCCATGCCCTCATATTCCGCTTTCAGGATAGCCACCTTCTTAACGACGATTTTACGCTTGAAAAAATCAGCAGCAGCATCGCCCTCCGAATCTACCACCCGCCGATTAAAAGCAAAGATACCCTCCGATCTTTTGTATTCGTAACGACACAATCCATAAACTTAACCATATATGGCAACACCACTTAGAAATAAAATATATTGGTAAAATTTTTTTCTATTTAATGACATGCCAATCACTTTCATTTATTAATTTACAGATCTAGCCTTTATCTACAGCATGAAATTTATACACCAATACCCCATCAGAAACATTCGCATTAGACCTAACAAATAACATTAGAACGACCAAAGACACACCCCACTTTACCGCGTCGCCAAACCTCTCTACACTCCGCGTCCGGAATGAAAGAGGAACAAAAGGCGATGAACAGCTTCATCCGAGTCCGTGGCGCCCGCGAACATAATCTGAAGAACGTGGACGTGGACATTCCTCGCGACCAGTTGGTGGTGATCACCGGCCTGTCGGGTTCCGGCAAGTCGTCCTTGGCCTTCGACACCATTTATGCCGAAGGCCAGCGCCGTTACGTGGAATCCCTGTCGGCCTATGCCCGGCAATTCCTGGAACTGATGCAAAAGCCCGACGTGGAAAGCATCGAGGGCCTGTCGCCGGCCATTTCCATCGAACAGAAGACCACGTCGAAGAATCCCCGCTCGACCGTCGGCACGGTGACGGAAATCTACGATTACATGCGCCTGTTATGGGCGCGTGTGGGCGTGCCCCATTCGCCGGCCACCGGCCTGCCCATCGAAAGCCAGACGGTCAGCCAGATGGTCGACCGTATGATGGAAATGGCGGAAGGCACCCGCATCTATCTGCTGGCGCCCTTCGTGCGCGGCCGCAAGGGTGAATACAAAAAGGAAATGCTGGACCTGCAGAAGAAGGGCTTCCAGCGCGTCAAGGTGGACGGCACCATTTACGAAATCGACGCCGTGCCGGCGCTCGACAAGAAGAAAAAACACGATATCGAGGTGGTGGTCGATCGCCTGGTGATCAAACAGGGCCTGGGCAACCGACTTGCCGATTCCATCGAGACGGCGCTGTCCATGGCCGACGGCCTGTGCATCGCCGAAAATGCCGATAACGGTGAACGCACCACCTTTTCAGCCAAATTCGCCTGTCCGGTTTCCGGCTTCACCATCGAAGAAATCGAGCCCCGGCTGTTTTCCTTCAACAACCCGTTCGGCGCCTGCCCATCCTGTGACGGTTTGGGGGTGAAGCTGTTCTTCGACCCCGCCCTGGTGGTTCCCGACGAGGATTTGACCCTGCGCGAAGGTGCCGTCGCGCCTTGGGCCAACTCAACCTCGCAATATTATCACCAAGCCTTGGAAAGCCTGGGCCGCCATTACGGTTTCGACCTGCACACACCGTGGCGCCGCCTGCCGCTGCAAGCGCGCGAGGTCATTCTTTACGGTTCCGGCAAGGACCCGGTGCCGATGAACTTCGAGGACGGCTTTCGATCCTACAGCACCAACAAGCCGTTCGAAGGCGTGGTCAACAATATGGACCGCCGCTACAAGGAAACCGATTCATCGTGGGTGCGCGAGGAATTGTCGCGCTTCCAGGCCACGTCATGCTGCGAGGCCTGTAATGGTGCCCGCCTGAAGCCCGAAGCGCTGGCGGTGAAAATCCGTGGCCTGCACGTGTCGCAAGTGTCGGAATTCTCCATCGCTAAGGCCCATGAATGGTATGGCGAGTTGGAACAGCATCTGCGCCCCAAGGACAAGGAAATCGCCCGGCGTATCCTGCGCGAAATCAACGACCGTCTGGGTTTCTTGATGGATGTGGGTCTGGAATACCTGACCCTGGCCCGTGGCTCGGGGACGTTGTCAGGTGGCGAATCCCAACGTATCCGCCTGGCCAGTCAGATCGGCTCCGGCCTGACCGGGGTGCTGTATGTGCTGGACGAACCCAGTATCGGCCTGCACCAGCGCGACAACGACCGATTGTTGGCGACACTGCGTCGTCTGCGCGACATCGGCAACACGGTGATCGTCGTCGAACATGACGAAGACGCCATCCGCACCGCCGATTACCTGATCGACATGGGCCCTGGCGCCGGCATCCATGGCGGCGAGATCATTGCCCAGGGCAGCCCCGCCCAGGTGATGGAAAACCCTGACAGCCAGACCGGCCAGTACCTGACCGGCAAGGCGTTCATACCGGTTCCCACTGAACGGCGACAGGGTAACGGCCATAAACTCAGCGTGATCGGCGCCAGCGGCAACAATTTGCATAATGTCGACGTGGACATCCCCCTAGGCACCTTCACCTGCGTCACTGGGGTGTCGGGCGGCGGCAAGTCGACCCTGGTGATCGAGACCTTATACAAGGCATTGGCCCGACGTCTGATGAACGCCAAGGAACATCCCGGCCCATTCGAGCGCATCGAAGGTATCGAGCATCTGGACAAGATCATCGACATCGACCAGTCGCCCATCGGCCGTACGCCGCGGTCCAACCCCGCCACCTATACCGGCGCCTTCACGCC
>DISD01000033.1:95503-95720 GCA_002435715.1 Rhodospirillaceae bacterium UBA6219
CAATGCGACGTCTGCAAGGGCAAGCGCTATAACCGCGAGACCCTGGAAATCACCTTCAAGGGCAAAAGCATCGCCGACGTTCTGGACATGACCATCGAGGAAGCCGCCGACTTCTTCAAGGCGGTGCCAAGCATCCGCGACAAGATGCTGACCCTGCAACGGGTCGGCCTGGATTACATCCATCTGGGTCAACAGGCGACGACGCTGTCGGGCGGCG
>DISD01000058.1:0-3945 GCA_002435715.1 Rhodospirillaceae bacterium UBA6219
TTCAACTGCGTCGCCCGCATGGGCTGGTTGAACCGCATGACCCAGTTCAAGGAAAAGGCCGGCAAGCACAAGGAAAACGCCTCGGTCGGCCTGTTCGCCTATCCCAATCTGATGAGCGCCGACATCTTGGTCTACAAGGCCACCCACGTGCCCGTCGGCGAAGACCAGAAACAGCACCTGGAACTGGCCCGCGACACCGCGCAGAAATTCAACAGCGATTACGGCGTCGACTTCTTCCCGCTGCCCGAACCGCTGATCTTCGGCGCCGCCACCCGCGTCATGAGCTTGCGCGACGGCGCCAAAAAGATGTCGAAGTCGGATGAAAGCGATTATTCGCGCATCAACATGACCGACGATGCCGACACCATCGCGCTGAAGGTGCGCAAGGCCAAGACCGACCTGTTCCCCATGCCCGACACCCTGGAAGGCCTGGAGGAACGCCCCGAGGCGTCCAACCTGCTGGGTATCTATGCAGCACTTTCCGACCGCGACAAGGCCGAGGTGATGACCCAGTTCGCCGGTCGTCAGTTCAGCGAGTTCAAGGCCGAGCTGGTGGATCTAGCGGTGTCGGTGCTGGGCCCCATCAACACCGAGATGAAGCGTTTGATGGACGACACCAGCCATATCGACGCCATCCTGAAAAAGGGTGCCGAACGGGCCAACGCCATCGCCGAACCCATTATCCGCGATGTCTATGACATCGTCGGCTTCCTAAGGCCCTGATCATGAGCCAATCGCCATGGACGCGCCGGGTATTGTGGCTGCTGCCGGTTCTGCCGGTGGCGCTGATACTCTATTACGGTATCGGAATGGTCGTCGCCCATGTCATCGACGACGATCCCGACACCCAGCCCCCCGCCGTCGAAGCGGCGCAAAGTCGGGCGGTGGCCATGGCCTCGCGGTTGATCCTGCGTGAAGTCGACGAACACCAATGGGTGGCCAACGACCCCATCTTCAAGCCGTCGGCGGCTTTGGACGACATGGCGTCCTATCAGATCGGCATGCTTGCCGCCATCGCCCGTTTCGCCGACAACCTGGCGGGTCTGACCCTGGAAAACGGCGACCGCGACGCTGAACTGGGGCGCGCTGCCGGCTTGCTGAAATATCCGGCCACCATTTGGAAGTTCGACCTGAAAAGCGCCTGGATGCCGACCGCGTCGTCGGAAAAGCAATACCGTCTGGCGGCCCGCAACCTGGAAGGTTTCAACGCCCAACTGACCAGCGGCGCCAGCCTTTATCCGCGCGATGCCGCCATGCTGGCGACGTTGCTTGACGGTTTCGGTACCGACATGGATGCGGTCATCGCCCAGTTTGACCAACACCTTGAGCAATCCGGCTGGGCGCTTTTGGACACCAAGGCCGACGATCTGTTCTATGATTCCAAGGGCCGGGCCTATGCCCAATCCCTGGTCTTGCGGGAACTGGGGTGGGATTTCGCCACCACCATCGCCCAACACAATCTGGCTGATGACTGGCAGGCCATGCTGGCAGCGTTGCGCCAAGCCGCCGCCCAACGCCCGCTGTGGGTGGTGGCGGCAGGGGAAAATTCCGCCCTCTTCGCCAACCATCTGGCCAATCACGGCTTCCGCCTGTTGCAGGCCCGCGCCAAGCTGGCGGCCCTGGCCCGCGCTCTTCGCAGTGCGGAACATTAGCAAACGTTGAAATAAATGTTGCGCTTGGTTCGTTAAAAGATGAAAAGGGTTTAACGAAGCACGCCGGCAGACGCGTGCACGCCTGTCTAAAAAGAGGGGCGGGAGGCCATGCAAATCTATCTTCCCATCGCGGAAATGTCCGTGAACGTGTTCCTGATTCTGGGGCTCGGCGGCGGCGTCGGCTTCATGTCGGGCCTGTTTGGTGTCGGCGGCGGCTTTCTGATGACACCGCTGTTGATCTTTTTGGGGATTCCCCCCGCCGTGTCGGTGGGCACCGAAGCGGCGCAGATCGTCGCCTCGTCGGTGTCCGGCGTGCTGGCCCATTGGCGGCGCGGCAATGTCGATTTGAAGATGGGGCTGATCCTGACCATGGGCGGCTTCGTCGGCTCGTTCGGCGGTGTCGAATTGTTCAAATGGCTGCGCAGCCAGGGTCAGGTCGATCTGGTCATCGCCCTGTGCTACGTGATCTTTCTGGGTATCGTCGGCGGATTGATGTTCGTCGAAAGCGTCCAGTCGCTGGTCAAAAGCAAGCGCATGGCGGAAGCCGGCGGGCGCAAGAAGCTGCATCAGCACACCTGGATCCACGGTCTGCCCTTCAAGGTCCGCTTTCGCCGTTCGAAACTTTACATCAGCGCCGTCCTGCCCCTGGGCCTGGGCGTCCTGGTCGGCGTGCTGGCCGCCATCATGGGCGTCGGCGGCGGCTTCATCATGGTTCCCGCCATGATCTACCTGCTGGGCATGCCCACGTCGGTGGTGGTCGGGACGTCGTTGTTCCAGATCATCTTCGTCACCGCCAATTCCACCTTCCTGCATGCCACCCGGAACTTTACGGTGGACATCGTGCTGGCCTTGCTGCTTTTGCTAGGGGGCGTCATCGGCGCCCAAATCGGCGCCAGGATGTCGGTACGGCTGAAGGGCGAACAATTGCGCGTTTTGCTGGCGGTGATCGTGCTGGTGGTGTGCGCCAAACTGGGAATCGACTTGGTCACCACACCAGACGACATGTTCAGCCTGGGCGCGGGGGGGAAGCACTGATGCGAAGGCTTGTCGTGCTGTTTCTGGCTTTGGCCGCCGTGGCCGCGACCCCGGCGCGGGCCGCCGATCCGTTAGTCGCCGATTTGTCCAAGCACCTGGTGGCCATCACCACCGGTTTCGCCGGCACCGACGTGTTGTTGTTCGGCGCCGTCGACGGCGAAGGCGAGGTGGTGGTGGTGGTGCGCGGTCCGTCGAAGACGGAAATCATCCGTCGCAAGGACCGCCAGGCCGGCATCTGGATCAATTCCGGCAGCGCCCAGGTCGAGGCCGCACCCAGCTTCTATCGCGTCGCCAGTACCCAGCCGCTGACGGAAATCGCCCCGGTCGCGGTGCTGGACCGCCACCAGATCGGCCTGAACCACCTGGATCTGACCATCAGCACCAGCGACAGCGGCGCCGACAGCGCCACCTATCGCGACGCCCTGATGCGACTGAAACAGAAAAAGGGCCTGTACGGTGAAAAGGTCGAACAGATCGGCTTCATGAGCCATCGTCTGTTCCGCACCGAACTGCACTTCCCCGCCAACGTGCCGGTGGGCACCTATCTGGTGGAAGTCTATCTGATGCAGGGCGGCGACGTGGTCAGTGCCCAGACCACGCCCTTGGTGATCTCGAAGATCGGCGTCGGTGCCGACGTGTTTGACTTTGCCCATCAACAAGCGGCGGCCTATGGCCTGATCGCCATCGCCCTGGCGGCGGCGGCGGGCTGGTTGGCGGCGGTCGCGTTCAAGAAATAAGCAACGGAGGCAAACCATGTCCGATCCGCAAACCGGCCTGGGCCGTGTTTTTCTGGTGGTGGTGGACAACACCGAGGAAATGCGCGCCGCCTTGATGTTCTCGTGCCGTCGCGCCCGCCATACCGGCGGCCGTGTGGCGTTGTTGCGGGTCATCGAGCCGGCCGAGTTCCAGCACTTCGCCTCGATCGGCAAGCTGATGCGCGAGGAAGCCCGCCAGGAAGCCGAGGCGTTGTTGCAACGCTTGGCCACCGAGGTCAACGATTTGTCCGGCCAATTGCCGGTTCTCTACGTGCGCGAAGGCAACCCACGCGAGGAATTGATCAACCTGATCAACGAAGAACCGATGATTTCGGTCCTGAACCTCGCCGCCGATACCGGCCCCGGCGGTCCCGGTCCGCTGGTCACCGCGCTGTCGGGCAAGTTCATGGGCAAGTTGCGGGTGCCGTTGACCATCATCCCTGGCAACCTCAGCAAGGAACAGATCGAAGCGATCACGTGATGGGTGAAACCCGGCCCGATGC
>DISD01000058.1:4034-22565 GCA_002435715.1 Rhodospirillaceae bacterium UBA6219
CTCAACGCCGCGCGGGCTTGATGGGAAAGCCTGATTCTGGCAAAGCCCCTAATCCGAGCATTTCACTTGGTTTTACAAACTTGACAGCCAGCCCAGTCGGGTCCATTTAGCAAGGGTGAGTTTCCGCCCCGTGACCGCGAGGATTTGATGTTCATCCAAACCGAAAACACTCCCAATCCCTCTACCCTGAAGTTCCTGCCCGGCCGCGAAGTGATGCCGTCCGGCACCGCCGATTTCGCCTCGGCCGAGGAAGCGGCGCGTCGTTCGCCGCTGGCCGCCAAGCTGTTCGAGATCGAAGGTGTCGCCTCGGTCTTCCTGGGCGGCGACTTCATCACCGTTGGCAAAAGCGACGATGCCACCTGGGGCAACGTCAAGCCGCTGGTGCTGTCGGGCATCATGGATTTCTTCGGCGCCGGCCTGCTGCCGGTGATCACCGAAGGCGGTGAAAAGGCGGCTTCCGGTGACGAAACCGACGTCGAGCGCCAGATCCGCGAATTGCTGGACACCCGCGTGCGTCCGGCCGTGGCCCAGGACGGCGGCGACATCATCTTCCGCTCGTTCGAAGACGGCATCGTCTATGTGCATCTGCAGGGCGCCTGCTCGGGCTGCCCCAGCTCGACCGCCACGCTGAAGCACGGCATCGAGAACATGCTGAAGTACTATGTCCCGGAAGTGGTGTCGGTTCAGGCTGTCGACTAGGTCCTGATCCGTCCCGCCATGGCGGAAACCGATACCAAATCCTCGATGCTGGCCCTGCTGCCGCCTTTATTGGCGGTGGCGGGGCTTTATCTGTTGGTGGCCGTGGGTATCGAATCGCCGTTGTGGCGGTCGCTGGTGCGCAGCGAGCCGGTGGGGTTGGAAACCTCGCTGTCCAGTGACGAGCTTCGTCAAGCCTCGGCCCTGGACATGGCGCTGTCGCGTCTGGATTACCGGCTGGAACGGGTGGCTGCCGGCACCGCCGTGCCGCCCCTGTTCCTGACCAATGTCCCCGACGATCTGGAAGCAATCGCCGAGGTCGACACCAAAAAGCGCATTTTCCTGCGTCTGATGCTGCCGTTGATCCTGGTGGTCAACGAACAGATCGCCGAAGACCGCGCCCGCCTGCAGGCCATGGCCAGCGGCAAGTCGCCCCGCGACAACGACTGGCTGGCCGAACTGGCCGACCATTACCAATCCGCTTCGGCCGAGCCCGCCGCCCTGTTGCGTCACGTCGACGTGGTGCCGCCGTCTTTGGCCTTGGCCCAGGCGGCCGAGGAATCGGGTTGGGGAACGTCGCGTTTCGTGCGCGAGGGCAACAATTTGTTCGGCCAGATCGGCGGCGACATCATGCCCTTGGAAGACCGCGCCGGACCGGCCATGGCCAGCTATGACTCGCTGCATGAAGCCGTCCAGGCCTATGTGCTGAACCTCAATTCCCATCGCGCCTATGAAAACCTGCGCCGGTTGCGGGCGCAGATCCGTGCCCGCGGCCTGTTCCCCGACGGCCATTCCCTGGCCGGCGCCCTGGGGGCGTATTCCGAGCGCGGCCCGGCCTATGTGGACGGCATCCGGGCGCTGATCCGCCACAACGGATTACTGCGCTTCGACCATGCCAAATTGGGGAAACAGGGAATTCTCAGTTAAGACAAAGGCGCGGCTCGGCCGCGACCGGTCAGCTCGTCGAAACAGCCGCGTTCGTCCAGCGGCTGGGTGCCGCGCATGGCGTAATGGGCCACCACCTGGCGGCCATCGTCATCGTACAGGAACAGGTCCAAAGTACAGACCCGGCCGCGATATTGCCAAATCTCGGCCGGGGCGTCGCGGCGGGTAAAACCGGGGCGGCCCAAAACCGACCTCACCTGGGTGGTGGTCAGCCCCTTCAACCGCGCCGGTTCGGTCAACCCACCGGGCAAGGCCGCCAATTCACCGGATTTCGTTGCCGAAGCGGAAGAATCCGTGCCGGAAAAACGCCCTGAAACCTGCGGCCCGCCAGCAGTTTGCGGATTGCCGCCACAGGCGACCAGCAACAGCAGGGGCGAAAGCAACGCAAGACGGGACAGGCGCATGGGAACCACCGGGGGCATGGAAACGCCGGGATTATAGCGGATTTGCTCGCATCCGCAACGTTTCCGCCACATGAGTCATGAAGGCCGCCGCGATGACCGGTGCCGCCAGGTTCAAAACCGGAACAGAGAACAAAAGCGCGATCACCATGCCGCTCAACCACACCCGACCCAGCTGGGCCCGGAACAGCGTCCGCATGGCGGGTGGGTCCAGCCGTCGCGCCATCACCAGCTCGAAATATTCCCGACCCAGCAAATAGCCGTTCAAGGTCACCGCCAGCACCACGGTCAGGCCGGTGATCAACAAGATGCCGTAGACCGGCAGCGCCGCCAGATTGACCAGGATGGTCAAACCCAGGAAGCGCAAGGTCCCCAGAACCACTTCCGCCATGGGCTGCACCCGGGCCGGGGCCAGATGGGGGTAATGGCGGTGTTCCACCGCGTCGGCCACGCCGTCCAGCATCGGGCCCATGATGGTGGTGACCAAAGCCGGGAAGAACAGGATGGGCAACACCAAGGCGGCGGCGCCGATGGCCAGATCGGTGCTCCAATCGGCCCAGGCGTTGGTGAAGAACGACACATTGGCCAAGACGATCCAGATAACCACCACCAGGGCCATATAGGCGGCCAAGGCCCCGGCGATGCCCCATTTCAGCACCCGTGAAAAACGCGGGTCGGACAATTGGGCGAAGGCCTTGAACAGCGAGCCGATCATCGGAAAAACCCCCTTGTGTCCATGACGTTGTGATGAAGAATCGGTTTTTTATTGTTCCTGGGCGTCGCGCCGTTATACTGCGCCGCGAAAACGGGTGGGCTGGACGCAGCCCAATGACCCATATCGCGCTCAAGAGCAAGAGATCAAGAGAATGGCGGATACTCGCTTCCACGTGGCCGGCATCGGCAACGCGATCGTTGACGTGCTGGTCCACGCCGACGATACCCTGCTGAACCAGCTGGGCCTGACCAAGGGTGTGATGACCCTGATCGACCAGGCCACCGCCGACAGCATCTATGATCAATTGCCGCCGGGCGTCGAATGTTCCGGTGGCTCGGCCGCCAACACCATCGTCGGCCTCGCCTCGTTGGGGGCCAAGACCGCCTATGTGGGCAAGGTCAAGAACGACCAGCTGGGCCAGGTGTTCCGTCACGACATCCGCAGCGCCGGCATCGCCTTTGACACCGCCTCGGCCGAAGACGGCAATTCCACCGCACGCTGCTTCGTGCTGGTCACCCCCGACGCCCAGCGCACCATGCTGACCTATCTGGGGGCCTGCGTCGAGCTGACCCCCGACGACGTGGACGAAGCGGTGATCGCCGCTTCCGCCGTTACCTATCTGGAAGGCTATCTGTACGACCCGCCGGCCGCCAAGCGCGCCTTCCTGGCCGCGTCGTCCGCCGCCCACAATGCCGGCCGTCTGGTGTCGCTGTCGCTGTCCGACCCGTTCTGCGTCGACCGCCATCGTGTCGACTTCGCTGATCTGGTGGCCAACCACGTGGACATCTTGTTCGCCAACGAAGCCGAGCTGTGCTCGCTGTACCAGACCGACGATTTCGACGCCGCCATCCGCGCCTCGCGCGGGCATTGCAAGGTGGCCGCCATCACCCGTGGCGCCCTGGGCTCGGTGGTGGTCAGCGGTGACGACACCATCGTCGTCGGCGCCGACAGCGTCGACCAGGTGGTGGACACCACCGGTGCCGGCGACCTGTACGCCGCCGGCTTCCTTTATGGTTTCACCCAAGGCCGTGATCTGGCCACCTGCGCTTTGCTGGGTGGCATCGCCGCCGGCGAGGTGATCTCGCATTTCGGTGCCCGCCCCGAACGCCCCCTGGCCGAACTGGCCGCCGCCAAGCTTGGCGTCCCTTCTCTCTGATCCGAACGAACGAACGAAATCATGGAACTGCGCAACATCGCCATCATCGCCCACGTTGACCACGGTAAAACCACCCTGGTCGACGCAATGCTCAAGCAATCCGGCACCTTCCGCGAAAACCAGCAGGTCGCCGACCGCGTGATGGATTCCAACGACCTGGAAAAGGAACGTGGCATCACCATTCTGGCCAAGTGCACCTCGGTCGAATGGAAGGGTGTCCGCATCAACATCGTCGACACCCCCGGCCACGCCGACTTCGGCGGTGAAGTCGAACGCATCCTGTCCATGGTGGACGGTGTGGTGGTACTGGTGGACGCCGCCGAAGGCCCGATGCCGCAGACCAAGTTCGTCACCGGCAAGGCGCTGGGCCTGGGCCTGCGCCCCATCGTCGTCGTCAACAAGGTGGACCGTGGCGACGCCCGTCCGCACGAAGTGCACGACGAATGCTTCGATTTGTTCGCCGCCCTGGACGCCAATGACGAACAGCTCGACTTCCCCACCTTGTTCGCCGTCGGCCGTGACGGTTGGGCCGCCGAGGCCCCGGAAGGCCCCAAGGACAATCTGGAGCCGCTGTTCGACCTGATCCTGCGTCACGTTCCGCCGCCGAAGCGCGACCTGGACAAGCCGTTCTCCATGCTGGCCACCACCTTGGAAGCCGACCCCTATCTGGGCCGCATCCTGACCGGCCGCATCGCCACCGGCGTGCTGAAGCTGAACCAGGCCATCAAGGGCATCAACCAGGATGGCTTGGTTGAACAGTTCCGTGCCTCGAAGATCCTGTCTTTCCGCGGTATCGAACGCGTGCCGGTGGACCAGGCCGAGGCCGGCGACGTCATCTGTCTGGCCGGCATGACCAAGGTCACCGTCGCCGACACCATCTGCGCCACCGAAGTGGACGAGCCCCTGAAGGCTCAGCCCATCGATCCGCCGACCCTGGCCATGATCTTCTCGGTCAATGACAGCCCGCTGGCCGGTACCGAAGGCGACAAGGTCACCAGCCGCGTCATCGGCGCCCGTCTGTTCCGCGAAGCCGAATCCAACGTCGCCATCCGCATCACCGAACAGGATTCCCGTGACGCTTTCGAAGTAGCCGGCCGTGGTGAATTGCAGTTGGGCGTGCTGATCGAAACCATGCGCCGCGAAGGCTTTGAATTGTCGGTGTCGCGTCCCCGCGTGCTGTTCAAGACCGAAAACGGCAAGCGCATGGAACCCATCGAAGAAGTCTTCGTCGACGTTGACGACGAATTCTCGGGCGCCGTGGTGGAAAAGATGACGCTGCGCAAGGCCGAACTGACCGGCATGCGTCCCACTGGTGGCGGCAAGACCCGTATCACCTTCCTGGCCCCGTCGCGCGGCCTGATCGGTTATCACGGCGAATTCCTCACCGACACCCGCGGCACCGGCCTGATGAACCGCGTGTTCCATGGCTATGCCGAATACAAGGGCGCCATCGAAGGCCGTCGCAACGGCGTGCTGATCTCCAACGCCAGCGGCGAATCGGTGGCCTATGCCCTGTGGAACCTGGAAGACCGTGGCCCGATGTTCATCGGCGCCCAGGTCAAGGTCTATGAAGGCATGATCATCGGCGAGCATTCGCGCGGCAACGACCTGGAAGTCAACCCGCTGAAGGCCAAGCAGCTGACCAACATCCGCGCCTCGGGCAAGGACGAAGCGGTGCGCCTGACCACGCCGCGTAAGATGAGCCTGGAACAGGCCATCGCCTATATCCAGGACGACGAGCTGGTGGAAGTGACCCCCAAGTCCATCCGCCTGCGCAAGCGTCTGCGCGACCCCAACGAGCGCAAGAAGGCGCAACGCGCCGCCGAAGAGTAAAAACTTCGGTTCTTATGCCGTGTGTTACCCAATGCCCGCGCCTATCGCGGGCATTGGTGTTTTCAGGGGAAAAGGGAAAAACAAGGCGGGGGACTCGTCCCCCGCCGACCCCCTATTCCTTTTGCCGGCGGCTTGCCCTATATAGAAATCCTCACCCGGCGGGGACGACCCCGCCATGCCATGGGTTCACTGGGGACGGCCCCGTCTTGGACGGAGGGTTCCATGGCGTGGGTTGCGCTTTTTTTCGCCGGACTTCTGGAAGTGGCTTGGGCCTTGGGGCTGAAGGCCAGTGAAGGCTTCACCAAACCGCTGATCTCGATCATGACCGTAGTGGCGATCATCGCCAGCCTGGGATTGCTGGGCGTGGCCATCCGTACCCTGCCGGTGGGCACCGCTTATGCGGTGTGGAGCGGCATCGGCATTCTGGGCACAACTGTGATCGGGATCATGTTTTTAGGGGAATCAGCACATCTGGCGCGGCTGGCCTGCATCGCCTTGGTGGGCATGGGCATTGTTGGCCTGAAGCTGACCCACTAGGCGATCAGGATGTCGGCCATGGCGATAATGGAATCGGCCACTTCCTTGATGCGGCGGTTCTGGCTCATGGCGGTCTTGCGCAGCAGGTCATAGGCCTGCTGTTCGCTCAAGCCGCGATGGGTCATCAGCAGGCCCTTGGCCTTTTCGATGACCTTGCGTTCGTTGATGGCCAGACGCGCCGTTTCCAGCTCTTCCGTCACCTGTTGCAGGTGGCGGAACTGGGTCTGCACCAGATCGACCAGCGAACGGCCCAATTTCGGGCTGATCCCGTCGGTCGACAGCACGTTCATGCCCGATTTGGCGGCGTCGGCGATCATGCCCTGGTCCACCTCGCCGATCACGTAAACCGAAGAGGCCGGTTGTTCGTGTTCGGGCAGCGGCAGGTGCAGATGGGCGTCGTGGTCGTCCAGATCGGCCCGCGCCTCGGCCAATTTGGCGGCGCACAAATCCTGCAGATCGGCGTCGATGCGTTCTTCCACCGCGTACATGGCGTCCAGACGGGTGGTCGCCTGGTCGAACCACACCCGGCTGGATTGGCCGCGCAGATCGGTGTCGGGACCGGCGGCCATCACCGCCTGGCGCAGCCGCATGAATTCGGCCCGTTCCGGCGCGTCCAAGACCTGCGTGAACTGGGCGACCAAACCCGGCTCGGCGAATTGGGCGAAGATTTGGAAGGATCGATCCTGGGCATCGATCAGCTTCAGCAAACGGTGATGCTGGGCGGCGGTGAAACGGCCGGCGGACAGGCCGGCGGCGGCGGTGGCGCGTTCCTGGCCGGCGAATTCCTTGCCCTGCATGAAATTGAACATGGCCACCAAGGCCCGCGAAATGGCTGGGTCGGCGTTGGTGTCCGACGCCTCGAACACCACCGCCAACAAGCCGGCGATGACGTCGACGAAGAATTTGGTGGCGTCTTCCGGGCTGACCTTCAGGGCCTTCACCCGGGGGCGCAGGGCATCCAGGGCGTCCAGGGAATGCAGGGCATAGGCGATACGGCCGAACACCCGGGGCGCGAACGAGGTGGTGGGAGCCGACGCCTCGAAGCGGTCGAACAACGCGCGCACGCCGTGCTCGGCCTGCACCGAATCCGCCGCAGCCACGGTCAGCCGCTCGGCAAAGTCGCCGCCTTTTGATCCCAGATAGACATTGCTGATGCCACGCTCGCGCTGCAGGAAATGGATCAGGGCGCTGATGCCACCCACCAATCCGCAAACAGTGACCAATTGCTCAAGGTCGCGCACCCGCAGACGCTTGCCCGTCAGCATGAAACGGATCGCGGGAACCGAAGTGATGGAAGAGGATGCCGGCGCCATGATTCTTGTACCCAAGGATCGGTAAGAGGAATCCGCAAACATCGTGCCAGCTGGAAAGCCACCACACACAGCGGATTCCGGCCACCCTCCGCCTGATTATTTCGGTATTGCCGAAAAAAATGGCAAGCCTTGCTTAAACACCTCGCACAAAGAAAAAGCCCCCGGATTTCTCCGGGGGCCTTATTTATCAAACGACTAGGGTCGCTTAGCGCACGTAGACCTGGACCTCGCCGGTGTTCACCGTCGGGCTGGTGGTCTGCGACACCCGGATGCGGTTGGCCGGCAGACCCATGTTGGTCAGCGAGCGCACCACCGATTCGGCGTTGCGGCGGACATTGGTAGCCCCCAGCGCCTGGGCGCCCGGGGTGGAACCGGTGGGCGACACCGCGACCACATCGAAGGAAGCGCTGGGACGACGGTCCAGGGCGCCCTTGACGGCGGCGTACAGCGCGCTTTCGTAATTCACGTTGGCGCGGTCGAAGCGGATGGTCACCAGGGCCATGTCGGACGAACCGACCATGCCGCGCGGCGCGGCCATGGGGGCGTCATAAGCGGCCGGCATGGCGGCGGCGGCACGGCCGTTGGTCAGGGCCGAGCTGTACAGCTGACCGTTCTTGATGGCCACCGCCAGGGTGTTCAGGTTCTGGCGTTCGTTGGCCACATAGGATTGCTGACGGTTGACGTCGTCGGACAATTCGGTCAGCAGACGTTCCACCAGCACCACGGTGCGGTTGGTTTCGTCTTCCAGGATGCGCAGCTGGCGATGGTCTTCGTCGACGGCGCCCGACAGCTGGCGGGCGGCGCGCACCGATTCCAGCAGATAGGCGGCCATGGCCGAGGAATTGGTCACCTCGTTGGCCAGACGGGTCATCTTCAGCACGTCTTCGTTGATGCGGTCCAGCTCGCCTTGCGCGGCGTTCCATTGCTGGTTCAGGATCGGGTTGCCCGGGGTGGTGCCCACCTGCAGACGTGCGTTGATGGCGGCGACCGTGCCGTGATAACGCTGCGAATCCTGCACCGTGTCGGTGCGGATCCCCTGCAGCGCCATGTTGTGGCGGGTCAGCATGTCCTGCAACGCGCCCAGGTCGCCACGCAGCGAGGTGACCTTGTTACCGACGAAAGTGCCAGTGGCGACACCGTTGGTCACGCCGGGGGCTTCGAAATTGCTGGATCCCAGAGCCGGAGGATTCCCCGCCGGCTGCGAGGTCTGGACGGTGCCGGACGTGGGAAACAAGGTTTCCTCGGCAAACGAACATCCGCCTACCAGGATCACCGCGCAAAGCGCCGCGGCATGGGTCGTCTTCAGGGCCATTGGGACTGCTTACCTTTTTGTTCGCCAGAACGGATACACCCGCCGGGTCGGCAAAAACTACATTCGTGCGGTTATTTTTTTGACTTGCCCCCGCGCAATTGTGGCGGATTTTACGCAAACGCCCATCCCCCCACAAGCCGTATTGTTGCCGCAAAGCCGGCAACGGGGCAGAAAAACAAAGATTTCTTCCCTGAAAAAACAGGCTTGCGGGGCCATGTCAGTTTGTGTATGTTCCGCTCCCTCGCTGGGGGGCAACTTCTGGCGAATACGGCGAAGCACCCGTAGCTCAATTGGATAGAGCACCAGACTACGAATCTGGGGGCTGGAGGTTCGAGTCCTTCCGGGTGCGCCACCGCCGACGAAAACAGGCCGCCTTGCAAAAGGTGGCCTTTTTTCTTGTCCGAACCACGTTTGTCTGAACTCCGGCCCACAGGATGCGCGCCCGTGTTCACCCCTAGCGACGATTTTCTGGCCCGATCCGCCGCCGCCGCCTTCGCGCCGCTTCCACAAAAACCGACCGAGGCGCAGGCCTGCGCCGCCATGGACCAGGTCTTCGCCCTGGCCGAGCAATCTTGGCAGGCGCGCCGGTCCAGCCTGGATTACCTGCGCTCGGCCCCGGCTTCGGCCTGTCGTGCCGGCTGCGGCTGGTGCTGCCACCAGCAGGTGGGGATCACATCCTTGGAAGCCATCCGCATCGCCGCCCATTTGCGTGACCTGGCGCCCGAGACCGCTGCCGAGTTGGTGGAGAACCTGCGCCGGGTCAATTCCCAAACCCAGGGACTGAGCACCGGACAACGGGCGCAAAGCCGACTGGCCTGCGCGTTTTTGTCCATCGACGGCAATTGCCGCATTTATCCGGTGCGCCCCTTGCGCTGTCGCGGCCTGCATTCCATCGACGCCAATTTCTGCGCCGCTTCGCACCAGGACCCGGCGGGCATGCGGATCAAGCTGGAAGCCGGGCAATTGCGGCCGGTTTACCTGTCGGTGCCCGAATCCATCTTCGATTCCGCCCTGTCCGGGGTGCTGATGGCGTTGAAAAAATTGAAGATGACCCTGGTGTCGCTGGAACTGCATGCCGCCGTCAGCGCCCTGGTCGACGACCCGAAACAGGCGCGGCGCTGGATGGCTGGCGCCCGTCCCGACCGCGCGCTGGCCCTGGTTCCCGACAAACGCTGAGCGCCGCCGCCGGGATCAGGCCTGACTTACGTCAAACCTTACCCAGCGGTAACGTGGAATCCTGTGCCGGTCGCGATATATAGTTCGCTGTTTTCGCACCTGTCGGAACGACACCGAGAGATCGTCACCATGCACCGGTTCGCCAATCCTGCCCGTTTCCTGCGCATCGCCGCCATCATCCAGCCCTGGGCCATGGCCGTCGCCGCGCTCGCCTTCGTGGCCGGATTGTGGTTTTCACTGTTCGTTTCCCCCGCCGATTACCAACAGGGCGAGACCGTGCGCATCATGTACATCCACGTGCCGTCGGCCTGGATGGGCATGTTCTGCTATACCGCCATGGCGGTGTTCTCGGCCATGGGGCTGATCTGGAAGCATCCGCTGGCCGATCTGATGGCGCGGGCCACCGCCCCGGTCGGCGCCGCCTTCACCTTCATCTGTCTGGTCACCGGTTCGCTGTGGGGCAAGCCCATGTGGGGCACCTGGTGGGTGTGGGACGCGCGCCTGACCTCGATGCTGATCCTGTTCTTCCTGTATCTGGGCTACATGGCGCTGGCCGACGCCTTCGACGATCCGGAACGCGGCCAAAAGGCCGCCGGCATCCTGGCCCTGGTCGGCGTGGTCAACGTCCCCATCATCAAATGGTCGGTGGATTGGTGGAACACCCTGCACCAGCCGGCCAGCGTGGTGAAGATGGGCGGCCCCGCCATCGATTCCACCATGATGGTACCCCTCATCCTGATGGCTTTGGCCTTCAAGGCCTATTGGATCGTGGTGCTGATCTTCCGCACCCGGTCGGAAATCGCCAGCGCCAAGCTGCGCACCTTGCGCATGGCCCAGGTCCACGCGGCCGGACAAGCGGAGTAGACGACATGGACAAGCTTTCCGCTTTTTTCGCCATGGGGGGCTATGCCGGCTATATCTGGCCGACCTATATCCTGGCTTTGGTGGTGATGGCGGTGTTGCTGATCGTCTCGATCCGCTCGGCCCGCACCAACGAACGCGATCTGGAAGCCGCGCAAAGCCTGCGCCCCAGCCGGCGCCGCCGTAACAACCCATCCGCTGTCAGCCCCGAAGCCGGGACTGAAGAGGTGCCGCAAGCATGACCCGCAAGAAACGCCGTCTTTATTTCGTCATCCTGGGCCTGTTGGCCGTGGGCGCCGCCGCCGCCTTGGTGCTGTCGGCGCTGCGCCAGGACATCGTCTTTTTCTTCAGCCCCACCGAGATCATGGAAGCCAAGGTCCCCACCGAGGGACGGCGTATCCGCCTGGGCGGTCTGGTGGAACAGGGCAGCGTGGTCAAGGAAGGCGCCACCGTGCGCTTCAAGGTGACCGACGGCGCCCACGCCTTGCCGGTGGTCTATGAAGGCCTGCTGCCCGACCTGTTCCGCGAGGGCCAGGGCGTGGTCACCGAAGGCCGCATGGGCCAAGGTGTGTTCGTCGCGTCCGAAGTGCTGGCCAAGCACGACGAGAATTACATGCCCAAGGAAGTCGCCGAGAGCTTGAAGAAGTCCGGCCATTGGCAGGGCGAGCACCCCGAACAGGTGCAGAAATAGCCCGCTTCATGGATCAGTGCGCTAGGAGTCCCCGATGATCGCCGAAATCGGCCATTTCGCCCTTATTCTCGCCCTGGCGGTCGCGGCTATCCAAGCCAGTGTGCCGCTGATCGGTGCCAGAAACGGCAACGCCTCGTGGATGGGACTGGCGGGTCCGACCTCGGCGGCGCAGATGCTGCTGGTGTGCATCAGCTTCGCCGCCTTGATGCATGCCTACATCACCTCGGATTTCTCGGTGATGAACGTGGCCCAGAACAGCCACACCGACAAACCCATGCTGTACAAGGTGGCCGGCGTCTGGGGCAACCACGAGGGCTCGCTGCTGCTGTGGATCACCATCTTGGCCATCTTCGGCTTCGCGGTGACCCTGTTCGGCCGCAACCTGCCGCCGGGGCTGAAGGCCCGGGCGCTGGCGGTCCAGGCGATGATCACCGTCGGTTTCCTGCTGTTCATCTTGTTCACCTCGAACCCGTTCGACCGACTGGACCCGCCGCCGTTCAACGGCCAGGGCCTGAACCCGCTGCTGCAGGACCCCGGCCTGGCCTTCCATCCGCCGCTGCTGTATTTGGGCTATGTCGGTTTCTCCATGGCGTTTTCCTTCGCCATCGCCGCCCTGATCGAAGGCCGCGTCGACGCCGCCTGGGCCCGCTGGGTGCGTCCGTGGACCCTGGCCGCCTGGGTGTTCCTGACCTGCGGTATCGCGCTGGGCTCGTGGTGGGCCTATTACGAATTGGGCTGGGGCGGCTGGTGGTACTGGGACCCGGTCGAGAACGCCTCGTTCATGCCGTGGCTGGCCGGGACCGCGCTGCTGCATTCGGCGGTGGTGGTGGAAAAGCGCGACGCGCTGAAAAGCTGGACCATCCTGCTGGCCATCACCGCGTTCGGCCTGTCGTTGCTGGGCACCTTCCTGGTGCGCTCGGGTGTCATCACCTCGGTCCACGCCTTCGCCACCGACCCGGCGCGCGGCGTGTTCATCCTGGGTCTGCTGGTGGTCGCCATCGGCGGATCGTTCCTGCTGTATGCGTTGCGTGCGCCGTCTTTGAAGATCGGCGGCCTGTTCGCGCCGCTGTCGCGCGAAGGCACTTTGCTGCTGAACAACGTGTTGATGGCGACGGGGGCCGGCACCGTGCTGCTGGGCACCCTTTATCCGCTGTTCGCTGATGCGCTGAACCTGGGCAAGGTGTCGGTGGGTCCGCCCTTCTTCAATTCGGTGTTCCTGCCCCTGATGGTCCCCATGGTGCTGGCCATGGCGGTGGGACCGCTGATGAGCTGGAAGCGCGGCGATCTGGCCGGCGCCTTGGCCCGACTGAAGGTGGCCGCCGGTCTGTCCATCCTTGTCGCCATCGCCACTTGGCTGTTGCAGGGGGGATCGCTGGGTCCGTGGTGGGCGGCCGGCGGCATGGCCCTGGCCTGCTGGCTGTTCCTGGGGACTTTGACCGAACTGGCCGAACGCACCCGGCTGTTCCGTGTTCCCTTCGAGCAATCGGTGTCGCGTTTGGGTAAGCTGCCGCGCTCCGCCTGGGGCATGACCCTGACCCATGCGGGCCTTGCGGTGTTCATCGCCGGCATGACCGCGTCTTCGGCGTGGAAGTCGGAATCGGTGCAGTCGCAAAAAATCGGCGAGACCGTCACCGTCGCCGGTTATTCCTTTACCCTGAAGGATGTCCAGAACGTCCAAGGCCCCAATTACATGGCCAGCCGCGGCACCTTCGAGGTCACCAAGGACGGCCACGGCTTCGCGGTGATGCAGCCGCAAAAGCGGCAATACAAGATGCCGCCCATGCCCACCACCGAAGCCGCCATCGAAACCACCTTCCTGGGCGACGTCTATGCCGTCATCGGCGACGAAAGCAGCGATGGCGGTTATGTGACGCGGCTTTACTACAACCCACTGGTGGTGTGGATGTGGTTCGGCACCGCCATGATGGTGGTGGGCGGCCTGGTGTCGCTGTCCGACCGCCGCCACCGCGTCGGTGCCCCCAGCCGGGCGCGGGTTCCCGCCAATTCGGTAAAGGCCTGATCCATGCGTCGTCTGCTTTATCTGCTGCCGGTGGCGTTGTTCGGCGTGTTGGCCCTGTTCTTCCTGAAGGGGCTGACCATGAACCCGCGCGACATTCCGTCGGTTCTGATCAACCGCCCGGTCCCCGAGATGAATCTGGCGCCGCTGCCCGGCCGTGGCGAAGACACCGGTCTGGCCACCGCCGATCTGAAAGGCAGGGTGTCGCTGGTCAACATCTACGGGTCGTGGTGCATCGCCTGCGTGCAGGAACACCCCTATCTGGTGAAGATCAAGCAGATGGGCATCGTTCCCATCCACGGCATCGACTGGCGCGACGATCCGGCGGAAGGCGCCAAATGGCTGAAGAAGCACGGCGATCCCTATGACCGCGTCGGCGTCGATCCGGCGCCGGGCCGCACCGCCATCGATTTCGGCGTCACCGGGGCACCCGAAACCTTCGTCGTCGATAAGGCCGGCATCATCCGCTACAAGCATATCGGCCCGGTGAGCCAGGATGTCTGGGAAAACACCTTGCTGCCCATCATCAAGGAACTGAGCAAATGAAGAAGCTTGCCGTCGCCTTGATGCTGTTGGCGGCCACCCCCGCTTTTGCCGCCGACCCGTCCGAGATGCTGAAGGACCCGGTGCTGGAAAAGAAGGCCGAGGATCTGGGCCACGAATTACGCTGTCTGGTGTGTCAGAACGAATCCATCGAGGATTCCAACGCCGATCTGGCCCGCGACCTGCGCGTCATCGTCCGCGAACGCATCGCCAAGGGCGAAACCCCCGACCAGGTCAAACAATACGTGGTCGACCGCTATGGCGATTACGTGCTGCTGAAACCACCGTTCAAGATCACCACCTTGGTGCTGTGGCTGGGCCCGTTCGCCCTGTTGGTGTTGGGGGCGCTGGCCGCCTTCGCCGTGTTCCGCCGCCGCGGTGCCGCCGCCACCCAGACCCAGTCCGCCCCGTTGTCGGCCGAGGAAAAGCGCCGTCTTGACGCCCTGTTGAAGGATAATGGCCAATGATCTGGGTGATTTTCGCCGGCCTGACCTTCGTCACCTTGCTGATCGTGCTGATGCCGTTCTTGAAGGCCCGGCCGGCGGCACAAAGCCGCGCCGAATACGATCTGACCGTCTATCGCGACCAATTGGGCGAAATCGACACCGAATTGGAACGCGGCACCCTGTCGGTCGATCAGGCGGAAGCGGCGCGGACCGAGATTCAGCGCCGCATCCTGGGCTTAGGTACCATCGGCAAGAATGCCGACGCGACCTTGGGCAAGCCTTGGAAGATGGCCAGCGTGATCGCCTTGGCCGTGCCTTTGCTGGGTTTCGGAACCTATCTCATCTTGGGCCACCCCTTCCTGCCCGACCAGCCTTATTCGGCCCGCGCCGACAAGATCAAGGAAATGCAGGATCAAGGCGAGATGATCCGTAACATGGTCGCCTCGCTGACCGCCAAGCTGGAAAAGAACCCGAACGACGGCAAGGGCTGGGCCATGCTGGGCCGCTCGCTCCGGGTGATGGGTGAAAAGGACAAGGCCATGGCGGCGCTGCGCAAGGCCGTCGCCCTGCTGCCCGCCGACACCGAAAGCCGCATGGAACTGGCCGGATTGCTGTTGCAGGACATCCCGCAAGGCGCCGTGCTGCCGCCCGAATTCGTCGGCCTGATGCGTCAGGTCCTGGCCGTCGATCCCAACAATATCGACGCGCTCTACTTCGCCGGCATCGCCGCCATGCAGATGGGCGACACCACCAAGGCCCGGGAATTGTGGACCAAGGTGATGGTCCAATTGCCGGAAGGCGAGGACAGAACCGAGATCAAGAAACAGATCGACGGATTGAAGTAAGAAAAGGCCGCCCGTTGGGGTGGACAGCTGTGATTAGATTTTTCCGTCATCGCCGGGCTTGACCCGGCGATCCATGGGGCACCAGGGAAAATGTTTTCCCTCTTAGGCGCAGACGCGTGGATGCCCGGATCAAGTCCGGACATGACGAAATCAAAAGGCCGGCTTTTCTATTCCAGCGCCTGCCTGAGTGCCGCCGAGGTGGCCCAGGGCGCCAGCGGCAGGGACGCGGCCAGCATGGCGCCCAAGATCAGCAAATGGGGTTCGGCCGACAGGCCTTGGACGGCGGCGTCGATGGCGCCGACGCCGAAAATCAGCACCGGCACGTAAAGCGGCAGGATCAGCAGCGACACCAGCACCCCGCCACGCCGGGCGCCCAGCACCAGGGCGGCACCGATGGCACCGATCAGCGACAGCACCGGGGTCCCCAGCAACATGGTCAGCATCAGCACGGTGAAGCCATCGGAATTCATGTGCAGCAGCACTGCCAGGATAGGCGCCGCCACCAGCAGCGGCAGGCCGGTGGTCAGCCAATGGGCCAGCACCTTGCCCATCACCACCACCATCAACGAAGTCGGCGTCAGCACCAGCAATTCCAGGGAACCGTCTTCGTAATCGGCCTGGAACAGCCGATCCAGCGACAACATGGAGGCCAGCAACGCGGTCACCCACAGCACGCCGGCGGAAACCCGTTCCAGGATGCCCACTTCCGGACCGATGCCGAAGGGGAACAACACCACGGTCAGCACGAAGAAGGTGACCACCATCAGGCTGTCGGACCCCTGGCGCAGGGCCAGACGCAGATCACGGCGCACCACTTCGAAGAAGCGGCTCATTGGTCGTCCTCCTCGGCGAACACGGCGAATTCATCCAGATGCAGGGTGCGGGAACCGGGCAAATCCACGTCCTGGTGGGTGGACAGCACCACCATGCCACCCGCCGCCCGGTGTTCGGCGAAGACGTTTTCCAACACCTTGATGTTGGCGCGGTCCAAAGCGGTGGTCGGTTCGTCCAGCAGCCACAACGGCGACGGCGCCGCCAGCAGCCGGGCCAGGTTGGTGCGGCGCTTCTGACCGGCCGACAGCATCTTGCCGGGAATGTCGCGCAGATGGGCCAGGCCGAAGCGGGCCAGGGCGTTGTCCACGGCGCCAGCGGCACGGCCGGCATGGGGTTCGTGCAGACGCGCCCAAAAGCGCAGGTTTTCCGCCACCGACAACACCGGCTTCACCGCGTCATGGTGCCCCACGTAATGGGTGCGCGCCGCATGCAGTTCCGGCTCGTCGCGCAAACCGGTCTCGCCCCAGGCCAGTTTCCCGGTGGTCGGCTTCAACAACCCGGCCATCACCCGTAAAAGCGTCGACTTACCCGATCCGTTGGGCCCCAACAGCACCAGCGCCTCGCCCGGCGCCACGGAAAAATCCAGTCCAGCGAACACGGCGCGGCCGCCGCGAATGCAGCCCAGCGCGGTTCCGGTGAACGGAGGAAGCGATTCGGTCGTGTTCATGGCCCTGGTATGGCAGAAATCCACCGCCGACGAAAGTGATGAAGATCAAGCCATTGGCCGATCCACCCCGCATCCGGGTGGTGTAAGACCCACCCGAGTGGATAGTTCAGACTGGACTCAAACTGAAAATTATGCTGTAAGCGCAGGCTATGAAGTCCCATATATATACGCCAACCGGCCGTCCGGGTTCGGACAGCCTTTCTTTCCCCTATTTTGCGGAGGTCATCCGTGCTTGAAGCCTATCGCCAGCATGTCGCCGAACGTGCCGCCCTCGGGATTCCGCCCCTGCCGCTGTCGGCTAAGCAGACCGAGGAACTGGTCGCCTTGCTGCAAAACCCGCCGAAGGGGGAAGAGCAGGTCCTGGTCGACCTGATCACCCATCGCGTGCCCGCCGGCGTCGACGACGCCGCCAAGGTCAAGGCCACCTTCCTGGCCGAAATCTCGGCCGGCAACATCAAGTGCGCCCTGATCGACCGCGTCAAGGCCACCGAATTGTTGGGCACCATGCTGGGTGGCTTCAATATTCAGCCGCTCATCCGTCTGCTGGGCGATTCCACCTGTGGCAAGGCCGCCGCCGAGGGCCTGAAGAAGACCCTGTTGGTGTTCGACTATTTCCACGACGTCAAGGAATTGGCCGACAAGGGCAATGCCGACGCCAAGGAAGTGCTGCAGTCCTGGGCCGACGCCGAATGGTTCACCTCGCGCCCGGAAGTGCCGGAAAGCCTGACCGTCACCATCTTCAAGGTGACCGGCGAAACCAACACCGACGATCTGTCGCCGGCGCCTGACGCCTGGAGCCGCCCCGACATCCCGCTGCATGCTTTGGCCATGCTCAAGAACCCGCGTCCGGGCATCGAGCCGGAAGAAGCCGGTGTTCGCGGCCCCGTCAAGTTCCTGGAAGACCTGAAGGCCAAGGGCAACCTGGTGGCCTATGTGGGCGACGTGGTGGGCACCGGCTCGTCGCGTAAGTCGGCCACCAACTCGGTTCTGTGGTTCACCGGCGAAGACATCCCGTTTGTGCCGAACAAGCGTTTCGGCGGCGTCTGCCTGGGCACCAAGATCGCCCCGATCTTCTACAACACCATGGAAGATGCCGGTGCGCTCCCCATCGAACTGGACGTCAACCAGATGGACATGGGCGACGTGGTCGAGCTGCGTCCCTATGACGGCAAGGCGCTGAAGAACGGCGCCGTCATCGCCGAATTCAAGGTCAAGTCCGACGTGATCTTCGACGAAGTGCGCGCCGGCGGCCGTATTCCGCTGATCATCGGTCGCGGCCTGACCGCCAAGGCCCGTGAGGCCCTGGGTCTGGCGCCGTCCACCCTGTTCCGTCAGCCCCACGCCCCCGCCGATACCGGCAAGGGCTTCAGCCTGGCCCAGAAGATGGTCGGTCGCGCCTGTGGTCTGCCGGAAGGCAAGGGTGTCCGTCCCGGCACCTATTGCGAACCGAAGATGACCACCGTCGGTTCCCAGGACACCACCGGCCCGATGACCCGTGACGAGCTGAAGGACCTGGCGTGCCTGGGCTTCTCCGCCGACCTGG
>DISD01000030.1 GCA_002435715.1 Rhodospirillaceae bacterium UBA6219
AACTTCAAGGAAGGCCTGACCGTGCTGGAGTACTTCAACTCCACCCACGGCGCCCGTAAGGGTCTGGCCGATACCGCCTTGAAGACCGCCAACTCGGGTTACCTGACCCGTCGTCTGGTGGACGTGGCGCAGGACGCCATCATCGTCGAGGAAGATTGCGGCACCATCAACGGCCTGACCGTTTCGGCGGTGGTCGAAGGCGGTGAAGTGATCAGCCCGCTGGCCGAACGTATCTTGGGCCGCTCGGCGTCCCGCGACATCGTCAACCCGGCCACCGGCGAGATCATCGTCGCTTCCGGCGAACTGATCGACGAATCGGCGGTCGAGCTGATCGACGACGCCGGCATCGAAGTGGTCAACATCCGCTCGGTGCTGACCTGTGAAGCCAAGGAAGGCGTCTGCGGTTGCTGCTATGGCCGCGACCTGGCCCGCGGCACCAAGGTCAATGTCGGTGAAGCGGTCGGCGTCATCGCCGCCCAGTCCATCGGTGAACCCGGCACCCAGCTGACCATGCGTACCTTCCACATCGGTGGTGCGGCGCAGCGTGGTGCCGAACAATCCAGCATCGAAGCCACCGGCGACACCACCGTTCAGTTGCTCAACAAGAACGTGGTGACCAACTCGTCGGGTGCCAAGATCGTCATGAGCCGCAACTGCGAATTGCTGTTGCTGGATGCCGGCGGCCGCGAACGCGCCCGTCACCGCGTCCCCTATGGCGCCAAGCTGCTGGTGGAAGAGGCCCAGAAGGTCACCAAGGGCACCAAGATGGCCGAGTGGGACCCCTATACCCTGCCGATCATCACCGAAACCAACGGTGTCGCCCATTACGTCGATCTGGTCGAGGGCTTGTCGGTCCGCGAAGTGGTCGATGAAGCCACCGGCATCGCCAGCAAGGTGGTGGTCGACTGGAAGCAGCAGCCCCGTGGTTCGGACCTGCGTCCGCGCATCGAATTGCGTGACGACAAGGGCCAGCCGGTGACCCTGCCCAACGGCATGGAAGCCCGCTACTTCCTGTCGGTGGACGCCATCCTGTCGGTGGAAAACCAGGCCAAGCTGCATGCCGGTGACGTCCTGGCCCGTATCCCGCGTGAAGGTTCGAAGACCCGTGACATCACCGGCGGTCTGCCGCGTGTGGCCGAGCTGTTCGAAGCGAGGAAGCCCAAGGATCACGCCATCATCTCCGACATCGAAGGCCGCGTGGAATTCGGCAAGGACTACAAGTCCAAGCGCCGTATCCTGGTTGTCCCCGAGGACGGCGATCCGATGGAATACCTGATCCCCAAGGGCAAGCACGTTTCGGTGCAGGAAGGCGACTATGTCCGTCGCGGCGACAGCCTGATGGATGGCAACCCGGTGCCCCACGACATCTTGCGTGTCATGGGCGTCGAGGCCCTGGCCCAGTACCTGATCAACGAAATCCAAGAGGTCTATCGTCTGCAGGGCGTGAAGATCAACGACAAGCACATCGAAGTGATCGTTCGCCAGATGCTGCAGAAGGTCGAGATCAACGATCCGGGCGACACCACCTTCCTGGTCGGCGAACAGGTTGACCGTCAGGAATTCGAATACGAGAACCGCAAGGCGATCAAGGAACAGGGCCGCCCGGCCGGTGGCACCCCGGTGCTGCAGGGCATCACCAAGGCGTCCTTGCAGACCCATTCCTTCATCTCGGCCGCTTCGTTCCAGGAAACCACCCGCGTGCTGACGGAAGCCGCCGTCTCGGGCAAGGTGGACACCCTGAACGGCCTGAAGGAAAACGTCATCGTCGGTCGTCTGATCCCCGCCGGTACCGGCGCGGTGATGAACCGCCTGCGCGAGCTGGCCGCCAAGCGCGACCGCGAAATGCAGGTCGAGGACGAGGCTCAGGGCGAAAGCCCGGCCCTTCCCGCCGGCGGCGAGGAAAGCCCGGCCGCTCCGGCCGAGTGATCCTGGTAAGACGAACCCCCTCCGCCCAAAAGCGGAGGGGGTTTTTCTTTGACCGCTTCGGATGCCGGTCGTTAAATACGGAACGGCATGTCACCGTGACGAAGGGGGAGCAGGTGACGGGGGCAAAGGCTGTTCAACGTCCGTCCTGGCTGATGGTGGTGCTGGGCCTGTTGGGTTTGCTGGCTTCGTTAGGGCCTGCAGCATTCTCGATGGTCATGGACTGGCATGACACCCGCGACCAAGCCCAGCACCGTGTCGATTCCCTGGTCGCAGTCCTTGCCCAAGACGTCGCCTTATCCCTGGACCATAACCGTGCCGTGTTGTCACGGTTGGGGCTGTTGCTGCGTGATACGACCAATCCGTCCAAGGCCGCGTTGGTCGATTTGATCGACCCGAAAGGACAGGGATGGGTCGGACTCTATGGCCGAAATGAGGGATTACGCGTCGCCAGTGCCGACACGGTTCCGGCCCGTGTGCCGGATCGTCCCATTTCGTTCATCCGTCATGACAATGAAGAGGCTTCGCTTGTTCTGGTCGAGCCGGTTCCAGGCGGCCAGCGGCTGATGGTCGCCGCGGTACCGGTGCCGGTATTGCAATCCACCCCCGGTGTCGCCATCACCATCGAAAATGCCGTGGGCGAAGTGGTCTTGCGTGATGCCGGTTCCGTGGCCGGCACTCTCGATATTTCCCCAGGTGAATCCATCATGGCGCGTCGGTCGGTACCGGGGCGGGGCTTGACCATCTCGGTGGTCCAGCCGGCGGGTGACGCCATGCGGCTATGGGGGCCACGGGCCTTGCGCACCGGTTTGG
The DNA here is from genome assembly GCA_002435715.1 of Rhodospirillaceae bacterium UBA6219. Taxonomy (GTDB): domain Bacteria; phylum Pseudomonadota; class Alphaproteobacteria; order Rhodospirillales; family Magnetospirillaceae; genus Magnetospirillum. The sequence continues at coordinate 2,737 of DISD01000030.1, forward strand.
CCGGCTTGTTGACCGCTTTGGTGGTGGTGCCGATCCTTCTGGTCCTGGCCAAACGCTTGGTCCGCGACAATCAGGCCTCGGCCGCGCTGGAAGCCGCCAACCGGGAATTGTCACGTTCCAATGCCGACCTGGAACAATTCGCCTATGTGGCGTCGCACGATTTGAAGGAGCCGCTGCGCAACATCGCCTCTTATGTCCAGCTTTTGCAGCGCCGCTATCAAGGCAAGCTGGACGAAGACGCCGACGCTTTTATCGGCTACACCGTCGAAGGTGTCCGGCGCATGCAGGTGATCATCAACGAATTGCTGGCTTATTCCCGCATCGGGACCGGTCCGCTGCGCTCCAGCCCGGTTCAGACCGGCGCGGTGGTCAGCGCGGTTCTGGGCAACCTGAAGGCCGCAATCGCCGAGGCCGGCGCCGTGGTGGACGTGGTGGGGCCGTTGCCGGTGGTGATGGGCGATCCCGGTCAGTTGACCAGCGTTTTCCAGAACCTGCTGGCCAATGCCCTGAAATATCGCCGCGACGACGTGCGGCCCGAAGTCAAGGTGCAGGTGGCGGAAATGGGAGCGGAGTGGCGCTTTTCCATCACCGATAACGGGATCGGTATCGATCCGGCCTACCAGCAACAGATCTTCGAGCTTTTCAAACGCCTGCATACGCGGGACCGTTATACCGGCAGCGGGATCGGTTTAGCGGTCTGCCAAAGGGTGGTGGAACGTCATGGCGGTTCCATCTGGGTGGAGTCGATTCCGGGGCAGGGGGCGTGCTTCCATTTCATCCTGCCCAAGGTCGGCTGAGCCGCGTTTAGCTTTTCCCCGCGATAATCGACAAGGCGTCGATCAGACCGCGCAAGGTCACTTGGTCGGCGCGGGTGGCGTTGACCGGCGGCGGCAGACGAACCGGGAAGGACGTCGTTTCCGACGAGGTGTCGGCCCGGGCGATGGCCACCGGGAACATGCCATATTGGCTGAGGTCGACCTCGGGTTCGGCGGAGCTGGTCTTTGTGGCCACGGCTTGCGCCGTGGCATCCGCCGCCGCCAGGGTGGTGGTGGGGAAATTGTCGGTGGCTTGCGGGCGGGCCTCGGGACGGAACTCGGCCAAGTCGACTTTGGGGCGGTTCAGTTCCTTGGCCACCGCCGCCGCCTTGGCCATGGAGCGACGGAAGCGCGCCTGGACACTGGCGTAAAGGGCGTCGACACTCTTGGCCTCGCCCTCGCCGTCGTCATGGTGGAATTCCTCGGGGTTGGCCTTGGCCGCTTCCGGCAGGATGTCGGCGGCACTCTGTTCGGTGCTGCCGCGTTCGTTCAACACCTTCAAGGCGCCACCGGCCCCCAGGTAATGGGCCAGATACAAATCGTGCGCCGAGGCTTTGCGGCCCAGTTTCGATTCCAGAACCTTGCGGTTGTCCGACGCGTATTCGCCGGCCATCAGCGCCGAGATCCGCGGATCGCGCCGCAAATCCAGGATTTCCTTTTTCAGGTCCTTGTTGGAGACCGAAAGACGCCCATCCTTGCCCTCGGATATGGCGTCGGCGTAATTGCCCAGGCCGTGTTCGGCGCCGTGCTTCTTGATCATGTCCAGCCAGGTGCTGGCGGTGAACTGATAAAGGCCCATGGCGGACGAGCGGCGGCTGGCGGCGTCGGGATCCAGACGACTTTCGGTATTGGCTTGGGCCAAGAGATAGTCGAAGGGAACGCCGGTGGCCTCGGCGGCTTCGCGGATGTGACGCGCAACCCGCTGATGGCGCGATTCCTGCGCTTCGATCAGCACGGTGGTGGTGGGCGTCTGCATGGGGTCTCCGACCGTCAAAGAGGCTTTGCGAAAACGTTATCAGCAAAAGGTTACCAGGGGTTTACCCGAGTGCGACCGGCTAAGCCCTTGGCGTGACTCTTTCTCTTGACGTGAGGGGGGCGGATAAATAGGATGCGGCGCTCTCGGGAGACTGGCGGCGGAATTGTGTCCGTTGCCCGCCGTACCGCGACTATCTGAAACACTTAAGTGACGCCAGACGGATGGGCGACCGGCATCCGATGAAACCCCGATACCTCCGTATCGGCCGGTTTCGTTGTTTTCGGTCAAACAAGGTTTGGGCCACACTAGGGAATGAGTTAAATGCCCACGATCAACCAATTGATCCGTAAGCCGCGCCAGCCTTTGGCGACGCGCAACAAGGTGCCGGCTCTGGAAGCCTGCCCGCAGAAGCGTGGTGTCTGCACCCGCGTTTACACCACCACCCNNAGCCGAACTCGGCGCTGCGTAAGGTTGCCCGTGTGCGCCTGACCAACGGCTTCGAAGTGACCAGCTACATTCCCGGTGAAGGCCACAACCTTCAGGAACACTCGGTGGTCATGATCCGCGGCGGTCGCGTCAAGGACTTGCCCGGTGTTCGTTACCACATCATCCGCGGTACTCTGGATACCCAGGGCGTCAAGGATCGTAAGCAGCGTCGTTCGAAGTATGGCGCGAAGCGTCCGAAGTAAGGATTAAAGATATGTCCCGTCGTCACGCCGCCGAGAAGCGCGAAATCAACCCGGACGCCAAGTATGGCGATCTGGTTGTTGCCAAGTTCATGAACTGCCTGATGCTGGATGGCAAGAAGTCCGCCGCCGAGGCCATCGTCTATGGCGCCCTGGACAAGATCCAGGCCAAGACCGGCCAGGATCCGCTGCAGGTGTTCCACGACGCCCTTGACAACGTCAAGCCGGCCGTCGAAGTCCGTTCCCGCCGCGTCGGTGGTGCCACCTATCAGGTGCCCGTCGAAGTGCGCTCCGATCGTCGTCAGGCTCTGGCCATCCGCTGGCTGATCGACTATTCGCGCAAGCGTTCGGAAACCACCATGATCGACCGTCTGTCGGGCGAATTGCTGGACGCCGCCAACAATCGTGGCGCCGCCGTGAAGAAGCGCGAAGACACCCACCGCATGGCGGACGCCAACAAGGCGTTCTCGCACTACCGCTGGTAAAGAGAAGGCAACATGGCCCGCACAACGCCCCTCGAGCGCTATCGCAACATCGGCATCATGGCTCACATCGATGCCGGTAAGACGACCACGACCGAGCGTATCCTCTACTACACCGGCAAGTCCTATAAGATTGGTGAAGTGCACGAAGGCACTGCCACCATGGACTGGATGGAGCAGGAACAGGAACGCGGTATCACCATCACTTCCGCCGCGACCACCGCGTTCTGGAAGGATCACCGCATCAACATCATCGACACCCCCGGCCACGTCGACTTCACCATTGAAGTCGAGCGCTCCTTGCGCGTGCTGGACGGTGCCGTGACCGTGTTCGACTCGGTCGCCGGTGTCGAACCCCAGTCCGAAACCGTGTGGCGTCAGGCCGACAAGTACGGCGTGCCGCGCATTTGTTTCGTCAACAAGATGGACCGTATCGGCGCCAACTTCTATCGCTGCGTGGACATGATCGTCGACCGTCTGGGCGCCCGCCCGCTGGTCATGCATCTGCCCATCGGTGAAGAATCGGGCTATGCCGGTATCGTCGACATCCTGCGCAACACCGCGGTCATCTGGAAGGATGAATCGCTGGGTGCCGCTTTCGAAGACGCTCCGATCCCCGCCGATCTGGTGGAAAAGGCTGCCGAATATCGCGCGCAGCTGATCGAAACCGCCGTCGAAATGGACGACGAAGCCATGGAAATGTACCTGGGCGGCGAAGAGCCCTCCATGGACGTCCTCAAGGCTTGCATCCGTAAGGGCACCATCTCGCGGACCTTCGTCCCCGTGCTGTGCGGCTCGGCGTTCAAGAACAAGGGCGTGCAGCCCCTGCTCGACGCCGTCATCGATTATCTGCCGGCTCCGATCGACATTCCCGCCATCAAGGGCGTGAAGTTCGGCACCGAAGACGAAATCGCCAAGCACTCCACCGACGACGAGCCCTTCGCTGGTCTGGCGTTCAAGATCATGAACGACCCCTTCGTCGGTTCGCTGACCTTCGTTCGCGTCTATTCGGGCGTGGTCGAAGCCGGTTCCTACGTGCAGAACACCGTCAAGGAAAAGCGCGAGCGTGTCGGCCGTATGCTGCTGATGCACGCCAACTCGCGTGAAGAAGTCAAGGAAGCCCGCGCCGGTGACATCGTCGCCTTCGCCGGTCTGAAGGACACCACCACCGGTGACACCCTGTGCGACCCGACCCCCAGCTCGTTGGTGGTTCTGGAACGCATGGAATTCCCCGAGCCGGTGATCGAAGTGGCCGTGGAACCCAAGTCCAAGGCCGACCAGGAAAAGATGGGCATGGCCCTGGCTCGCCTGGCCGCCGAAGATCCGTCGTTCCGCGTGTCCACCGATGCCGAATCCGGTCAGACCGTGATCAAGGGCATGGGTGAACTTCACCTGGAAATCCTGGTCGACCGCATGAAGCGCGAGTTCAAGGTGGAAGCCAACGTGGGTGCCCCCCAGGTGGCCTATCGTGAAACCATCTCGAAGGCTGCTGACGTCGACTACACCCACAAGAAGCAGACCGGTGGTTCGGGCCAGTTCGCCCGCGTCAAGATCCGCTTCGAACCGGCGGAGAAGGGCGAAGGCTTCGTCTTCACCAACACCGTCATCGGTGGTTCGGTTCCCAAGGAATACGTCCCCGGCGTCGAAAAGGGTATTCGCTCGGCCATGGATAACGGCGTCATCGCCGGCTTCCCGCTGATCGACTTCAAGGCGACCCTGACCGACGGCGCTTATCACGACGTCGACTCCTCGGTCCTGGCCTTCGAAATCGCTGCCCGCGCCGCCTTCCGTGAAGGTATCGCCAAGGCCGGTCCGAAGCTGTTGGAACCGATGATGAGCGTCGAAGTCGTCACCCCCGAAGATTACATGGGCGACGTCATCGGCGATCTGAACAGCCGTCGTGGCCAGGTCAACGGCATGGATCAGCGCGGCAACGCCCGCGTGGTTTCCGCCATGGTCCCGCTGGCCAACATGTTCGGTTACGTGAACACCCTGCGTTCCATGTCGCAGGGCCGTGCCCAGTACACCATGACGTTCGACCACTATTCGGAAGTTCCGAACAACGTGGCCGAGGAAATCCGGGCCAAGCTGAACGGCTGATCCCGACACACCGACAAACCTATTTCGAGGACGGAGTAGAATCTAATGGCTAAGGCGAAATTCGAGCGCAACAAGCCTCACTGCAATATCGGCACCA
>DISD01000100.1 GCA_002435715.1 Rhodospirillaceae bacterium UBA6219
GGAAGGCATCGGCGGCACCGCCGGTTTGCTGGAAGGCAATGGCGGTCAGGTTCTGACCCAGCTCTACGGCATCGTCGCCACCATCGTCTACTCGGCCATCGCGTCCTTCATCCTGTTGAAGGTCATCGATCTGGTCATCGGCCTGCGCGTCACCCCCGACGAGGAACGTGAAGGTCTGGACATGTCGCTGCACGGCGAAGCCATCCACTAAATCCAAGTATGGATGTTGTGGTCAGGGGGGCGCGGCGAAAGCCGCGCCCTTCCTTTTTGTGGCCTATCGGTTTGCGGCCATTTCCCATTGGGCGCGGACGACGGAATGGGTTAGAACAAAGCCCATGTTCAATGCACAGCTCGACCAACTGACCGATTATCCGTTCCAGCGCTTGACCGATCTGCTGGGTGGTCCTGCCACCCCCGACTCGCTGGTCATGTCCATCGGCGAACCGCAACATCGTCCGCCGGCCCTGGTGGCCCGGGTGTTGGCGGAACAAAACGCCGCCTGGGGCAAATATCCCCCCGCCAATGGCAGTCCCGATTTCCGCGCCGCGGTGGTGGAATGGCTGAACCGGCGCTTTGCCCTGCCGGTCGGCATGGTGGATGCCGACAAGGCGGTACTGCCGGTGGCCGGCACCCGCGAGGCACTGTACCTGATCGCCCAAACCGTGGTGACGCCGGGTCAGGGCAAGCCTTTGGCGCTGCTGCCCAATCCGTTCTATCAGGTCTATGTGGGCGCCGCTTTGATGGCCGGGGCCGAACCTTATTTCGTATCCGGTCATGACGGGCCGAGTTCGGTACCCGATTTCACCACGCTTCCCGACGACGTGCTGTCGCGGGTCAAGCTGGCCTATCTGTGTTCGCCGGCCAATCCACAAGGTTCGGTGGCCGACCTGGATCTGCTGAAGCGCAATGTGGAACTGGCGCGGCGCTGGAATTTCGTGCTGTGCGTGGACGAATGCTATTCGGAAATCTGGGACCGGGTCGAACCGGCCGGGGTTTTGACCGCCTGCGCCCAGTTGGGCGGGTCCATGGACAACGTGATGGTGTTCCATTCGCTGTCCAAACGGTCCAGCGTTCCCGGTCTGCGCTCGGGCTTCGTCGCTGGCGACGTCAGACTGATGGCGGCTTTCGCCCGTCTGCGTTCCTATGGTGGGGCGGCGACGCCCATGCCCATCCTGGCCGCCGCCGCCGCTTTGTGGCGTGACGAGGACCATGTGCGGGAAAATCGTGACCTGTATCGCACCAAGTTGGACATGGCGGAACGCATTTTCGCCGGTCGCTTCGGCTTTACCCGTCCGGCGGGGGGATTTTTCTTGTGGCTGGACGTGGGCGACGGTGAAAAGGCCGCCTTGGAGCTGTGGGACAAGGCGAAAATCCGGGTCCTGCCCGGCAAGTACCTGTCGCGGGGCGATGTGGGCGACAATTATATCCGCGTCGCCTTGGTGCATGATCTCGAGACGACCGAGCGGGCGCTGACCTTGATAGCGCAAACGCTTTAGGGGGAAAAATGGCCGCGGCCAAAAAGGGGGTTCAAAAGCAAAGCTTTCTGCCCAAGGGGACCGTACCGGCCTTGCGCCGGCTGGTGGCCCGGTTGGGTGGCTTGGCGCTGAGCATGGTGGCGGTGATGGTCGGGACCGCCCTGATCACCGCCGATCCCCGCGACCCGTCCTTCAATACCGCCGTCGATTCGGTGGTCAACAATGCGTTGGGTCGATTCGGCGCCGCCATCGCCGATCTGTTGGACCAGTTCTTCGGTTTGGGCTGCTGGCTGGCGGTGTTGATCCCGGCGGCCTGGGGCCTGCGCATTCTGATCAAGGCCGAAGCGCCGCGCCTGTGGGGATTGCGGGTCGCATTGTTGCCGGTGGTGGTGGTGATCTGGTCGGTGGCCTTGGCCGCTTTGCCGTTGCCGCGCCTGACTTTCCTGGCCATCGGTCCGGGTGGTGCGCTGGGCAAGGTCATCGTCACCGCCTTCGTGGTGCCCAATGTGCCGGCGCATATGCTGTGGGCGGTGGGCAGCGCCTGTCTGGGCCTGGCCTTTTTCGCTTCGATCTTTGCTCTGGGGCTGTCGCCGTCCGATTGGGCCAGCCTGGGCAAGGTGGGCCGGAAATCCTTGCAGGCGGCTGGAAGCGCCGCCGGCAATCTGCGTGGCAATCCCGATTCCGCCCGCCGCGAACCGTCGGTAACGGTGACAACCGGCCGCTCGCCCCTGGCCCGACCGGCGCCTAAAAGGGTCGAGGAAGACGATCCCGACGACGTGGATTATCCGCCGCCGCCCCTGGACGACGATCCCGACGACGACGAACTGGAACCGATGCCGCAATACGGCGCCCTGGTGGAACCCAAGCGTCCGCCGCCGACCGCCGGCAAGCGGGAAAAGGCGGCGCGCCAAGGCACCTTGGATCTGGGTGGTCCGGTGGGGCCGGGTTATGACCTGCCGCCCTTGGGTCTGCTGACGCCGCCGCCGGAACAGAACCACAATCTGATGTCCCAGGATTCCCTGGCCCAGAACGCCAAGTTACTGGAAAGCGTGCTGGAAGATTTCGGCGTCAACGGCAAGGTGGTGAAGGTCCGCCCCGGCCCGGTGGTGACGCTTTACGAATTGGAACCGGCGCCCGGCACCAAGACCAGCCGGGTCATCGGTCTGGCCGACGACATCGCGCGGTCGATGTCGGCGCTGTCGGTGCGTATCGCCACCATTCCCGGCCGTTCGGTCATCGGCATCGAATTGCCCAATTCCCGGCGCGAGGTGGTCTATCTGCGCGAGCTTTTGGCCTCGGAAGCCTTCGAGAAGGCAGCGGCCAAGCTGACCCTGGTGCTGGGCAAGGATATCGGCGGCGCCCCAGTGATGGTCGATCTGGCCCGCATGCCGCATCTGCTGATCGCCGGCACCACCGGTTCGGGCAAGTCGGTGGCGGTCAACACCATGATCCTGTCACTGCTGTACCGGCTGACCCCGGAAGAATGCCGCCTGATCATGATCGATCCCAAGATGTTGGAATTGTCGGTCTATGACGGCATCCCCCATCTGCTGGCCCCAGTGGTCACCGAGCCGGGCAAGGCGGTGGTGGCGCTGAAATGGGCGGTGCGCGAGATGGAAGACCGCTATCGCGCCATGAGCCAATTGGGCGTGCGCAACATCGCTGGCTACAACCAGCGTCTGGCCGAGGCCCGCGACCGCGGCGAACAGCTGACCCGCACGGTGCAGACCGGTTTCGACCCCGAATCCGGCAAGCCCATCTATGAAGAACAATTGCTGGAGCTGAAGGCCCTGCCCTTCATCGTCGTCATCGTCGATGAAATGGCCGATTTGATGCTGGTGGCCGGCAAGGACATCGAAGCGGCGGTGCAGCGTCTGGCCCAGATGGCGCGTGCCGCCGGCATCCATCTGATCATGGCGACCCAACGCCCGTCGGTGGACGTGATCACCGGCACCATCAAGGCCAATTTCCCCACCCGTATTTCCTTCCAGGTCACCAGCAAGATCGATTCGCGCACCATCTTGGGCGAACAAGGAGCCGAGCAGTTGCTGGGCCAGGGTGACATGCTGTACATGGCAGCCGGCGGCCGCATCACCCGTGTCCACGGTCCCTTCGTGTCGGACCAGGAAGTGGAAAAGGTGGTCGAACATCTGCGCAGTCAGGGCGAACCGCTTTATGTGGAAGCGGTCACCGAGGAAGAAGAAGGCGGCGAATTCGGCGCGCCGGGGTCCGGCGGTGGCGGTTCGGGCGACGATCTTTACGACCAGGCGGTGGCCTTGGTGGCGCGCGAGGGCAAGGCGTCCACCAGCTTCATCCAGCGCCATCTGCAGATCGGCTATAACCGCGCCGCCCGCCTGATCGAACGCATGGAAGCCGAAGGCGTGGTGGGCAAGCCCAACCATGTGGGCAAACGCGAGATCTTGGTACGCCAGACCCGCGACGATTTCTAAATTCCGCCATCATCGTCGCTTAAACCGACGATACTGGCTGTTAGGGGAGTTCCACCCGTGTTCAACCGTCGCATCGTCCTCGCACTGATGGCGTTATTGGCTTTGGCCCCCGCCGCCCATGCCGCTGGCCCGCGCAAGCCGCTGTCGGATCAGGACAAGGCCGACATCGCCCGCGCCGAGACCTATATGAACGGGGTTACCACCTTGAAGGCGCGGTTTCAGCAATATGCCCCCAACGGCAACATCGCCGAAGGCACCGCCTATTTCTGGCGTCCGGGCCGCATGCGTCTGCAATACGATCCGCCCTCGCCGTTGCTGGTGGTGGCCGACGGCTCGTTCCTGATCGTCCATGACCGCGAATTGGGCGAACCCAGTTATATCCCCTTGGGCTCGACCCCCGCCGGGGTGCTGGTGCGCGAGAACGTGCAGCTGAACGGCAAGGATCTGTCGGTGACCAAGGTGACGCGGGCGCCCGGCGTGTTGAACATTTCACTGGTGGAAAGCGACGATCCGGGCCAGGGCGAACTGACCCTGGTGTTTTCCGAATCCCCCTTCCAGTTGCGGCAATGGCGGGTATTGGACGCCCAGGGCAATTTGACCACGGTATCGCTGTACGAAAGCCAAAGCGGCATCAGCCTGGATCGGTCCTTGTTCGAATTCAAGGATCCCAAGTTCACCAAGCCCAAGCTGAACGACGGCTGACAGCCATGTGCGGTGCGCATGGCTGACTTGCGGCTGGTCCCATAACAACCGGGTCTTGCTTTGACCACCTAAGGGGTAAGCGGCCATGCCGCAACGGCTATGGCCGGTGGGGATGGTTTCCCCTGCCCTCCCCACGAGACGCTCCGCGACGGAGTGGTCCCCCCCGGGCGCCCGACACCCCCTGGTCGGGCGCCCATTTCTTTCATAAGGATAGGCCGCGCAGCGGCCGGCGCGCCCGACACCCCCTGGTCGGGCGCCCATTTCTTTTTGGACAAGTCGGTTTTTCCCCAGGCTGGAATGATGCTAAAAACGCCTCTCCAAGCCAGCAAGGGGTAAGCGTCGTGCGTGTGGTCACCTGGAACATCAATTCTGTTCGCCTGCGATTCGATCTGTTGGCCAAGGTGGTCGACACCTTGGCCCCCGACGTCATCTGCTTGCAGGAAATCAAGGTGGTGGACGAGCTGTTTCCCGCCGACGCCTGCAAATCCCTGGGCTTCCCGCACATCGCCTTTCACGGCATGAAGGGCTATAACGGTGTCGCCATCTTGTCCAAATATCCGCTGCGCGACGTCCAGACCCCGTCCTGGTGCGGTCGTGATGACCGCCGTCACATGGTGGCGCGCTTGGATCAGGCGGAAATCCATTGCCTGTACGTGCCCGCCGGCGGCGATATCCCCGATCCCGATCAGAACGACAAATTCGCCCACAAACTGGACTTCCTGCGTCAGGTGACCGACTGGCTGGCCGATACCTATACCCCCCAGGACAAGCTGGTCCTGGTGGGTGATCTGAACATCGCGCCGTTGGAAACCGACGTGTGGTCGCATAAGCAATTGTTGAAGGTGGTCAGCCATACCCCGGTCGAGGTCGAGCTGTTGAACCGCATGCAAGCCAGCCTGAACTGGGTGGATTCCATGCGTCAGGTGATCCCGCCCAGCGAAAAGCTGTTCACCTGGTGGAGCTATCGTTCCCCTGATTGGCAAAAGAATGATCGTGGCCGCCGCCTGGATCATGTGTGGGTGACCCCGCCCTTGGCCGAAGCGGTGGGTGAAGTCCGCGTCCTGCGCGAGGCGCGGTCGTGGGAACAACCATCCGACCACGTGCCGGTGCTGGTGGAACTGAAGATTTAGCTTTGGTTTTCGGCCGGGCGTTCCCAACAGGCGGGGAAGCGGTCTTCCTGGTATTTCGCCAAGGTGGTGGCGACGATCACCGGCAGGATGAAGGCCGCCAGCCACAGCCATTTGGACTTTTTGAACAGGCTCAGCACCGCACCGACAAAGGCGGTACTGGTCATGGCCAGCCAGGCCAGGCCGACGATCTCGAACTCTTCTTGCAGGCAGGCCCCAAAGGGTTGGCCGTCCTGAATTTCGGTTTTCAGTCCGGCATCCAGATGCAGGGCGACGAAAGCGAACAAGGCCAGTTCCACCGCCAACAGCAGTAACGAAGCCCAAAAGACGACGGGTCGGTTCACGGGGCAATCCTCCTGGTCTGCCCCGTTCTAACCCGTGCGCTGGTTCAACGCCCCGACTTTGGTCAAGAGCGGCCGGGCACCATCCGGCGATAGGACAGGGCTTCCGCCACCTGCAAGCGTCCGATTCCGTCCAGCCCGGCCAAATCGGCCAGGGTACGGGCCACCCGTAAGACCCGGTGATAACCGCGCGCCGACAGCCGCATGCGTTCGGCGGCTTCGGTCAACAAGGCGCGGCCGGCGGTGTCGGGGGCGGCCAGACGTTCCAGCGCCTCGCCGTCCAGCTGGGCATTGCAACGAATGCCCAAAGCGCGGCCACGTTCCACCTGCAATGCCCGGGCAGTGGCGACACGGGCCGCCACCTGGGCCGATCCTTCCGCCGGCGGCGGCAGCGACAGATCGGCGGGGCTGACGGCCGGAACTTCCACATGCAGGTCGATGCGGTCGAACAACGGGCCGGAAATCTTGTTCTGGTATTCGATCCCGCATTTGGGGGCCTTGGCACAGGCTTGCGCCGCATCACCCAAATAGCCGCAACGACAGGGATTCATCGCCGCCACCAATTGGATGCGGGCGGGATAGACCACGTGGGCGTTGGCGCGTGCCACGCTGGCGCGGCCGGTTTCCAAGGGCTGACGCAGGGCTTCCAGGGCGCCGCGTTGGAATTCCGGCAATTCGTCCAAGAACAAAACGCCATGATGGGCCAGCGAGATTTCACCCGGCTTGGCCCGTGCGCCCCCGCCCACCAAGGACGGCACGGAAGCGGAATGATGGGGGTCACGAAACGGGCGACGGCGCAGCAGACGGCCTTCGGCCAATTGCCCGGCGACCGAATGGATCATGCTGACCTCCAGCGCCTCGGCGGCTTCCAGGGGCGGTAACAGACCGGGCAGGCGAGCGGCCAGCATGGATTTGCCCGAACCGGGCGGGCCGATCATCAGCAGGTTGTGACCGCCGGCGGCGGCCACTTCCAGGGCGCGCTTGGCGCTTTCCTGGCCCTTGATGTCCCTGAGGTCAAGGTGATCGGGATCATCGATTTCCAGGCGCGGTTCCGGTCGGCTCAACACCTGGATGCCTTTGAAATGGTTGATCAGCGCCAACAATGACGGTGCCGCCAGAATGTCCATGTCGCCGGCCCAGGCGGCTTCCGGGCCTTGGCTGGCCGGGCAGATCAGCCCCCGGCCGGCGGCGTTGGCGGCGATGGCCGCCGGCAGCACTCCGGAAACCGCCGCCAACGATCCGTCCAGGCCCAATTCGCCCAAGGACACGTATTCCGTCACCTCGTCCGCCGGCAGCACCCCCATGGCGCCTAACAGGCCCAACGCGATGGGCAGGTCGAAATGGCTGCCTTCCTTCAACAGATCGGCAGGCGCCAGATTGACGGTGATGCGTTTGGGCGGCAGCGACAGGCCTAGGGAGTTGAAGGCGGCGCGTACCCGTTCACGGCTTTCCCCCACCGCCTTATCAGGCAGACCGACGATGGTGAAGGCGGGCAGGCCGTTGGACACCTGGACCTGGACGTCGATGTCCAGACAGTCGATGCCGGAAAAGGCGATGGTGGGGGCGCGGGTGGTCATCTTATCCCAGGAAGAATTGCATACATTGGCTTTTCCCTTGAAACGCGTAATGATGCAAGCATGGCTTTAGATGAATTACAGTCTCTTGATCCTGCCATGGTTGCGATCTTGTGGATTGTGACGGCGGGTCTATCAGCCTGGCAGTTTATTTTTGTCGTCTCTGTTATGGAGGGACGGGCGCGCTGGCATTGGCTGGACGTGCTGACATTATCCGCCTTGGGTGTCGCCTTATGGTTTGGCGCTCTGGTTTTCAGCGCATTGTTGTGGTTGGCCATTGGGGGGTTGCTGGCTTTCTATGGCTATCAGGCATGGCTTGGACCGGGATGGCTGCGTTACAACCAAATCATCGCTATTGATGTCTATCGTTGGCGGATGTACGTGGCATCAGCCTTAGTTCAGGCAGATATTTCAATTTATTCAATTCGCTAGAGTTTCCATGGATGTAATTCCCCATAGGGTGGATTATCCTGCCTTGCATTCCGCCCTTTCGGCGGTCAGCCCGCGAATGGAAAAACATGCGTTTTCCCGGATACGCGTTGGAATTGGGGTCGCTGGCCGCCTGGGCTTGCTTGGTGGCGTTGTCGCTGTGGCACAATCTGGGGCTTTTGGATGCCCAGGCCCGTGAAGTGGCGGCGGCGCGGGCGCGGATGTTGTTTTCCGTGGTCGAAACGACCCGGTTGTGGAACGCCCGCCATGGCGGGCTTTACGCCCCGGTCACCGCGGAATCACCGCCCAACGAATGGCTGATCGACCCGTTGCGCGATGTTGACATCGACGGGCGATCGTTCACCAAGATCAACCCCGCCTACATGACCCGGCAAATGTCCGAGCTGATGGACAAACGGGGCGGCATGTCGTTTCGGTTGACCAGCCTGAAACCGGTGCGTCCCGGCAATCTGCCTGATCCCTGGGAAGCCAAGGCCCTGACTTTGTTCGAAAACGGCGGTACCGAGTTGTTGGAACGCGTCACCGACGACACGGGCGGCGACCATTATCGCTATATGGCCCGCTTGTTGGTGGAAGAAGCCTGCCTGCAATGTCATGCCAACCAGAATTACCAAGTGGGCGAAGTGCGGGGCGGCATCAGCGTCACTTTCGATGCCGCCCAGGTCCTGGCCGAGATCAACCCGCAAAAGCAACAAACAATCGTCTTGCACGGGGTGGGGTATGTGTTGTTGGCGGGGGCGACCTTGGCCTTCCTGACCTGGTTGCGGGCGGGGTGGCGGCAATTGGCGCAGGCCAAGGCCGAACAGGAAGCCATGGTGGCGGAACGGACCCAGGAACTGCGTCAGGCGGTGGACGATTTGGCGCGATCCAATACCGAATTGGAAAACTTCGCCTATGCGGTGTCGCACGATTTGCAGGAACCATTGCGCATGATCGGTTCCTACGCCCAGCTGATCGACCGGCGCTATGCTGATCATCTGGACGCGGATGGCCGGGAATTCTTGGGTTTCATGACCGATGGGGCCCAGCGCATGAAGCAGATGATCGACGATCTGCTGGCCTATTCCCGCGCCGGCCGTACCGAAATCCACCCTCAGCCGGTGGCATTGGAACGCGTTTTGGAATCCGCCTTGGCCAATCTGACCGCTGCGTTACAGGAATCCGGCGGTCAGGTCTTGCGGGACGGAACCTTGCCGGTGGTGGCGGGCGAGGTTTCCATGCTGGTGCGGGTGTTGCAGAACTTGGTGGGCAACGCCCTGAAATACCGCCATCCCGAGCGCCAGGCCCAGGTGGTGGTGTCGGCCCGACCCCATGTCCAAGGTTGGGAAATTCGCGTCGCCGATAACGGCATTGGCGTCCCTGAAGCCGCGCGAGAACGAATTTTCCAGGTTTTTCAGCGTCTTCACAGTAATGCGAAGATTTCTGGGACCGGCATCGGCCTGTCCATCGCCAAGAAAATCGTCGAACGTCACGGCGGTCGTATCTGGGTCGAGGATAACCGGCCCCAAGGCTCGGTGTTCTGCTTTACCTTGCCGACTGTGCCGGCCGGAACGGATGTTCCAGCATCGCAACAGCAATCCGGCGCCAACTGAAATCGCAGTTAGCGCCGGCCTTCATTCGCAGTTAAAAACTCTAAGCCGTTGGGATATCTGAGGTTGTTGCCCGTCGCAGCTCGATGGCGTCCCAGATTTGTGCCTCGACACTGACATTGTCGAAGCGGTCGATCTCTTGGATGCCGGTGGGCGAGGTGACGTTGATCTCGGTCAGATAATTGCCGATGACGTCGATGCCGACGAAAATCAGCCCACGGGCCCGCAAAGTCGGGCCGATAGCCTCGCAAATCTCGCGGTCACGGGGCGTCAGTTCCGCCTTCATGGCGGTTCCACCCACATGCAGGTTGGATCGCGCTTCGCCGGCCTGGGGCACGCGGTTGACGGCGCCGGCCGGCTGGCCGTCCACCAGGATGATGCGTTTGTCGCCCTGGCGGACTTCCGGCAGATAACTTTGGACGATCACCGGTTCGCGATACAGCTGGGTGAACATTTCCAGCAAGGAATTCAGGTTTTCGTCATCGGGCTTGACGTGGAACACCCCAGCACCGCCATTCCCGAACAACGGCTTCAGCACGATGTCCTTGTATTCGGCGCGGAAATCCATGATGTGGCGGCGATCGGTGGTGATCAGCGTCGGCGGCAGCAGACCGGGGAAGTGCGTAACCAGCAATTTTTCCGGCGCGTTGCGCACATGGACCGGGTCGTTGACCACCAAAGTCCGCGGATGGATGTGTTCCAACAGGTGGGTGGCGGTGATATAGGCCATGTCGAAGGGCGGGTCCTGGCGCATCAGCACCACGTCCATGGTGGCCAAATCCACCAATTGCGCCTCGCCGAAACTGAAATGGTTGCCCATTTCCCTGCGCACTTCCACGGGCCGCACCCATGCCAGCACCCGGCCGTTCTTCAGCGCCAGGTCGCTGGGCAGGTAATGGAACAGGGCATGGCCGCGCTTTTGCGCTTCCAAGGCCAGGGCAAAGGTGGAATCGGCGTTGATGTTGATGGATTCCATGGGGTCCATCTGGATGGCGACGGCTAGGCTCACCTTTTCCTCCTTGGGCCTTTCAGCGCATTCTGCCGCGGATTTCGGCCAGCAATTGCTGGCCACGTCCACGGGCGATGGCATTATCTTCTCGTTGGATGAATTGTTCCAGGGCGGCGGCGGCACCGGGCAGGTCTTCCAGGCGTAGCCGCATCAATCCGGCTTCGCGCCACAAAGCGGCCTGCGCCGGGGCGAACAGCAAGGCGCTTTCCACCAGGCCCAGGGCCCGTTGCAGGCGCCCATTGCGCAAATGGTGCATCTTCAAGGCTTGGCGCCAACGCAACAGGATTTGGCGGGGAGTGAGGGCGTGAAAGAACGCGGGGTCCAATTCCGCCTTGGGGCCGGAATCCAGCTTGTGCAGGAAACGCAGGCCCGCACTGTCCAAGATCCGACCCTGGGCACATTCGATGATGACGCGTCCGCCATGGCTGTCGTTCAGCCGGATCAGGCCGTGCATGGGAAAGGCCAGCATTTCCACGTCGAATCCGGCGCCTTGGGCCACGCAAAGCCACAACAGGCAAAGCGCGTCGGAACTGGCGCGTCGTTCGCGCAACAAGCCGGTGATTTCGTGACCCTCGCCGCTTTCGCCCCCCAAACCAAAGCGGTTCTGCTCGACCAGCACCTCGATCAGGGCGTCGGCCATCTGCTGGGCGTCGGGTTTGACGAAGATGGCGGTCCGGACCTGTTCGATCAGATGATGAATCTGTTCTCCATCTTCGTCGTCGGTCTGGTCGTCGTGCAATTGGGCCAAAGCCAGGGCGGTGGCCAGCAACGGCACGTCACCATCGGCGAATTGACCCAGATCGGTCAGGATGTCGGTGGGCGGGGTCATGAACCGCCGTGGCGCCGCGGGTCGTCTTTCAGCCGCACATAGCTGATGACGTTCTTCACCGCCGACACTTCGCGGGCATGGCCGATGACCCGGTTCAGCTCGGTGTCGGACTGGGCGATGCCCAACAGGTAGACGGTGCCGTTGGTGACATCGACGGTGTAGTTGATGTTGCTGATTTCCTTGTCGAACAGCATGCGGCTTTTGATTTCCTGCTGGATACGCACGTCGCGGGCGCCGTCGATGAAGCCGCTGGAATCCTGGGCCAGAAGTTCGTTGTAGACCTCGCGCACGCCGGCCACCTGCCAGGTCAGATTCACCGCGTCCTCGCGCACCTGTTCGCTGGGCACGGTGCCGGTCAGCAGCACCCGGCCCTCGCTGATGGCCAGGGTCACCTTGGAATACATGTCGACGCTTTTGCGGAACCAGGCTTCGTTGATTTCGGCGCGGATCTTGGCATCCTCGGCGGCACCTTCGATGCCGCGTTCTTCCGAGGCGGCCACACCGGCGGTGGCGCCGGCGCCGATCACCATGCCGACGCAGCCCGAAAGCGCGGTTGACGCCACCAGCAGGGCGGCCAGGGTCAGAGAGGGGCGGAGTCTCACGGGCCTTATCCTTTCCTTGTCGATGCGACGACCTTAGCTTTGGCCGCTTGTCGTCTCAAGCATCCATCCGCCATGCGTCGGAAATGTGGCACGGCCAATGTTTGGGGCTGACCAGGATGACGTCGAAGCGCATGGCACAGCGTTCCAGATGGGGATGGGCGGCGACAAAGGCCAGGGCACCGCGCGAGATACGGTTTCGTTGCGCCGGCCGCAGGGCGTGGGCGGCCTTGTCGATGTCGGCCCGCGCCTTGACCTCGACGAAGACCAACAGATTGCCGCGTTTGGCGACGATGTCGATTTCTCCGGCGCCGCTGCCGCGTCGGTTGGTCCAGCCGCGCGCCACGATGGCGAAACCTTTCAGCCGCAACCACCAGGCGGCCAGGAACTCGGCCCGTTTGCCGGTGCGGCTGCGCTGGCTCACCCGTTCTCGCCCATGCGGAACAGTTTCAGCGCCAGGGCATAGACGTCACGGCGGGGAAAACCGGTCTCGGCGGCCACCAGGGCGGCGGCGTCCTTGATGCGGGCGCCCCCTTCCACCACCACCCGCAGACGGCTTTCCAGGTCGGATTCGCTGGGGGCGGCATTGGCGCCCGGCGGTGAAACCACCACCACCACCTCGCCCTTGGGCGGGTTGTCGGCATAGCGGCCGGCCAGGGTGAACAAATCGCCGCGCACCACTTCTTCGTGCAGCTTGGTCAATTCGCGGGCCACCGCCGCATCGCGGTCGCCCAGCACCGCCACCATGTCGGCCAGGGATTCACCCAGTCGGTTGGGGGATTCGTAGAACACCAAGGTGGCGGGCACGTCGGCCAATTCGCGCAGCGCCGTGCGGCGTGCGGCGGCCTTGTTGGGTAAAAAGCCGGCGAACAGAAAACGGTCGTTGGGCAAACCGGACAATTGCAGGGCGGTCACCGCCGCCGAGGCACCGGGAAGCGCGGTGATGGCGATGCCTTCGGCCACACAGGCCTGGACCAGACGATAGCCGGGGTCCGACACCAAGGGGGTGCCGGCATCGGACACCAAGGCGACGATGGCGCCCTGTTTCAACCGGGCCACCAATTCGGGCCCGGCTTTTTCCGAATTGTGTTCGTGATAGGGAAAAAGCGGCCGGTCCAGGCCCAGGCGGGTCATCAGCTTGCCGGTGACGCGGGTATCCTCGCAGGCGACGCAATCGGCGGCGCGCAGGGTTTCGACGGCGCGGTAGGTGATGTCGCCCATGTTGCCGATGGGGGTGGCGACCAGATAAAGGCCGGGCGCCGGTTTACTTCCCGGGCGCAAATGTCTACCCTCGCCTTCGCAATCCATCGCCTGATCGGAGATTTGCGGTGCGTCGTCTTGTCGCTGCCCTGCCATTGATATCGGCCCTGCTGTTAAGCGCTTGTGCCCAGACAGACTTACCACCGTGGATGAGCGGAACCAAGCCCGCCCAACAGACGGGAACACAATCCGCCCCGCAAACCCGGCCGCAAGTTCAGCTTCCCGCCCCGGCCCCGCTGCCGGCTCCGGCGCCGGTTCTGGCGGCGCCCTTGCCGATGGCCGCCGCCAGTTTCGTCGGGCGTGACGAGATCCGCGCCGTGCTGCTGGCGCCGTTGTCCGGCCCCTATGCCGCTTGGGGCCAGGCCATGTCCAACGCCGCCCAACTGGCCTTGTTCGATGTCGCCGACCAACGGCTGAACCTGATCCCGCTGGACACCAAGGGCACGCCGGAAGGTGCCCTGCTGGCGCTGGAACAGGCCCGGGTGCAAGGGGCCGACATCATTCTGGGCCCGGTGTTCTCGGCCGAGGTCAAGGCGGTGGCGCCCCAGGCCCGGCAATGGGGTATCCCGCTGGTCAGCTTCACCACCGACCGCACCGCGTTGGGCCAAGGAATCTACACCTTGGGCTTTTTGCCGGAATCGCAGATCAGCCGGGTGGTGACCCATGCCCGCGACCAGGGCAAGTTGCGTTTCGCCCTGTTGGCGCGGTCCGACGAATACGGTCAGGCGGTGGCGGAAGCCTTCCGCAACGTGGTGCCGCAACTGGGTGGCCAAGTCACCAAGGTGGAATATTACGATCCCCAGGCCAAGGACATCAGCCAGCAGGTCCGTCGCTTCACCGAATCCGATCAGCGCACCCGCGGCCGCGACCGGAAGGACGCCAGCCCGGTGCCGCCGCCGCCCTTCGACGCGGTGATGATCGCCGACGAAGGCACCCGTCTGCGCACGGTGGCGTCCTTGGTCACCTATTACGAGGTGGACATCGACAAGACTCCGATCTTGGGGACCATGTTGTGGGATGACCCGCGTCTGGCCGCCGAACCGTCGCTGCAGGGCGCCTGGTTCGCCGCACCTTCGGCGGAATCCTATGCCGAATTCGAACGCCGCTATGCCAGCGCCTTCGGCAGCCGTCCGCCACGGGCCGCCACGCTGCGGGCCTCCTTGGCCTATGACGCCACCGCCTTGGCCGCCACCTTGGTGCGCCAGAACCTGGATTATTCGGCGGCGACCCTGACCAATCCCGGCGGTTTCGCCGGCATCGACGGGTTGTTCCGGCTGCGTGCCGACGGCACCAACGATCGTGGTCTGGCGGTACGTCAGATCGCCAAGGCCGGCCTGACCGACATTGCGCCGGCGCCCACCAGCTTTGCTCAGCCGGGGATGTGATCAGCCCAACAACGCGGCGGTCAGGGAATTGAGCAACAACTGACCGGCCTCGGTGGCGGCGATGCCGGTTTCGGTACGCCGCACCAGTCCTTCATTTTCCAGCAGGGCAAAGGCGTCTTTGTCCACCACCTGCCACAGATCCAAGCCGCATTGGGCCTGGAAAGGGCCGGTATGGATGCCCTCGGTCAGACGCAGGCCCATCATCAGCAATTCCTCGGCCCGGGTCTGGGCATCCAAGGGATCGGTTACCTGGGTGGCGTGGCCCGTTTCCTCGACCCGGCGCAGCCAGATGTCGGGGGCGCGGTGCTGGCGGGTGGCAATGTTGTTCAGGCGTCCATGGGCGCCGGGGCCGATACCCACGTAATCCCCGCCCCGCCAATAGGTCAGGTTGTGACGGCTTTCCTGGCCCGGCCGGGCGTGGTTGGACACTTCATAGGCCGGCATGCCGGCCTGGGCGCATAAGGCGCGGGTGGCGGCGAACATTTCGGCCGCCACATCTTCGTCGGGCAGACTGAATTCGCCGCGTTCGTGGATGGGGTAAAAGGCGGTGCCTTCCTCGATGGTCAGCTGATAGGCCGACAAATGGTCGCCGGCCAGGTTCAGTGCTTGTTTCAGCTCGGCTTGCCAGGCATCCAGGCTTTGACCGGGTCGCGCATAAATCAGATCGAAGGTGAAGCGCGGGAAGGTCTGGCCCGCCAGTTCCAAAGCGGCCAAAGCCTCGGCGACGTCGTGGCGGCGGCCCAGGAAGCTCAGGTCGCGCTGGTTCAGCGCCTGGATGCCCAAGGACAGACGATTGATGCCGGCGGCACGGAAGTCGCGGAAAGCCTGGGCTTCCACCGTCGATGGGTTGGCTTCCAGGGTGATTTCGATCATGGGATCGATGGCCCAGTGTTGGGCGACCCGCTCGATCAGCGCCTGGACGGTTGCCGGGTCCATCAGGCTGGGGGTACCGCCACCGAAGAAGATCGAAGTGACGGTTTCGTCCGCTTTCCAGGCGGCGTAATGGTCCAGTTCCCGCAAAAGCGCCGCTCGCCAGCGATCTTGGTCGATATTGGCGCTCGCATGGCTGTTGAAGTCACAATAAGGGCATTTGGACAGGCAGAACGGCCAGTGGATATAAATCCCGAAGCCGGGAGAAGGGTTCAGGCGAAGCACGCCGCCACCAATTTGGCGAAGGCATCGGCCCGATGGCTGATGGCATGCTTGGCTTCGGCCTCCATTTCACCAAAGGTCAATTCGCCGCCCTTCGGCAAGAAGAACGGGTCATAGCCGAAACCGTTGGCGCCACGCGGCGGCCAGACGATGTCACCTTCGACCACGCCTTCGAAGCTTTCCACATGACCGTCGGGCCAAGCCAGGGTCAGGGCGCAGACGAAGCGGGCGGAACGGTCGGCTGCCTCGCCCATCTTGTCGTGCACTGCTTCCATGGCGGCACCGAAATCCTTGGAAGGTCCGGCCCAGCGGGCGGAATAGATACCGGGATCGCCACCCAAAGCATCCACCGCCAGACCGGAATCGTCGGCCAAGGCCGGCAGATCGGCGGCTTTCGCCGCAGCCAAAGCCTTCAATTCCGCATTGGCGACGAAGGTGGTGCCGGTTTCTTCCGGTTCGGCCAAGCCCAGATCACCGGCGGAAACCACCTGGACGTCGAAACGGGCCAGCAATTGGCCGATTTCGCGCACCTTGCCGGCATTGTGGCTGGCGATGACCAGCTTGCCGCCGGGGAATTTACGGCTCATTCCTTGCCCACCGCCTGGTTTTGCAAGGCGACCAATTCGGCGACGCCCTTTTCCGCCAGTTCCAGCAATTGGGTGAACTGGGCGCGGCTGAACGGGCGTTCCTCGGCGGTGCCTTGCACCTCGACGATGCCACCGGTGCCGGTGAGGACGAAATTGGCATCGGCCTGGGCCGACGAATCCTCGGGGTAATCCAGATCCAGCACCGCTTCGCCTTCATAGATGCCGCAGGAAATGGCGGCGACATTGTCAATCAGCGGCACCTTGGTCAGCTTGCCGGCATCGACCAGCTTCTGGAAGGCCAGATACAGCGCTACCCAGGCGCCGGTGATGGACGCGGTGCGGGTGCCGCCATCGGCCTGCAGCACGTCGCAATCCAGCTTGATCTGCATTTCGCCCATGGCGGTCAGATCGGTGACGGCGCGCAAGGATCGGCCGATCAGGCGCTGGATTTCGTGGGTGCGGCCCGATTGCTTGCCCTTGGCGGCTTCGCGGTCGGTGCGGGTGTGGGTGGAACGCGGCAGCATGCCGTATTCGGCGGTGACCCAGCCCTTGCCGGTATTGCGCAGGAAGGACGGCACCCGTTCCTCGACACTGGCGGTGCACAGAACGTGGGTGTCGCCGAACTTGGCCAGGCACGATCCTTCGGCATGGCGCGAGAAACCGGTTTCCAGGCGCACCAGGCGCAATTGGTCGAGGGCGCGGCCCGAGGGACGATGGGACATGGCGGTTCCTTGAAAAAGGTGATGCGAATTGGGCGGATCGGCCCGCACCCTAGCCTTTCACGCTGTTTCGGGGAACCCCCCACGTTGACGGGATGGCGAAGCCTCACTAGATTTCCCACCGGTATTGGGAAATAAACGGCCATGCGTGGAAAAAGCGCTGTCATCACCGAGCTGCCAGTGATCACCGAGCTGAACGAACGCTCGCGCGAGATTTTTCGCCAGATCGTCGAGGCCTATGTGCAGACCGGCGAACCCATCGGCTCGCGTACGCTTTCCCGCCGCTTGGGGGTGTCGCTGTCGCCCGCCACCATCCGCAATGTCATGGCCGATCTGGAACACGCGGGCCTGCTTTATGCCCGCCATACCTCGGCCGGGCGGCTGCCCACCCAGGCTGGCATGCGGCTGTTCGTCAACGGTCTGTTGGAAGTGGGCGGACTGCCCGACACCGAACGGGCCGCCATCGACATGCGCTGCCAATCCATGGGCAAAAGCATGGAACAGGTCTTAAGCGAGGCCATCGGCACGCTGTCGGGCCTGTCGCGCTGTGCCGGCATGGTGGTGGCGCCGAAGATTCAACGCGCCCTGAAACAGATCGACTTCGTCTGGCTGGGACGGGGCCGTGCCTTGGTGGTGTTGGTCACCCAGGACGGCATGGTGGAAAACCGCCTGCTGGACCTGCCCCCGGAAGTCGAGCCCAGCGCCCTGGTGGAAGCCGCCAATTTCTTGAACGACCGTCTGGCCGGCCGCACCTTGGATCAGGTGCGCGATCAGGTCCAATCGGAACTGGACCGCCAGCGCCATATTCTGGACGAGCTGACCACCCGGGTGGTGGAAGCCGGGCTGGCCACCTGGTCGGGCGAAGGGGTGCAATCGTCCCTGATCGTGCGCGGCCAGTCGCATCTGTTGGACGACGTCACCGCCGTCGAGGATTTGGAACGCATCCGCGGCCTGTTCTCGGCGCTGGAAACTTCGGAACAATTCCTGCGCCTGCTGGATTTGGCCAATATGGCCGAAGGGGTGCAGATTTTCATCGGCTCGGAAAACGAGCTGTTCGGCGTCACCGGCTGTTCCATGATCGTGGCCCCTTACCGCGATTCCCAAGAACAGATCGTCGGCGCTATCGGCGTGATCGGCCCGCAACGGCTGAATTTCGCCCGTATCATCCCCATGGTCGATTACACCGCGCGTGTGGTCGGCCGCTTGATCGGATAAATCTTAAGGAAACAAAGGCATGAGCGAGGAACAGACCCCCGAACAAGGCGCGGAAACGCCCGCCCCGGACGCCCCGGCCCCGGCCGAGGAAACCAGCCCCGAGGCCCGCATCGCCGAGCTGGAAGCGGAAGTGGCCAAGCTGAAAAGCGAGGTTCTTTACGCCCGCGCCGATACCGAGAACGTGCGCCGTCGCCTGGAACAACAGGCCGAGGATCGCGGCAAGTTCGCGGTGGCCAATTTCGCCAAGGACGTGCTGGGCGTGGCCGACAATCTGCGCCGGGCCTTGGACGCGGTGCCGGCGAATGCGCGGGAAGGCAACGACATCGCCAACACCCTGACCGTGGGTGTGGAAATGACCGAGCGTGAATTGCTGTCCACCATGGAACGCTATGGCATCAAGCTGATCCAGGCCATGGGCGAACGCTTCGACCCCAACCTGCATCAGGCGATGATGGAAATGGAAGACCCGACCCAGCCGGAAGGCACGGTGGTGATGGTCATGCAGCAGGGCTACCAATTGCATGAACGTCTGCTGCGCCCGGCCTTGGTGGGCGTATCCAAGGGCGGCCCCAAGACGCCGCCCGGCGAACAGGTCGACACCAACGTGTGATGATCAAGGCCCGCTGGAAACAGCGGGCCTTTTTGTTGAAGGGAACACCCATGCGTTCTGTTGTCACGCTGATCGTATCGCTGCTTCCCCTGACGGCTTTCGCCGCCGATCCCGCCCCCGGCACCCGTTTCCAGGTGCGGGTGGGCGATCTGCCCGCCCCCTATGCGACGCCGTCTTCGGCCAATCCCGCCGATGTGGCGCCGCGCCCGCCTGGCACTATCTTGCGGGTGCCCCAGGGCTGGAAAGCCACCTTGTTCGCCGAGGGTCTGGACCATCCGCGCAATCTGCTGGTGCTGTCCGACGGCTCGGTGCTGGTGGCCGAACAGCGTTTCGACAAGCTGACCCGTCTGGTGGACGACGACGGCGACGGTACGGCGGAGCGTCGATCCACCCTGGCCAGCGGTTTCGACGAACCGTTTGGCCTAGCCCAGCGCGATGGCGAAATCTGGGTGGCCGACACCAAGGCGGTGTGGGCGCTTTCCTGGCAGGATGGACAAAATACGGTGGCGAATCGCCGCCAAGTCACTCCGCAAGGCGCCCTAGGAGATGATCGAGGTCATAGTACGCGCAGTCTGGTCATCGCCCCGGATGGCGCGCATTTCTATGTGGGCATCGGGTCGCGGCGCAATGTGGAAGAAGAAGCCGAGCCCCGCGCCACCATCCGGGAGTTCCGCCGTGATGGCAGCGACGGGCGTACTTTCGCCAGCGGTTTGCGCAATCCGGTGGGTCTGACCTTTCGGCCCGGCAGCCCTGATCTATGGACGGTGGTCAACGAACGCGATGGCTTGGGCGACGAATTGGTGCCTGATTATCTGACCCGGGTGGTGCCGGGCGGTTTTTACGGCTGGCCCTATGCCTATTTGGGCAGCCATCCACAGCCCGGTCTGGGGGGCAAGGCGCCGGACAAGGTGGCGGCGGCGCGGGTGCCTGATCTGTTGTTCCGCGCCCATTCGGCGCCCTTGGGGCTGGCCTTTGCCGGTGGCGACGCCTTTGTCGGTTTGCACGGCTCGTGGAACCGATCAGAGCCCATCGGTTATATGGTCGCCCGTGTTCCCTTCAAGGACGGCAAGCCGGTGGGGCATTACGAAGCCTTCGCCACCGGTTTCATGACCGGTCCGCACGCGGTGTGGGGGCGGCCGGTGGGGATTGCCGCCGCCCCCGACGGATCGCTTTATGTGGCCGACGATGCCGGGCGCACCGTGTGGAAGATCAGCCGGCGGACGCCGCCTTGATGCGGATGGCCTTCAGGACCAAGGCCAGGCCCCAGCCGGCCAGCGGATAGACGAACCAAAGATGGCTGGGCTGGTTCAGCAGGTTCAGGGCCGCCAAGCCGCCATTGACCACGACATAGACGGCCAGTTGCTGTTTGAAGCCGCTCCACGGATTGGTGGCGGCGATAATCGCGGTACTCATGGGGGGCTCTCCCTCGCTGTTGTCCGGATGGAAATGCGAGGCGGGGAGGTCAAAGCTTGCCGCCAGCGCCTTGATGGTGTCCAGCGATGCCGGCTGACCCTGTTCAAGACGTTGGATGGTCCGCACGCTGAGGCCGGCGATTTCCGCCAGCTGTTCCTGCGACCAGGCGCGTTCCAATCGCAACGCGCGGATTTGGCTGCCCATGTTGTCCGCCACCTGTCGGTCTCCACCATCGCGGGGAAATCTGGCGAATTTGCCGGGTCGGTGCCACGACACCGACCCGACACGGCCCTGTCGGGGTGCTTAGACTTGTTTCAGCCAAAGCAGAATCAAGTCTAAGCCTTTAAGGTGGCCCGTGCCGGGCGGCTCAGACGCCGCTCGGGCTTCGCGCCTATCCACGCTTTGCGTGAAAATGCGCTAAAGCCCCAAAACATCACGCATGTTGTAAAGGCCGGGGGCCTTGTCCTTGGCCCACAGGGTGGCGCGCACCGCCCCCTTGGCGAAGACGGCACGCGATGATGCCTTGTGGCTCAGCTCGATGCGCTCGCCATCGGCGGCGAACATGACGGTGTGGTCGCCGACCACGTCACCACCGCGCAGGGTGGCGAAGCCGATCTCACCCTTGGGCCGGGCACCGACGATGCCGTCGCGGGCCTTGCGCCACACGTCTTCCAACGCCACCTTGCGGCCCTTGGCCGCCGAACGGCCCAGGCCCAAGGCGGTGCCCGACGGCGAATCCACCTTGTGATGGTGATGCATCTCGACGATCTCGATGTCGTAATCCTCGCCCAGGATGGCGGCGGCCTTTTCGGTCAGGTCCATCAACAGATTGACGCCGACGCTGTAATTGGGGGCATAGACGATGGCGGTCTTGGTGGCGGCTTCGGCCAGATTGGCTTCGTCCTCGGCCGACAGACCGGTGGTGCCGACCACCAAAATCTTGCCCATTTCGGCGGCCAGGGCAGCGTGGGACAGGGTAGCGGCGGGCGCGGTGAAGTCGATCACCGCATCAGAGGCGGCGAACAGGGCGGACGGGTTCTCGCCGACGAAGGCCTGAACCGCACCGCGGCCCAGCAATTCGCCCACGTCGACGCCCACCAGGGACGAGCCGGGGCGTTCGGTGCCGCCCGACAGGCTGCAGCCCTCGGCATCCATCACCGCGTTCATCAACATCCGTCCCATACGGCCGGCGCAGCCGACGATCCCGATCTTCATGTGTGTTTCTCCAAAGGTTCAGATGCCGGTGAACAGGAAGTCCAAGGCGCTTAGAATGGTTGCACGGTGCTGTTCCAACGATGTCAGGAATTCTCCGAACTGGGTCCGGGAAACCGCCGCCAGATAATTGGTGGCCAGGACAAAATCCTGGCCGTCGATGGAAAAACGGGGCTGCAAATGGCGCACCGGGTCGTGCCAATCATCCGCCGGATAAAGCGGGGCAGCGACCACGATGGAAAAGGAATTGATTGCTTCTGCTTGCAGGACCAGCAGCAGGGGGCCATCGCCGATGGGACGATAAACGTCGAACTGATGCATCAGAACATCCGCAGCCCGTCACTCCACAGACCGTGTTTCTCGATCCAGCGGTTCTGGCTTTCGATGGCTTCGCGGTTTTCCTCGGCCCATTGCTTGGCACGGGCTTCGCGCACCAGCTTTTCCAGCTGGGCTTCCAGGGTCTGGGACAGATTGATGCCCAGGGCCTTGGCCTGAGTCAGCAATTCGGCATTGATGCTGAGATTGCAGGATTTCTTGGGGGCCGCGTTCATGGCCGGAACTCCACGGATCATGCGCAGATGATATGCGCATGATCCGTGGGGGTTCAAGAAGAGTTACTCGGTCAAATCCTTCCACAATTCCTTCACCTTGGCGAAAAAGCCTTCGGATTCAGGATTGTGCTTGGCGTCCTTGTCACCAGCTTCGTCGAATTCCTTCAACAATTCCTTTTGGCGGTCGGTCAGGTTGACCGGGGTTTCCACCATAGCCTGGATGAACATGTCGCCCCGCGCCGGGGACCGCAGCACGCTCATGCCCTTGGACTTCAGGCGGAACTGGTTGCCCGATTGGGTACCGGCCGGAATGGTGACCTTGGTCATGCTTCCTTCGATGGTCGGCACATCCACCGTGCCGCCCAGGGCGGCGATGGTCATGGGGATGGGCACCCGGCAATAGATGTTGGCGCCATCGCGCTGGAACAATCGGTGCGGTTTGACGCTGAGGAAGATGTACAGATCGCCAGGGGGCGCGCCGCGCATGCCCGCCTCGCCCTCGCCGGCCAGCCGGATGCGGGTGCCGTCCTCGACCCCGGCCGGGATGGTCACCGACAGGGTCTTGTCCTTGCGCACCTTGCCTTGGCCGCCGCAGACCCGGCACGGGTCCTTGATCACCTTGCCCAGGCCCTGACAGGTCGGGCAGGTGCGTTCGATGGTGAAGAAGCCCTGTTGCGCCCGCACCTTGCCGTGACCGTGGCAGGTGCCGCAGGTGGTGGGCTGGCTGCCATCCTTGCCGCCGGTGCCGTTGCAGGATTCGCACGGCGCCGAGGATGGGATGGTGATGGTGGTGGTCTTGCCGGTGAAGGAATCCTCCAGGCTGATTTCCATGTTGAAGCGCAGGTCGGAGCCGCGCCCGCTGGCTTGGCCGCGCCGGCCACCACCCATGAAATCGCCGAACATTTCTTCGAACAGGTCGGAAAAACCGCCGCCGCCACCGCCGAAATCAAAGCCGCCACGGCCACCGCCGCCGCCCATGCCGCCATCAAAGGCGGCGTGGCCGAACCGGTCATAGGCGGCGCGCTTTTGTTCGTCCTTCAGGACGTCATAGGCCTCGTTCAGTTCCTTGAATTTCTCGGCCGCGTCGGGATTATCCGGGTTGCGGTCGGGATGGTACTGCATGGCCAGCTTGCGATAGGCCTTTTTCAGCTCGTCGGCCGAGGCGCCCTTTTCGGCGCCCAAGACCTCGTAATAGTCGCGCTTGCTCATAACGGTCTGGTCTCGTTAAAGCCGTTTTGGTCAAACCGCAACAGGCTCTTGGTTTGTCTGTACGGCCCGTGCCGGGCCCGCTCAGTCGCCGCGCAGGCTTGTTGCGTTTCCCGCGAAGGCGCGGGACCCGCTCCTGGGACCAAAAGGCCCGCCCTTTTGGGGCGGGCCGCTTTGACGTCAGGACTTACTTGCCCTTTTTGTCGCCGTCGACTTCTTCGAAGTCGGCGTCGACGACCTTGTCGTCACCGCCGCCGGCCGCACCGGCCTGGGCGCCTTCGCCACCGGCGTCGCCGCCGGCCGTTTCCTGGGCCTTGTACATGGCCTCACCCAGCTTCATCGAGGCCTGCATCAGGGCTTCGGTCTTGGCCTTGATGGCTTCGGCATCTTCACCATCCATCACACCGCGCAGATCGGCGATGGCGGCTTCGATTTCCGTCTTCAGGGAAGCGTCGGCCTTGTCGCCGAATTCCTTCAGCGACTTTTCGGTGGTGTGGATCAGGCCGTCGGCCTGATTCCGGGCTTCCACCGTTTCCTTGCGCTTCTTGTCGTCGGCGGCATGGCTTTCGGCTTCGCGCACCATGCGGTCGATGTCGGCGTCGGACAGACCGCCCGAAGCCTGGATGCGGATCT
>DISD01000039.1 GCA_002435715.1 Rhodospirillaceae bacterium UBA6219
ACGCCGCCATCGTCATGATCGAGAATTTGCACCGCAAGATCGAACAGACCCCGCTGACCCCGGAAAACCGCTGGAAAGTGGTGGCCGAGGCCACCTGCGAGGTGGGGCCGGCGCTGTTTTTCTCGTTGGTCATCATTACCTTGTCCTTCGTGCCGGTCTTCGCCCTGGAAGCCCAGGNNNGATGGGCTGGTTCATCCGCGGCCGCCACATCGTCCCGGAAGAAAAGAACCCGGTCAGCCGGGTGTTCATCTGGCTGTATCGGCCGCTTTTGGCCGGTGTGGTCCGCCATCCATTGCTCATGGTGGTGGCGGCGGCGTTGCTGACCGTTTCGACCCTGTGGCCGGCCAGTCGTCTGGGGGCGGAATTCATGCCAGAACTGGACGAAGGCGACATCCTTTACATGCCCAGCCTGTTCCCCGCCGTGTCCATCGGCAAGGCGGCGGAAATCCTGCAGCAGACCGACCGGTTGATCCGCACCTTGCCGGAAGTGGAAACCGTCTATGGCAAGGTGGGACGGGCGGAAACCGCCACTGACCCGGCGCCACTGACCATGGTGGAAACCACCGTGCGCTTAAAGCCCAAGGACCAGTGGCGCAAGGGCGTGACCATGCATTCCATCCGGGACGAACTGGACAAACTGGTCCAGATCCCCGGCGTCACCAATGTGTGGATCATGCCCATCAAGAACCGCTTGGACATGCTGGCCACCGGGGTCAAGACCCCGGTGGGCATCAAGGTCGCCGGCCCCGATCTGGAAGAAATCGGCCGCATCGCCGGCCAGATCGAAAAAGTGGTCAAGGATGTGCCCGGCACCGCCTCGGCCTATGCCGAGCGCACGGTGGGCGGGCGTTATCTCAACATCGACATCGACCGTCGCGCCGCCGCCCGTCACGGACTGGCCATCACCGATGTCCAGGACGTGGTGCGCACCGCCATCGGCGGGCTCAGCGTGGCGCAGTCTGTGGAGGGGCTGGAACGTTATCCCATCAACATCCGCTATCCCCAGGACGACCGCGACAGCCTGGATTCCATCCGCGAACTGCCCATGGTGACGCCGTCGGGGGCCCATATCGCCCTGGGCGATGTGGCCCGCATCAGTGTCGGCGATGGGCCGGGGATGATCCGATCCGAAGATTCCCGGCCCAATGGCTGGATCTATGTGGATATCGCCGGGCGTGATTTGGGCGGCTATGTGGCCGATGCCCGCCAAGCGGTGGCCGATCGCGTCAAATTGCCGCCCGGTTACTCCGTCGCCTGGTCGGGTCAATTCGAGTTCCTGGAACGGGCCGAAAAGCGCTTGGGGATGATCGTCCCGGTCGCTGTACTGCTGATCGTCGTGCTGCTGTATCTGGCCTTTGGCCGGGGCATCGACGTGGCGATCATCATGGCGACCCTGCCCATCGCCCTGTCGGGCGGCTTCTGGCTGTTGTGGTGGATGGACTTCCACCTGTCGGTGGCGGTNNGTGGTGGTGGGCTTCATCGCCCTGGCCGGGGTGGCGGTGGAAACCGCCATCATCATGCTGGTCTATCTGAATCTGGCCCTGGATCGTCGCCGCGTCCAGGCGGTGGAACAGGGGCGGGCCGTCACCATGGACGACGTGCTGGCTGCCGTTGGCGAAGGCGCGCTGCTGCGCCTTCGGCCCAAGCTGATGACGGTGGCCACCATCTTCGCCGGTCTCTTGCCGATCATGGCCGGTGCCGGAACCGGTTCCGACGTCATGCGCCGCATCGCCGCCCCCATGGTGGGCGGCATGGCCAGCGCCACCTTGCTGACCTTGTTCGTCATTCCCGCCGTCTTCGTGCTGGTCAACCGGTTCGATGCGGTGCGCAACCCGAAAAATCTTTCCACCCCCAAGGGCGCTTTGGCCCATTAAACAACGGAGATTTCTGATGAAGATTCTGTCTCTTGCCGTCGCTTTGACCTTCGCCGTCCTGCCGGTTGCTTTCGCCCAATCCAGCCATTCCATGGGCGGTCATGACATGGGGACGCATATGGCCGAGGCGCAGCCGGGCGTTCCCGGCACCGGCACGGTGGACGCGGTCAATGCCGCGTTGCGTCAGGTCAAGCTGACCCATGCCCCCATCAAGGCCTTGGGCTGGCCGGCCATGACCATGGATTTCGCCGTCGCCGCCGGATTGGACATCAGCAAGTTGAAGGCCGGCGACAAGGTGGATTTCGAATTGGTGCGCGGCGCCGACAACCTTTACACGATCAAAAGCCTGACCAAGAAGTAAGCCATAAAAAAGCCCCCACCCGTGGGAACGGGTGGGGGCAAGTGCGGGAGAATCGGTGGCTTACAAAATCGCCCGGTACAAGGCGCAGACGTCGTCAAAGCTCATGTCGCGGGGATTGGGGGCGATCAGACGCTGGATCTGGGTCACCACTTCCTCGGCCATGGGCGCAATGTCGGCATCGGTGATGCCCAGATCGCTGAGCCGGGTTTCCAAACCGCCGGCACCGGCCATGGCTTCCAAGGTCTCGACGAAAGTCAGGGCGGCTTCGGCCGAGGACGCGAAGCTGCGTCCGGGCAGCACGCAAGGCGCCAGTTCGGCGTAAAGCTTTTCGGCGGCGACCAGGTTGAAGCGCAGTACCGGCCCCATGACCAAGGCGTTGGAATGGCCGTGGGGCACGTGGAAGCGGGCACCCAGCGGATAGGCCAGACCATGGATGGCGGCCACCGAGGAATTGACGAAGGCGATGCCGCCCAGCATGGCGCCTTCCAGCATGGCGGCGCGGGCCGCCAGATTTTGGCCGTCGGCCAGCACCTTGGGCAGATTGGTGACCAGCAATTCCAGCGCCTTGCGGGCGAAGCTGTCGGCGATGGTGTTCTTCTTGGTGCGGCTGGTATAGCCCTCGATGGCGTGGACCATGGCGTCCAAGGCGGTGGCCGCGGTGACCTTGGGCGGCATGCCGACGGTCAGTTCGGCATCCAACAATGCCACGTCGGGCAGCAATTGCGGGGTGTAGATCACCTTCTTTTCGTTGGCATCGTTGGTGATCACCGACACCCAGGTGACTTCCGAGCCGGTGCCGGCGGTGGTCGGCACCTGGACCAGCGGCAGGCGCGGGTCGCGGGTCATGTCGATGCCGAACAGGTTCTCGATGGGCTGGGTGCACTTGCCCATCAACGCCACCACCTTGGCGGTGTCCAGCGACGAGCCGCCGCCCAGGCCGACGATGCCGTCGGCCTGGTTGCCGCGGGCGAAGGCGGCGGCTTCCTTGACCATGGCGATCGGTGGGTCGGCCTGCACCGAATCATAAAGGATCGGGTCCAGGCCGGCGGATTTCAGGCTGGCCGTGGCCTTGGCGGCGATGCCGCATTTGACGATGCCGGGATCGGTGACGATCAGCGGCCGACGCACCCCCAATTCGGCCATGATCGTGCCCAGATCGGCCAGTCCGCCGATGCGTGAAATGATGCGGGGCGCGGTGCGAAAGGTAATGGTGCTCATGGCGTTCCCCCTTACTTGATGCCGCCCAGGCACAGATATTTGACCTCGACGAAGTCATCGACGCCGTATTTCGAGCCTTCGCGGCCG
>DISD01000085.1 GCA_002435715.1 Rhodospirillaceae bacterium UBA6219
CCTTCCCCTTCGTCGCCCGCGAGCTGATCCCGTTGATGGAAGAACAGGGAAACGACGAGGAAGAAGCCGCCCTGACCCTGGGGGCCGGTGGCTGGCGCACCTTCTGGTCGGTCACCTTGCCCAACGTCAAATGGGGACTGCTGTACGGCGTGTTGCTGTGCAACGCCCGCGCCATGGGGGAATTCGGCGCCGTTTCCGTGGTGTCCGGCCACATTCGCGGCCTGACCAACACCATGCCCCTGCATGTGGAGATCTTGTACAATGAATACGATTTCGTCGGCGCCTTCGCCGTCGCCTCGCTTCTCGCCCTTCTCGCTTTGGTCACCCTGGGCGCCAAAAACGCCTTGGAATGGCTCCACCGCGACCAGCTTGCCGCCACCCGCAGGCACTGACGCCATGATCGAAACCCACAACCTGTCCAAACGTTTCGGCGCCTTCGCCGCCCTGGACGACGTTTCCTTGCGCATCAATCCGGGCAAGCTGGTGGCGTTGTTGGGGCCGTCGGGTTCGGGCAAGACCACGTTGTTGCGCATCCTGGCCGGGCTGGACCACGCCGATGACGGCGCGGTGCAATTGAACGGCCTGGATGCCCAAAGCCTGAAAACCCGCGACCGCCGGGTCGGCTTCGTCTTCCAGCATTACGCCTTGTTCCGCCATATGAGCGTCGCCGACAACGTCGCCTTCGGCCTGAAGGTCAAGAAGGGCCGCGACAAGCCCAGCAAGGCGCAGATCGCCGAAACCGTCGGCCAATTGCTGGATCTGGTGCAATTGTCCGGCCTGGCCGGGCGCTATCCCCAGCAATTGTCGGGCGGCCAGCGCCAACGCGTCGCCCTGGCCCGCGCCCTGGCGGTGGAACCGCGCCTGTTGCTGCTGGATGAACCCTTCGGCGCGCTGGATGCCCAGGTGCGCAAGGATCTGCGGCGCTGGCTGCGCCGCCTGCACGACGACATGGGGCTGACCAGTGTCTTCGTCACCCACGACCAGGAAGAAGCCCTGGAACTGGCTGACGAAGTGGTGGTGATGAACAAGGGCCGGATCGAACAGGTGGGCAGCCCGGCCGACATCTACGACCATCCGGCGACGCCCTTCGTCTTTCAGTTCCTGGGCAACGCCAACCGGGTGGATGGCGTCGTCAAGGGCGGCCGGGCCTTGGTCGGGCCGTGGCGGACCGACGCCCCGGATGTGCCCGACGGCCCGGCCGTCGCCTTCGTCCGGCCCCACGATTTGGAGGTCACCGCCACCGGTGACGACGCCACCATCCGGCATCAGGTGGTGCTGGGGCCACAGGTGCGGCTGGAGCTGACCGTGGCCGACGACATCGCCGTCGAGGCGGTGATCGACCGTGAAACCCATTCCCGCCTGGAATTGCGCCCAGGCGGAAAAGTGGGATTGCGCCCCCGGCGGATCACCGTGTTCTCTGCCGGGGACCGCTGAAGCCTAGGCCGCGACGGGGGTGAAGTCGCGACTGCCCAGAAAGGGCGGACGCGGCGGCAAGCCGCTGAACGGGGCCACCGGCAGGTTCTCGACGCTGTTGTAGACGAAGAAAACGTTGGAACGCGGAAACGGCGAG
Organism: Rhodospirillaceae bacterium UBA6219; assembly: GCA_002435715.1. Classification (GTDB taxonomy): domain Bacteria; phylum Pseudomonadota; class Alphaproteobacteria; order Rhodospirillales; family Magnetospirillaceae; genus Magnetospirillum. Next base: position 1,571 of record DISD01000085.1, read on the forward strand.
ATGTTGCCGTTCGACCCATGCATGACATTGCAATCGAACAACAACACCGAACCCGCCGGTCCCTTGGCCTGGATCAGCCCATAACGGTCCACCAGCCAGCGCAGAGAATCCGGATCGGGCACCCCCAGTTCCTGGGCGGCCAGGGATTGACGGAAATGGTTTTCCGGGGTGGCGCCGACGCACGAGATGTAATGGCGCTGCGACCCGGGCGAGACCATCAGCGGGCCGTTGAACTCGTTGTTTTCGGTCAACGCCACCGAGCACGAGATCATGCGCATGCGCGGGACCCCGTCTTCCACGTGCCAGGTTTCGAAATCGGAATGCCAGTTGAATTCCTTGCCCTTGAAGCCCGGCTTGTAATTCACCCGCGACTGGTGAATGTAGACGTCGGACGCCAGCAATTGGCGGATGCGGTCGACGATGCGGCGATCCTGGGACAGGCTTTTCAGTTTGTCGCCATTGCGGTGGATTTCGAACACCGAGCGCATCTCGCGCGAGCCGGGCTCGACGATGACGTCGTCCCGGTCCGCCCCATCCAGCGATTGGCGGATCTGCTGCATTTCGTCTTGATAGATTTTGGTTTCCCGGGCATCGAAGAACGCCGGCAGGAACAAAAAGCCGTTCTTGTCGAAGAAGGCCACGTCCTCGGCGCTCAGCGGGCCGCAACCGCCGGCATAGACCACCGGATCGACGCGGTCGAGGATGGCGGCGGAATCGTCTTGGCGCGACGGATAGAAATCCTGGTTCATCCCTTCTCCTCCCCGGTTATTCGGCGGCGTCTTCGACCAGCGGATAGACGCCGTTTTCGTCGTGGGTTTCACCGCCGGTCAGCGGTGGATTGAACACGCAGACCATGCGCATCTGGGTCTTGGCCCGCAAAAGATGTTCGTCATGCTGGTCAAGCGCATAGACCATGCCGGCCTTGATGGGATGGATGACGCCGTCGGCCAGGGTTTCCACCTCGCCTTCGCCCTCGATGCAGTAAACCGCTTCCAGATGGTTCTGGTACCAGATGTGGGTTTCGGTCCCGGCATAGATCAGCGTGTCGTGCAGGGAATAGCCCATGCCGTCCTTCTTCAGCAGCAGACGGCGGCTGGTCCAGGTCTCGGCGGTGGTTTCGTTTTCGGTTCCGATGATGTCGGACAGGGATTTGACGATCATGGGTCAGGCAGCCTTCGATTGCTTGGTGGGGGTCAGGGCGGCGACGACACGGGCCAGCACGTCCAACCCCTGGCACAGGGCGTCGTCGTCGATGGTCAAAGGCGGCATCACCTTCAGCACCTCGGATTTCGGACCCGAGGTTTCGATGATCACCCCCTCGGCAAAAGCGGCCCGGGCGGCTTTTTCGGCCATGCCGTCCTCGGCGAAGACCAGCCCTTGGATCAGACCGCGCCCGCGCACCTGGGCGATGCCCCCGGGATGGGCGGCAGCGATGCGGTCCAGGGCGTCGCGCACCAACTGGCCTTTCCGCAGGACTTCCGCCTGGAAGTCGCCGTCGGCCCAATAGGCCCGCAAGGCTTCGGCGGCGGCGACGAAGGCGGCGTTGTTGCCGCGGAAAGTGCCGTTGTGCTCGCCCGGCGCCCATTGGTCCAGATGCGGCGCGATCAGGGTCAGGGCCATGGGCAGGCCGATGGCGCCGATGGATTTGGACAAACAGACGATGTCGGGCTTCAGTCCCGCCAGTTCGAAGCTGAAGAACGGACCGGTGCGGCCGCAGCCCATCTGGATGTCGTCGACGATCAGCAAGATGTCGTGACGGCGGCACAATTGCTCCAGCTTCTTCAGCCAGGCGACGCTGCCCACGTTGATGCCGCCTTCGCCCTGCACCGTCTCGACGATCACCGCCGCCGGCAGGTCGATGCCCGAACCGTTATCGGCCAGATAGCGTTCGAACACCGTCAGGGTGTCGACGCCGTCGCCGTGATAGCCGCAGAACGGCATGTGCATGGTGTGGGTCAACGGCACCCCGGCGCCGCCACGCTTGGCCCCGTTGCCGGTCACCGCCAGCGAGCCCAGGGTCATGCCGTGGAAACCGTTGGTGAAACCGATGACCAGATGTCGCCCGGTGACCTTGCGGGCCAGTTTCAGCGCCGCTTCCACCGCGTTGGTGCCGGTGGGGCCGGGAAACTGCAACCGGTAATCCAGGCCGCGCGGCTTCAGGATCAGCCGGTCGAAGGTTTCCAGGAAATCGCGCTTGGCCACCGTGGCCATGTCCAGGGAATGAACGATGCCGTCACCGGCCAGATAATCCAGCAAGGCCTGCTTCAGGCGCGGATTGTTGTGGCCGTAATTCAGCACGCCGGCTCCGGCGAAGAAATCGATATAGCGGCGGCCTTCCTCGTCATGGACGAAATGCCCGCTGGCCTTGGCGAAGACGGCGGGAAAGTCGCGGATGTAAGAACGGACGGACGATTCCAGGGTGTCGAAAGTTTCCATGGTTTCATTCCTTGTTTGTCTTGAACGGGCCGATGGTGAACAGATCCTCACCTTCATGTTGGCCGGGAAAGTCGTCGGCGTTCAGCCAGGCGCAATCCGTCAGCCCCACCCCCATGCGGCGGGCGAAACCGGCGAACAGGGCGCGGCTGGCGGAATTGGTCGGGGTGATGGTGGTTTCCAAAAAGGCCGGTCCGTCTTGCTTGATCAACCAAGCCAACATGTCCGAGCCCAAGCCGGTGCCGCGACGCCGCAGCGCCACGCCGATCTGCCAGACGAACAACGCCTGCGGACGCGTGGCTTGGCGATAGGCCACCACCAATCCGACCGGACCGTCGGCATCCTCGGCCAGCACACAGGTGGCGGGCCAATTCCGGCAGGCCATCAGATAAGCGTAAGGGGAGTTCAGGTCCAGACCACCATTGTCGCAGACCAGCGACCACATGGCCTTGCCATCACTGGGCAGGGGGTGCCGGAAGACCACATCCGACGTGACATCGCGCCGTGGCGGATGATTCCCTGATGTCTGCACAGGGGACAGCCGAAGTGAATTCGGACTTTCATTTAATTGCTTTACACTCATAAAGTATAATTACTCTATTCGCACCTGTTTTGTGCGAAGAGCACCTCATTCTGTTAGAATACATGGTGATTTTTGTCTTACCTTTGGAGTCTATCGACCCTCATAGCCGCGACAGGACACCACATTATCTGATTCATTTCAAGATTTTTGCTGAAAAAAATGACTCAGACATAAATTACATATTGATTCATATATGATTTTTCCGACACGGACTGAATCAAATTCATGCCATCAAGGTGCATTTTCGCAACGCACAATCACGCCTTGGACAGCTGCCTGAACATCCATGCAGCAAGTCACATAAAGAAGAACAAACAACAACGCATCATCACGGAATCGGTACGACGATTCTGTGATCTCAGAAGTCATTTCTATGAAAAATATGCTTATTTCAGATCATCATCTGTCGGCATATCGACGCTTCCCTGGTCGATGCGCGGATCCAGACGGATCACCACCGGTGTGGTGCGCGGTATGGCGGCAAACGCGCCCTGATCCTGGGCGGGAACCGGCGGTTGGACCCGCATGCGCCACAGCCCGAAAGCCGCTGCCGCCAAGGCGACGACAGCGCTGAACAACGGCAAGCCAGGCGCCCCCAGGAACGTCATCGCCGCCGAGGCCACAAACGGACCGACAGCCGCCCCGGCGGAATACAGCAGGATCAACCCGCCGCCGGCCGCCGCCATGTCGTCGGCGGCCAGATGGTCGTTCACTTGGGCGATGCTGACCGGATAGACGGCGAAGGTCAGCCCGCCCAGGAACACCGCCGCCGCCAGCAAGGCGACGAAGACGCCATCGGGCAGAAAGGCGGTAACGATTCCCGTGACGGCCAAGGCGACGAACAACCCGACCAAAACCGTGCGGCGGTCGAACAGATCGGACAGCCATCCCAGCGGCCATTGCAGCAACACACCGCCCAACACGGCGGCGCTCATGAACTGGCCGGCCTGTTCGGCGCCATACCCCAGATTCAAGGCAAAGACCGGCCCCAGGCCGTATAGCGTGCCGGTGACCGCACCGCTGATCCCCGCCCCCACCGCGCCAAAGGGCGACACCTTGTAAAGGCGCGGCACCGAGAACGACCCGACCCGTGGCAAGGGTGGCGGTGCCTGACGGCTGAGCGCCACCGGCACCAGGGCCACCGACAGGCAGATGGACAAGATGGCGAACATGGCCGCCCCCGCCGTGCCGGGCAGGCCCAGCAGGAACTGACCGGCGCCGTATCCGCCATACAGGCAGACCATGTAAAGGGCCAGCACCTTGCCCCGGTTGGCCGGTTGCGCGGACTGGTTCAACCAGCTTTCCACACAGATCAACATGCCGGCCATGCAATAGCCCTCGGCCAGGCGCAGCATGCCCCAGGCCAGCGGATCGACCATCAGCGCATGGCCCAAAGTGGCCGCCGACAGCAACGAGGTGAAAACGGCGAAAGCACGGATATGGCCGACACCCGACACCGTGCGGCCGGCGGTCAGCGAACCCAGGATGGTGCCGGTGAAATAAGCGGCGGTCAGCAGACCGATCTCGGCCGCCGACACCCCGGCGCCGTCCAACCGCACCGACAGCACCGTGGTCAGGGCGCCCGCTCCGCACATCATCAGCACGACACTGAACAACAGGGCGAACAGGGCGGTGACGTTGACGCTGGCGTTCATGCCCCCTCCTTGGCTTGACGCCAAGGGTAACACAGGCCGTCCGGAATGAAAAAAGCCGCCCCCGTTGCCGGGGCGATCAAGGGTGCAGGTTCACGGATCGACGAAACCGCGGTGATCTTTCCACCATGCTGACAAAATGAAAACTTTCCCCATACACTAAGGCATGCCCCGCGATGTGATCGGAATTTTCATGCACTCACCCGCATCGCAAGAAGACCAGATTCTGGCTCGCGCCATCGCGACTTCGGATCCGTCGCATCTTGCCCCCCTGCACGGCGTCCTGCCGGCGGAATTCCTGAACAGCCTGCACGGCTTGCTGCAAGCCGCCAACGCCCCCTATGCCCCTTTGGCCGCCACGTTCGCGACCATGGGGCTGAAACAGACCGCCTTGGCCTGCCTGGACCGGGCCTTGAGCAACGGCCCGCCCTTGAACGCGCGGGCCGACATCTTGGAACATCGCTATCGTCTGCTGGGCGATCCCCAGCAAGGAACGTGGGTGCTGTCCCGGCTGCGCGGTCAGGGCCGCACCCCAGCCTTGGACGAAGACGGGACAGACGACCTGCGCACGGTGTCGGCCACCACCTCGGCCGGGGAACATGCCCGCCTGCGCGACGCCGTTCCCGACCACCCCCTGCGGCGCGACCCCCTTCGCGATCCCTGGCACAGCAAGCCCGATCGACTGAGCCGCCATGATCCGGTGATGGGCGCGGCCGAGGATGCTTCCTTTCTGGTGGTTCAGGGAAACGCCCCCGTGCTGCACGTGGAATGCACAATCGAAGGCGACGGCCCCTTGGCGTGCCTGCAATCGGCCTTGCGCCTGACCCCGCTGCCCGGCATCGGCGAGCCGGCGCTGATCCTGGCCCTCGATCGTCTGGAAAAACTGGCTACTCACCTGCAGGCGCCCTTCATCTTGGTGGAACGCGATGGCGACGAAATGGCCCCGGTTGCCGACTGGCTTGACCGTCATGGCCGAACGCGTCGTTCTTTCGAACAGGCTTGGATCATGCTGGATCAAAGCCCCCAGGAAATCGAAAAAGCCTTCCGCGACACCCATCGTCAGCAGGTGCGCTGGGGCCGTCGGAATTTGGATATCCGTCGTTGGCAAGGTGATGACGACAACAGCCTTGTCGGCGCCTATTTCGAGCTGTGTCGCGCGGAAAACCGAGCCGCGCCCATGCGGCCCGACGATTTGCGGCAGAGATTGGCCGATGACGCGGCGTGGCTGTACGTCGCCCATCTGGACGCCAATCCCGTGAGCGTGGTGATCGTTTCGCGTCATGACCGCGATTGCTATTACCAAGCCGGCATTTCACGGCGTTTGGGCAACAAGCCCCTGTCCCACGCCCCTTTGGCGCAGGCCATCCTGGATGCACACGACCGGGGACTGGAGCGTTTCCACCTGGGCCTGTTGCACACCGATCCGGCCTTCGACGCCAAGCTGCGCGGCATCGCCGGTTTCAAGCGCGGCTTCACCCGCTCCTTGCGTCCGTTGCAATGGGTGGCGGTTCACCCGGCACCATAAAAAAGGCCGCCCGGTTGCCCGGGCGGCCAGGTGTTCAGGCTCAGGGATCAGTGGAACAATTGCAGGGTCTTTTGGATGGTGATCCAGATACCCCAGGCCAGGGGCACCCACACCACCGCCCAGGCCAAGGTCACCTTCCAGGAATGCTTGACCTCGTCGGCCAGGGCTTCCACGTCGGCGACGAAATGCTGGTGGGTGTCGTCGGCGATCTTCTTTTCCTCGGCCAGTTCCTCGTCACTCATGTGGTGTTCTTCGGCCACCGAGGTCACCAGCCAGTTGCACAGGAAGCCCAGTGCCAACAGACCGGCCAGGATGTACATGGTGATGTTGTAGACGTCGGCTCGGGCCACACCGTGTTCCAACTGGTATTCACGGATGTAGTTGACCAGAACCGGGCCCAGCACGCCGGCCGTCGACCACGCGGTCAACAGACGGCCGTGGATGGCGCCTACCATCTTGGTGCCGAACATGTCGGCCAGATAGGCCGGCACGGTGGCGAAGCCGCCGCCATACATGGAGACGATGACGCAGAACATCAGTACGAACAAGATCAGCGCGCCGCCTTGCGAAGCGAACGGCACCGAGGCGTACATCAAGATGCCCAGCGCGAAGAAGACGAAATAGGTGTTCTTGCGGCCCAGCTTGTCCGACAGCGACGCCCAGAAGAAACGCCCGGCGATGTTGAACAGCGACAGCAGGCCGGTGAAGCCCGCCGCCACGGCGGCGATCTGGCCCTTTTGCGCGGCGGAAAGCTCGTTGAAGGTGGCTTCGATGCCGATCAGCTTGCCGGCGAACACTTCCTGCAGCAGCGGCGAGGCCATGCCCAGGATGCCGATACCGGCGGTGACGTTCAGGCACAGCACGCCCCAGACCAGCCAGAACTGCTTGGTGCGCCAGGCGACGTCCAAATGGACATGCTTGTCGGTGATCATCGACTTGGACTTGTCGGGCGCCGGCGGCGTCCAGCCGGCGGGCTTCCAGTTCTCGGCCGGAACGCGATACCCCAAGGCGCCGCCCATCATGAAGATGAAATAGATGATGCCCAGGCAGACGAAGGTTTCCCACACGCCCACCGAGGTGGGGGTGGCGAAGTACTTCATCAGCTTGTCGGCCATGGGGGCGCCGATCATGGCACCGCCGCCGAAGCCCATGATGGCCATGCCGGTCGCCATGCCGCGACGGTCGGGGAACCACTTGATCAGGGTCGAGACCGGCGAGATGTAGCCCAGCCCCAGGCCGATACCGCCGATGATGCCCGAGCCCAGCCACAACAGCCAGATCTGGTGGACATAGACGCCCAGGGCGGAAATCAGCAGACCGCCGCTCCAGCAGATGGCGGCGACGACGCCGGCCTTGCGCGGGCCGGCCTTTTCCAACCAACCGCCCCACACCGCGGCCGACGAGCCCAGGAAGACGAAGAACAGGGTGTACATCCACCCCAGCATGGAAATCTTCCAGTCGCAGCCGGTGGCGAAGACGCTTTGGATAAAGGTCATGTCGGCGGGACAGGCCACCGATTGGTTGATGCCGACGGCACGCGACAGCGGCAACCAGAACACCGAGAAGCCGTAAGCCATGCCGATGCACAGATGGATGGCCAAAGCGGCCGGCGGGACCAGCCAACGATTGAAACCGGGGCGGGCGATCGTGCGTTCGCGCGACAGCATGCCCCCTGGCAAAGCGATGGACGCAGTACTCATTCCTTGAAACCTCCCCTATGGGCCGCTTTTGCCGCGGGCCTTGGTCACTCCAACACCACAACCGCCTTGGCCTTGGCGCTGACCGCCAAGGACATGCCCACCTGCCTGGCCATGGACAGCGCCATGGTGGTGGGGGCGGATACCGACGCCAGCAGGCCGATGCCCACATTGGCCGCCTTTTGAACCAGTTCGAAACCGCAGCGGCTGGACATAACGACGAAACCGTCGGAATTGTCCATCCCGGCCCGCGACATGGCCCCGATGAGTTTGTCGAGCGCGGTGTGCCGCCCCACGTCTTCGCGTGACAGCAGCACCCGGCCCTGGCGGTCGCACCAGGCGGCGCCATGGACGGAAAAGTTCCGCGCCCGCATGGGCTGATGATGGTGCAAGGAATCGAAGGCCCGGGCGATGGCCTCGGGCGCCACATCCGGACGCCGCACCGGCTTCAACGGCCGACGCAGCGCTTCCAGCGTCTCGATGCCGCAGATGCCGCAGCCGGATCGCCCTTCCATGGCGCGGCCCCGGCTCATCAGCGCCGCGGCACGCACGTTGGGGATGGTCATGCGCACCGCCAGACCGGCCTCCAGGCGCAAAACCTCGATGTCATCCACTTCCGAGGCGTTTTCCACCACGCCTTCGGCCAGGGAAAAGCCCAGACCGAAATCTTCCAGATCGGCCGGGCTGGCCAGCATCACCGCGAAGGACCGGCCATTATAGACCAGAGCGGTGGGCTCTTCCTCGGGCAGGTGCCATTCCACCACTTCCGACACCGCGATGTTGCGGTGGCTGACGCCCTTGACCGGCACCGAGCAATCAGCCCCCTCGGCCGGGGAGGTTTGTGGTGAGGACTTGGCGCGGCTCATGGTCGGTCTTCCTTATTCCGCCACCAGGGTCTGCACCGCGTTGGCGATGGCGACCTGGACGGCGGTGACCTTGTATTCGGGACAATTGGTGGCCCAGTCCGAATTGTCGGTGGTCACCACGTTGGCCCCGGTCACCGGATGGTGGAAGGTGGTGTAGACCACGCCCTGGGGGACGCGCTCGGTGATTTCGGCGCGAAGCGTGGTCGCCCCCATGCGACTGGCCAGCGACACCATGTCGCCGTCACCGATGCCGCGATTTTCGGCGTCGAAGGGATGGATTTCCAACACGTCCTCGGGGTGCCAGGCGACGTTGTCGGTGCGCCTTGTCTGGGCGCCCACATTATATTGCGACAGGATGCGACCGGTGGTCAGGATCAGCGGGAAGAACCGCGATGTCTGTTCGGTGGTGGGGACGAATTCGGTCAGGACGAAATTGCCCTTGCCGCGTACGAAGCCGTCCACATGCATGATCGGCGTGCCGTGCGGCGCCGCATCGGTGACCGGCCATTGCAGGCTGCCTTCGGCGTCCAGGCGTTCGAAGCTGACGCCCTTGAAGGTCGGCGTCACCTTGGCGATTTCCGCCATGATCTCGGCGCCGTTGTTCCAGTGCATGGGATAGCCCATGGCGGTGGCGATGGCGGCGACCACTTGCCATTCATGCATGCCCGACCGCGGCGCCATGGCCGGACGCACCCGGTTGATGCGGCGTTCGGCATTGGTGAAGGTGCCGTCCTTTTCCAAAAACGAGGTGCCGGGCAGGAAGACATGGGCGTAAGCCGCCGTCTCGTTCAGGAACAGATCCTGGACCACCAGGAAGTCCAGGGCTTCCAGCGCCGCCGTGACATGGTTGGTGTTGGGATCGGATTGAGCGATGTCCTCGCCATGGACGAACATGCCCTTGTAAGAGCCGTGCAGGGCCTGGTCGAACATGTTGGGGATGCGCAGGCCCGGCTCGGCATCCAGTTCGCGGCCCCACATGACCTCGAACAGGGCGCGCACCGAATCGTCCTTGACCTCGCGGTAGCCGGAAAATTCGTGCGGGAACGACCCCATGTCGCACGATCCCTGGACGTTGTTCTGACCACGCAGCGGATTGACCCCCACCCCTTCGCGCCCGACATTGCCGGTGGCCATGGCCAGATTGGCGATGCCCATGACGGTGGTCGAGCCCTGGCTGTGTTCGGTCACCCCCAGGCCGTAATAGATGGCGGCATTGCCGCCGGTGGCGTAAAGCCGCGCCACCTGACGCACACTTTGGGCCGACACGCCGGTTTCGGCTTCCAGGGTTTCGGGGGAATTGCGATCCTCGGCGACGAAATCCGCCCATTGCTGGAAGTTGATCAGGTCACAGCGTTCGCGGACGAAATCCTGGTTCACCAGACCTTCGGTGACCACCACATGGGCCAGGGCGTTGATCATCGCCACATTGGTGCCGGGCTTCAGTTGCAGGTGATGTTGCGCGGCGACATGTGGCCCCTTGACCAGATCGATGGAGCGCGGGTCGATGACCACCAGCTTGGCGCCTTGGCGTACCCGGCGCTTCAGGCGCGAGGCGAAGACCGGGTGACCGGCGGTGGGGTTGGCGCCCATGACGATGATGACGTCGGATTTGTCGACGCTTTTGAAATCCTGGGTGCCGGCCGAGGTGCCATAGGTCTGCTTCAGACCATAACCGGTGGGTGAATGGCAGACGCGGGCGCAGGTGTCGACGTTGTTATTGCCGAAACCGGCGCGGATCATCTTTTGCACCGCATAGATTTCTTCGTTGGTGCAACGCGACGAGGTGATGCCACCGATGGAACGCGGACCATGCCGGTCCTGAACTTCCCGGAACTTGGCCGCCGTATAGGCGATGGCTTCGTCCCAGCCCACTTCCCGCCACGGATCGGTGATGCTTTCACGGATCATCGGTTTGGTCTTGCGGTCCTTGTGGCTGGCATAGCCCCAGGCGAAGCGGCCCTTGACGCAGGAATGGCCGGCATTGGCGCCGCCATCCTTGCTGGGCACCATGCGCACCACATTGTCGCCCTGCATTTCGGCGCGGAAGGAACAGCCCACCCCACAATAGGCGCAGGTGGTTTCCACCACGTGTTCGGGCTGGCCCAGTCTGGCCACCGATTTTTCGATCAAGGTGGCGGTGGGGCAGGCCTGAACACAGGCGCCGCACGACACGCATTCCGAGCCCATGAAATCCAGCGACGGACCGGGGGTGATGCGCGAGGCGAAACCGCGCCCCGAAACGTTCAGGGCGAAGGTACCCTGCACCTCGGCGCAGGCCCGCACACAGCGCGAGCAGACGATGCATTTGGCCGGGTCGTATTGGAAATAGGGATTGCTGGTGTCCTTGGTCTCGGTCAGGTGGTTTTCACCGGCGAAACCATAGCGGACCTCGCGCAGGCCGACGGCGCCGGCCATGTCCTGCAGCTCGCAATTGCCGTTGGCCGGACAGGTCAGGCAATCCAACGGGTGGTCCGAGATATAAAGCTCCATCACCCCCTTGCGCAGCGCCGACAGGCGCGGATTGTTGGTGCACACCTTCATGCCCTCGGCCACCGGGGTGGTGCACGAAGCCGGCGTGCCCTTGCGGCCGTCGATTTCCACCAGACACAGGCGGCACGAGCCAAAGGGTTCCAGATGGTCGCTTGCACACAATTTGGGGATCATGATCCCGGCCTCGGCTGCGGCGCGCATCACCGAGGTGCCTTCCGGCACGCTGACGGCGCGGCCATCGATGGTCACAGTGATGGAAGCGGCGCCTTGTTTGGCGGGGGTTCCGAAATCCTGGCAGCGAAGGGACATGGCGGGCTCCCGGTCTTTAGGCGAAATCTTCGGGGAAATGACGGATGGCGCTTTTCACCGGCAACGGCGTCAGCCCACCCATGGCGCACAGCGACCCATCGGTCATCACCGTGCAAAGGTCTTCCAGCAAGATCATGTTGGCCGCCCGGTCGATACCGGCGACGATCTTGTCCAGCACCTCGCGGCCACGGGTCGAACCGATACGGCACGGCGTGCATTTGCCGCACGATTCCTCGGCGCAGAATTCCATGGCGAACCGCGCCATGTGATCCATGCGCACGCTGTCGTCGAACACCACCAGACCGCCATGGCCCAGCATGGCCCCGGCTTCCGCCATGGATTCGTAATCGGCCGACAGCGACAATTGGCTTTCCGGCACATAGGCGCCCAAGGGGCCGCCCACCTGCACCGCCCGGAGCGGCCGCCCGGTGGCGGTGCCGCCACCATAGCGGTAAACCAGATCGTGCAAGGAAACGCCGAAGGCCAGTTCCACCAATCCACCACGGGCGATGTTGCCGGCCAGCTGGAACGGCTGGGTGCCATGGGACCGCCCGGCGCCGAAATCGCGATAGAACGCGGCGCCCTGGGCCAGCACTACCGGCACCGAGGTCAGGGTCAACACGTTGTTGACGACGGTGGGCTTGCCGAACAGACCTTCCAAGGCCGGGATGGGCGGCTTGGCACGGACCACGCCGCGCTTGCCTTCCAGGCTTTCCAGCATGGCGGTCTCTTCGCCGCACACATAAGAACCGGCGCCGACGCGCACTTCCAGATGGAAGTCGTGACCGGAACCATGGATGTTGCTGCCCAGCCAGTCCTGTTCATAGGCAATGCGGATGGCTTCGCGCAGGGTCTCGACCGCATGCGGATATTCGGACCGCAGATAGACATAGCCCTGCCGGGCACCCACCGCCAAGGCGGTGATGGTCATGCCCTCGATCAGCAAGAAGGGGTCGCCTTCGATGATCATGCGGTCGGCGAAGGTGCCGCTGTCGCCTTCATCGGCGTTGCAGCAGACGAATTTTTCGTCCGATGGGGCGTTCAGCACCGTGTTCCATTTGATGCCGGTGGGAAAACCGGCGCCGCCACGACCGCGCAGGCCGGAATCGGTCACTTCCTTGACGATCTCGGCCGGCGTCATCTTCAAGGCCTTTTCCAGCCCGGCGAAACCGCCATGGGCTTGGTAATCGGCCACCGACAACGGGTCGGTCACTCCGCAGCGGGCGAAGGTCAGGCGCTGTTGATGCTTGAAGTAGAAGATTTCCTCGGTCAGGCCATGGCCCAACGGATGGGGCTTGGCCTCCAGGAAGCCGGCATCGAACAGCTCGGCAACGTTTTCAGGGGTGACCGGGCCATAGGCGACGCGGCCGGCGGGGGTCGCCACCTCGACCAACGGTTCCAGCCACAACATGCCGCGCGAGCCATTGCGCACGATATGGACCGGCAGCTTCCGCGCCTCGGCTTCGGCGACGATGGCGGCCGCCACCTGATCGGCGCCCACCGACAGGGCAGCGGCGTCGCGGGGAACGTAAAGGGTGATTGCGGCGCTCATGCCAGGGCTCCGTCGATGCGGGCGGGGGTCAGGCGGCCCATCAATTGATCGTCAACCAAGGCTGACGGCCCCAGGGCGCAATTGCCCAGGCAATAAACCGCCTCCAGGGTGAATTCCCCGTCGGCACGGGTTTCGCCCAGATCGATGCCCAGCTTGGATTTCAGATGATCCACCAACTTGTCCGAGCCCCGGGCCTGACAGGCTTCGGCCACACAGACACGAACCACATGGCGGCCGGGATGGGATTGGCGGAATTCGTGATAGAAAGTGATGACGCCGTGAACTTCCGCTTTCGACAGGTTCAGGCTGTCAGCCAACAGAGGCGCCGCGTCGGCATCCACATAGCCGAATTCTTCCTGCAGCGCGTGCAGCATGGGCAACAGCGCGCCCCTGAGGGAACGATGGCTGTCAATGATGGCGCGGGCGCGCTCCGCATTCCAGGCGGCGGCTGTCATCGCGGCAGATACTCCCTGTGGGTGTCTTGCTGTGGACCGGCGGGACCGCTTGCCACGCCGGTACTTAATTGCCGCTAAGCTGAAACATTCCCCACCAGGGTTTCAAATACAAAATGCCCATGCTGCGATAGCAAATAGCTATCAAACCCCGCCCGAGCGGGTGGCCCGGGTCGCCGTCCACAGGATGCCGTTGCGGGCCAAGGCCTCCTTGACCAAAAGCGGTATTCTGGATGCCAACTTCTCGGTAGAAGCCACGGAAGCCAAGGCTTTCGCCGCTGGAACCACCGGCGAGCGGTCGGCGTAAACGATGCCGACCACATAGGTCACATCTGGTGTTACCAAGGGAAAAGCTATCAAGTCGTCGGGCAGCCGCATCAGCCCCAACAATTGTCCCGGAACGATGGAAGACCATGGCCCATGCTGCACCGCAGTGAAGATGTTGATCATGGAATTGGTTTCCATCACCGGCTCGACCTGGTGCCCGGCCATCAGGAAGGCGCTGTCGGCGATGCGCCGGTTCTGCATGTCCGGGGTCAGCAGGCACAGCGGCAGCCGCGCCGCCTCGGCCCAGGTGATGTCGGCGCGGTCGACGGGGGCGCCGTCGCGATGGGTCAGCAGGAAATAGCGTTCCGAATAAAGGGGCTGCATGCGCACCCCCGTCAACGGTTCATTGTCAAGATAGGTCACCCCGGCATCCAGCTCGAAATTGTCCAATCCGCGCTGAATTTGGCGCGACGACAGCGAGATGATGGTGACCTTGATGCCGGGATGGCGGGCGGTGAACGGCGCCACCAGATGGGCGACCATGGGAAGCGCGGTGGGGATCACCCCCAAACGCAATTGCCCCGACAATTCGTGGCCGGGCGCGCCCAGATCCTGGACCAGGGAATCGAAGTCGCCACAGATGCGCCGGGCATATTCCAGCACCTTCTCGCCTTCGGGGGTGAACTTCAAAAAGCGGTGGCCGCGCTCGACGATGGGCACCCGCAATTCTTCTTCCAGCTGACGGATGGCATTGGACAGCGTCGGCTGGGCCACGTTGCAGGCGGTGGCGGCACGGCCGAAATGACGCTCACGCGCCAGGGCCATCAGATACTGGAACTTGCGCAACATGGGACCACCCGCCGGATTGCCGAAAGCCGTGCGGGATTGTTGCCCCGCCAAGACGGCAAGGCAAGCCCCACAAGATGGTCAGGACGGCCAGGCCCGGGCCTTGGTCAGGTGCAGCATCATCGGCCCGCAAAGGGCTTCGACTCCGATGCCTTGGCGCCGCTGAAAATCCTGCCCCCGCAGCCCCGCCCCCTGGCGCAGCACGGCGAACATGCAGCCCAACACCAGATCAAGCTGGCGCGGCCCGAAATAGGCGGCGGTGTTTTCCTCGCGCCCTTTGCGGACGAAACTGCGGCTGCCGGTGGATTGATAAGCGGCGTTGTGGTTCATGATGGTCAGGAACCATTCGCGCCGGATGTCGAAACGCTGAAAGGCCCGCACCACGTCGACCAGCACCTGTTCGAACACGGCCTCCGAACGGGGGTCGACATAGAACGCCTCCCACGGCTGGGAGGTACCTTGGGCCGGATCGGCCACGATGTCCTGGCAGATACGGTCCAGTTGGTCGTATTTGTCCGCCCCCAGAAGAATCTTGACCGCCTCGAAGAACTGCCCCAGATGCGCCCGCTCCACCCCAGCCGCCGGGTCGTCGAACAAGCGGGCGAAGGGTTTCACCAACAATCGCCCCAGCGCGTTTCGGCGCTGCTGCAGCACCTGGTCATGGGCGAAGGCGGTGACGCAGGACGCATGGGCGGCGACATAGGTGCCCGACAGCGGGCCAGGGGTGGCGGCCAGGACATCGCACAGACGCCGGATCACCGACACCGGAACAGTGCCGTTCTTGGCCTCGGCCTCCAAGGCGCAGGCAAAGGTTCGGATGGCAAAGGCTGCGGTCTGATGACACGCCAACCCGGTATCAGAAAATGACATGGGCGACCTCTTCGCGAACGAACGAACCCAAAGCCAGCTTAATCCAAACAAACGAACAAGGTTCCGGCCCGCCGTTAACAGAAGTTGACATGTCGGTGAAACCGTTTTCACAATCCAAAGCGTCAACCACCCGGATGACACTTTAAGTGTGTCGTTTTTATTGTTTTATTTCTGTTGGTTACATGCCATTCTTGAACTTCGATACGGCACCCGATAGCATGCCGCCAACCCCTTACGCATCTTCGGAGACCACCATGAAGATCATCCTTGCCGCCACCGCCTTGTTGTTGCTGGCCGCCTGCAGCAGCCCCTATGAAGCGGCGCTGGAAAGCCGCTCGGCGCCGCGTCCGCAGGCCCCGGTCACCAAGGCCGATGCCGCCGCCCTGGCCCCCTACGAGGCCGCGTCCTACTTCAAGAGCCACTAATTTATTTTAGTGACATCTAATGTTTGGTAGCGCCCGAACCCGGTTTGGGCGTATACCCGAGCCCACCATGGAAGAAGGTGTGCCGTGCCCGTCTATCTGCCCATCGCTGGCCTGTCGGTCGACATCTTCCACCTGCTGGCCCTTGGCGGCGGCGTCGGTTTTCTGTCCGGCTTGTTCGGCGTTGGCGGCGGGTTCCTGCTGACCCCGCTTTTGATGTTCATGGGCATTTCCCCGGCGGTGGCGGTGGCCACCGGCGCCAACCAGGTGGTGGGCGCCAGCGTCTCGGGCCTGATCGCCCATTGGCGTCGCAAGAACGTGGATTTCCGCATGGGCACGGTGCTGACGGTGGGCGGCTTCGTCGGGTCGGTCCTGGGCGTCGCCCTGTTCGGTTGGCTGAAAAGCCTGGGTCAGATCGATCTGGTGATTTCCATCTGTTACGTGGTGTTCCTGGGCTTCATCGGCTCCACCATGGGCATCGAATCGGTCCGCGCCCTGTTGCAATCGGGCAGCGGCGGCCGGCTGCGCAAACGGCACCGCCATCCCTGGCATACCCTGCCCTTCAAGATGCGTTTCGCCCGCTCGGGCCTTTACATCAGCGCCCTGATGCCGTTGGGCGTCGGCGTGTTCGGCGGCGTGCTGGCCGCCATCATGGGCGTCGGTGGCGGCTTCGTCATGGTGCCGTTGATGATCTACGTCCTGGAAATGCCCACTTCGGTGGTGGTCGGCACCTCGTTGTTCCAGATCATCTTCGTCACCGCCAACGTGACGTTTTTGCAATCCATCGCCACCCACACGGTGGATGTCATCTTGATGTTGACGCTGTTGGTGGGCGGCGTGGTCGGCGCCCAATTCGGCGCCCGCCTGGGCGGAAAGTTGCGCGGCGAGCACCTGCGTCTGGCCCTGGCCCTGATTGTGCTGGCGGTGTGTCTGCGTCTGGGTTGGGACTTGATCAACCCGCCGGCCGACACCTTCAGCCTGGGTTAACCGAACAAATCCCCCTGCGGCTTGGGTGCTGCGTCCACCGTCACAGTGATCTCGGCATCCAGCGGAAGCGGCGGACCGCCCTCGACCCAACGACGATCCACCAGAACCGGCATACGGTCGTGCACGTGGTGCAGATCGGGGGTGGCGGCGCGGGTCAGGATGACGAAAGTGTCGCCGTCATAAAGCCCGGCGAAAGTCATCAACCCGCCATCGGCACGGGCCAGCCGCATCTTGGTCTTGGCCGCATCCCATTCCCACCACGCACTGGCCGGAACCAAAATCCGTTTGCCCAAAAGCCGTTTGAACAACGGCTTGTCGGGCACACTTTCCATCCGCGCATTGATGATCGGCGCCTTGTCCCAATCCACCCGCAGCCCCCAGGACAGCAGACGCCCCTGGCCGCGTCCCACCACCAGAGCGCGGTCGGTGGGACGGAAAAGGGTGGCGTTGGGCCAAGGCGGCGGCACCGTCAACCCCAGGCTGACGAACAGCGTACGCACCTCTTCGCTCAGTTCGAAACGAGAGCACATTTGCGGCCGATGATCAGGAATTCCTTGTTGCCTTCCGGCCCCTTGATCGGGCTGTCACACAGCCCTTCCACCTGCCAGCCGGGCTGGGTCGGCAACCACTGGGTGATGCGGTCGCAAACTTCGGCGTGCAGTTCCGGTTCGCGGACCACGCCGCCCTTGCCGACCCTTCCCTTACCCACTTCGAATTGCGGCTTGATCAACGCCACCAGAACGGCGCCGGAAGCGGCTAGGGAAAGGGCTGCGGGCAGCACCACCTCCAGCCCGATGAAGCTGGCGTCGCACACCACCATGTTGGGCGGCTCGGGGATCAGCTCGGCATTCAGATGACGGGCGTTGGTGCGTTCCAGCACCACGACACGGGGATCGTTGCGCAGCTTCCAGGCCAATTGCCCATGGCCGACATCGACGGCATAGACCTTGGCTGCGCCACGGGTCAGCAGCACGTCGGTGAAACCGCCGGTCGAAGCCCCCACGTCCACCGCCACCAGATTGCTGGGGTCGATGGCGAAGCGGTCCAGGGCTTCCACCAGTTTCAGGCCACCACGCGACACCCAGGGATGGTCCTGGCCTTTCAGCTCCACCACCACGTCCTCGGCCACTTGGGTGCCGGGTTTGTCGACACGCTTGTCGCCGACGATGACCAGACCGGCCATGACCAAGGCTTGGGCCTTGGTGCGGCTTTCAGCCAAGCCGCGATCCACCAACAATTGATCTATACGAAGACGTGACCCCATTCGGATTGGCCCCATGCGAAAACGGTTATGGAAATTACCCTTGTCTTCATCGAGAATAAATCAAACACCAAAAAGGGACGTCCGAAGAAACAACATGGCCACACTGCTGTTCACACACCCGGTCTGCCTGCAACACGACACAGGCGACTATCACCCGGAATGCGCCGACCGCCTGAAGGCGGTATTGCAAGGTTTGGAATCCGAAGAGTTCATGATGCTGCTGCGCGAGGAAGCGCCGCAAGCCAGTCGTGAACAATTGCTGCGCGCCCATTGCTCGCACCACGTGGACCACGTGCTGTCTTCGGTGCCGGAACCGGGGGAAACCTTCCACATCGATCCCGACACCTTGCTGTCGTACCAATCGGGCGACGCCGCCCTGCGTTCGGCCGGTGCCGTCTGCGCCGCCGTCGACGCGGTGGCCGCCAAGCAGGCGCGCAACGCCTTTTGCGCCGTGCGCCCGCCGGGACACCACGCCGAACGCGACGCCGCCATGGGCTTCTGCCTGTTCAACAACGCCGCCATCGGCGCGTTGCATGCCCGTGACGCCCACGGCTTCAAGCGGGTGGCCATCGTCGATTTCGACGTTCACCATGGCAACGGCACCCAGCATATCCTGTGGGACGAGCCCAACATGCTGTACGCCTCGACCCACCAGGAACACGCTTATCCCAATACCGGTCTGGCCGAGGAAACCGGCGGCTTGGGCCGCATGGTCAACGTGCCGCTGCCGGCCGGCTGCGCCTCGGACGATTTCCGTCAGGCCTTTGCCGACCAGCTGATCTACAAGCTTCGGGAATACGCCCCCGACTTCGTGATCATCTCGGCCGGCTTCGACGCCCATGCCGCCGATCCCCTGGCCCATCTGCGCCTGAAGACCAGCGACTTCAAATGGGCCACCGAACAATTGCTGGACGTGGCCCAGGAAAGTGCCGGCAACCGCGTGGTGTCGGTGCTGGAAGGCGGCTATGACGTCAACGCCCTGGCCGCTTCGGTCAAGGAACACGTGCGCGCCCTGATGGGCATGTAAGAATCTACCATCGCAGTCAAGGCCGTTGCGGAAACGCAACGGCCTTTATTTTGGCCACAGCCACGCCGCCCCGCGCACCCCCGACGAATCGCCATGCCGGGGGGGCAGCAACCGGGTGGCGACCTTATCCGAGAACACGTATTCCCCCCACAAACGGGGCACGTTGCGGTAAAGCCGGGCCATGTTGCCGACCCCGCCGCCCAAAACCACCACATGGGGATCAAGGATGTTGATCACCGTGGCCAAGGCGCGGGCCAAGCGGTCCTCGGTCCGGCCCAACACACCTTCGGCCCGGTCGTCGCCTTGTTCGGCCAGGGCGACGATCTCGGGCAAGGACAATCCTTGTCCGAACTGGCGTTCGATGGCCGGCCCCGACAGGAAGGTTTCGACACAGCCGAACTTGCCGCAATAGCAGGCATGGCCGGGCAATTCGTCCTGTTCGGGCCAGGGCAACGGGTTGTGGCCCCATTCGCCGGCAATGGCGTTGGGCCCCGACAGCAAGCGGCCGTGAACCACCACGCCCGCCCCCACCCCGGTACCCAAGATCACCCCGAAGACGCAATCCGCCCCGGCGCCGGCACCGTCGGTGGCTTCGGACAGGGCGAAACAATCGGCGTCGTTGGCCAGCCGCACCGGCCGGCCCAAGGCAAGCTCCAGGTCACGGTCGAAGGGCCGGCCGATCAACCAGGTGGAATTGGCGTTCTTCACCAAGCCGCTGGCCGGACTGATGGTGCCGGGAATGCCGATCCCGACGCGGCCCGACCGCCCCAGACGGCTTTCCAGCCCCTGCACCAGATCCTTGATGGTGGCGATGGTGGCGTCGTAATCGCCCTTGACGGTGGGGACACGGCAACGGTCCAACTCGGCGCCGCTGTCGGCATCCAGCGCGATGGCTTCGGTCTTGGTGCCCCCTAAATCGACACCGATACGAAGGGAAGGATTGCTTTCTTGGCTCATGAGACAAATCTACGCTGTTGTCGCCTGACGTCAAATCGGTATCATGATACCGAAAACATCGGAGAATATTTTCGTGAGCCACGTCACGCTTGACCATCCCTTCCCGTCCCCGCCCGACATCGCCACCACCCGCGAAGTCGCCCCCGGCGTATTGTGGATTCGCATGCCGTTGCCCTTTGCCCTGGACCACATCAATCTGTGGGCGCTGGCCGACGGCGACGGTTGGACCGTCGTCGACACCGGGGTGGGCAACGACGACACCTTGGCCCATTGGGACGCGTTGCTGGCCGGCCCCTTGGGCGGCAAGCCGATCACCCGGTTGATCTGCACCCATTTCCACCCCGACCACATGGGCTTGGCCGGTCCCTTGACCGAACGTTTCGGCATCCGCTTGACCGCCACGATCGGCGAATGGTCCTATGGCCGCATGCTGATGCTGGAAGGTGGTCCGCAATACGTGGACAACCAGGTGGATTATTACCGCCGCTGTGGTTACGCCGAATCCATGCTGGACGGTATCCGCGCCCGTTCCGGCAGCTATGCCGAGCGGATCAAGCCCCTGCCGCCGGCGGTTTCAGTGATCCGCGAAGGCGACGTGCTGAAGATCGGCGACCACGATTGGCGCGTCTTCATCGGACGCGGACATGCCCCCGAACATGCCTGCCTGTTCTGCGACGACCTGAACGTGCTGATTTCCGGCGACCAGATTCTGCCGCGCATATCACCGGTGGTCGGCGTTTGGCCGCAAGAACCCGATTCCGACCCGCTGGCGCTGTTCCTGGACAGTCTGGTGCGGCTGAAGGCAGCCTTCCCCGCCGATTGCCTGGTGCTGCCCTCGCACAAGCTGCCGTTTCGCGGCCTGCATGAACGGGCCGACCAATTGCTGGCCCATCACGACGACCGCCTGAACAAGGCCCTGGAAGCCTGCGCCCAGCCGGTGACCGCGCTGCAGGCCCTGCGCCATCTGTTCCCCCGTCCGCTGGATGACCACCAGACCGGCTTCGCCATGGGCGAGACGGTGGCGCATCTCAATCGGCTGGTGAAAAGCGGGCGTTTGCAGCGCCTGACCCAGCCCGATGGCGTTTGGCTATATAAGACTATTTGCAAATAACAGCATCTCTTGGATAATCGAGGGGTTCTTTTAGGAGTCCCTGATGCCGCAAGCCGTCGCCCCCGTGGTCAACGCTTTCTTCGACCCGGTCACCTGGACCATCACTTATGTGGTCCGGGCTCCCGGCGCCTCGGCGTGTGTGGTCATCGACCCGGTTCTGAATTACGACCGTCGCAACGGCCGGGTTTCGACCGGCTCCATCGACGCCGTTTGTGACTTCGTCAAAACCCACGGTCTCAGTGTCGCCTGGGTCATGGACACCCATGTCCATGCCGACCACATGACCGGGCTGGCCGAGATGGCTCGGCGCACCGGGGCGAAGACAGCCATCGGCGGCAATGTGACCGTGGTGCAGAAAACCTTTGCCGGACTTTACAACCTGCCCGGCTTCCCCTGCGACGGCAGCCAGTTCGACCGCTTGCTGGAAGATGGCGACCAGATTCAGGTGGACGGGCTTTGCGTGACCGCCCTGCACGTGCCCGGCCACACCCCGGCTTGCATGGCTTATCACATCGGTGACGCGGTTTTCGTCGGCGACACTTTATTCATGCCGGATTTCGGTACGGCACGCTGCGACTTTCCCGGCGGCGACGCCGCCACCCTCTATCGCTCGACCCGTCGTTTGCTGGAATTGCCGCCCGACACCCGCATGTTCGTCGGCCACGATTATGGTCCCGGTGGCCGCGACATCGCTTGGGAAACCAGCGTCGCCGCCCAAAAGGCCACCAACATCCATGCGCGCGACGGCATCAGCGAGGCGGAATTCGTCACCATGCGCCAAAGCCGTGACGCCACTTTGGAGATGCCGGAATTGTTGTTGCCGTCGCTGCAGGTCAACATCCGCGCCGGCAACCTGCCCGAACCGGAAAGCAACGGGACCCGTTATCTGAAGTTCCCGTTGCGGCGTTAAAGCCGTTTCCGGTCAGGCCGGTTGTCACCCCGGCCCGTGCCATAGCTGCTGCTTAGGCGGCGCAGACGCCGCCGGCTTCCTTGGCGCAGTAAAGGCCATAAAGCGTGTTGATCACCGCGCTGGCTTCGGCACCCGACAGGGAATAATAGATGGTCTGGGCCTGGCGACGGGTCTGCACCAGATTGTCGCGACGCAGACGGGCCAGATGTTGCGACAAGGCCGATTGCGACAGACCGATCAGGCGTTCCAGTTCGCCCACCGACTTTTCGCCATGCAGCAACTGACACAGAATCATCAGACGATGTTCGTTGCTCATGGCCTTCAGCAAGGTGCTGGCGCGACGGGCGCTTTCCTGAAGTTTTTCCAATTCCATATTCGAGTGCCCTATGACTTCAAGCATGCAGGCATATAGCATACCACTGGAATTTGAGGATTCAACATTACCGCAACGAAACATTCGGGAATCCGTAGTCATGGCACCACCTTCCCCACCATTTGCTGTGTGGAATAGGTATAAGGGCGGAGCCACACCCACTGGCAGTATATATTGCTTATTTAATATCTACCTAATCTAGGCAGAGACGGCGGCCGCCCCCTGCCCCAGGGCCGCCAGCACGCAGGCGACGATCTGCGGGGCGTTCAGGCCGGCCATGTCGTATTGCTTCAGGGGTGCTTCGTGTTCCAGGAAGGAATCGGGCAACACCATGGGCCGCACCTTCAGGCCGCGATCCAACGCCCCTGAATGGGCCAGGAAATGCAGCACCTGGCTGCTGAAACCGCCCACCGAGCCTTCTTCCACCGTCACCAGCACTTCGTGTTCGCGGGCCAGACGGCCGATCAAATCTTCGTCCAACGGCTTCATGAAGCGGGCGTCGGCCACGGTGGTGGACAACCCCCGCGCCGCCAGATCGTCGGCGGCCTTCAAGGATTCGGCCAGACGGGTGCCAAGCGACAGAATGGCGACACGGCTGCCTTCACGGATCACCCGGCCCTTGCCGATGGGCAGGACCTGACCGCGTTCGGGCAGTTCGACCCCCACGCCTTCACCGCGCGGATAGCGGAAGGCGCTGGCCCGGTCGTCGATGGCGGCAGCGGTGGCCACCATATGCATCAGTTCGGCTTCGTCCGCCGGGCTCATCAGCACGATGTCGGGCAGGCATCCCAGGAACGCCAGATCGAAGGACCCGGCATGGGTGGCGCCGTCGGCGCCGACCAGACCGGCGCGGTCGATGGCGAAACGCACCGGCAGCTTCTGCAACACCGCGTCATGGACCAACTGGTCGTAGCCACGCTGCAAGAAGGTGGAATAAAGCGCGCAGAACGGCTTGAAGCCTTCACAGGCCAAACCGGCGGCAAAGGTCACCGCATGCTGTTCGGCGATGCCGACATCGAAACAGCGCTTGGGGTATTTCTCGGCGAACTTGTCCAAACCGGTGCCGGCCGGCATGGCGGCGGTGATGGCGACGACCCGGTCGTCCGCCGCCGCTTCGGCCAACAAAGCCCGGGCGAACACCGAGGTGTAGCTGGGGGCGTTGGCCTTGGGCTTGGCCAGAACCCCGGTGACCACGTCGAATTTGCCGACGCCGTGATACTTGTCGGCGGCGGCTTCGGCGGGACCATAACCCCGGCCCTTTTGCGTCACCACATGGATCAGCACCGGCTTGTTGTCCTTGGAATCGCGGACGTTCTTCAAGACCGGCAGCAGGTGGTCGAAATTGTGGCCGTCGATGGGGCCGACATAATAAAAGCCCAGTTCCTCGAACAACGTGCCGCCGCCCGAGACGAAGCCACGGGCATATTCCTCGGCCCGTTTGGCGGCACGCTCCAAGGGCGGCGGCAGCATGGCGGCCAGATCCTTGGCGAAGTGACGGATGGACAGATAGGGACGCGACGACAACAGACGCGACAGATAGGCGCTCATGGCGCCGACGGGGGGCGCGATGGACATGTCGTTGTCGTTCAAGATGACGACCAGACGCGAATCCATCGAGCCTGCGTTGTTCATGGCTTCATAGACCATGCCGGCGCTCATGGCGCCGTCGCCGATGACGGCGATGACGTTGAAATCGTCGCCCTTCAGGTCGCGGCCCACCGCCATGCCCAAAGCGGCCGAGATCGAGGTCGAGGAATGCCCGGCGCCGAACGGGTCGTATTCTGATTCGCTGCGCTTGGTGAAGCCCGACAGACCGCCGCCCTGGCGCAGGGTGCGGATGCGGTCCTTACGGCCGGTCAGGATCTTGTGGGGATAGCATTGGTGCCCCACGTCCCAGATCAGCTTGTCGCGCGGCGTCTCGAACACGTGGTGCAGGGCGACGGTCAGCTCGACCACCCCCAACCCCGCCCCCAGATGGCCGCCGGTGATGGACACCGCCTCGATCATTTCCTGGCGCACTTCGTCGGCCAACTGACGCAATTGCTCGGCCGAGAAAGAACGGGTGTCGGCGGGGCAATCGACCTTGTCGAGCAAACGGGCGGAAACAGAATCCATCATCTCTTCCTTAAACGCCGCGCGTCACCACGAAGGACGCGGTCTGGCGCAGCAAATCGGCGGCAGGGCCGAAGGGTTCCAAATGGCGACACGCCTGGTCGGCCAACAATCGCGCCTGGTCGCGGGCGCGTTCGATTCCCAACAGCGACACGAAGGTGGCCTTGCCGGCCTCTTCATCCTTGCCCAGTTTCTTGCCGACCTGGGCTTCGTCGCCCATGACGTCGAGCAAGTCGTCGGCGATCTGGAAGGCCAGTCCCAGATCATGGGCGTAATTCTTCAAAGCCAGACGCAGCGACGCCGGCGCCTTGCCCAAAATCGCCCCGGCCTCGCAGCCGAAGCCGATCAGCCGGCCGGTCTTCATCTGCTGAAGTCGGGTGATGGCTTCGACGTCCATGTCCAGCTTGGCCGCCTGCAGGTCCAGCATCTGGCCGCCCACCATGCCCTGACCACCCGACGCATGGGCCAGTTGCCAGACCAGTTCGCAGCGCACGGCCGGATCGGGATGGGTGGCTTCTGCCGCCAAAACCTCGAAGGCGCGGGTCAACAGCGCGTCACCGGCCAAGATGGCGGTGGCTTCGTCGAATTGCCGGTGACAGGTGGGACGGCCGCGGCGCAGATCGTCGTCGTCCATGGCCGGCAGGTCGTCATGGATCAGCGAATAGCAATGCACCATTTCCAAGGCGCAGCCCACCCGCAGCGCGGCGGCGGGCGAGACGTTGAACAACGACGCCGATTGCAGCACCAGGAAAGGCCGCAGCCGCTTGCCGCCATCCAGCGCCGAATAGCGCATGGCGTCGTGGACCCGGTGTTCGGGGGCATCGCCGCTGGGCAGCAGATGATCCAGTTCGGCGTTGACGGATGCCGCACTGGCGGCCAGGGCCTGCTTCAGAATGTCGGACAAGATCGGACTCACTCGATGCCAGCGGGTTCAAGACCGACGGAACCGTCGCCGCCCAACACGATCTTGTCCACCTTGGCCTGGGCTTCCTTCAGCTTGACCTCGCAATGACGCTTCAACAACGCACCGCGTTCATAGGCGCCGATGGCGTCGTCCAGCTTGGTCGAGCCGGTCTCCAGCTTGCGTACGATGGCATCCAGTTCGGCCAAAGCGTCTTCGAAGCTTAAAGCGGCGATATCGGGCGGAAGGTCGGCCATGACTCACTTTATTCATAGAGTGCGAAACGAAGGCGGCAAGTTTACGGATGCCGCCCCCTAAAGGCAAGCGAACCGGGCAAGCAAAATATCAACGCAAACGTTGACAGCCGCCCCCGCCGCCGTATAAAAGCCCCCTTTCATTCCCGAGAACGTGGGCGCGTTATCCGCGTCCCGCCCCAGGCGACTGGACCAAGGCCTATCGGGACAAACCCCAACCGGCACCAGCCGGGACCAAAGGAAGACCCAT
Organism: Rhodospirillaceae bacterium UBA6219; assembly: GCA_002435715.1. Classification (GTDB taxonomy): domain Bacteria; phylum Pseudomonadota; class Alphaproteobacteria; order Rhodospirillales; family Magnetospirillaceae; genus Magnetospirillum. The sequence goes on from DISD01000085.1 coordinate 27,681, forward strand.
GACCAAGCGTATTGAAGCGAAATTCAAGATCAACCGCCGCCTGGGCGTCAATCTGTGGGGCCGTGGCAAGAGCCCGCTGGCTCGCGGCAAGGAAACCCCGCCCGGCCAGCATGGCGCGCGCCGCAAGAAGGCTTCGGACTTCGGCACCCAGCTGATGGCCAAGCAGAAGCTGAAGGGCTATTACGGCAACATTTCGGAAAAGCAGTTCCGCAAGCTGTATGACGAGGCCGTGCGCCGCCGTGGCGACACCTCGGAAAACCTGATCGGCCTGCTGGAACGCCGCCTGGACGCCGTCGTCTATCGCATGAAGCTGGCCGTCAGCCCCTTCCAGGCCCGTCAGATCATCAACCACGGCCACATCCAGGTGAACGGCAAGCGTCTGAACATCGCTTCCTATCAGGTCAAGGACGGCGACGTGATCAGCGTCAAGCAGAAGTCCAAGGACCTGGCCATCATCCTGGAAGCCATCCAGTCGCCGGAACGTGACGTTCCCGATTACATCGAAATCGACCACAAGGACATGAAGGGCAGCTTCATCCGCGCCCCCAAGCTGGCCGATGTCCCCTATCCGTGCCAGATGGAACCCAATCTGGTCATCGAATTCTATTCGCGCTAATCCGGCCCAGGCTGGAAAGCAGGAAGGCCCGGTGGAAACACCGGGCCTTTTCTTTTGCGTCGGGGCGAAGCAGACTTTTCCGCAGCCCGCTAAAGCGCCTCGGGGCGCAAGATGGGCAGCATGCCGTCGGGGCTGAAGACGCCGACGATGCCGTCATGGCGCAGGGCCGACATCTCGCGGCTGACGGTTTCCGGACGCAGGCCCAGATAATCGGCCATCTCGGCGATCCGCATGGGCAGGTGCAATTCGTGCCCGCCACCCAAACGGCCATGCAATTCCACCAACAACGCCCGCACCCGTTCGGCGGCGCTCATGCGGCCCAAACGGACCTGCATGTCCAGGGATTGCGCCAGGTTGCGCTGAACGATGCCCATGACATGGCCGCGCAAGGCGCCATCTTGGTCCATCTCGGCTTCCGGGATACGGCACAGACTGGCACGGCCCAGGGCGATGGCGGTGGCGTGGTGATTGGGACCGGCGGCAAAGCCGACCATGTCGCCGGAAAAGTGGAAAGACAGGATTTGGCGGCGTTCCTGACCGACCCAGGAACACAGCATGACCGCGCCATGGCGCACGCCGTACAGGGCGTCGGCCGGGGAGCCGGCGGCGAACAGAACCTCGCCGGCTTCCAGGCGGACGTCGCCGGCCACCGCCCGCAGGCGGCCCAGCAGGGTGGCGTTCAGACAGGCGCACAAGCCGCCGCGACCGGTGATGGCAGCGGTACAGGTGTCGGACAAAGCCAGCATGACGAAACCCCCACGGGAAAAAGGCCCCGGGACCGGCGAACCGGCCCCGGGAGGTAAGGGAGGTACTTACTTACCGCCGCCCAACGAGTGGACGTAGACGGTCAGCATCTTGATGGTGGCGGCATCCAGACGGCCGGCCCAAGCGGGCATGGAACCGTGGCGGGGCTTGGTCACCTGATTGACGATGCCCTGCTTGGCGGATTCCTTGTCGCCCTTGAACAGCCAAATGTTGTTGTTCAAGGCCGGAGCACCCAGTTCCTTGGTGCCGACACCGCCTTCGCCGTGACACGCGGTGCAGCGTTCTTCGAAGATGGCCGCGCCCGGCGAACCGGCGGCGGGGGTCTTCGACGACAGCGACAGCACGTAATCGGCCAGCTGGTCGACCTGGGTCTTGTCCAGGACGTCGCCGGTACCGAAAGCCAGCATCTCGCTTTGACGCGATTCGCCGTTTTCGTTACGCACGCCGTACTGGATGGTCTGATGAATGTCTTCCAGGGTCCCGCCCCAGATCCATTCGTCATCGGCCAGACGGGGATAAGCCCCGGCGACGCCGACACCACCCGAACCATGGCAAGCCGAGCAGTTTTCGCCAAAGGCGATCTTGCCGCCGGCCAGGGCGTAGTTCAGCAGGGTCTTGTCCTTGGCGATGTCTTCCACCGAGGCGGCTTCCAGCTTGGTCAGCCACTGGGACCGGGCCTGCTTTTGCGAGACCAGGTCCTTGTCCAGCTCGGCGCGCGAGGAATAACCCAGCATGCCGCGGCTGAAATCGCTGGTGGTCGGCCAAGTGGGCATGGCCACCCAGTAACCGATGGACCAGATCACACAGGCCCAGAAGACGTAAACCCACCACTTCGGCAACGGAGTGTTCAACTCCTTGATGCCGTCCCATTCGTGACCGGTCGTGTTCTGACCCGAGATCACGTCATGTTCAACGTGAGCCATAATGGCGCTCCTTGTCGTCATCGTCCCTCAAGGGGATGTCTCCGTAGGACTGGAACCGATCCTTGTTGCCAGGACGGAAAGCCCAGAAGACGATCCCGAGGAACAGAACCATCAGCCAAAGTCCCCACACCGAGCGCAGGGATTCGACGAATTCGTTCATCGCTATAATCCCCTAGCGACGAATGGATTCGGGCTTCACCGCGGTGAAGTCCACCATGGTGCCCAGGATCTGCAGATAGGCCACCACGGCATCCATCTCGGTCAGCTTCGACGGATCGCCGTCAAAATCGCCGACACGGGCACCGGGGTAACGCGCCAGGAAGGCTTCCGACGCGTCGGACTTGACCTGCTCGGCCAGGTCGGCCTTGGCGTTGGCGATCTGGTCGTCGGTATAGGGCACGTTGACGATGCGCAGCGTCTTCAGATGGGCGGCCGCGTCGTTGAACGACAACGGGCGCATCAGATGAGGATAGCCGGGCATCACCGATTCGGGCACCACGTCACGGGGATTGACCAGGTGACGGGTGTGCCAATCGTTGGTGTACTTCGAGCCAACGCGGGCCAGGTCGGGGCCGGTCCGCTTGGAGCCCCACTGGAACGGATGGTCGTACTTGGATTCGGCCGCCAGGCTGTAATGGCCATAGCGTTCCACTTCGTCCTTGAACGGACGCACCATCTGGCTGTGGCACAGATAGCAGCCCTCGCGGACATAGATGTTGCGGCCCGCCAGTTCCAGCGGCGTGTAAGGACGCACACCCTCGACCTTTTCAATGGTCGATTCGATGGTGAACAGGGGCACGATTTCCACCAGACCGCCGGTGATGACGGTCAGCAGGATGCCGACGGCCAGCAGGAAAACATTGGTTTCCAGCTTGGCGTGATGTTTGAAGACGGACATAGGATCTCCCCCCTTAGCGAGCCATGGCAGCTTGCGGCTGCGCTTCGCCTTCGGCGACGTCGCCCCGGATGGTGCGGATCATGTTGTAGGCCATGATCAGACCGCCCAGCACGAAGAACGCACCGCCAAGGGCACGGATGGCGTAATAGGGATGCATGGCTTCGACGGTCTCGATGAACGAGTACTGCAAGAAGCCCAGCGAATCATACGCACGCCACATCAGGCCCTGCATGATCCCCGAAATCCACATGGCGGTGATGTAAAGGACGACACCGACGGTGGCGATCCAGAAATGCATGCCGACCAGCTTCAGGGAATACATTTCCTTGCGGCCCCACAGCTTGGGAACCAGATAGTACAAAGCGCCGAACGACACGAAAGCCACCCAGCCCAAGGCACCCGAATGCACGTGGCCGACGGTCCAGT
>DISD01000012.1 GCA_002435715.1 Rhodospirillaceae bacterium UBA6219
GTGCGCTTCTGCGACGCCTTCAACATCCCCGTGGTGACTTTCGTCGACGTGCCCGGCTTCCTGCCCGGCACCGCCCAGGAATACAACGGCATCATCAAGCACGGCGCCAAGCTGCTTTACGCCTATGCCGAAGCCACCGTGCCGAAGATCACCGTCATCACCCGCAAGGCCTATGGTGGCGCTTACGACGTGATGAGCTCGAAGCACCTGAAGGGCGACGTCAACTTCGCCTGGCCCACCGCCGAAATCGCGGTCATGGGTCCCAAGGGTGCGGTGGAGATCATCTTCCGTGCCGATATCGGTGACGCCGACAAGATTGCCGCGCGTACCGAGGAATACCGGCAGAAATTCGCCAATCCCTTCATCGCCGGCCATCGCGGTTTCATTGACGACGTCATCATGCCGCACTCGACCCGCAAGCGTATCTGCCGCTCGCTGGCCATGCTGAAGGACAAGAAGCTGGAACGTCCGGTGCGCAAGCACGGCAACATTCCGCTGTGATGGGGGGAACGGGTATGTTCACCAAGATTCTGATCGCCAATCGCGGCGAAATCGCCTGCCGCGTCATCAAGACCGCCAAGAAGATGGGCATCAAGACGGTGGCGGTGTATTCCGACGCCGACAAGGACGCCCTGCACGTCCAGATGGCCGACGAGGCCGTGCATCTGGGCCCGCCGCCTTCCGCCCAGTCCTATCTGCTGGCTGACAAGATCGTCGAAGCCTGCTTGAAGACCGGCGCCCAGGCGGTGCATCCGGGTTACGGCTTCTTGTCGGAAAAGCGCGAGTTCCAGGAAGCCCTGGCCAAGGCCGGCATCGCCTTCATCGGTCCCGATGCCCACGCCATTTTCGCCATGGGTGATAAGATCGAGTCGAAGAAGCTGGCCCGCGAAGCCGGCGTCAACACCGTTCCCGGTTACCTGGGCGTGATCAAGGACGCCGACGAGGCGGTGAAGATCGCCAAGGAAATCGGCTATCCGGTGATGATCAAGGCCTCGGCCGGCGGTGGCGGCAAGGGCATGCGTCTGGCGTGGAACGATGCCGAAGCCCATGAAGGCTTCACCTCGGCCACCAACGAAGCCAAGGCGTCCTTCGCCGACGACCGTGTGTTCGTGGAAAAGTTCATCGAACAGCCGCGCCACATCGAAATCCAGGTGCTGGCCGACAGCTTCGGCAACACCGTCTATCTGGGCGAGCGTGAATGCTCGATCCAGCGTCGCCACCAGAAGGTGATCGAAGAGGCGCCGTCGCCCTTCCTGACCCCGGAAATCCGCAAGAAGATGGGCGAACAGGCCTGTGCTCTGGCCAAGGCCGTGCAGTACAAGTCGGCCGGTACGGTGGAATTCATCGTCGGCGGCGCCACCGGCGAGTTCTACTTCCTGGAAATGAACACCCGCCTGCAGGTGGAGCATCCGGTGACCGAAATGATCACCGGCATCGACCTGGTCGAGCAGATGATCCGCGTCGCCAACGGCGAAAAGCTGCCCTTCACCCAAGACGACATCAAGCTGAACGGCTGGGCCATGGAATCCCGTGTCTATGCCGAAGATCCGTTCCGCAACTTCCTGCCGTCCACCGGCCGTCTGACCCGTTATCAGCCGCCGGCGGAAAGCGCCAATGTCCGCGTCGACACCGGCGTGTACGAAGGCGGCGAGATCAGCATGTTCTACGATCCGATGATCGCCAAGCTGATCACCTATGGTCCGACCCGCGAGGCCGCCATCGCCCACATGCGTGACGCGCTGGATGCCTATTACATCCGCGGTCTGTCCCACAACATTCCGTTCCTGGCCTCGTTGATGAGCAAGGAACGCTTTGTGAAGGGCGATTTGACCACCAACTTCATCGCCGAGGAATACAAGGACGGTTTCCACGCCCACGACCTGCCGGCCGACGATCCGACCGTGCTGGTCGCCGTGGCCGCCGCCGTCAAGGCGACCATCGTCGATCGCAACCTGAAGACCTCGGGTCAGTTCGCCGGCCACGACATGAAGACCCCGGTGGAATGGACCGTGGTGATGAACGGTGCCTATCACGATATCGAATGCCGTCATTCGGAAACCGGCTTCGCTGTGGTCATCGGTGGTGAGGCGGTCAGCGTCAAGACCGATTGGCAGATCGGCCAGCCGCTGTTCGTCGGCACCGTCGACGGTCGTTCGGTCTGCGTGCAGGTGGATCGCGACGGCGTGTCCTATACCCTGGCCCATGCGGGGTCGCGGGTGAAGGCCACCGTGCTGACCCGTCGTGCCGCCGAGCTGAACAAGCTGATGCCGTTCAAGGCGCCGCCGGACATGTCCAAGTACCTGCTGTCCCCCATGCCCGGCCTGCTGCGTGCGGTCGAGGTGACGGAAGGCCAGGAAGTCAAAGCCGGCGAACCGCTGGCCGTGGTCGAAGCCATGAAGATGGAAAACATCTTGAAGGCCGAACGCGACGGTACCATCGGCAAGATCCACGCCCAGCCGGGCGAATCGCTGGCGGTGGACCAGAAGATCATCGAATTCGCCTGATCTTTGATCGGGTGGTTTGATCAAGAACCCCGGAGCCCAACAGGCTCCGGGGTTTTTGTTTTGGGGTTATCGGTGGGCTCGCGCCCACACCCCGCCGGGGCGATGCCCCGAACCCCATTTGTTTTATTGATAAAATCAAAAGGGGGTTTCGGGTTAACCCCAAATGGGTTCGGGCGATAGCCCGTTATGGCACGCTTAAGCCCGGCTGAACTTGGCCCAGGCCTTTTCGTGGAACTGGCCGGCGATGACGTTGCAGATGGGCTCGATCAGCGCGATGGCGCCGCCCAAGGCCAGGGAGCCGGTCACCGCATAGGTGACCGCCACGGCGACGACCAGATGCAAGCTCAACTGGCTGGCGATCTTCATCATCTTGATCATGGGACACCTCCGGGTTCGGGCACTTCACGGAACCGATGATAGGGAGGTGTGGCCAGCGACGGAAATTGATATTAGTAACAAACAGATCGATAAAATCGATTATAGTTTATCTTGGAACTCTTCCAATGTGGGTCGTTAAACCTTGAATCATTCCACTGTGCGGACATACGATAACTTACCCTAAAGATGAAGGGTGTCCCCCAAGAGTGGGAGGTTTTGATCCATGCTTGTCCGCCATCAAGCACCCGAACAACAAATGCTTCGCGAAGCGGGCATCCGCCCGACCACGCCCCGTATGACCATCTTGCGCGCCATCCTGGATGGCGGCCATCGGCACCTGACGCCGGAATCCTTTCATCAGGAACTGGCTGACGCCGGTCATGGCCTGTCCTTGGCCACCGTCTACAACACCTTGAACCAGTTCGCTGAATCCGACCTGCTGCGCCGGGTCGGTTGTGGTGACCGCCATTTCTTTTGCACCAACACCCGCGAACATCATCATTTCTATGATGCGCGCACCGGCCGCATCGAGGACATTCCCGATCCCCAGCCGTTGATCCACAACCTGCCGCCGCCGCCCGATGGCATGATGATCGAGGCGGTGGAAGTGATCGTCCGTTTGCGGCGCATGCCGCACAACTGACGAGCCCAGGGTGCATCGGCAAAAAGCCCGACGAAAACTCGCCGGGCTTTTTTCATGGCTGCATGTCTTTGGCGTGACGCTGTTGATAGGCCAACAGCAAGCCGGCCTCGGCCTCGGTCAAGGGGGTCAGCCGTTTCATGGAATTCATGTGGCCCAGCCAGTCATTGGCGGCGTAGGCGCCGGCCGGCCGGCGGGCGTGGCACAAGGTGCAATTGTCGTCGGCCATGGTTTCGGCGACGGCCCACAGGGAATCCTGGTCGGCGGTCAGGGCTTGGGCCGACACCCAGGCTTCGAAGCGGGCTTCGGTCCAGGTCATGCCGGTGTCGGGATCTTCCGCCATGGTGCTGGTCACCAGCCGGGCCAGCACGGTTTCGTCCAGGTTGGCCACCAGGATGCGTTTGCCCAAGGCGGCATAAAGACGGTTGTCGTCGCCATCACGCCGCCAGCCGGAAATCGTCACCCGGGCCAGGCCATCGGTGATTTCCAGCACCCGCACGTTCTGACCGGCGGACAATTCGCCTTCCGGCTGGGCCTGGGGGGCGGAGAGCAGCGGCACGGGCGACAAGGCCCAGGCCAGGCCGGAGACACTGGGCGGGCGCAGGCGGGATTGTTCTTCCAACGCGGCCATCATGCGGCGATGGGTGGCGTTGATGTCGGGCATCTTGTGGGCCACCGCCTTGTGGCAATCGACACAGGTCTGGGTGCCCGCCTTGGCAGCGTCGCGCATGGTCCGGGCGGCGCGGACGGATTGCTTGTGAAACGCCATGGCGTCAAAGGAATGGCAATTGCGGCATTCGCGCGAATCACTGGCCCGCATGCGGTCCCATTCGCGTTTGGCCAATTGATGGCGCTTGGCCTGGAATTTCTCGGGGCTGTCGATGGAGCCGGCGGCCCAATGGAACAGCTCGCCGCTGGCTTGGATCTTGCGCACCAGCATGTGGCCCCAATCACGCGGTACGTGACAATCGGGGCAGGTGGCGCGCACCCCGGACGGGTTCTGGAAATGGGCCGATTGCTGGTATTCCACATAGACGTTGTCGCGCATCTCGTGACACGAAATGCAGAAATCCATGCGGTTGGTGGCGTGCAGCACGGTATTGAAGCCGCCCCAGCCGACGATGCCGGCCACCATGCCGATGATGACGGCCGCGATGATGTTTTTTCCCAGCATGGCTTTTCCTGAAAAAACAGGGCCGGACGACCATGCCGTCCGGCCCCGGATCACAATGCCGAAAGCTTACTTGTTGAAGGGCGTCGGCTTGGGGGTGCTGTCGTTGGACGGCGGCAGGATCGGCAGCTTGAAATCGGGCTGGTCGCCGGTCATCGACTTCAGGAACGAAACGATCTTGGCGTTTTCTTCCTTGGTGAAGCTTTTGCCCAGCTGGATGCGGCCCATGGTGTCCACCGCCTGGGTCAGGCTGGAAGCGGCGCCGTCATGGAAATAGGGATAGGTCAGTTCGACGTTCCGAAGCGTGGGGACCTTGAAGTAGAAGCGGTCGGCTTCGTCCTTGGTCACCGCGACACGGCCTTCGGCGGCGCTGGAGGTCTTGTAGGGTTCGACCACGCCCATCTTCTGGAAGGTGTTGCCGCCGGCGGCGGCGCCGTTATGGCAGGCGGTGCAGCCCGAATCCTTGAACAATTCGTAGCCGGCCAGTTCTTCGCCGGTCAAAGCCTTCTTGTCGCCCTTCAGCCACTTGTCGAAGCGGGAATTGGGGGTGACCAGGGTTTCTTCGAAGGCGGCGATGGCCTTGGTGACGCCGTCGACGGTGATCTTGTCGGACTTGAACACATTTTTGTATTCGGCGACGTAAGCCGGGATCGACTGCAGCACGCTCAGCGCCAGGGTGTGGGTCGAGGCCATTTCACCCGGATTGGCGATGGGGCCGCCGGCCTGGTCCTGCAGGGTCAGCGCGCGGCCGTCCCAGAACTGCGCCAGATTCAGCGCCGAGTTCAGAACGGTCGGCGAATTGATCGGACCTTCCTGCCAATGGTCGCCGATCGAGGTCTTCAGATTGTCGGTGCCGCCCATGGACAGGTTGTGGCACGAATTGCACGAAATGAAGCCCGACTTGGACAGGCGCGGATCGAAATACAGCTTCTTGCCCAGTTCGACCATGGCGGGATTGGCGATCTTGGCCGGCTGGATCGGCTGGATCGGCTCGTCCGAAGCGGCGAAGGCGGCGGAAGCCGACACCATGAAGGCGGCGGCGAGGATGAGAGAGCGCATGGGATCAGTTCCCCCTAAAGGACTTGCGATTTCAACGACCCGATCATGCGCTTGCTGAATTATTGTTCACAAATTCAGGAGTTCTAAAAAGCCCTCCAAAAAGGGTGCGTTTACAGTGATTTCAGCGGCTTAATCAATTTAGAATAATGCCAAATCAGCCGGGATTACGCTTGGCGCGCAGACGGTCCCAGTAATCCAGGCGCTTTCTGATCTCGCGTTCGAAGCCGCGTTCGGGCGGATCGTAGAAGCGGCGGCGGTTCATGCCGTCGGGGAAGTAATTCTGCCCGGAAAAGCCGTCGGCAGTGTCGTGGTCGTATTGATAGCCGGCGCTGTACCCCAGATCCTTCATCATCTTGGTCGGCGCGTTCAGGATATGCATGGGCGGCATCAGGCTGCCGGTTTCCTTGGCCGATTTGCGCGCCGCCTTGTAAGCCGTGTAAGCGGCGTTGGATTTGGGGGCGGTGCCCAGATAGACCACCAACTGGGCCAGGGCCAGCTCGCCTTCCGGACTGCCCAGGCGTTCGAAAATGTCCCAGGCCGCCAGGGCCTGAACGGCGGCGTTGGGGTCGGCCAAACCGATGTCTTCCACGGCGAAACGGGTCAGGCGGCGGCAGATATAGGCCGGGTCCTCGCCGCCTTCCAGCATGCGGGCCATCCAGTAAAGCGCCGCGTCGGTGTCCGACCCGCGCAAGGATTTATGCAGCGCGCTGATCAGGTTGTAATGGCCCTCGCGGTCCTTGTCGTAAGCCGGGGCGCGTTGTTGCACCACCTTGGCCAAGCCGGCGGCGTCCAGGGCCGGCTCGGGGGGCAGGATGGACAATGCCTCGACCAGATTGAGGAAATAGCGCCCGTCGCCATCGGCCATGGCTTTCAACGCGGCACGCGACTCGTCGTTCAGCGGCAGCTTGCGTCCCAGTTCGTCCTGGGCGCGGTCGATCAGGGCATCCAGCGCCGCGTCGTCCAGACGCTTCAACACCAGCACCTGACAGCGCGACAACAACGCGCCGTTCAGTTCGAAACTGGGGTTTTCGGTGGTGGCGCCGATCAGCACCACGGTGCCGTTCTCGACGAAGGGCAGAAAACCGTCCTGCTGAGCCCGGTTGAAGCGGTGGATTTCGTCGACGAACAACAGCGTGCCGCGCCCGGCTTCCTTGCGCTTGGCGGCGGCATCGAACACCTTGCGCAGATCGGCGACGCCGGAAAACACCGCGCTTAAGGGTTCGAAATGCAGGTTGGTGCCTTCCGCCAGCAGCCGGGCGATGGTGGTTTTGCCGCAGCCCGGCGGCCCCCACAGGATGACGCTGGACAGCCGGCCCGCCGCCAGCATACGCCCCAACGAGCCGTCGGGGCCGATCAGGTGGTCTTGACCCACCACCTGGTCCAGGCGGGCCGGCCGCAGCCTTTCAGCCAGCGGCCGGTCGCCCGGGCGTTCGAACAATGTGCTCAACCGCCCACCTGCAGGCTCAGGGTCTCGCCGTCGCGCTTGACGGTCAGCAACCACGATTCGGCCTTGTTGGACAACGCCCGGCGGGCATCGGCGACGCTGGCGATGGGTTGGTTGTTGACGCGCAAGATGATGTCGCCGGGCTCGATGCGCAGACGATGGGCGATCGAGCCGCGCTTGATCTTCAGCACCACGACGCCGCTGGCCGAGGTTTCCAACCCCAATTCCTCGGCCAGGGCCGGGTTCAGGTTGGCGATGACCGAACCGGTGAAGGGGTTGGCGCCGCCCACTTCGGTCACCTCGCGGGCCGGGACTTCGGGGGGGGCGATCAACTTGACGGTGACGACCTTCTGCACGCCGTCGCGCAGGATGGACAGCCGGGCGTCGGCTCCCGGGCCCAAGGTGACCAGACGGAACCGCATGCCTTCGGGGTCGTCCACCTCGCGGTCGTTGACCGCCAGCACCACGTCACCCACCCGCAGGCCGGCACGCGACGCCGGGCTGTCCTTGTGGACGTCGTTGATCAGGATGCCGACCGGGCGGGGCAGGTTCAGCGCCTGGGCCAGTTCGCTGGTCACCGCCTGACCGGCGGCGCCCAGCCAGGGCCGCACCACCTTGCCGGTTTCCTTGATGCTGGCGATGGCGGTGCGCACCAGCGAGGTGGGAATGGCGAAGCCGATACCGTTGGAGCCGCCGCCCCTGGAATAGATGGCGGAATTGATGCCGATCAGCTGGCCTTCCATGTTGACCAGGGCGCCGCCGGAATTGCCGGGATTGATGGCGGCGTCGGTCTGGATGAACGACCGGTAATCGGTGATGCCCACATTGGTCCGCGCCAAGGCCGAGACGATGCCGCTGGTCACCGTCTGGCCGACACCGAAGGGATTGCCGATGGCGATGACCAGGTCACCCACTTCCAAGGCGTCGGAATCACCAAGCGGCAGAACGGGCAATGATTCCTTGCCCGGATCGATCTTCAACACCGCCAGATCGGTGCGTTCGTCGGAACCGACGATCTTGGCCTCGAATTCGCGGCGGTCGTTCAGCACCACGGTGACTTCGTCGGCCGCCTTGATCACGTGGTGATTGGTGACCACGGTCCCGTCCTTGGTGACGATGACCCCCGAACCCAGGCTGTTTTGAACCCGTTCCTGGGTCATGCCCTGGGGCAGCTGATCGCCGAAAAAGCGGCGGAAAAACGGGTCGTTCAACAGCGGCGAGGCGGCGGTGCGCACCACCCGCTTGGTGTAGATGTTGACCACGGCGGGGGCCGTCTGTTTCACCACCGGGGAAAAGGATTGCTGGATCTGCTCCCGCGATGTGGGGACCGATTGAGCCCAGGCGGGGGCGGCGATGGCGATGGCAAGGGCTGCAAGGGCAGACAGACGAAAGGGTGTCATGGGAAATCCCGGTTGGAAAACGAACCCTTATAGTATGGGGGGTTTTCCCACGGGATCAATCAAGTGACGCCAGCAAAGCCTGTCCGTCCGGGGTGATGTCGTCACTGGGGCCCTGGGCCAAGGCTTGGCGGAGTGCATTCAAGCCCTGTCGCAAGACGTCGGGGTCGTCCTGGCCGGCTTGGATGGACCGGCACAAAAGCTGGGCGATGGCGCTGACCAACGGATAGCCGAAAGTTCCGGCCTGGCCTTTGATGTCGTGCAAGATCGCATAGCAGCGTTTCGGGTCGGCGGGGGCTTGCAAGCAGGCCAAGGCACGATCCAGATCGGTTTCCAGCCAGCGCGGATAATCGGCGGCAAGGTTGCCCAGGGCGGCTTCGGCCAAGGCCAGGGCGGCGGGATCCAAAAGAGGGTCGGCGCCGCCGTTGCTCATTCCGCCGCCGAGCGTGAAGGATCTTGTTGGCGTTCGGGCGGGGCCAGCAAAGCGCCGGCCCGCTGCATCAGTTCGATGGCGGAAATGGGTTTGCCGACCACTTCGTCGATCCCGGCTTCCCAGGCCATTTCCAGTACCGCGTGATGGGTGCTGGTCGAGATGCCCAGAACCGGAATGGTGGCCTTGCCGAATTCACCCCGGCGCAGACGATGGACGAACAGCAGGGCTTCGGTGGAATCGCTACCCAGACCCAGGATGATCAGCTCGGGCTGGTGCTTGATGGTTTGGGCGACGGCTTGCGAGACGTCGCGGGCCTCGGCGCAGTGACGGACCCCCAGGGCGGCCAGCAAGGTCGCGACCAAGCGGCGGATGTGGCCGCTGGCATCAACGATCAGGACATTGGGGCTTTTCGCTTCCACCATTCACACCCTGATCATCTGAGGTTAGTTATTAAGCATTCAATAAAGGTACAGTCCTTACCCGATGTGCGCAACATCCTTGAGGCAGATCAAGCGTCGGTCATAAAGCCATTGTATTCGTGTTATTCTTCGCACTCGCCAAAACCCAAGGGAGTTCTTGTATGTTCAAGCGAATCATGTCTGCCGGGGCGGCGATGCTGGCGGCTTTGACCTCGGCCTGCGAGGACGGCCCCGCGACGGTGCCCGGAGGCTGGCGCAGCGCGGCGCTGTGGAGCACCATGGTCCATGCCAGCGCCAAGGGCCCGCTTTGGCTGGAAATCCATGGCCGCCCCTTCGCCGATGGTGACGCGGCCCTGGGCGACAAGGTGGCGGCGGCCATGTCCAACCAATTGGTCGGGCGCCAACTGGTGCTGACGGCGCAGCGCGATCAGGCGGCCAAGCCCGATACCAAGGTGGTGCTGGCCTTCAATCCGCCGGTCAATGCCGATCCCCGCGATCTGTGTGCGGGATCGGTCGCCACCGCCGCCGAACCAGGTGAAAAGATCACCGTGCTGGCGGCTTTTTGCGACAAAAGCGGCATGCTGGGATCGGTGCAGGGTTGGGTGGCCAAGGTGCAGGGGCTTGACGACCCGCGCTTCAAACGTCTGCTGGGGCAAGTGGTGCGCGACTTGTTCGGAACCGCTTCGTAAGCTCGCTTTGTCTATGGTGTCGCAGGACTAGACGTGGAAGCCCGCCAGATTCTGACGGAAGTCAAAAATTTGGCCGCCCTTATTTCTTGCGAACCAACAGGCGATGCGGCCCCGTATCGCTTTCGCCCTCTTCACGGTTCATGGCCAGGATTTCGTGACCCAATTCCGCTAATGATCGCGGAACATTGATCAAAGGTTCCGAACCTTTCAATCGGATTTCCGCCACCTGTAGAGGAAGCATCTTTTCGATCAGCAATTTAGCTCGGACGAAAGTCATGGGGCAGACGTCGTTCGTAATGTCAAGCCGATGGTCGATTTGTTCAGTCATGCGTTTTTAGCCACTTGGGTTCTTGCTAATGGATATTGCTGTGTAAAGAAGAAAGAACTATATAGGCCACATTGATCTTAACCGGAGGCCTGCTCTTAAATGTCGGAGCGTTCGAACACCAGCGACCTGCTGTCCTTGACCACCGAGATCGTGGCCGCGCACGTCGCCAACAATACCGTGGCCGTGGCTGATCTGCCGCAGCTGATCAACGAAGTGTATCGTACCCTGGCCTCTGTCGGCAGCGCGCCGTCCGCGCCCGAACGTCCGCAGCCTGCCGTGGCGGTGAAGAAGTCGGTGCATCCCGATTACATCATTTGCCTGGAAGACGGCAAGAAGCTGAAGATGCTGAAGCGTCACTTGAAGACCGCTTACAACATGAGCCCGGAAGAATACCGCGACCGCTGGGGTCTGCCGGCCGATTATCCCATGGTCGCCCCCAACTATGCCGCGCATCGTTCGTCGCTGGCCAAGAAGATCGGTCTGGGCACCAAGCCGCGCAAGCGTCCGGTGCGCCGGGCCTAGCTTGGGCTGGGGATTCATTGTTCAGCGAATGGTGAATCAACCACAAATATTTTAAGGGCGCCGGGGGCATTCCGCTCGCGGCGCCTTTGGTTTATGATCGGCCGCCATCAAAAAAGACGAAGGACCGCCATGGTTTCGCGTATCGAGCAGCGCTGCATCGACAAGGGCATGAAGATGACCGACCAGCGCCGGGTCATTGCCCGTGTTCTGTCGGAAGCCGACGACCATCCCGATGTGGAAGAGGTCTATCGTCGCGCCACCGCCCAGGATCCCCGCATCTCGATCGCCACCGTCTATCGCACGGTGCGCTTGTTCGAAGAAGAAAACATCCTGGAACGCCATGATTTCGGTGACGGCCGCGCCCGTTACGAAGAAGCGCCCAGCGAGCATCACGACCATTTGATCGACGTCAACTCGGCCCGGGTGATCGAGTTCACCAGCCCCGAGATCGAGGCGTTGCAGCGCGAGATCGCCCGCAAATTCGGGTTCCGTCTGGTCGGCCACCGTTTGGAGCTTTACGGAGTTCCGTTGACTTCCGGCGCCGAATCCGACGACAAATAGCCGAAGGGGCGTTGGGGGTATTCCCGCGCCAAGTCTAGCAGGCGAGGATCAATGAGTTCCGACGAGACCGAAGGCCAAGGCGCTGAATCGCGCCTTGAGGTGCGTCTGGCCGCCAACGAGGAAGAAATCGTCGCCGCTCAGGCGCTGCGCTATCGGGTGTTCTATGACGAGATGGGGGCCAAGCCCACCTCTGACATGGCCGCCCGGCAATCCGATTTCGACGATTTCGATTCCATCTGCGACCACCTGCTGGTGCTGGACCATGACCGCGGTCAGGGCGGCAAGGCGGTGGTCGGCACCTATCGGCTGATCCGTCGGAGCGTGGGCGAGGCCCATGGGCGGTTCTACACCGCCGGCGAATACGACATCTCGAAGATCCTGGACAAGGGCGGCAACTTCATGGAGTTGGGCCGTTCTTGCGTCGACAAGGATTACCGCACCGGCACCACCATGCAGATCATGTGGGCGGGTATCGCCCATTACGTCTGGCAGCACGGCATCGATCTGATGTTCGGCTGCGCCTCGTTGCCCGGCACCGATCCGGCGGCACTGGCCACCCAATTGTCCTATCTGCACCATTTCCACCTGGCGCCGGAAGAAATCCGCCCGCGCGCCCTGGACGATCTTTACGTGGACATGAACCTGACTCCGCAGGATGAGCTGAACCCGCGCCGTTCGCTGGCCTCGTTGCCGCCTTTGGTCAAGGGCTATCTGCGTCTGGGCGGTTTCGTCGGCGACGGTGCGGTCATCGACCATCAGTTCAACACCACCGACGTCTGCGTCATGGTCAAGACCGAATTGGTGACCGCCAAATACGTCAAGCATTACGACCGCTCGCGCGACGCCCAGGGATCGTGAAGCCCGGCCCATGACCAATCGTTTCGTCGCCATTCTCCGTTTCCTGGGCTTCGTGCTGTGGACCTTGCTGGCCATCCCGCCTTATCTGGTGCTGTTGGCTGCCGGCTCGCGCCGCTGCGCCGATTACACCCGGGGCTATTTCAAGGTGGTCACCCGCATCTGCGGCTTCATCGTCAAAGTGCGCGGCGACATGGTGGAAAGCGCCCATCCGGTGCTTTACGTCGGCAACCACGCCAGTTACCTGGACATCATCATCCTGGGCAGCGTCATCAAGGCCAATTTCGTCGCCAAGGCGGAAGTGGCGGGGTGGCCCGGTTTCGGCTTTTTGGCGCGCCTTGCGCGGACCGTCTTCGTCGCCCGCAAACGCGGCGGCGCGGCGGGCGAACGCGACAGCCTGACCAAGCGTCTGGCCTCGGGTGATTCGCTGATCTTGTTTCCCGAAGGGACGTCCGACGACGGCAACCGCGTGCTGGCGTTCAAAAGCTCGCTGTTCGCGGTGGCGGAAATGAAGGGCCCCGACGGCTTGCCGCTGCCGGTGCAGCCGTTTTCCATCGCCTATACCCGTCTGGACGGCATGCCGGTCTGCCGGGCGCTGCGTCCCTATTACGCCTGGTACGGCGACATGACCCTGGCTGGCCATCTGCTGGATGCGCTGGGCCTGGGCGAGGCGCAGGTCGAGATCGTCTTCCATCCGCCGGTGTCGTTGAGGGATTTCGCCGACCGCAAGGGATTGTCCAACCATTGTCACGACGTGGTGGCGCAGGGGGTGGTCAAGGCCTTGGCCGGACGGCTGGACGGTCCTGTCCGGGCGACCCATTGAGGTTTCAACCTGTGGATATCTTGACTCTTGGGGCAGGAATGCTAGCTTCTGAAACGTGTGAAGGGTGGTCCCGCGGCGGGGCCATCGTTATTGTCATTGGAAGCGCCGGCGGCGAAAGGGCCGCAGGCGGACGGCATTGACCAAGAAACTTTTCGTCAAGACCTATGGTTGCCAGATGAACGTCTATGACTCGGCCCGCATGGCCGACGTCCTGGCGCCGCTTGGCTATGGCCCCGGTGAATCGCCCGACGATGCCGACATGGTCATCTTGAACACCTGCCACATCCGCGAAAAGGCGTCCGAGAAAGTGTTCTCGGAACTGGGCCGACTGCGCCAGATCAAGACCGAACGCGACGGCAAGCTGATCATCGCGGTGGCCGGCTGCGTCGCCCAGGCGGAAGGCGAGGAAATCCTGCGTCGTGCCCCCTTCGTCGACATCGTGCTGGGGCCGCAGACCTATCACCGGCTGCCGGAAATGGTGGCGATGGCGTCGCGGGCCGGCAATGCCGTGCTGGACACCGAGTTCCCGGCGGAACCGAAATTCGATTCCCTGCCCGACGCCCGTGCCGATGGACCGGCGGCCTTCTTGTCGGTGCAAGAAGGCTGCGACAAGTTCTGCACCTTCTGCGTCGTCCCCTATACCCGGGGCGGCGAATATTCCCGCCCGCTGGCCGCCATCGTGGACGAAGCGAAGAAACTGGTGGACCAGGGCGTGGTGGAAATCACCCTGTTGGGCCAAAACGTCAACGCCTGGCACGGCGACGCCATGGGCTTTGGCGGGCTGATCCGTCAATTGGCCAAGATCGACGGGCTGGCCCGCATCCGCTTCACCACGTCCCATCCGCGCGACATGGACGACGATTTGATCGCCGCCCATGGCGAAGTGGACAAACTGATGCCCTTCCTGCATCTGCCGCTGCAAAGCGGCTCGGATCGCATCCTGGAGGCCATGAACCGCAAGCACGACCGCGAAACCTATTTGCGTTTGGTGGAAAAGCTGCGAAATGCCCGGCCCGATCTGGCGCTGTCGTCGGATTTCATCGTCGGCTTCCCCGGTGAAACCGATGCCGATTTCGAAGACACGCTGGACATGGTGCGCCGGGTCGGCTTCGTGAACACCTATTCCTTCAAATATTCGCCCCGCCCCGGCACACCGGCGGCGGCCATGCCCAACCAAGTGGCGGAAGAGGTCAAGGAAGCCCGGCTGACCCAGTTGCAGGATCTGCTGCAGGCCCAGACCGACCGCTTCAACGCTGATTGCCTGGGCCGTGAAATGGACGTGGTGCTGGACCGTTCGGGCAAGCATGCCGGCCAGTTGATCGGCCGCTCGCCCTATATGCAGCCGGTCCATGTGGACGACGTCGCCCATCTGCGCGACCAATTGGTCCGCGTGCGCATCTCGGAAATCCACCCGCGCAGTCTGAAGGGCGTGGTGATCGAAGCGGAAAGGAAACGCGCGTGAGCGAGGTATCGCCCCGGCAAACCACCCTGGTACGCGAGTTCCACAACAACGCCCTGTCGCAAGTGCTGTTCGGCCCCCACAACGTCAATTTGGACCGGTTGGAACATCTGCTGGGGGTGGCGCTGAACGCAAGGGGCAATTCGGTCAGCATTTCCGGCACCCCGGAATCGGCGGCGGAAGCCGCGCGCGTCCTGGACGACCTTTACGCCCTGGCCAGCAAGCAGGGCCATCTGGAAAGCGCCGATGTGGACGCCGCCACCCGCATGACCGAACCGAAAGCCAGCGCCGACGATCTGGTGCTGCGCACCCGCAAGCGCCATATCGCGCCCCGTACGCCCACCCAGGCCGATTACCTGATGGCGCTGGAACAATGCCCGCTGGTGTTCGGCTGCGGTCCGGCCGGTACCGGCAAGACCTATCTGGCGGTGGCCAAGGCGGTGTCGATGATGCTGCGGGGCGAGGTCGACCGCATCATCCTGTCGCGCCCGGCGGTGGAAGCCGGCGAACGTCTGGGTTTCCTGCCCGGCGACCTGAAGGAAAAGGTCGATCCTTATCTGCGGCCGCTTTACGACGCGTTGCACGACATGCTGCCCGGCGACCAGGTGATGAAGAAGCTGGCGGCCGGCGAGATCGAAGTGGCGCCCCTGGCCTTCATGCGCGGGCGTACCTTGGCCAATTCCTTCATCATCTTGGACGAAGCGCAGAACACTTCGGCCATGCAGATGAAGATGTTCCTGACCCGTTTGGGTGAAAATTCGCGCATGGTGATCACCGGCGACCTGTCGCAGACCGATCTGCCGCCGGGCACCAAATCGGGTCTGCGCGACGCGTTGGAGACCCTGGAGGGGATCCCCGGCGTGTCCTTCGTCACCTTCACCGACCGCGACGTGGTGCGCCACGATCTGGTCACCCGCATTGTCCGCGCCTATGACCGGGTCGAGCGCGAGCGCAAGGCCGCCAAGGGAGAAAACTTTTGAGCACCGCTGAAATCGATGTCGCCGTCTCTATCGAGGACGAGGCCTGGACCACGGCCCTGCCCGGGGCCGAGGAATTGTGCCGGACCATGGCGGCGGCGACCATCGCCGAGGCGGCGGGTGACCTGGACGGCCCCAGCGTCGAAATCAGCGTGGTGCTGACCAATGACCCGGCAGTGCAGGAACTGAACCGCGATTATCGTAACCAGGACAAGCCGACCAACGTGCTGAGCTTCGCCGCCCTGGACGACGACGACGCCCCGGTGGTGGTGGGTGCCCCCATCTTGTTGGGCGACATCATCCTGGCCTATGAGACCTGTGCCCGCGAAGCAACCGAGCAAGGCAAGACCGTCGCCCATCACACCGCCCATCTGGTGGTCCATGGGGTGCTGCATCTGTTGGGCTGGGACCACGAAGAAGACGAAGCGGAAGCGGAAGAGATGGAGCGTCTGGAAACGCGCATCCTGGCCGCTTTCGGCATCAACAATCCGTATGCCGAGGGAGAGGGGCTGGGATCATGAACGGGGAACCCCATAGTCGCCCGCCCCGCGAAGGCGGGGCAATCGCTAGGAACGCCCGCGAAGGCGGGGCAATCGCTAGGAACGCCCGCGAAGGCGGGGCAATCACCAAGAACACCCGCGAAAGCGGGGTTATATTGAAAAACGCCCGCGAAAGCGGGCCGGGTGGCGACGTCGTCCATAATCTGTCCGACGATTCGCTGATGGACGTGGTCCGCGGCTGGGTGCGCATGCTGCGCCGGACCAAGGGCGGCGAATCGGTGCGCGAGGCGCTGGAAGACCTGATCGACGACCGCGACGATTCCGTCCCCATCGACGACCACGAACGTATCTTGCTGGGCAACATCCTGCATCTGCGCGACGTCACCGCCTATGACGTCATGGTGCCGCGCGCCGACATCGTCGGCATCGAGGACGGCATCTCGCTGGAAGATCTGACCGAATTGTTCTGCCGTTGCGGCCATTCGCGCCTGCCGGTGCATCGCGGCACCTTGGACGACATCATCGGCATGGTCCACATCAAGGACGTGCTGGTGTCCACCCGCATCGACAAGCCGTTCCAATTGTCGCGCATCATGCGCCGGGTGCTGTTCGTGTCGCCGGCCATGCGGGTCACCGACATGCTGTTGGAAATGCGCCTGAAGCGCACCCACATGGCGCTGGTGGTGGACGAATATGGCGGTATCGACGGATTGGTGACCATCGAGGACCTGGTGGAACAGATCGTCGGCGAGATCGAGGACGAGCACGACCAGGAAGACGAACCCGACATGAGCATCGGCCCCGACGGGGTGGTGATGGCTGATGCGCGCACCCCGATCGAGGAATTCGAGCAAGCGCTGGGTCCGGTGCTGACCGAGGAAGAGCGCGAGGAAGTGGACACCCTGGGTGGTTTGGTGTTCTTCGTCGCCGGACGCATCCCGTCGCGCGGCGAATTGATCGTGCATTCCTCGGGTCTGGAATTCGAAGTGGTGGATGCCGATCCGCGCCGCATCAAGTTGCTGCGGGTCCGCCGTCTGGCCGCCGCCGAAACCGGCGAGGAATCGTGACCCCGGCGCTGGATGTCGGCCGCCATTGGCGGGGTACGCCCTCGGGTCTGGGCGGGCTTGGCATTCTGGCCAGCCGCCTGTCGTCTTTGACCGGTTGGCGGCGGGCCGGCACCTTGATGCTGTTGGGGGCCTTGGCGACGCTGTCGCTGCCACCCTTGGGGCTGTTGCCGGTTCTGTTGCCCGCTTTGTGCGGCTTGGTCTGGGTTCTGGACGGGGCGCAAAGTCGCCGCGCCGCTTTTTTCATCGGCTGGTGGTGGGCTTGGGCGTGGTACGCCATCGGTTTTTATTGGATCGGCAACGCCATGCTGGTCGATCCCGAACGCTTCGCCTGGATGATCCCCTTCGCCACTTTGGGTCTGGGCGCGGTGCAGGCGGTTTTCATCGGCGTGGCCACGGTGCTGACCTGGATCAGCCGGACCACCGGCCTGTTCCGGATCCTGACCCTGGCCGGGGCCTGGACGGTGATGGAATGGGTGCGGTCGTGGTTCCTGACCGGCTTTCCATGGAATCCATTGGGGTCGGTGTGGGACGCGGTGCCCGCCGTGTTGCAACTGGCGTCGGTGATCGGCGTGTTCGGTTTGTGCGGCTTCACCATTTTGGTTTTCACCCTGCCGGTGGTGTTGGCCGATTTCGTCAGCAAGGCCGAGCGCCGGACGGCTTTGGCGCTGATCTGTCTGTTGCTGGGCGGAGCCGTGGTGTTCGGCGTCCAGCGTCTGGCCGCCCATCCCACCGAATTGGTCCCCGGTATCCGGCTGCGTCTGGTTCAGGCCGCCATCGCCCAACGTCACATGTGGCGCGACGATTTGCGGCAAAGCCAGTTGCTGGACCATGTGGAGCTGTCCCGCGCCCCCGGTTACGACAAGGTCACCCATGTGGTGTGGCCGGAAACGGCGGCGCCGTTCTTCCTGAATTTAGATCCGCAAGCCCGGGCCCTGGTGGCTTCGGTGGCGCCGCCCGGTGGACTGGTCCTGGCCGGAGCGCCGCGGATCACGCCGCAAGGAACCGAGCCTTTTGGCCTGTGGAACAGTCTGATGGCCATCGACGGCGGCGGACAGGTTCTGGGAATTTATGACAAGGCGCATTTGGTGCCTTTCGGCGAATACGTGCCGCTGCGTGGTCTTTTGCCCATCGCCAAGTTGACCGCTGGCGGCACCGATTTTTCCGCCGGACCGGGGCCGCGCACCTTGGAGATTCCCACCTTGCCGGCCGTGGGGCCGTTTATTTGTTATGAAGCGGTCTTTCCCGGCGCCGTGGCCGACCGCGACCATCGGCCGCAATGGTTGCTGACCCTGACCAACGATGCCTGGTTCGGCAAATCGGCTGGCCCGCACCAGCATTTGGCCGCTGGCCGCATGCGGGCGGTCGAGGAAGGGTTGCCGCTGGTGCGTTCGGCCAATAGTGGGATTTCCGCCATCATCGATCCGCTGGGACGCGAATTGCATCGTCTGGGTTTAAACCAAAGGGGTGTTCTGGATGGAGAATTGCCGCGTCCGCTGGCCGTGACCCCGTATGGACGGTGGGGAAATATTCTCCCGATATGTCTGGCCTGTACTCTTCTACTCTTGGGTGTTTTTGGCCGTCATTTGCGAAGTGGGCGGAGTTAATTTCCGCTAAGCGCGATGTTTTTTATCGGAAGCACCCGATTGACTTGCATACAACCGGGGTCATAATCTGCCGCCGGGGCAAAGCCTGCCCCGATGTCACAGTACTGCCTGGAACGGAATAATGGCCCAGACACCACGTAAGGAAAAAGCCCCCCCCCGCAAAGGGTCGTCCCGGGGGCGGATGCCGTCAGGAAAACCCAATCCCATCGACGTGCATGTGGGGGCGCGGGTCCGTTTGCGTCGGACGCTTTTGGGCATGAGCCAGGAAAAGCTGGGTGAAGCTTTGGGGCTGACCTTCCAGCAGGTTCAGAAATACGAACGTGGTGCCAATCGCGTCGGTGCCTCGCGTCTGTATGACCTGTCGCGCGTGCTGGACGTTCCGGTCAGCTTCTTCTTCGACGACATGAACGACGAGTTGAAGTCGCAAAGTCCGGCCCAGATCGTCGGTCTGACCGAATTGCAGGAAGCCCCGGCCCATTTCGAACACGACCCCATGGCCAAGCGTGAAACCTTGGAACTGGTCCGCGCCTATTACCGCATCAGTGACCCGCAGGTCAGGAAGCGTGTCTACGAATTGGCCAAGGCTTTGGCCGACAGCGCCGAATAAAACCACGTTCAAGGCAGGGGAATGGTCGTGCGGGGCTTTGCCGACGCACGATTGCCCTTGACGGCAGGCCAAAGGGCCTGCCACAAGAACGGCCCGGGACCTGCGTCCCGGCGTGGAGATTTGTGACCGCTTGCCACCACGTTAAAGAACCGGCTAAGTGGGTGCATCGCGATGGCTGACCATTTCGGATGCCCCTGGTCCACAAGGTTTGGAACTAGGAGGGCTTGCCCGTGTCCAAAAAGAACTTCCTGTTTACCTCTGAATCCGTTTCCGAAGGCCACCCCGACAAGGTTGCCGACCGTATTTCCGACGCCGTGGTCGATGCCTTCCTGGGCGCCGACCCCTATGCCCGCGTCGCGGTCGAAACCCTGGTGACCACCAATTTGATCGTGCTGGCCGGCGAAGTGCGCGGCCCGGCTTCGGTGACTCCGTCCCTGATGGAAGATCTGGCCCGTCACGCGGTCAAGGAAATCGGCTACGAACAGGACGGCTTCCATTGGAAGAACGCCACCGTGCTGAACCATGTCCACGCCCAGTCCGCCGACATCGCGGTTGGCGTCGACGCCGCCGGTGAAAAGGACGAAGGTGCCGGTGACCAGGGCATCATGTTCGGTTACGCCACCAACGAAACGCCGACCCTGATGCCGGCGCCGATCTATTATTCGCACGAAATCCTGAAGTCGCTGGCCGAAGCCCGCCATTCCGGCGCCGCCCCCCAGTTGCTGCCCGATTCCAAGTCCCAGGTGACCCTGGAATATCGCGACGGCAAGCCGGTCCGCGCCACCTCGGTGGTGGTGTCGCACCAGCATGTGGACGGCCTGTCGGCCGCCGAGATCAAGGAAATCGTCCGTCCGCACGTCGCCAACGTGCTGCCGGAAGGCTGGATGCCGTCGGACGACCAGTTCTACGTCAACCCCACCGGCCGTTTCGTCATCGGCGGTCCCGACGGCGACACCGGTTTGACCGGCCGTAAGATCATCGTCGACACCTATGGTGGCGCGGCCCCGCATGGCGGCGGTGCTTTCTCGGGGAAGGATCCGACCAAGGTCGACCGTTCGGCCGCTTATGCCGCCCGCTACCTGGCCAAGAACGTGGTCGGCGCCGGTCTGGCCGAGCGTTGCGTGATCCAGCTGTCCTACGCCATCGGCGTCTCGAAGCCGCTGTCGGTTTACGTGGACACCTACGGCACCGGCAAGGTGGACGAGGACAAGCTGTCCCAGGCCCTGCAGGACCTGATGGATCTGAGCCCGCGCGGCATCCGCACCCATCTGGCCCTGAACAAGCCCATCTACGCCCGCACCGCCGCTTACGGTCATTTCGGCCGCAACCCGGACGCCGATGGCGGCTTCTCGTGGGAGAAGCTGGATCTGGTCGATCCGCTCAAGCGCGCTTTCGGTGCGTGATGACCAAGGGCGAAGGCTTCAGGCCGGCTGACGACAAGCCGCGCTTTTTTGGCCGGCGCCGTGGCAAGTCGCTGCGGCGTACCGCCCAAGGTCTGATGGAAACGCTGCTGCCCCGGTTGGCCATCACGGCACCGGGGCAGGGCGAACCATCGCTCGACCCCAAAACCCTGTTTCCCCGCCCGGTCAACCAGGTGTGGCTGGAAGTGGGATTCGGCGGCGGCGAGCATGTGGCGGCACAAGCCCGCCTTTATCCCGATATCGGCATCATCGGCTCGGAACCGTTCAACAACGGCATCGCCAGCCTGTTGGGCCATCTGTCGGGCTCGGACATCGACAATGTCCGCATCTATCCTGACGACGTCCGCCAATTGCTGCCCGGCCTGCCCGAGGCCTGTATCGGTCGCGTTTTCGTGCTGTTTCCCGATCCGTGGCCGAAAAAGCGCCATGCCGAACGTCGCTTCATCGGCCGCGACAACCTGGACGCCTTGGCCCGGGTAATGGCCGACGGCGCCGAATTGCGGGTGGCGTCGGATGACCCGGTCTATCAGGAATGGGCCACCGAGCAATTGCGCGCCCATGCCGATTTCACCGAAGCCCAGGTGACCAGCGACCGCCCCACCTTGCCCGAAGATTGGCCGGCGACGCGTTATGAGCTGAAATGCTTGGCGGGTCGGGATCCGGTTTTTTTCCGCTTTATCCGGAAAAATCGTTCCTAAGCCCTTGGAACGGCGTCCGTCCGACCTATATGGCGGCGCTTTCTCGCATAAGGTGATCGATGATGGAATGGTTGAGCGACCCGCAATTGTGGATCAGCCTGTTGACCCTGGCGGCGTTGGAAATCGTGCTGGGCATCGACAATCTGGTGTTCCTGACCATTCTGTCCGACCGCCTGCCCGAGGCACAGCGCCCGCAGGCCCGCAAGCTGGGCTTGGCCTTCGCGCTGTTGACCCGTCTGGCGCTTCTGGCGTCGCTGTCGTGGATCGTCGGCCTGGTTGATCCGGTGTTCACCCTGATGGGCCATGCGGTGTCGTGGCGTGACATCATCCTGATCGGTGGTGGTTTGTTCCTGTTGACCAAGGCGACCCACGAAATCCACGGATCCTTGGAAGGAGACGACGAGGGCGAACAGGGCGCCGGCAAGGCGGTGGCCGCCGGTTTCGTCGCCACCATCCTGCAGATCGGCATTCTGGACATCGTCTTCTCGCTGGATTCGGTGATCACCGCGGTGGGCATGGTCGACCATCTGGGGGTGATGGTGGCCGCCGTCATCATCGCCGTCATCGTCATGCTGGTGGCGTCGGGACCGCTTTCGGCCTTCGTCTCGGCCCACCCCACCGTCAAGATGCTGGCGTTGTCCTTCCTGTTGCTGGTGGGTATGGCGCTGATCGCCGACGGCTTGGGCTTCCATATCCCCAAGGGCTATCTGTACTTCGCCATGGGCTTCTCGGTGGTGGTCGAGGCCCTGAACCTGATCGCCCGGCGCAAGCGCAACCCGGTGAAGCTACGCAACACGCTGTAGGGCTGAAGGCCGGCCCGTGCCGGGCGGCTCAGCTGCCGCTCGGGCTTTTGGGGCTGAAGCCCGGCCCGTTCCGGGCGGCTCAGTCGCCGCTCGGGTTTTGTTGGGGCAAGGGCCGTTCGGCGGGGCGTGCGTAGTTCGCTAAACCATGCGCGCATCAGGGTTGTTGCCAGGGAAAGGCTGTGTTAAGCCTTGCCCCCGGTTTTTCAAGGCGAGAAGGCCATGTTCGGGCGTCTGCGCGACCTGCTGTTTTCCGGTTCCGCCCAGGTGGATCAGGGGCGTCGTCTGCAATTGGCGGCGGCTGCGGTGCTGGTCGAGGCGGCGTCCATGGATGGTCATGTGGACCCGGTGGAAAAGCTGCGCATCACCCAGGTGCTGGCGCGGCATTTCACCCTCAGCGACGCCGAGGCGGCCGAGCTTTTGGCCGAGGCCCGCCAGTTGGCGGCCCAGTCGGTCGAGCTGTCGGGCTTTGCCAAGACCATCAAGGACGGATTCGATTTTGACGATCGCATCCGGATGATTGAGATGTTGTGGGACGTGGCCTATGCCGACGGCCAGTTGCACGATTACGAAGCCAATCTGGTTCGCCGGATCGCCGGCCTGATCCATGTTCCCGATCAGGATGCCGGTGCCGCCCGCAAAAGGGTGATGGCGCGTTTGGGAATTCAGTGATTTGGCGTTTTTGACCCGGAGTCGATCATGGCCTATGTGGTGACCGAGAACTGCATCAAGTGCAAGTATCAGGATTGTGTGGAAGTTTGCCCCGTCGATTGCTTTTACGAAGGCGAAAACTTCCTGGTGATCAACCCGGACGAATGCATTGATTGCGGCGTGTGCGAGCCGGAATGCCCGGCCGAGGCCATTTTCCCCGATTCCGATGACAAGGCCGCCGATTGGGCCCAGCTGAACCGCGATTATTCCAGCCAGTGGCCCAACATCACCCGCAAGGGCGAGGCGCCGGCCGATGCCGACGACTGGAAGAACAAGTCCGGCAAGACCGAATTGCTGTCGCCCAATCCCGGCAAGGGCACTGCCTGATTCGTTCTGCTTCCTGATTTTTGCAGACCAGCCCGGCCCACCCGAAAGGTGGAGCCGGGCTTTTTGCCGTGCTTTCACAAAGCCGTCATGCTATAAGAACCAGTCCGCCGAGCCAGGCCCTAAGGGTTTGAATTGACTCGGCGTCTTTGGCTCTGGGGAGCCTATGGGCAGCACGCCCGTCCCCGTGTGTACAAATGGATTGACTGACCAACCGCCTCGTCATGGGACGCGGCTGGAATCGGCTTCTGCGTTTCACGCGTTGGCCGACCTCCCGCTTCCATTATCTTGGTGGACCAGCAAGGAAGAGTGCCAAATGTCGAGCGTTTCTTTCGCCGAAGGTGATTTTGTGGTCTACCCCACCCATGGCGTCGGCCAGGTGATGGCTATCGAGAACCAGGAAATCGGCGGCATGAAGCTGCAATTGTTCGTCATCACCTTCGACCGCGACCGCATGACCCTGCGTGTTCCGGTGGCCAAGGCCACCAAGTCGGGCCTGCGCAAGCTGTCGTCGCGGACCGTCATGGACACCGCGCTTTCCACCTTGAAGGGTCGCGCCAAGATCAAGCGCACCATGTGGAGCCGCCGGGCCCAGGAATACGAAGCCAAGATCAATTCCGGCGATCCGGTATCCATCGCCGAGGTGGTGCGTGACCTGCACCGCAATGCCAATCAGCCCGACCAGTCCTATAGCGAACGCCAGATTTACGAAGCGGCGCTGGAACGTCTGGCCGCCGAATTGGCCGCGGTGGAACGCATCGACGCCGAAGCCGCCACCGCCAAGCTGTCCGAGCTGTTGGACGCGGCCTGAGCCTTTTATTGTTTTGACGCGGCTTGCGGAATGATCCCCGCAAGCCGCGTTTTTTATCGTGGGCGTTGACGGATTCCGTCTCGCCTGCGACCATGCCGTGGCTTGCAAGCGGGATTCTCACGGCATGGCTGCCAATCTAAGTGAAACCAACGTATTCGCCACCCTTCGGGGAAGCGGGCGCATCTGGGCCGTGGGGGCCATCCACGGCGAGGTGGCGCGCCTGAAGGTTTTGCACGCCTCGTTGCGGGAATTGATGAAGCCGGGCGACCAGATCGTCTATCTGGGCGACATCTTGGGTTATGGCCCCGACGTGCGCGCCGCCGTGGACGAAGTCCTGTCCTATCGTATTTCCTTTCTGGCCCAGCCCGGCGTCGAGGTGGACGACATCGTCTTTTTGCGCGGCGCCCAGGAAGAGATGTGGCAAAAGCTGTTGCAACTGTCCTTTGCCCCCAATCCGGTCGACGTGTTGAAATGGCTGATCGACCACGGCATCGGCCCGACCCTGGCGGCTTATGGCGGTTCCGCCGAGGAAGGCATGTTGGCGGCCCGTGACGGCATCAGCAGCCTGACCAAGTGGACGTCGCAATTGCGTCAGAATATCCGCGAAGTCGACGGCCATACCGCTTTGATGAGTGTGCTCAAACACGCCGCTTACACCGACGACAATTCCCTGTTGTTCGTCAATGCCGGCATCGACCCGACCCGACCGCTTTCCGCCCAGTTGGACGCCTTTTGGTGGGGGTCTTCGGGCTTCGAGCTGATGGAAAGCCCCTATGGCAGCTATCGTCTGGTGGTGCGCGGTTCCGACCGTCGCCGTGGGGGCGTCCGCATGGGGGCGTTCACCGCCACCTTGGATTCGGGCTGTGGCCTGGGCGGGCCGCTGACGGCGGCATGCTTCGCCGCCGACGGCCACATGCTGCATATGATCGAAGCGTAAAGACGGCTGTCGCTTCGCCGTCATGGCCGGGCTTGACCCGGCCATCCACGTTTGGTGGCCGCCCGCCATGGCCCCCCGGATCAAGTCCGGGGGTGACGCATGACAGACGCTTACGCCACACCTTTTTCCATCATCGCCGCCAGACGGCGGGTGAACTCGACCGGGTCGGCGGGCATTTCGCCCTCGACGATGCGGGCTTGGTCCAGCAACAGCCAGGACGCGTCCTCGACGGCTTCGCGGCCCGAGGACTTGACCCGTTCGGCCAGGGCCTTGATCAGGCCGTGGCGGGGGTTGATTTCCAGGATGCGCGGCGTGTCGTGGTCCACCTGCTTGTGGGCCTTCAGCAGCTTTTCCAGATGCAGGCTCATCTGCCCCTGGTCGGCCACCAGGCACACCGCCGAACTGGTCAGGCGGTCGGACACCCGCACATCCTTGACCGCTTCACCCAAATTCAGCTTCAGGGCGGCGATCAGGGTGTCCAGGCTGGCCGATTCGGCCGCTTCCGGCTTGGCGGCTTCGGTTTCCGGGTCGGTCTTGACCGCCGACAGGTCAGCGCTGGAATCGGTGACCGCCACCAGCTTCTTGCCGGCCCATTCGCCCACCGCCGGTACCCAGAATTCGTCGATGGGATCGGTCAGCAGCAGCACTTCCACGCCCTTGGCCAGGAAGCCTTCCAATTGCGGGCTTTTCTTCAACGCGTCCACCGAATCGCCGGTGGCGTAGTAAAGGGCGTCCTGGCCTTCCTTCATGCGCCCGACCACCTCGTCCAGGCTGGACCAGCCGTCTTGGGCGGTGGTCTTGAAGCGCGACAGGGCGACGATGTCGGTCTTGCGCTCGAAATCCTCGTAGATGCCTTCCTTCAGCACCGGGCCGAAATTTTCCCAGAACGCGACATAAGATGGGGCGTCGTTCTCGGCCTTCTTCTTCAGATCCGACAACACGCGCTTGACCAGGCCGGCCTTGATCTTGGCCAGCACCGGGTTGTGTTGCAGCATTTCACGGCTGACGTTCAGCGGCAGGTCCTGGCTGTCCACCACGCCGCGCAGGAAGCGCAAATAGGGCGGCACCAGGCCTTCGGCGTCGTCGGTGATGAAGACGCGGTTGACGTAAAGCTTCAGGTGGTTCTTGCGATCGGGCTGGAACAGGTCGAAGGGCTTCGATCCCGGCACGAACAGCAGGCCGGTATATTCGATGGCGCCTTCGGCCCGGTAATGGATGGTCTGCCACGGCTCGTCGAAGGCGTGGGCGACGTGGTGATAGAATTCCTTGTACTGCTCGTCGGTGATGTCGTTCTTGGGCCGCGTCCACAGCGCCGAGGCCGAGTTGACACTTTCCTCGGTATCGCCGTCCTTCATCAGCACCGGAATGCTGATGTGGTCGGAATAGCGCTTGATGATGGATTTCAGCCGGAAGGCATCCAGGAATTCGACGGCATCCTCGCGCAGATGCAGTTCCAGCGACGCGCCACGGGCGGCATCCTTGGCTTCGGAAATGGTGAAGGTGCCCTTGCCGTCGGATTCCCAGCGCCAGCCCTGGGACTCGCCGGCCTTGCGGGTGGTCACCACCACCTTGTCGGCGACCATGAAGGCGGAATAGAAGCCGACACCGAACTGGCCGATCAGGCTGGTGTCCTTCTTGGCGTCGCCCGACAGCTTGTTCATGAATTCGGCGGTGCCGGATTTGGCGATGGTGCCCAGATTGTTGATCAGATCGTCGTGGTTCATGCCGATGCCGTTATCGGCGATGGTCAGCGTGCCGGCATCTTTGTCGGGCGTGATGCGGATGCGGAAGTTCGCATCACCCTCGCTCAGCTGCGCCTGGGTCTGCGATTCATAGCGCAGCTTGTCGCAAGCATCCGACGCGTTGGACACCAACTCGCGCAGGAAGATCTCCTTGTTGGAGTAAAGCGAGTGGACGACGATGTCCAAAAGCTTGGCGACTTCCGCCTGAAATTCCCGCTTTTCTTCGGCCATGACGTGTGTTCCCCATCCTTGCTGGCGGTTCAAACCTGTCGGCCCGTCGCCGAGCCGGCGCCCTGATATGAGGGTGTTCGGATAAGGTTGCAAGCCCGCACGCAAACAGCAACAATGGATACCCCCTTCGCTGTTGCCGTTTGCAAGGCGAATCGGTATGTATAGCGGCCCCGCGGGCGCGGGCCGAGGTTGCGCCGCCCGAAGGATGTGGCGCGACATTTGAGAAAGTAGGAGACGTTCATGCAGAAT
Source organism: Rhodospirillaceae bacterium UBA6219 (assembly GCA_002435715.1). GTDB lineage: Bacteria > Pseudomonadota > Alphaproteobacteria > Rhodospirillales > Magnetospirillaceae > Magnetospirillum. The sequence goes on from DISD01000012.1 coordinate 27,362, forward strand.
CCCCTCCAGATCACCTTTCATGGGATCGACCACTCGGAAGCCGTTGAAACCCGCGTGCGCGAGAAGGTGGCCAAGCTGGAGCAGTTCTTCGATCGCATTACCGGCTGCCGGGTTGCCATCGAATCGAACCACAAGAATTCGTCGAACCTGCACCACAAGGGCGATTCCGTCCTGGTGCGCATCGACCTGACCGTTCCTGGCCAGGAACTGGTGGTCAAGCGTGAGTCCGACGAACACGAAGACGTCTACGCCGCCTTGAAGGGTGCTTTCCAGGCCATGGAACGCCAGGTCAAGGAATACGCCGAGCGTGCTCGCGGCGACGTCAAGGCTCGCGCCAACGGCTGATCAGCCTTTGGGAACTGCTTGCGGCACCCGCCTTCATCAGAAGGCGGGTGCTTTGTCATGTCCGTGGCGCTGATTCCATTGGAATATTCGATCAGCGCCCTTGGAAGTGTTGATGTTTGTGCGCGAGTGGGTTAGAAGGCGCCAATCTTCGCAAGTGCGAACGTGCTTTTAGGCCCTCCATGAACATCGATCTGGCGCGAACTTTTCTGGAAATCGTCGAAACCGGCAATTTCAACAAGGCCGCGGAACGGCTTGAGGTCACCCAATCCACCGTTTCCATGCGCATCAAGGCGCTGGAAGACGAATTGGGCCGCCCGCTTTTCGTGCGCTCGAAGACCGGCGCGGAGCTGACCGCCGCCGGCAATCAGTTCCGTCGCTATGCCTCGGCCATGGTCCGGGTGTGGGAACAGGCCCGCCAGGAAATCGCCCTGCCGCCGGGTTTCCGCACCGTGTTGAACGTCGGTGGCCAGTTCTCGTTGTGGGATCGTCTGCTGGTGCAGTGGATTCCGTGGATGCGCACGGCGCTGCCCGACGTGGCCTTGCGTGCCGAGGTCGGGCTGTCCGACGGTCTGATGCGGCGCTTGGGCGAAGGCACGCTGGATATCGGCGTCATGTATTCGCCCCAGGCCCGTCCCGGCCTGCATATCGAAAAGCTGCTGGAAGAGCGCCTGATCCTGGTGTCGTCGCGCCGCGACGCCGGGGACACCTGGCACCGCGACTACGTTTTCGTCGATTGGGGGCCGGAATTCCGCCAGGGTCATGGCCAAGCCTTCCCCGACCTGCCGGCTCCGGCGGTGACCGTCAGCTTGGGGGCCTTGGGTCTGCAATACGTGCTGTCGTCGGGGGGCGCTGGCTATTTCCCCATGCGGGTGGTGCGGTCCTATCTGGCCGCCGGGCGTCTGTTCGTCGTCGACGGCGCCCCCGAATTCCGCCGTCCGGCCTGGCTGGTTCATCCCCAGGACGAAGCGCGCGAGCCATGGTTCGCCACCGCCTTGGATGGCCTGCGGCACGTGGCGTCACTGGAAAGCGAGGACTGAAGCGGGTTCCGGTCACACGGAACCCGCTTTGGCGGTGACCCCGTTTCGGGGAAATCCGTGCTAATTCGGAATATAGCCGGCCAGTTGGCGCACCTGTTCGGCGGCGACGCCGTCGCGGGCCATCAGACGTTTCAGCACTTCGTCACTCAGCAATTCGTCCAGGCTGGGCTCGTGATTGCCCAGATATTGCGGCATGCGGCTGGCTTTCGCCCCCAGCGAAAAGCGGGAGACGGCCTTGGCACGGCAATCACTGGAAAGAGCGGTGGGCGTACAGGCGTTGGTGTTCATGTGTGCCCCCTTTCGTGCTAGAGCGAGTAAGTAGGTAAAGCAGCTTTCACTGCCGATGTCTATCTGTGCGGAAGTATCCGTTTGAAGACATTAGTTGGAAAACATTGAAAATTTTATGTAAATACTGCGGCGCACATCAGTCATGTTGCGACGCATCCAAGGCTTCCCTTCATATGGGGCCGATGACGGCATCAAACAAGAGGAAGATGGCGAATTCAGGGCATCATGCGGTCGGGCCCCAGCACCGAATCACTGAGCACCGGGTGGTTGGCGCGGGCGTTGAACAATTGATAGTGCCACCACTCATTACGGTAGAAATCCCAGCCGGCACTGGTCATCACCCCCATCAACAGATGGCGGTTGCGCTGGGCGGCGACGGAAATGTCCAGGTTGCCGTGATGTGAGCGCGGAGTGAATTCGTCAAAGGCGGTACCCATGTCCAGTTCGACACCGCTTTCCCCGTCCACCAGGGTCAGGTCGATGGCCGCGCCCATGGAATGGGGGGACCCACGGCGCGGATCGGCCAGAAAGCCGGGATCGGGGGTGTGGTTCCACAGCACCCATTGTGCTTCCGACGGCCGAAAGGCGTCGAAAATCTTCAGCTTCAGCCCCAGGGGGCGCACCAGGTCCAGGGTCCGGCAAAGCAAACCTTCCGCCTCGGCATTGAGGAAACAGCCGGCGCCGGCGGCATAGACCGGTTTGCCGGTGAAATTGTCGGCGGTGGCGTAAAGCAGGTCGATGATGACGTCATGGCTGTCGGGGGTGACGCGAACAAGCGGAATCATGCCTGCCTCTTTTGCTGCTGGCCTTTTGGCGGGGGGTTGCGCAGTATAGCCGCCGTTTTGGTTACCATCCGGTCAATGCCATGTTGATCCTTGCCCTGGATTCCGCCGGTTCGGCCTGTTCCGTGGCGCTTTGGCGTGACGGTGCCGTGTTGGCGCGGCGCTTCGCCGTCATGGCGCGCGGGCAATCGGAAGTGCTGGTTCCCATGGTCGGCGAGGTGATGGCCCAAGCCGGCATCGATTTCGCCGCTGTGGACCTGCTGGCGGTCAGCGTCGGCCCCGGCGCCTTCACCGGGATCCGTATCGGTCTGGCCACCGCCCGCGCCCTGGCCCTGGCGGCGGACAAGAAGGTGGCCGGCATCGCCACCACCCATGCGGTGGCGGCGGCGGTGCCGCTGGATCAGCGTCAGGGCCGAGACATCCTGGTGGTGGTGGATTCGCGTCGTGCCGAATTGTGGGTGCAGCGTTTCGATACCCAGGCTCGTCCGTTGGGGCCGATCCAGGCCTTGCTGCCGGAACAGGTGGCGGCGCTGATGACCGGGTCTTTGATCCTGGCCGGCGATGGCGCCGCCTTGGTGGCGGATGTGCTGCCCGATGCCTGGGTCAGTGAAACCACCCATGTGGATGCCGCCTTGGTGGCGGAACTGGCGGCCCGGAATTGGCCCGACCGGGTTCTGCCGGCCGAGCCGCTTTATCTGCGGGACGCCGACGTCACCATGAGTACGCCCAAGTGATAGACTTGGTCCCGGCGTCGCTGGTTCATGCCCCCTTGCTGTCGGGCATGCACTCCATCTGTTTCACCGAAATGTGGTCGGCCGACGCCATGGCCGGTTTGTTGGACATGCCGGGCACCGAAGGGGTGATCGCCGTGGACGGGGCGTCGCTGACCCCCGCCATCGAGCCCCCCGGTCCGGCGGGCATGGTGTTGTGGCGGGTGGCTGGCGACGAGGCGGAAATCCTGACCATCGCCGTGCTGCCGCCCTGGCGTCGGCACGGTTTGGGACAGCGGCTGCTGGATCATGCCCTGGCGGAAAGCCGGGCCCAGGGGGCGGCGATGATGTTTTTGGAGGTTGCCGCCGACAACCATGCGGCCCAGGCATTGTACCTGTCGCGGGGCTTTGCCCAGGTGGGACTGCGCAAGGGCTATTACGCCGGCAAGGACGCCCTGGTGATGCGGGCGGATATGGACCAAAGCCCGCGCGACGTCTAAGCGAGCCGGGCACCGGCGGTTTTCGGCCCTAAGCCTTCAACACATCCATCTCGGCGCGGATTTCGTCCAGGCGCAGGACCAGGGCGACGATGCCCAATTTTTCCTCGACCGCGTTGCGTTCGGCCATCAGGGCGGCGCGGCCGGCTTCATCCGCCGTCTTGAAGCGGATGTTCATGTCTTCTTCGTAAAGCGCGTACTGGTCTAAGGCGTCGTCCAGCATCTGATCCAGACGTTTCTTTTCCTCGGTCAAAGCGGCGAGATCACTCATCAACTCAGGCTGCCAGCATTTTCACGGGATTGAGGGCGTCGATTTCGGCACGGGCGGCGGCATCTTCGATGCCGGTCATGGCCGACAGGCACATGGCGGCGGCGGTGGTGGCTTCTTTCACCGCTTGGGCCAAGTCATGGCCGTGACCCAGGGCGTCGTCGCGGGTTTCTTCGAAGGCGGTCAGCACCATTTCCAACACAGCAGCATCCATGGCCCCAATCCCTTTCGTCCAGCCCTGATGAAAGGCGCAGACCTTCCATCCCCTGCCGTTAGATATAGCAGATGCGGGCGAGGAGGGAACTTGTCAAAAGGGATTAATACTAAGCGAAACTAAAGTTGTCGTGATGTCATTAAGTAATTATCAAGACAAGTTTCCAATGTAAACTTCTTGTGTATTGGCGTTTAACATGGGCTAGTGAGCTTCACCCCAGCTGGTGCCAAAGCCGGAATCTACAACCAAGGGAACGTCCAGTTGGACGGCGCCTTCCATGATCTGGTGGACCACTTGGCGGGTGGCGTCTTTTTCCGCTTCGGGCACTTCCAGGATCAGTTCGTCGTGGACCTGCAGCAACAGGCGCGCCGACAGGCCGGCATCGACCAAAGCCTGGGGCAGTCGCACCATGGCCCGCTTGATGATGTCGGCAGCGCCGCCCTGGATGGGGCCGTTGATGGCGGCGCGTTCGGCAAAGGCGCGCATGGCGCCGTTCTTGTCGCCGATTCCGGGGGTGAACACCTTGCGGCCGAACGGCGTGCGGACGAAGCCGTTGGCGCGGGCCTCTTCCTTGGTGCGTTCCATGAAATCGCGGATTTCCGGGTAACGGGCGAAATAGGCGTCGATATAGGATTTGGCCTCGCCGTTGGAAATGCCCAGTTGCTGGGCCAGGCCGAAGGCGGAAATGCCATAGATGATGCCGAAATTGATCGCCTTGGCGCGACGGCGCAACATCGGGTCCATGCCCTCCACCGGCACGCCGAAGACTTGCGACGCGGTGATGGCGTGGATGTCGGCGCCATCATGGAAGGCCTGTTTCAATCCCTCGATGGATGCCACATGGGCGACCAGGCGCAATTCGATCTGCGAGTAATCGGCCGACAGCAGCACATGGCCCGGTTCGGCGACGAAGGCGTGACGGATCTTGCGCCCTTCCTCGCTGCGCACCGGGATGTTCTGCAGATTGGGGTCCGACGACGACAGCCGTCCGGTGGTGGTCAGCGCCTGGGCGAAGCTGGTGTGAACGCGGCCCGAACGGGGGTTGACCTGGGCCACCAGGGCGTCGGTATAGGTGCCCTTCAGTTTGGACAATTGCCGCCATTCCAGCACGCGGACCGGCAGGTCGTGGCCGGCGGCGGCCAAATCTTCCAAAACGTCGGCGCCGGTGCCCCATTGGCCGGTCTTGGTCTTCTTGCCGCCGGGCAGGCCCAGATCTTCGAACAGCACCTTGCCCAATTGCTGGGGCGAGCCGACGTTGAATTCGCGCCCCGCCAGTTTCTGGATGTCGGCTTCCAATTCGGCCATACGGGCGCCGAATTCGGCGGACAGGCCCATCAATACCTGGGCATCCACCTTGATGCCGGTGTCCTCCATCTTGGCCAGAACCGGCACCAGGGGGCGTTCCAGGGTCTCGTAGACTGTGACCATGCGCTCGGCCAAAAGCCGCGTCTTCAAAAGGCCATGCAGGCGCAGCGTGATGTCGGCATCTTCCGCCGCATAGGCCACGGCCTTGTCCAGCGGCACCCGGTCGAAGGTGATCTGGTTCTTGCCGGTGCCGCAGACATCGGCGAATTTGATGGTGTCGTGGCCCAAATGCAGCTTGGCCAACTCGTCCATGGAATGGCCATGGCTGGCGCCGTCCAGAACATAGGACAGCAGCATGGTGTCGTCGAAGGCGGCGAGTGTCAGCCCGGTTTGGGCCATCACCCGCATGTCGTATTTGATGTTGTGGCCGATCTTCAGCACCGCCGGATCGGCCAGCAACGGCGCCAGCTTGGCCAGCGTCACATCACGGGGCAAAATCTTCGGCCCCGCTTCGGCGGGGGCGTCCAGCAGCAGGGAACCCTGGGCCGGGGCTGCATCGTGCTTGATGGGGATGTAACAGGCCTGACCGGGGGCGGTGGCCAGGGACACCCCTACCAGTTCCGCCTTCAGCGGGTCCAGACCGGTGGTTTCGGTGTCGAAGGCGACGAAGCCCTGGGCTGTCGCGCGGGCGACCCAGGCATCCAGCGCTACCTCGGTGGTCACCAGTTCATAGGCCTGGGCGACCGGCGCGGCGGGTTCCGCGGCGACGGGTGCCGTTGCTGCCGGGGCGGCGCTTTGCGGAGCGACCGACGACCCGCCCAGACGGGCGACGATGCTTTTGAAGCCTTGCGCCGCCATGAAATCGGCCAGAACCTGACGATCGAAGGGCCGCTTGGCGAAGCTGTCCAGGCTGGCGGTCACCGGCACGTCGCGTTTCAGGCGCACCAATTCACGGCTGACCCGGGCGGCTTCGGCATTGTTCAGCAAGGTTTCGCGGCGCTTGGGCTGCTTGATTTCCCCGGCACGGGCCAACAGGGTGTCCAGATCGCCATATTCGCCGATCAACTGGGCGGCGGTCTTGATGCCGATGCCGGGCACGCCGGGCACGTTGTCGACCGCGTCGCCGCACAGGGCCTGGACGTCCACCACCTTGTCGGGGGTGACGCCGAATTTTTCCAGCACTTCCGGCTCGCGGATGGTGCGGTTCTTCATGGTGTCCAGCATCTCGACGCCGTCACCCACCAACTGCATCAAATCCTTGTCCGACGACACGATGGTGACCTTGGCCCCCATGGCCTTCGCCTGGGTGGCGTAGGTGGCGATCAGATCGTCGGCCTCGAAGCCTTCCATCTCGACCGAGGGTACGTTGAAGGCGGTCACCGCGTCGCGGATCAGGGCGAATTGCGGGATCAGCTCTTCCGGTGCCGGCGGACGATGCGCCTTGTATTCGGGATAGATGTCGTTTCTGAACGACAGGCGCCCGGCATCGAAGATCACCGCCACATGGTCGGCGTCGGTGTCGGACAGCAGTTTCAGCAACATGGTGGTGAAGCCATAGACGGCGTTCACCGGGGTTCCGTCGGGGCGGAACATGGCCGGCAGACCGTGGAAGGCGCGGAAGATGAAGCCCGAGCCATCCACCAGGAAGACGTGTTTGATGTCGCCGGCCACTGGTCTTAGTGCCCGGCCTTGACCTTGGCGCCTTCGGCCAATTGATAGGTGCGCGAGCAATAGGGGCAGACCACCTGGCGGTCGTGACCCATGTTCAGGAACACCCGCGGATGACCCAACGGACCGTTGCCGCCGTCGCAGGCGACATGGGTGGTCTCGACGATGATGGTTTCGAATTCGGCGGGCTTGGCAGCAGCGGCAGAGGACATGTGAGCTTCATCCATTGACCGTGGAAACGGCCGGATGATACCCATGTCGGGCCATGGATCAAACAAACATCGACACCGCCCTTCCCGACAACGCCATCGAGACCCGCGACCTGACCAAGGTCTATGGCGGCAAACAAGGGCGCAAGGTGGCTTTGGACGGGGTGTCCCTGGACGTGCCGCGCGGCTCGTTCTTCGCCCTGCTGGGGCCGAACGGGGCGGGAAAAAGCACCTTCATCAACATCTTGGCCGGACTGGTCAACAAATCTTCGGGCCATGCCGCCATCTGGGGGCGCGATATCGACCGCGACCATCGCGGCGCCAAGGCGGCCATCGGCATCGTGCCCCAGGAACTGAACCTGGACCCGTTCTTCACGCCGCGTGAATTGCTGGACGTCCAGGCCGGCATGTATGGCGTGCCGAAATCAGAACGCCGCACGGCGGAAATTCTGGAAGCGGTGGGGCTGGCCGACAAGGCGGAATCCTATGCCCGGACCCTGTCGGGCGGCATGCGGCGGCGTTTGCTGGTGGCCAAGGCGATGGTGCACAACCCGCCGGTCCTGGTGCTGGACGAACCCACCGCCGGCGTCGACATCGAGCTTAGGCAATCGCTGTGGGCTTACGTGAAAAAGCTGAATGCCCAAGGCGTGACGGTGGTGCTGACCACCCATTACCTGGAAGAGGCGGAAGAATTGTGCGACCGCATCGCCATCATCAACAAGGGCCGCCTGGTGGCCTGCGATTCCAAGCGGGCCTTGCTGTCGCGGCTGGATTCCAAGGCCTTGCTGGTCAGCGTCGAAGGCGGCCTGTCCGAGGTGCCGCCGCTTTTGGCGGCCTATAATCCGGAAATCCGCCCCGACGGCCGCTTGGCATTGCGCTATGCGCCTTCGGCGGTGCCGGCCGGCCGGATCCTGGAGGCCATTCGTGATTCCGGCCTGTCGGTGCGCGACCTGTCCACCGAAGAAACCGATCTGGAAGACATCTTCCTGCGGCTGACCTCGTCGCAGGGCTAGCATGAAGCATGTGGCGGCCCTGCTGTTGCTTGTCGTCCTGTCGGGATGCGCCGCCATGACTTATCCCGCCGGTCCCGCCACCCAAGCCCCCCGTCTGGAAGACGACCATGCGGTGATGGCCGATGGCGCGGTGCTGCCGTTGCGGCGCTGGCTGCCCCAGGGCGACACCCGCGCCATCGTCGTCGCCCTGCACGGCATGAACGATTACTCGAACTTTTTCGCCGAGCCGGGGGAATATCTGGCCCGCCACGGCATCGCCAGCTATGCCTATGACCAGCGTGGCTTCGGCCAGGCCCCCCATCCCGGCCATTGGTCCAGCAGTGAAACCATGGTGGACGACGCCCGCACGATGGTCGATCTGATCTCGGCCCGTCATCCCGGCCCGCCGGTGTTTCTGTTCGGTGAAAGCATGGGCGGCGCGGTTTCCATATTGGTGGCCGGCGATCCCCCCGCCGGTTTGGACGGGGTGATCCTGGCGGCACCGGCGGTGTGGGGGCGGTCCGCCATGCCGTGGTGGCAACGGGTGTCGCTGTGGCTGGCCTATCAACTGGCGCCGGGCTGGATGCCGTCGGGGCGCGGCCTGAACATTCGCCCGTCGGACAATATCGACATGCTGCGCAAGCTGGGGGCCGACCCGCTGGTGATCAAGGAAACCCGCATCGACGCCCTGAAGGGGGTGGTCGATTTGATGGACGCCGCCCAGGCGGCGCCTTCGCGCGTTCGCACCCCCACCTTGTTCCTGTACGGCGCCCATGACGAGATCATTCCCGCCGAACCCAGTTGGCAGGCCGCCAAGGACATTCCCAACCGCCGGGCCGTTTTGTACCCCAATGGCTGGCACATGCTGGTGCGTGACCTGCAGGCCAAGGTGGTGCTGGACGACATGGCGGCCTGGATGGCCGACGAGGACGCCAAGCTGCCATCGGGCGGCGACGCGTTGACACCCCCGATGCCGAAAAAGGAGTGTTCATGTTCAAGGTGATGGTGGCGGTCGCGGCACTGTTCTGCAGCCTGCCGGCGTGGGCGGCGGAACGGGAATTCGATCTGGGTTGGGCCTATCCCGGCATGATGCAGGGACAGTTCCGTTTCGGCGCCTGGCCGCCGGGCATGGCCATCCGGTGCAGCGACGATCCCGATTTGCCCAAGGATTTGGGGCAGTTGTTGTACATGCCCAAGCCGATGATGGATCTGGGCGCCACCCGTTGCGCGTTGCTGGCGGTGGACGACAAGGGGGTGTGGAAACCGGCGCAAAGGAAGATCGCCGGCATCCCCTTGGAAATGTCGGCGACCTTCGCCCCCGACATGCAGGACACCCGGCGCCTGGTGCAATTGTTCATCACCGGCCCGCGCGAGGCCTATGCCGGTCTGGTGCGCCATTTCGTCGCCCGTTTCGGCCCGCCCACCAATGAAAACGAACGGCTGGTCCATTGGCAGAACGCCCGCAACGAAGCCTTGGTCATGCATGAAGAAGGCGAGACGGTCCTGGGCATGCTGATCGACACCAAGCTGCAGGAAGCCATGAACCAAAAGCTGGAAGCGGCGAGAAAACGGAAATAACCCATGCGGATGGTGCATAAGCGAAGGCGATGACGCGCTGCAATAACTGTGACATCATCGTTGCATGAGAAAGATTCTCGGCGCCTTGGCGATGTTGCTTGCTCCTTGGACCGCATGGGCCGAGGACAAGTCCTTCGACCTTGGTTTCGCCCAGCCCGGCATGGCCCAGGCGCAATTTCGCGAATATGGCTGGAATGACCGCAAGGTCGTGTGTTCCGACGAGGCCGACCACCCCCACGAAGTGGATTTCAGTGTCACCAAGGGGGTGGCCCGGGTCGGCGCCATCCGTTGCGGCCTGTTCGCCGCCGACGAAGCCGGACAATTACGGCCTCAGCCCTATATGGTGGCCGGTTGGCCGGCCGAAATCTGGGCGCTTTTCCTGCCGGATTCCGTCGGCACGCCGCGTTTGGCCCACTTGAAACTGAACCTGCCGGCGCAGGCTTTCGACGATCTGGCCCGCGATTGGAACAATGTGCTGGGTCTGCCCACCTATCGTCGTGACAAGGTGGTGCATTGGAGCAATGCACGCAGCGACGTGATGATCGTCGGCGAAGGCGATGCCCAGGTGCAGGTCTATGTCATGGACAACGCCCTGCACGACAGCGCCAACCGCCGCCTGGGCCAGATGCCGGCCCAACATTAGGCGAATATCAATTACAGTTGGTGTCGCGCTTTTCACGGCTCATGGCGCTCAGGATGTCGGGCGACATGTCCAGGGCCTTGGCCACGTCATAGGCATCCGTCAGCATCAGGCAGCGCAGAATCTTGCTCTGTTGCGGCGTGATCTTCTCTTCGTCCAGGTCGGGGCGTTGCGACAGGGTTGCCGCTTGCACCAGACCGATGACGCCAAAGGCGGGGGATGCCATGGCCGGGTTCTTCTGGAACACCATGGTGCCGCCGCCGCTGACCTTGGGATCGGGGGCGAAGGTGCCGAAATTGCTGTTGGTGGCCGAACCACCGTAAACAAAGGACGGTCGGTAGCGGATATGGGTGATGCGTCCGGCTTTTTTGCGTAAGGCGGGCGGCAGCTTGTCGACCATGTCCACCGCCCGGCGCATCAGTGTCATGAAGGCCTGGTTGTCGCTGGCGGGATAGCCGTGCAAGGTGCGGCCCTTATAGGTTTCGGTGGGGGCGTCGAACACCGCCGTCAAGGCGGCGTCGTTGACGGCTTCGCGGGCTGCCGGCAGGATCGCCTCCAAGCTCTCGGTCATGGTTCTTTCCGACAGCTTCTCGTTGACCAGCAAGATGGTCATTCCCTTGTGACGGATGACCGAGGCGTTGGCGCCATCACCGACGAAGACCACCGCCGGCAGGGTCAGCAGATACAGCATGGCTTGGGGGTTGCGGTTGGACGCGTCGATGACGAAGTCCTTCCACCATTGCTGCAATTGCTGCTGTCCTTTCTTGACGTTGCCGGTATCGCCGATTTTGGTCGGTACCGAGGTGTCTTCGGAACAGGAATGCGTCAATTTGGGTTGCCAGCTTTCCTGGCGCCGCCGGACCTGTTCGAAGCCGGTCATGTCCAACTGGCTTTCCAGTTTCGAAGCATCGGGACGGGCCTGGCGGATCTGGGACAATCCGGCCAATTTCAGCCAGACCAGACCGGCGATGACGTCCTTGGTGGCACCCTGGCCTTGGCTGACCATACGGCCGACCAGCCATTGTGCCGGGGCGAAACCGTTTTCCGCCAACGGCTCCAGCACGTCCTGGGCTTCATCGAACCGGCCGGCCGTATAGGCTTCGTAGCCCTGTTTCCAGGCTTCGGCCAAACTGAGGCCGAAACACGGCGAGGGGGCGGCTTGGGCACTGGCGGCAGCGAAGGTCAACAGTACGGCAGACAGGATCAGACGTCGCATCGGCTACCCTTGGGAAAGTTGTGCGCACATGATCGCTTAATAAGGGTGGTTCCGCAACCAAAGCGGCTCAAAAAAAGCCCCTTCCCGCAAGCGGGAAGGGGCAATCCGGCAACCAGGGACCCGGGGTGGGGTTTAAACCACGGGCGCCAGCCTGTCAGCGGGCGGTTGCTCCGGTTTGTGTTGGGGGAAATAGCCTTCGGTGTGGATCAGTTCGGGCTTGGCCCCCAGGGCCTTGGCGGCGGCGACACAGGCCTCGACGAATTCGGGGCTGCCCGCGACGAACACCGAATGGTTGGACAGGTCTTGGAACAGATCGGGCAGGATGGCGGGGATGCGACCCATACGGCCGTCATGCTTTTCCTGGGTCAGGGTGGGCACGAAGCGGAAGCGGCGGTTGCGCGCCTGCCACAGCGCCATGGTGCCCTGGCAATAGATGTCTTCCTGGGTCTTGCCGGAAAACACCAAGGTGACCGGCTGGTTGTAGCCGCGACGAAGCGCCGCTTCGGCCAGGCTCATGATCGGGGCCAGACCGGAACCGGCGGCCAGACACAGAACCGGGGTGTCCACCGACGGGTCGCCGATGAAGGTGCCATAGGCGCCCGACACCTTGATCATGTCGCCGACCGCCACCTTGTCGTGCAGCCAGCGGCTGGTGGCGCCGTCATCGACGCGGGTGATGTGCAAAACGATCTCGCCTTCGGGATTGGGGGCGTTGGCGATGGAATAACAGCGCGGCGGCGCGCCTTCCCTGTCGTCGCCCAGCACCAGATATTGGCCGGGCCAAAAGCGCATGGGCTTGCCCACCGGGCGCAGGCGGAATTCGGTGATACGCGGCGTGCGCCCGAACTTGTCGACCACCACGAACAGCATGTTTTCCCGTGGCGGGAACAGCTTGGGCTTGGCGTCGTCGGTGCCCCATTCGATTTCCAGGACTTCCGACAAAGGCTTGGCCATGCACATCAGGCCGAAGCCTTCCTTGCGCTCGTCTTGCGACAGCGCCATGTCCAGCACCATGCCCTGGTCGAACTGACCCGAGGTCACCTTGACCTTGCATTCGCCGCACGCACCGGCCCGGCAATTGTTGGGCAGGGCATAGCCCGCCTTTTCCAGCGCCGACAGCACGGTCTCGCCATCGGGGCACTCAACCTCGCGGCCCGAAGGCAGCAGACGGATTCGACTCATTTCCCCACCTCGATGTCTTGTTCTTATACCATATGCCGGTGATCGGAACCGATCCCCGGCGCCCTCATGCGGCGGGCGGGTTTCTCCGAAACCCTTGCCTCCCGCGGCATAAGCCGCGCGGCCCTTTGGGCCTAACCAAATCCCGATGAGTTCCTCTCTTCGTGATTTGGTCTTACTTGGGACGAAGGGCCGGCGGGGTCGCCCCCGCCGGCTTCGGTCATTTTTAGATTGGGACAGACAGCGCCGATCAGAAGACCGGGATGATGTCCTTCATGTCGATATCGGTGACTTCCTCGCCGGTGATGCCCACTTCCGGGATGGCGGGGAAGGGGATGCCGTAACGGTCCAGAACACCCTTCAGGTTCAGCATGGCGTTCTTCCAGTTTTCCAGCTTCATGTCGTAAGCGGGGATGTGGAAGCCGGCGTTACGGGCGATTTCTTCACCCTTGCGCTGGTTGGCGATGAAGTCTTCCGGCAGGTCCCAGAAATCCATCGGCGGTTCGAACAGAACGGCGGACAGGAACAGATAACCGGCACGCACCTGCTTGGTGATCAGGGCGGCGTCTTCCTTGGGCAGCTTGGGATAGTCGCGTTCCATCAGCGCCATGCAGATGGCCATGTGGCGGCCTTCGTCACGACCGATGTTGCGGAAGCCTTCCTTGAACACCGGTTCGGTGCAGCCGGCGGCCATCTGGTGGAAGATGGTGGCGGCGGCGATTTCACCCATCAGGAAGGACGAGAACAGCACGGCCAGCGAGTACTTCGGCACCGCCTGCTTGTAGCCGTTCCAATAGCGGCCGCCATTGAAGTACAGCCACTTGGCGTTCTTCTGCAGCGCCTTGCCGATCTCGGTCTTGGGCTGATAGGTGATGGGGTCGGTGTGTTCCAACAGCTTGGTGATGGCCAGGCCGCACATCTGTTCGTGGTTCTGCTCGTCACGGGTCACCGAGAAGAAGCAGCGGCGCACCGGGTCTTCTTCGTGGTTTTCATAGGTCTTGATGAAAGCCGAGGCGAAGACCGGCGGTGCCGAGGCGTCGAACACCGACAGCAGGGTCCACCAATAAGCGATGGCTTCGCGTTCTTCCCACGAATACTTGGAAACGTCGAAGGTGTCCCACGGCAGCTTGGACGGATCCCAGGCCTCGCGCAGCGACGCGGCCCAGACTTCTTCCATCTTCTTGCTCTGCGAATGCCAGGACAGCGGATAGACGTTGGGCTGTTCCGTTTCCGGCGGGAATTCCATGGTGAGAGCAAGCTTCTCGTTCGAGGCGCTCATCTGTCGCTCCTAAAGTGGGCCGGCGTGATCAGCCGGGGGTTGCCTCCGATGGCGCGGGTTGTCTCCGGCGCCCTTGATGAGTCAAAATATGATACATCATTTTTCATTAGTCAAAGAAAAATGTGTCGCTTCGTTAAAGTTAAAATATCCGCAGAAAATAAGGTATTTCAGCGCAAAAAATGAGCGCCATGCGCATCATCATGATGCGTCATGGCGCTGTTTCGTGTACAAATATGCTGAATAAAATTATGGGTTAAAGGCCCAAATACGCCGCCTTGACGCGGTCGTCGCCCAACAGCACCTGGGCGTCGTCGGACATGGTCACCAATCCGGTTTCCATCACATAGCCGCGATCGGCGATACCCAGCGCCTGAAAGGCGTTTTGTTCCACCAGCAAGATGGTCATCCCCTGGGCCTTCAGCCGTTCCACCGCGTTGAAGATTTCGCCCACCAACAACGGCGCCAGACCCATGCTGGGCTCGTCCAGCAGCAGCAGGCGGGGGTTGCTCATCAGGGCGCGGGCCATGGCCAGCATCTGTTGCTGGCCACCCGACAACAGGCCGGCGGCCTGTTTGCGCTTGGCCTTCAGGATGGGGAAGGTTTCGTACATGCGCTCCATGTCGTCGGCGGGCTTGGCACCGCGCCGGCGATAGGTGCCCATCAGCAGATTGTCCTCGACGCTCATGGGGGCGAAGACCTGACGGCCTTCGGGGACCTGGGCGATGCCCAAGGACACCCGCTTGAAGGCCGGCATCTTGGTGATGTCCTGGCCGTCGAAGCGGATCGCGCCCGCACTGATGGACTGCACGCCCGACAGCGAGCGCAGCAACGTGGTCTTGCCGGCGCCGTTGGCACCCACCAGGGCGACCAACTCGCCGCTTTTCACCGTGATGTCGACGCCCTTCAGCGCCTTGACCCGGCCGTAATGGCTTTCCAGTCCTTGGATTTCCAGCAGCATGGCGGCCTCCTTAACCGACATTGCCCAAATAGGCGGCGATGACGTCGGGGTTGGATCGGATCTCGGCGGGGGTGCCCTCGGCCAGCTTGGCGCCGTAATCCAGCACCAGGATGTGGTCGGAGATGCCCATCACCATTTTCATGTCGTGTTCCACCAGCACCACGGTGATGCCCTGGGCGGCGATGCGCTTGATCACCTCGTCCACTTCGCGGGTCTCGGTGTCGTTCAGGCCGGCGGCGGGTTCGTCCAGCAGCAGCAATTTGGGTTTGGCGGCCAGGGCGCGGGCGATTTCCAGCCGCTTCAAGGCGCCATAGGACATGGCCGAGGCCTCGGCGTCGCGGTATTGCGCCAGGCCGACGAAATCCATCAGCTCCCAGCAATGGTCGCGGGTCTGGTCTTCCGAGCGGGCCAGCGACGGCAAACGCAGCAACGACGACAGCAGGCCCTTTTGCAGATGCAGATGGGCGCCGACCATGACGTTTTCCACCGCGCTCATGTTGTGGAAGATCTGCAGGTTCTGGAAGGTGCGGTTCATGCCCAAGGCGGCCAGCTTGTGCGGTTCGACGCCGCCGATCTCGCGGTCGTTGAAGCGGACCGAGCCGGAAGACGGCGTGTAGACCCCGGTGATCAGGTTGAACAACGTGGTCTTGCCGGCGCCGTTGGGGCCGATGATGGAATGGATGGTTCCCGCCTCGATGGAAAACGACAGGTCGCGGATGGCCGAGACGCCGCCGAAACTCTTGGTCAGGTTGGTGACTTTCAGCAGGCTCATGGGGCCTCCTTGCGGCGCAGCTTCTTGGCGATGGTGGGAACCAGGCCCTTGGGCATGAAAATCATGGTGCCCATCATGATGGCGCCCAAGATGATGGGCTCGAAATCCTCGATAGAGGCCAAGACGTTGGGCAGCAGCGTCATGATGAAGGCGCCGACCACCGATCCCAGCACCGAGGCCATGCCGCCGAACACCGCCATGACGACGAATTCCACCGATTTGATGAAGCCCAGGATGGACGGCGTCACGGTGGGGGTGTGATGGGCGAACAGCGACCCGGCGAAACTGGCGAACACGGCCGAGATGACGAAGATCAGCACCTTGTAATGGGTGGTGTCGATGCCGACGACGCGGGCGCCCACTTCGGCGCCGTGCAGCGCGCGCAGCGCCCGGCCGATGGGCGAGTTGATCAGGTTGGTCGCCAGCCACACCGAAGCCAGCAGGCATCCCCCCACCAACCAGTACCAGGACTTTTCCGACTGGAAGGCGAAGCCGAAGACGCTGAACGGTTCCGCCGACATGCCGTCGGGGCCGCCGGTGACTTGCGCTTCGGTGTTCAAGACGATGGAGATGATGACGCCGATGCCCAAGGTGGCCATGGCCAGGTAATGGCCCTTCAGGCGCAGGATGGGCCGCGCCACCACATAGGCCAGCACGCCGACCCCGGCCATGCCGGCGCCCATGGCGGCCAGGGAGTGCCAGCCATAGGTGGTGGTCAGGATGGCGCTGGCATAGGCACCCAGGCCGAAAAAGGCGGCGTGGCCCAGGCTGATCTGGCCGGCGTAACCGATCAACAGGTTCAAGCCGACGACGACGATGGCGTTCAGTCCGGCATTGATCAGCACGTCGTAGTGATAATCGTTTTGCACCCCTAAGGGCAGCAGGGCGATGCAGGCGGCCAGGATCAACAGGCCGCGATGGCGTTGCGCGAAGGCTTTCATACCCGGTCGATCCCTTTCTTGCCGAACAGGCCGTTGGGACGGGCCACCAGCACCACCAAGATGATGACGAAGGCGATGGCGTCCTTGTAAGCCGACGAGATGTAGCCGGCGCTCATGGCTTCGACGACACCCAGGATCAGGCCGCCGGCGACGGCGCCGATGCCGTTGCCCAAGCCGCCCAGGACCGCCGCCGAAAAGCCCTTCAGGCCCAGCATGATGCCCGATTCGTAGGACACGAAGGTGATGGGGGTGACGACGATACCGCCCACCGCGCCCAAGAAAGCCGACAGCGCGAAGGCCGACAGCAGCACCCATTTGGTGTCCACGCCCATCAGACGGGCGGCCAAAGAATTGTAAGCGGTGGCCAGCATGGCCTTGCCGGCCAGGGTGGCGTTGAAGAACCAGGCCATGACCAGGATCAGGCCGGCACTGATGCCCATCACCCACAGGCTTTGCGGCATCAAGGTGGCCCCCATCAGGTTCAACGGTGTTTCACCGGAAAACGGCGGCAACGAGTGGATGTCCTTGCCGAACACCAACTGCACGATGCCGCGCAGGAAGATCGAGGCGCCGATGGTGATGATGATCAACGCCACCACGTCGGCGTCCTTGGCCGGCTGGATGGCGAAGCGGGCCAGGGCCATGCCCACCACCATGGTGACCACGGTCGCCAGCACGATGGCCAAGGGCAGCGGCAAACCGGCGGCGGTCAAGGCCACGGTGCTCATGCCGCCGATGACGATGAACTCGCCCTGGGCGAAGTTGATCACGTGGCTGGCGTTGTAGATGATGGTGAAACCCAGGCCGACAAGGGCGTAGATGGCGCCGCTGGTCAGGCCGGCCAGAATGAACTGAAGCGTCGACTCGAACATGGAAACCCCCGTTGTGATCCGCCCGCGCCGGGAAAAGGCGCGGGCGGACCCCAAGTGGTGTCAGGATGGGTGAAGAAGGTCAGTCGACCATCTTCCAGTCGCCCTTGGCGATTTCCACCATGTGGAAGGCGGACAGGTTCAGACCCATGTGGTCGGTGGGCGACATGGAAACGATGCCGCCGGTGCCGACATAGCCCGAGGTCTTCTCGATTTCGTCACGCACCTTGGCCTTGTCCGAGGACCCGGCCCGCATGATGGCGGCAAGCGCCATCTGCAGACCGTCATAGGCATGGCCGGCGAAGGTCGAGACTTCCGACTTGAAAGCCTCCTCGTATTCCTTCTTGAAGGCGCTGACCACCGGCTTTTGCGGGTCGGTGGCGGCCAATTGGTCGGCGATCACCAGACCGGCGGCCGGCAGGCGCACGCCGTCGGCGGCGTCACCCGACAGGCGGATGTAATCCTTCGACGCCACGCCATGCGACTGGTACAGCGGCTGGGTGATGCCCAATTGCTTGGTGTTCTTGGTGACGATGGCCGGGCCCTGGCCGAAGCCGAAATTGAAGATGGCCTGGACGCCGGGGGTGTTCTTGATCTTGGTCAGCTGGGCGGTGACGTCGGGGTCTTTCGGCGAATAGACTTCGTCGGCGACGATCTCGATGCCGTAATTGCCCGCCACCTTCAGCGATTGGTCATGGCCCGACTTGCCGAAACCGGCGTTTTCCGAAATCAGCGCCACCTTGGTCAGGCCGCGCTTCTGCAGGTCGGCGAACACCTTTTCGGCGGCCATGCGGTCGGTGTGCGGGGTCTTGAACACCCACTTCTTCACCGGCTCGATGATGTCGATGCCGCCGGCCAAGGAAATGAACGGAACCCCCGCCGGTTCGACGATCTTGATCGCCGCCATCGAGGTGCCGGTGGTGGTGCCGCCGATGATGATGTCGACGTTGTCGCTTTGGATCAGGCGCTTGGCGAAGGTCGCCGCCTTGTCCGGCGCGCCGCCGTCGTCATAGACCGTCAGCTCGATCTTGCGGCCCTGCACCCCGCCTTGCTTGTTCAGGCGGTCCACATACATTTCCAGGGTCTTCTTTTCCGGCTCGCCCAAAAACGACGCCGGTCCGGTCACCGCCAGGAAGGCGCCGATCCGCACCGGTTCGGCGGCTTGCGCCGTCCATGACAGGGCCAGGGCGCAACCGGCGACGGCCAGCCCGGCAATGGTCTTCAATCCTCGCATCGCGTATCTCCTCCCTGTGGTCATTGTGACCATCATGTTTCCATTGTTCCCGGCAGAATGTGGTTATTCGTTACGCAAGTGCGAAAGCGAAAACCCATATAAGCTGCGGGATCGGTGGTTAACTTGTTTTATTCGTGCATCTGAAATGATGCATTTTTTAGAATATTTCCGAAGCATATTGTATCGGTTCTAGGCTTGTCAACGGCGCAGCGGCCTCCTGCATTTCCGATATCTAGAATTAATTCTGTTATATGGAATATGCTCAACGGGGCTGTTGTCAACCCGTATGACCTGTTCTGCGTCCGCGGCATAAAAAAGCAGGTTGCGCCCAACCCCGCCTTGGTTAGGATGGCATGTTCGCAGACAAGATCGGTTCCAACCCACCCATGCCCGCCAAGTCCCGTCTGGACGACATGGTCCAAGCCACGCTTGAGCAGCTTCGCCCCAAGGCGAAGTCGCTGATCGTCTCCGTCTATGGCGACGCCATCCTGCCCCATGGCGGGTCGTCCTGGCTGGGCAGCCTGATTCGTCTGGTCGAACCCTTCGGTCTGAACGAGCGCATCGTGCGCACCTCGGTGTTCCGCCTGTCCAAGGAAGATTGGCTGACCTCGTCCCATGTGGGGCGGCGCAGCTATTACAGCCTGACCGATACCGGACGGCGGCGTTTCGAAGCGGCGCACCGACGTATCTATTCCTATGCGCGGCGGCCGTGGGACAAGCAATGGACCTTGGTGTTCACCAATCTGTCCGGCACCGAAGGCGAGCGCCGCGAAGCCCTGCGCCGCGATCTGGGGTGGCTGGGCTTCGGCCAATTGTCACCCGGCGTCATGCTGCATCCCGATCCCGATCAGGCGGCGGTGCGTCAGGCGTTGATCGACGCCGAAGCCGGCGACCAGGCGGTGGTCATGCGCGCCTCGGCCGAGGCCTGGGTCGCCCCGGAGGCGCTGCGTGACGTCATCCGCACCTGTTGGGACCAGGACCGTCTGGCTCAGGATTACCTGGGTTTCCTGGATATTTTCCGCCCCCTGTGGCGGGCCCTGGACGGTCTGGTCGATCCCGACCCGGAAACCTGTTTCATGGTGCGCTCGCTGTTGATCCACGGTTATCGCCGGGCGCTGCTGCGCGATCCCATGCTGCCTGACGAATTGCTGGCCCCCGACTGGCCGGGGGCGGCGGCGCGGCTGTTGTGTCGCAACCTCTATCGTCTGGTCCAGGCCCCGGCCGAGCGTCATCTGATGAGTGTGCTGGAAACCGCCGAAGGGCCGCTGCCGGAAGCCAACGCCGCCTTCTTCGCCCGCTTCGGCGGCCTGACCCAGCCCGACGCCGCCGCTTGATCCACCAAGGGTGGTATTGTCAAAGGCCCGGTGCTGGTTGATAGTTTCGCTATGCCATTTCCGGCGGGGGAAACATCATGCAGCGCGGTCTGACGGTCATCGCAATCTCCATCATGGCCGGGGCCGTGGGGTTGGGGTTTTGGGGCTCGATGCCGCCCAAGGCGCCGCCGCCCCCCGTCGTCGTCGAAGCCGCTCCCCGTAGCGAAGTGCCGCTGCCGCAAAGCGGGCCGCTGCAGCCCTTGCCGTCGCGGTCGGAACCGGACCGTCCGGCGGTGGCGCCAGATTCTGCCCCACTGCCCCCGACCCCGGGACTGACCTATCAACGGCTGATCACGCCGGACGAGGCCAATGGCGACCGTGACGTCTGCCTGGTGTTCTCGGCCGAGCTGGATCCGGCCTTGTCCTATCACGATTTCGTCGCTGTCGCCGACCAGTCTCGGCCCATGCTGCGGGTCGAAGGTGGACGCCTGTGTGTATTGGGTCTGCCTTTGGGGCGCGAAACGCACATCACCCTGAAGGCCGGTCTGCCGGGGCGTGACGGTGCCAGCTTGGCGGCCGAGCAAAAGGTCGCCGTCAGCTTGGGTGACCGTCCGCCGCAAGTGTCCTTTGGCCCCGGTTTCATTCTGCCGCGCCAGACCAGCGACGGTTTGCCGGTGACCACCATCAACGTTCCCAGTCTGGAGATGAAGCTGTATCGGGTGGGCGACCGTCTGCTGGCCCGCATGCGCCAGGATCTGGTGGACGAAAAAACCGTCTATCCCTATCAGGCCAACGAGTATGGACAGGACGAAGGCCGGTTGGTGTGGTCGGGTTCCATGGACATCAAGGAAAGCCGCAACCAGACGGTGACCAGCCTGTTTCCCCTGGTCCAGGCCATGGGCAGGCCGGAACCCGGCGCCTATCTGCTGACCGCCCAATTGCCGCGCAGCGGGCAGAATGGTGACGACGAAGAAGAAGACTATGATTATCGCCCGCGTGCCGCCCAATGGGTGGTGCATTCCGATCTGGGCCTGACCTCGTTCCGGGGCGGTGACGGCCTGACCTTGTCGGTGCGCGGCTTGGGCGATTCCAAGCCCAAGCCCGGGGTGCGTCTGACCCTGATCGCCCGCAACAACGACGAATTGACCCAAATCACCACCGATGCCCAGGGCATGGCCCATTTCGCCCCCGGCCTGCTGCGCGGCGAAGGCGGCATGGCGCCGGTGATGGTGATGGCCTATGACGGCGACGACTTCAATTTCCTGGATTTGCGCCGGCCCGCTTTCGACCTGTCCGACCGCGGCGTCCAGGGCCGCGACCCGTCCGGTCCGGTGGACGCGTTCCTGTATGCCGATCGCGGCATCTATCGCCCCGGTGAAAGCGTGCAACTGACCGCTTTGCTGCGCGATGCCGATGTCCGCGCGGTGACGGCCAGCCCGATTTTCGTGCTGTTGCGCCCCGATGGTCGCGAATATCGCCGTTTCACCAGCGCCGACAAGGCCCAGGCCGGCGCCCACCATCTGACCATCGCCCTGCCCAAATCCGCCAATCGCGGCGTGTGGCGGATCAACGCTTTGATCGATCCCAAGGGGGCGCCGGTCGGCACCCTGACCTTCGACGTGCAGGATTTCGTCCCCCAGCGTCTGGCGCTGGACCTGCCGCCGGCACCAAAGGTGTTGCGCTCGGGTCAGGCGATAGAACTGCCCTTGGCCGCCCGCTTCCTGTACGGCGCCCCGGCGGCAGGGTTGGGCGGCGAAGCCGAACTGATCTTGGAACCCGATCCCAATCCGTTCCCCCGCCACAAGGGGTTCGAGTGGGGGGTGGAAGGGGCTACCTATGAGGGGCAACGCCTGACCTTGGCCATGGACGACACCGATGCGGCCGGCCATACCAAGGTCACCGGTTCGGTACCTGCGGGACTTCATTCCCCCATGCCGCTGCGGGCGGTGGCCAACATCGCGGTACGCGAACCGGGGGGGCGCACCACGTCGGACCGCTTGACCATGCCGGTGGCCTGGCACGAGATGTCCCTGGGGGTGCGGCCGCATTTCGAAGGGGCGGTGCGCACCGGTCAGGACACGGTTTTCGATCTGCTGGCGGTGAACGCCGACGGTGAGGCGGTGGTCGCCGACAAGGTGGAATTCCGCCTGTTCAAGGATACCTCGACCTGGCAATGGTATCGGGCGGATTACAGCTGGCGTTATCAGCGCGTTCCCCACGAAACCCAAATGGCCACCGGCTTCGTCGACATCGCCGCCGCCGCCCCGACCGAATGGCGGCAAAACCTGAGCTGGGGCCGTTACCGGCTTGAGGTCAGCAAGGCGGGCGCGGTGACCAGCCGTTTCTTCTATGTGGGCTGGTATGGCAATGCCGGTCCCGATCGCCCCGACCGGCTGCAGGTGGGGGCGGACAAGCCCGGTTACCAGCCCGGCGACAAGGCCCGCATCCGCGTGCAAAGCGATCTGGGCGGCGAAGCCCTGCTGGTGGTGGCCAATGAAAAGGTGCGCGAGACCCGTAACGTGACCTTGGCGCCGGGCAATGCCGAGATCGAGGTCGAGATGCGTCCCGAATGGGGGCCGGGTGCCTATGCCATGGTCACCTTGTACCGGCCGTTGACCGGTGCGGCCAGCCATGCCCCGGTCCGCGCGGTGGGCGTCACCTGGCTGGGGCTGGACCCGGCGCTGCGCACCCTCGCGGTGGACATCGACGCCGCCGAAACCATCACGCCCCGGCAAAAGCTGGAGGTGACGGTCAAGGTGCCGGGCGGCGACAAGGCGTTCGTCACCCTGGCGGCGGTGGACCAGGGCATCTTGCAACTGACCCGCTTCAAGTCGCCGGCACCGGCCGGGCATTATCTGGTGCAGCGCCGTCTGGGTGTGGGCATGCGCGACGATTACGGCCGGCTGATCCGCGGTCTTCCCGGTCAGGGCGACGACCAGGGCGGCGATGCCATGGGGCGCGGCCTGGACGTGGTGCCGACCAAGAGTGTGGCGCTGTTTTCCGGCGTGGTTCCACTAACCGACGGCGTCGCCCGTATTCCCCTGGACATCCCCGATTTCCAAGGCGAATTGCGGCTGATGGCGGTGGCTTTCGACGGCACCAAGGTGGGGTCGGCCGACCATCGCCTGATCGTGCGTGATCCGGTGGTGGCGGAAATGATCCTGCCGCGATTCCTGGCCCCCGACGACCACGCCATGGCGACGTTGTTGCTGCACAATGTGGGCGGACAGGCCGGCGATTATCAGGTCAAGCTCGCCGCGCAAGGCCCCGTCGCCTTGGCGGAGACCCGCACGGAAACCTTGGCGGCGGGCGAACGCCGCATCGTCGCCATCCCCATTGTCGCCGGCGAAATGGGCATCGCCAATTTGGGCATGGACGTGTCCGGCCCCGGCAATTTCGCCATCAGCCGGTCCTGGCCCATCCAGGTGCGTCCGGCGCGGGTGCCGGTGACCGCGCAACAAAGTGTGAGCTTGGCGGCGGGGGGGCAGGAAACCCTGGATGGCAGCGTCGTGCGGAACTATCTGCCGGGTACCGTTCACGCCGCGCTCAGCCTGTCGCGCTGGCAGGGATTGGATGTGCCCGGCCTGCTGCGTTGGATGGACCGCTATCCCTTCGGTTGTTTGGAACAGACCACCAGCCGGGCGCTTCCGTTGCTTTATTTCAACGATCTGGCCCAAGCCATCGGCGCCACCGGCGACCAAGGCGCCGATGCCCGCGTCCAGCAGGCCATCGACCGGGTGCTGACCATGCAGGGTGCCGACGGCAATTTCCGCATGTGGGGGCCATGGGGTGACGACGCCTATCACTGGCTGTCGGTCTATGCCTTGGACTTCCTGGACCGTGCCGCCGCCAAGGGCTTCGACGTGTCCACCGCCGCCCGCAATCTGGGGCGGCGCTGGTTGGCGTCCACCGCCTTTACCTCGTCCAATCCCGAGGTCAAGGCCTATGCCGCCTTCGTGCTGGCCCGTGACGGCAAGCTCAACGCCGCCGATTTGCGGTATTTCCATGACGTCAATCCGCCCGACGACGCCCTTGCCCTGGCCCATCTGGGGGCGGCGCTGGACGCCATTGGCGAACGCGAGCGGGCGGCGCGCTCCTTTGATCGAGCGGTCAAGGCGCTGGCGGTGGAACCGGGCTCGTACAAGGCCCTGCCCTATGGCAGCAAGTTGCGTGACGTCTTTGCCGTCGCCGCCATTTTGGCGGAATCGGGGCGTGGTGCCTTGGTGCCGCAAGCCCTGGCCCTGGCGGGGCAGATGAACGCCCAGGCCGAGTTGACCACCACCCAGGACAAGGCCTGGATGCTGTTGGCGGCCGCCGCCTTGGGCAAGAATGCCGGCCAAGTGGCGGTCAAGGTGGACGGCCAGATGCTGGAAGGCAAGGGCGACCCCTTGTCCCTGCCGGTGGATTTGGGGCGTCTGAGCAAGGGTATGGTGGTGGAAAATTCCGGCAGCGGCGACATCTTCCGGACCGTGTCGGTGGACGGCGTCCCGGTCCAGCCGCAGCAAGCCGAAGACCATGGGGTGACGATCAGCAAGAAAGTGCTGGACCTTAATGGTCAACCGGTGGATTTGGCCCAGGTCAAGCGCAACGACCGGCTGATCGTGGTTTTGTCCATCACTGTGCCGTCACAGCGAGAGGGCGATTACGCCATCCTGGATTTGCTGCCCGCCGGTCTGGAACCAGAGGGCATGATCAGGCCCGGTCAGGCCGGGGTGCCGAAATTGGCCGATCTGATGGAAACGCAATCCCAGGAATTGGGGGATGACCGTTTCCTGGCCATCCAGTCCTTCCCGCGTTATGTGCGCGAAGCCGATCAGGAAGAATGGCAACGGGGCCGGTCGGTTTATTCCGGCAGCGTGGCCTATGTGGTCCGCGCCGTCGGTGTGGGCCAGTTCGCTCTGCCCGGCGCCAATGCCGAACACATGTACAGCCCCGGCCTGAACGGACGCACCGCCGAGGGGCGTCTGGTGATCGGCGAATGAAACGACTTCTGACGATCGGGGCCTTGGTCCTGGTTGTCGCGGCCGGTTTTGCCGATCTGTTGTTGCCGCCCGATCTGGGGCGGCTGCAAGGCGCGTCGGTGGTGGTCGAGGACCGCGCCGGTCGCCTGTTGCGTCCCTTCGCCAGTCCGGACGGCACCTGGAGGATGGGGGCGGATCCGGCCCGGGTGTCGCCGTTGTATCTGTCCATGCTGCGGGAAATGGAAGACCGCCGCTTTGGGTGGCATCCGGGAATCGACCCTTTGGCCATGATCCGGGCCAGCGTCCAGATGCTGGCCCGGGGCCGCGTGGTCTCGGGGGGATCGACGCTCACCATGCAACTGGCCCGGTTGCTGACCCCCAAGCCGCGCACCCTGGGGGCCAAGCTGACGGAAATGGCCCGTGCCGTACAATTGCAGATGCGGTTGGGGCGTGATGGCGTGTTGGCCGGATATCTGACCCTGGCACCGTTCGGTGGGGCGCTGGAAGGGGTGCGGGCGGCGTCGCTGGCCTGGTTCGGCCGCGAACCCGATCACCTCAGCCCGGCCCAGGCCGCCTTGTTGGTGGCCTTGCCGCAATCGCCGGAACGGCTGCGCCCCGACCGCAATCCGGTCGCGGCCAAAGCGGCGCGGGACCGGGTCCTGGACCGTGCCGCCCAGGCCGGGATCATCGCCGCCGACGTGGCGGCGAGCGCCAAGGATGAAGCTTTGCCCGTCGCCATGCTGGACATGCCCATGGTGGCGCCGCATCTGAGCAGCCGGCTGGCGGCCCAGGCGTCGGGAACGGTTGTGCGTACGACCATCGACGGAACTTTACAACGCACAGCCGAGAACATGGTCGAGACGCAATCGCGTTTTTGGCCCGACAATGCCGAGATGGCGGTGATGGTGGTGGCCAATGACGGCCGCCGGGTTGTGGTCCATGTGGGTTCGGCCCAGTGGCGGCGCTGTCAGATCGACCTGACGCGGGCCATGCGCTCGCCCGGATCGACGCTGAAGCCGTTCATCTATGCCCTGGCCTTCGACGATCTGTCGCTGCATCCGGCCACCCTGGTGGTGGATTCGCCGCGCCGTTTCGGCACTTGGATGCCACGCAATTTCGACCAGGACAGCCACGGCGAGATGCCGGTGCGCGAAGCCTTGCAGCGATCCTTGAACGTGCCCGCCGTCCAGGCTTTGGAACTGGTGGGGCCGGCGCGGCTGGCCACCTTGCTGCGGCAAAGCGGTGCCGAACTGGCCTTTCCCCCCCTGGCGGAACCCAGCCTGCCTTTGGCCCTGGGCGGCGTGGGGATGAAACTGGCCGATCTGGTCATGCTTTATGCCGGTCTGGGGGAAGACGGCCGGGTCCGCAAACTGGTCACCCTGGAGGGGCAGAAGCCCGATTCCGGTACTGTCCTGGTCGGCCAAGCCGCCGCCCGTGCGGTGCTGCGGATCCTGGAAGCGGCGCCGGCGCCGCCCGGTGTGGTCTCGGCCAATGTGGCGCGGCGCGGTCGGGCCATCGCCTTTAAGACCGGCACCTCCTATGGTTTCCGCGACGCCTGGGCCATTGGTGTGTCCAAGGATTACACCGTGGGCGTGTGGGTGGGCCGCCCCGACGGGGTACCGCGTCCCGGTGAATACGGGCTGGCCAGTGCCGCCCCCATGCTGTTCCAGATTTTCGACCAATTGCCGCCCGAAAGCGGTGCTCGGCCGATGCCGGCCCAGCCCGACCACGCGCTGTATCACGGTCAGCCGCCCTTGGCCTTGGCCCGATTGCGCCCCCCCGACGACGATGGCGGGCCGCGCGAGCGGACGCAACGTCCGCGTTTGCTGTTCCCGCTGGATGGTTCCGAAGTCGAACCGATCGGCGCCGGCATCGCCCTGATGGCGCAAGGCGGCACACCACCCCTGCGCTGGTTGGCCGATGGTCGGCCGCTGCCGCTGGGGGCGGGGTTCTGGCAACCCGAGGGGCCGGGCTTTTCGCGCCTGACCGTGGTCGATTCCCAAGGCCGGCAGGCCAGCGCCACCATTCGGGTGGTGACGCAGCCATAGGCCGCTGTTATTTTCGCCCGCAGATTGGCCATAAGGGGCTTAGAGCCTTGAAAATCCTGTTCCTGACCGAGAACTTCCCGCCCGAAACCAACGCGGCCGCCACTCGGGTCTATGAACGCGCGCTTTATTGGGTCAAGGCCGGCCATCAGGTCACCATCCTGACCTGTGCCCCCAACTTCCCCCAGGGCAAGCTGTTCGACGGCTGGAGCAATGCCTGGCGTCAGGTGCAGGTGATGGACGGCCTGCGGGTGGTCCGGGTCAAGACCTATATCTCGGCCAATGAAGGCTTTGCCAAGCGGACGCTGGATTTCGTCAGCTTCATGGTCACCGCCTATGGCGCCGGTCTGTTCGAGGACCGGCCCGACGTGGTGATTTCCACCAGCCCGCAATTCTTCGCCGCCGTTGGGGGCTGGGCCTTGGCAGCGACGCGTCGCGTTCCCTTCGTCTTCGAATTGGGCGATCTGTGGCCGCGCTCCATCACCGCCGTCGGCGCCATGAAGCAAAGCCCGGTGATCCGCGCCTTGGAAAAGCTGGAACTGTTCCTTTATCGCCGCTCGGCGGCGGTCATCGCCCTGACCCATGCCTTCAAGGACGATTTGAAGCGCCGCGCCATCGACCCGCGCAAGGTGGCGGTGGTGATCAACGGTGTCGACCTGCCGCGCTATGCGCCGCGACCGCGCGACCAGGAATTGGCCGATCAATGGGGGTTGGCCGGCAAGTTCGTGCTGGGTTACGTGGGCACCCACGGCATGGCTCACGGGTTGATCAACGTGTTGGATGCCGCCGAGCATCTGAAGGGCGACGACAATATCCGCTTCTTGTTCGTCGGCGCCGGCGCCGAACGCCAGATGCTGATGGACGAAGCGGCGCGGCGCCAACTGCCCAACGTGGTGTTCCAGGGCATGCAGCCCAAGGACATGATGCCGCGCATCTGGTCGCTGTGCGACGTGGCTTTGGTCCATCTGAAGGACGATCCGGCCTTCGCCGAGGTCATCCCGTCGAAGATTTTCGAAGCCATGGGCATGGGGCTGCCGCTGTTGTTGGTGTCGCCCCAAGGTGAGGCCAGCCGTATCTTGGAAGATGACCGCGCCGGGATGTGGGTCCCCGCCGCCCAGCCCCAGGCCCTGGCCGATGCGGCGCGCATTCTGGCCGGTGACGATGTGGCACGGACCGCCCTGGCTGCCGCCAGCCTGGACGCGGCGCCGCGTCATTCGCGGGAATATCAGGCCAAGCGTTATATGGACGTGCTGGATCTGGTGGTCGCCGGTGCCGGGCCCAGCCGGGCCGGCGAGATCGACAACTGACGTAAACGTTTGGACAGCGATGCCGGCCTGGGATAACAGTTGCAGCCATGACACGCCCACTGACTTTGCACCGCGGACATATCGCCCTGATCCATGATCTGGTCATGGCGGCGTTGTCGTTCTTGGTCGCCATTTATCTGCGCATGGACGCCACCTGGGTGCCGGGCTGGGAACCCTCGATGCTGATCGTGGCCACCGGTCTGTTTACCGCCGTGGCCGGCGTGTCGTTCCTGACGTCTCGCATGTACAAAGGCGTTTGGCGCTATGCCAGCGTCAACGATCTGCTGACCATCGCCAAGGGCGCGACCGTCACCGTGGTCGCCTTTTACCTGATGATGTTCCTGGTCACCCGTCTGCAGGACCTGCCGCGTTCGGTGCTGATCATCAACTGGCTGGTGTTGTTGGCGCTGCTGGGCGGACCGCGTTTCATCTATCGTTCGTGGAAGGACCGCCGCCGCGCCGCTAAGCAAGGAATCGGACAGGGCCGTATCCCGGTCTTGCTGGCCGGGGCCGGTGACGAAGCCGAATTGTTCCTGCGTGCCATGACTGCGCCCGATGCTGATTACCGGGCGGTGGGCTTGATCAGTGAAGGCGGCAGCCGGGTGGGCCGTAACATCCACGGCGTCGACGTGCTGGGCGAACTGACCGACTTCGCCAAGGTGGTCGAGCAATTGCGCACCAAAGGCATGGGGCCGCAACGGCTGATCGTGACCGACCATCGCCTGGACGGCGCGGTGATGCGCTGGCTTTTGGATGAATGCGACCGGCTGGGCTTGGCTCTGGCCCGTATTCCACGCCTGACCGATTTGAAGGATGGGGTCGAGGACAAGCTGACCCTGCGTTCCATCGCCGTCGAGGATTTGTTGGGCCGTCCGCAGAACCTGCTGGACCGCGACAGCATCGCCGCTTTGTTGGCGGGAAAACGGGTGCTGGTCACCGGGGCGGGCGGCTCGATCGGTTCCGAACTGGTGCGTCAGGTTGCCGGTTATCGCCCGGGAATGTTGGCGCTGTTCGATGCCGGCGAATTCAATCTTTACGCTATCGATATGGAATTGTCGAAAACCCATCCCGACGTTCCGCGCCGCCCCTTGCTGGGCGATGTGCGTGACGCCGAACGGGTGGCCGCGGTCCTGGCCGAGATCAAGCCCGACGTGGTGTTCCACGCCGCCGCTCTGAAGCACGTGCCCATGGTGGAATGCAATCCCGACGAAGGATTGCTGACCAACGCCATCGGCACCCGCATCGTCGCCGATGCCTGCGTCGCCGCCGGTGTCCGGGTCATGGTGCAGATTTCCACCGACAAGGCGGTCAACCCCACCAATGTCATGGGGGCATCCAAGCGGCTGGGGGAAATGTACGCCCAGGCTTTGGACATGTCGGGCAACGGTTCAGGAACTCGTTTCGTTACCGTTCGCTTTGGTAACGTCTTGGGGTCCACCGGCTCGGTGGTGCCGTTGTTCCAAAAGCAATTGGCCGAAGGTGGGCCTTTGACTGTCACCCATCCCGAGATGACGCGCTATTTCATGACCGTGCGCGAGGCGGTGGAACTGGTGCTGCAGGCATCGGATTTCGGTCTGGCCCATCCCGATTACCGCGGCAAGATTTTCGTGCTCGACATGGGCGAGCCGGTGCGCATCGTCGATCTGGCGCGCCAGATGATCCGTTTGGCCGGCCTGCGCCCCGATGTGGACGTGGCCATTTCGTTCTCGGGCTTACGTCCGGGCGAGAAATTGTTCGAGGAAATCTTCCACGGCTCCGAACCGCCGGTCCCCACCGAGGCCAAGGGCATCTTGGTGGCGTCGCCGCGCTGGGTCGACCACGCCGAATTGTCAGGCACCTTGGACGATCTGGCCACCGCCTGTCGCAGCCATCGTGCCGACCGGGCGGTGGCCATCATCAGCCGGCTGGTTCCCGAATACGTCCCCTCGGCCGAGGCCCAGGCGCTGGTCGCCCAACTGGCCGCCGACTGATGTCGATCCTGCACCGCCTGCGCACCATCCGCTCCATGCCGCTGGGCGTGGTGGCGTCCAAGGCCGCCCAGGTCCTGGGCCGTCAGCTCAAGAACCGCATGGTCGGCGCCCTGATGCGCAACCATTGCACCTATCCGCCGTCTTTCGGCATGGTGCCGTTGTCGCGGCGTCTGCCGCCTTTGCCGCTGAAAGATGACGGCACTTTGCGGCGTCGCGCCCTGGCCGCCGCCTCGCACACGTTCGATTTGCTGGGTTCGGGGCCTGTGCGGGTGATGCATCCGCAGGCGAAACATCCACAATGGCGCGATGCGGTGTCGGGGGCCCATCATCGCGGCAACCGCAAACGGGCCGCCCGCTTGTTGGCGATGATCGACACCCCCGGCTATGTGCCCATCGACTGGCAGCTGGATTTCCGCTCGGGCCATCGCTGGTCGGAACGGGTGTGGGGGGGGGCCATCGCCTATGGTCACAAGCCGGGGGTGGACGTGAAGGTGCCGTGGGAATTGGGCCGTCTGCAGCACTTGCCGCAACTGGCCCTGGCCTATGCGGCGGCCCCCGACGCCCGCCTGGCCACCGAGTTCCGCGACCAGGTTCTGGATTTCCTGGGGGCCAACCCGCCCGGTTGGGGGGTGCAATGGGCCTGCGCCATGGATGTGGCCATCCGGGGCGCCAATCTGGTACTGGCCTGGCAATTGTTCACCGCCCAGGGTGCCTCTTTCAGCCTGGAATTCGAGGAAGAGCTGGCCGCCGCCCTGGCCGCCCATGGTCGCCATGTCGCCCGCAATCTGGAATGGTCGCCCGATCATCGTGGCAACCATTATCTGGCCGACATCGCCGGGTTGGCCTTTGTCGCCTGTGCGTTGCCGCGTGGCGAGGAAACCGATCTGTGGCTGGTGTTCGCCGCCCAGCAACTGGATGCGGAAATCCGCCGCCAATTCCTGGAAGACGGCGGCAATTTCGAGGCGTCCACCGCCTACCACCGTCTGTCCCTGGAAATGGCCTTGTTCGCCGTCGCCCTGATCCTGGGGCTGGACGACGACCGCAAGGCGGTGTTCGCCCAATACGATTCCAGCCCCTGGGGATTGACCCCTGGCTTGCGGCCCGGCCCCATGGAATGGCCGCCTTTCACCAGCCAAACCCTGGAACGGCTGGCCTTGGCCCTGGGTTTCGCCCAAAGCGTGACCAAGCCTGCCGGCGACATCGTCCAAGTGGGCGACAATGATTCTGGACGATTTTTCGTTTTGGATGCGGATCGATCGCCGTTGGACGTGTCGCATCTGTGGGCCGGCCCCATCGCCGGCCAAGTGTTGGCGACCTTGTCGGGGGGGGCGATGCCCGTGGCCCCGGTTCACGCCCGGCACGGGAGCATAGAGGGGGGCGGGGACTTCCCGACGACGTTCCGGCGCCTGCGGCTGGTCCCCGCCGATCCAGCGGCCTTGCAGGGTTTGCAGGGCTTCGCCCTGCCGCATTTCGGCCTTTACGGTTGGCGCAACGACCGCTGCTTCATCTCGGTGCGATGCGGACGGCTGATGGATGGCCGGGGCGCCCATGCTCATAACGACCAATTGGCGGTGGAAATTCAAATCGACGGGGTGGATTGGGTGCGTGATCCCGGCACCTTCGCCTATACCGGCGATCTGGCCGCCCGCAACGCTTATCGCTCGGTCCAGGCCCATTTCGCCCCCCGTCAGGGATTGGCGGAGCCGGCGGCGCTGAATCTGGGGCCGTTCCGTCTGGACGACACCGCGCAGGCGGAAGTCCTGGCCTTTGACGCTCAGCGCTTCATCGGGCGTCACCATGGCTTTGGCATGCCGGTGTGGCGGCGCCTGACCATCCAGGCCGCTGCCATCGTGATCGACGATTCCCAGCCCCAGACAGGGCCGGAAATCCAGATCGACACCCCCGCCGACTTGGCGGGACTGTTGGGGGGGGATGTGACCTTTTCCCCCGCTTACGGAGTGAAGGAATAGGCCCCGCCAGCCTTGTTGCTAGTCCGTAACGATAATCAGGGGGCGCTGGCCGTGGCCAGACCCGGCGATGCCTGAACCTGTTTCAGACCTTGTGATTCCAACAACGCCTTCACCTTGTGGTGGTCTTGGCGGATTTCATGGCGCGGACCATACCAGTCGAAGGTGTCCAGCAGGGTCCAGGCATATTGCTGTTCGCGGTTCAGCGCCTTGTCGTGGCTGGAACAGATGGGCAGGACGTGGTTGACGATCCGCACCTTGCGGATGCCTGACAGCGCCCGGCTGAGGGGGAACAGCGTTGCCACCAGCCCCTGGCACAGGGCCAAGGTCCAATCGGTGGGCAGATACGGGGTGACCAGCCGCAGTGCGTATTTCAGCGGCTGCAGTTTCGGCCAGAAATCGGCTTCATAGAAATTATAGGCCAGACGCCCACCCGGCTTCAGCCAGCCGGGCAGCAGGGTCATCAATCGTTCCGGCTTGGGGGTGTGCTGGATGACCCCCATGCAGAACAACCCGTCAAAGACGGAACGGCGCAGCGGCAGGTCGAACAGCGAGGCCTGGATGGGCTGGACCCGTCCGTCCCACACCATGGTGGTTTCACGGCAGGCGTTGACCGCTTGTGACAGGTCGACGGACACCACGCGGGCGCCGTGCTTGGCGGCGATGTCGGTGAAACGGCCGGCGCCGCAGCCACAATCCAGGATCAGCTTGTCCTTGATCCAGTCGGGGCTCCAGCCGGAATCGGCCAGGAAGCGGGTTTCCGACAGGGAGTGGCCGGCCAGACGGTCAATCTGCACCGCCTTCCAGTGCTGCCATTGGAAACCGAAATTGCCGCAATAATCCTGGTCGCTGCCGACGAAACGCGGCACCCCGTCACGGACCGGCCAAGACGCGCCGCAGCACGGGCAGGACAGACGACCATCGATGATTTCTTCATCCATGGCCCAGTCAATGCGCAAGGACAGGGGCTGTTCGTCCGGGCAGTGGGGACAAGCCAACAGGTCCAGCAACCACGCGCGCATCAAACCTCTCCCAAAATGATGTTCACCGCCGCCGGCAAATCGGCGACCACATGATCGGCCTTGCTGGTGGCGGCATAGGTTTCGCCGTGGCCGGTGCGCACCAGGAAGGTGGTGGCGCCGATGGCCTGGCCCAGTTCCACGTCCACTTCCTTGTCACCGATGACCGTGGATAGTTTGGGGTCGAAACCATGGTCTTGCATGGCCTGGTCAGCCATGCCGGGCAGCGGCTTGCGGCAATCGCAATCATCGTCGGGGCCGTGGGGGCAGATATAGATGCCGTCGATGGCGACCCCCTCGGCCGCCAACATGGCTTTCAGCCGGTCATGGATCTGCTCCAACCGTTCCAGGTTGAAATAGCCCCGGGCGATTCCCGATTGGTTGGTGATGATTGCGATGCCGTAACCGGCGTGGCCCAGGCGGCGCAGGGCCGGGCCGACGCCGTCGATCAATTGCAACTGGTCGGGGTCTGACAGGTAATGCTTTTCCACGTTGATGGTGCCGTCACGGTCGATCAGCACGAAGCGGCGCGGCTGGGGCACGGCTTAATCCTTCAATAATTCCATGGCTTGGTTCAACTGGCTCATCCGGTCGTGACTGCCGTAATTGCTGTCCGGGTGATGGATGGTGGCCAGCATGCGAAAACGAGCCCGCACCATGCGGCGGTCGGGACGTGCCGAGGGCGGGAAACCCAACACATGAAGCGCCTCGGCCCGAGAATTGACGCCGCTGGGCAAAGGCTCGAAAGCCAGCACGTTGACGATGGCCTGCAGACGTTCCAATTCCTCGTTCACCGCCGCCAAAGCCTGATGATCGTCGGGTCGTTCCGGGGGCGGAGGGGGAGGCGGTGGTGGCGGGGGGGGCGGGGGAGGCGGAGCCAGCGGGTCTTCCAGTTTCAGCGCCAGTTCGCCGCGTTCCATGGCCAAGGCCAAGCCCAGGGCGCGGCGGATGGTGACCACGTCGAAGCCGGGAACCATGCGCACCTGCAGGCGGGGTTTGCGACGCCACGGCCGACCGGCGGACGGACCCGACTTCAAAATGACCGTCTCGCGGTCGTCGGCGCCGGGATCACCCGGATCGGCGAAGGCGGCGATGGTGTCGGGTGGCATGACCAGCAAGACCGAGCGGGCGATGTCGCCGACATTGACATGACGCCGCGCCGCCAAGGTTTCCACCGCATCGCGAAAGGCAGAGGCGCAGGGGATGGTATAGGAATGTTTGACCATGCCGGATGCACGAGCGGCAGTGGAATTTTGTTCTTGTTTAGTGCCGTCCATGGCAGAGGTGATTCCTCGCTCCCTTTCTGTGACGAAACGAATAGGCGGGGATCACGCCTTGCGTCAACTACAAATGTCGATAAACAACTTCGTTTGCAGTTTCAGCGGCGATTCTTGGTGCTGCGTTGGGCGGCGTTGATGGGCAAACGGCGGCCTTCGGCCAGCATTTGCTCCATTTCATGGGCGGGAAGCGGGCGCGAAAACAGGTAGCCCTGCATCTGATCGCAGCCAATTTCACGAAGAAAATCAAGGTGTTGATTGTGTTCGACACCTTCGGCGACCACTTTCATGTTCAGCGCCTTGGCCATGGCGACGATGGCGTCGACGATGGCCGCGTCATTGGGGTCGGTGATGACGTCCATGACGAAGCTGCGGTCGATCTTCAGCTTGCTGATGGGAAAACGCTTCAACACCGACAGCGACGAATAGCCGGTGCCGAAATCGTCGATGGAACACGAAATACCCATGTCCTTCAGGGTCTGGACCACGGCGATGGCGTTGTCGGCGTCGCGCATGGCCGAACTTTCGGTCAGCTCGACCTCCAGGTAATGCGGATCCAGGCCGGTTTCCGACAACGTGGTTTCAAGCGCGGTGATCAGGCGCCGTGCATATTGGAATTGTCGCCCCGACACGTTGACCGCCACCGGGATGGGGTGGAAACCGGCGTCCTGCCAGGCTTTGTTCTGTCGCGCGCATTGCGCCAGCATGGATTCGCAGATGCCGTCGATCAGGCCCGATTCCTCGGCCACCGGGATGAACTCGCCGGGGCTGACCATGCCCATCTCGGGATTGTTCCAGCGCACCAGGGCTTCCATGCCGACGATGATGCCGGTGTTCAAATCCACCTGCGGCTGGAAATAAGGCACGAACTCGCCCTGTTCCAAGGCGCGGCGCAGCTTGTTTTGCAGCGACAGGGTCTTGCTGGCCCGCGCCGACATTTCCTTGGTGAAGAACTGAAGCGTGGCGGGGCCTTGGCTTTTGGCCCGCTGCAACGCCGCCTCGGCATTCTTGATCAGGGTTTCCACATCCTCGCCGTCGCGGGGATAAAGGGCGACGCCGACCGAGGTGGAGACTTCGAATTCGTCGCCGGCCACATGCACCGCCGATTGCGCCATGGCGTGAATGCGTTCCACCGCCTCGGTCAGTTCCCGGCGCGAGGTGTGACCGGCCAGCAGGATCAGGAAGCGGTCGCCCGACGCCCGGGCCATGACGTCGTTGCGGCTCAGCCCGGCTTGGACGATGTCGGCGGCGGCGGTCAGCACCTGGTCGCCCACCGAATGACCCATGGTGGCGTTGATGATGCCGAAGCGGTCGATGCCCAAGGACAGCACCGCCAGCAATTGATGGGCGCGCAGGGCGTTTTCCCGGGCCGCGGTGAAGCGTTCCAGGAACGCCGCCCGGTTGGGCAGGCGGGTCAGCGGGTCGTAATAGGCCAAGAAGGACAGACGCTGTTCGGCGGTCTTCTTCTCGGTGACGTCGATCATCACGCCGTCCCACACCACGTCGCCATTGGGGCGCCGGGTGGGACGGGACAGGCCGCGCAGCCAGCGGCGGCGGCGGCCGCCCCCGAACACCGCCATTTCCTCGTCCAGCGGTTCCAAGGTTTCCGCCGAGCGGGTCAGCGCCGCCATGAACAGGCTTTGTTCGTCGGCGCTCATGCTTTGCAGGAACAATTCCGGCTCGGCCAGCAATTCCTCGGGTTCGACCCCCAGGAAGATGCGGCAGCCTTCGCTGACATAGGTAAAGCGCATGGTGCCGTCGGGCGACAAAACACGCTGGAACACCATGCCCGGCATGTTGCCGGCGATGGCGCGCATGCGTTGCTCGCTTTCCAGCAGCGCCATCTCGGTGGCTTTGCGCTCGGTGATGTCGCGGCCGATGCCGACGAACAGCCGGCGGCCTTCCATGCGCACTTCGTTGGTGGACAATTCCAGTGGAAAACGTTCGCCATCATTGCGGATGCCGATGAATTCGTGCGGTTGGCCGTCGCTGACCGCCGCCAACAACGGCTGCAGGTCGGAATCGTGCTCGATCAAATCGGTCAGGGTCTTGCCGGTCAAATCGCTGGCGCTTTGCCCGAACAAGGTTTCGGCGGCGGTGTTGGCGCTGTCGATGGTGCCGCCTTCGTCCAGCACCAAGATGGAATCGGCGGCATGCTCCATCAGCATGTCCAAACGGAATTCGGCACGCCGGCCCTGGGTCACGTCCACCAGCACGCCGTCCCACACCACGTTGCCGTCCTGCAGGCGTGGAATCGACCGCCCCTGCAGCCAGCGGACCTCGCCGTCGCGGGTGATGGCGCGGAAGCTTTCCTCGCAGGGCGTCATGGTGGCGGCGGATTCCAACACTGCCTGCAAATGCGGGTCGCGGTCGGCCCAATGGATGACGTGCAGGCAGCCCGCCTGGTTGACCCCCATCTCGGCGGGGCTGAAGCCCAAGACCGATTGGACGTTGTCGCTGAACCAATCGTAAGACAGGGACTTGTCGGCTTGCTGGCGTCGTTGGAAGGAGAAACCGGGCACGCACGCGGTCAGGCCGGCAAGCCGGGCCTGCAAAATATCAGGCGAGTTCACCTCGCTTTCGGCGGCGTGCGTTCGCGGCTCGCTCAAACCGTTCCTCCCCACGTTCGCCTGTCAGTGGTGCGAACTTCGTCTGGATGGTATCGGCGAAGCCGGATCAAGGCAACGCCCCTTAGGTGTTAAGGACCAAGTCGCGTGCGGAAATAATCGATGGTGCGCTGCAACCCGACTTCCAGTTCTACTGTGGGTTCCCAGCCCAAATGTTGTCGGGCTTTGGCGATGTTGGGCTGACGTTGCAGCGGGTCGTCGGCCGGCAGCGGCTTGATGATCAGTTCCGACTTGGCGCCGGTCAGCTTGATCACCGCTTCGGCCAGCTGACGGATGGTCATCTCGCGCGGGTTGCCCAAATTGATCGGGCCGGTGATCTCGTCCGGGCTGTTCATCAGCCGCACGAAGCCTTCGATCAGGTCACTGACGAAGCAGAAGGACCGGGTCTGGCTGCCGTCGCCGTAAATGGTGATGGGGCGGCCTTCCAGGGCCTGAACGATGAAGTTCGACACCACCCGACCGTCATCGGGATGCATGCGCGGGCCATAGGTGTTGAAGATGCGGGCCACCTTGATGCGCAGGTTGTGCTGGCGGTGATAATCGAAGAACAGGGTTTCGGCGCAGCGCTTGCCTTCGTCATAACAGGCGCGTGGGCCGATGGGGTTGACGGCGCCGCGATATTCCTCGGGCTGCGGATGAACTTCCGGGTCGCCATAGACTTCCGAGGTCGACGCCTGGAAAATCTTGGCGCCGATGCGCTTGGCCAGGCCCAGCATGTTGATGGCGCCGTGCACGCTGGTCTTGGTGGTCTGCACCGGATCGCGCTGGTAATGAATGGGGCTGGCCGGGCAAGCCAGATTGAAGATCTCGTCCACTTCCAGATAAAGCGGGAAGGTGACGTCGTGGCGGATCAGCTCGAAATAGGGATTGCCCATCAGATGGGCGATGTTGTCCTTGGTGCCGGTATAGAAATTGTCCACGCACAAAACGTCGTGACCGTCGGCCAGCAGACGTTCACACAGATGCGAGCCCAGAAAGCCGGCGCCGCCCGTGACCAGAACCCGCTTGCGTGCATATTTCATCATCGGCCCCGTCATTCATTAACAGGGGTTCTTTAAGCCGCTTTGCCGGGCAAGGCAAGGAGCCGCTTGACTCTGTTGTGTCATGAGGCGTAAAAACCCAGCCTCTTCAGAGTCTCTGAGGAAACCCGTCACCACGGTGACCCGTCAGTCCGCGAAATTACGCGCACTGGCGCGTTTTCGTTTGGGGCGAATCCATTAGGAAGGTCGATGTTCGAAAGTCTGAGCCAACGTCTGTCAGGAGTGTTCGACAAGCTCACCGGTCGCGGTGCACTGTCGGAAGCCGACGTCACCGAAGCGCTGCGCGAAGTCCGCGTCGCGTTGCTGGAAGCCGACGTCGCCCTGCCGGTGGTCAAGGATTTCGTCGGCCGGGTGAAGGCCCGCGCCATCGGCCAGGACGTGGTCAAGTCGGTGACCCCGGGCCAGTTGGTGGTCAAGATCGTCCATGACGAACTGATCGCCACCTTGGGCGGCCAGGGTTCGGACCTGAACCTCAACGCGGTGCCTCCCGCAATCATCTTGATGGTCGGCCTGCAGGGCTCGGGTAAGACCACCACCTCGGGCAAGCTGGCGGTGCGTCTTAAGAAGGACAAGAAGAAGGTCCTTCTGGCTTCGCTGGACGTCTATCGCCCCGCCGCCCAACAGCAATTGGAAATCCTCGCCAAGCAGGCCGAAGTCGGCTCGCTGCCCATCATCATGGGCGAGATGCCGGTGGCCATCACCAAGCGCGCCTTGGAAATGGGCCGCAAGGAAGGTTACGACGTCGTCGTCCTGGATACCGCCGGCCGCCTGCACATCGATGAGGAATTGATGGCCGAGGTCGCCCAGGTGCGCGACGTGGCCAAGCCGGTGGAAACCCTGCTGGTGGTCGATTCCATGATCGGCCAGGACGCGGTGACCCTGGCCAAGGAATTCAATGAAAAGGTGGGCGTCACCGGTATGGTGCTGACCCGCGTCGATGGCGATTCGCGCGGTGGCGCGGCGTTGTCCATGCGCGCCGTCACCGGCAAGCCCATCAAGTTCCTGGGGTTGGGTGAAAAGCTTGATGCCCTCGAACCCTTCCATCCCGATCGTCTGGCTGGTCGTATCCTTGGCATGGGCGACGTGGTGTCCCTGGTCGAAAAGGCCATGGAAACCATCGAGCAGGAAGAGGCCGAAAAGCTTGCCAAGCGCATCGAGAAGGGCAAGTTTGATCTGAACGACATGCTGGCCCAGTTCAAGCAGGTCGAGAAGATGGGCGATCTGAAGGGCATCATCGGCATGCTGCCGGGCCTGGGCAAGATGGCCGGCCAGCTGAAGGATGCCAAGATCGACGACAAGATGGTCGGCCGTCAAAAAGCCGTCATCCAGTCCATGACGCCCTCCGAACGCAAGAACCCCGATTTGATCAAGGCGTCGCGCAAGAAGCGCATCGCCGCTGGCGCGGGCGTCTCGGTCCAGGACGTCAACAAGCTGCTGAAGCAGTACCAGCAAATGGCCGACGTCATGAAGAAGGTCGGCAAGATGGGTCAAAAAGGTTTGATGAGACATGGCCTGGGCGGTCTGTTGCCGCCGGGCATGCGTGGGTTCGGCCGCTGAGGCCGGTTGGTTTTAAGTTTTAAGTTACAAGGAAATCGAAAATGGCTTTGAAGATTCGTCTGGCCCGTGGTGGCGCCAAGAAGCGTCCGTTCTACCGCATCGTGGTGGCCGACGCCCGTTCGCCCCGTGACGGCCGCTTCATCGAGAAGGTGGGCACCTACAACCCGCTGCTGCCGACCGATCATGCCGAGCGCGTCATCTTGAACACCGAAGCCATCCAGAAGTGGCTGGCCGTCGGCGCCCAGCCGACCGACCGTCTGGTCCGCGTGTTCGCCGACAAGGGCCTGCTGACCGCTCCGGCCAAGCCCGAGCAGACCAAGAAGAACCAGCCCAAGGCCAAGGCCCAGCAGCGCGCCAAGGAAGAAGCCGAGCGCGCCGCCGCTGCCGCCGCCGAAGCCGAATCGGCCGCCGAGTAATTGGCGATGGATCCCCGCGTGTGCATCGGCGCCATTGTCGGCGCACACGGGATCCGCGGCGCGGTCCGCGTCAAAAGCTTTACCGCCGATCCCTTGGACGTGGCCGCCTATGGCCCGGTCGAGGACGAGGCGGGAAAGCGCCGCTTCAAGCTGAAGGTGACGGGCGAGGTCAAGGACCACGTTCTCGCCAGCATCGAAGGGGTGAACGACCGCAATGCCGCCGAAGCGCTGAAGGGCACCGGGCTTTACGTGTCCCGTGACCTGCTGCCGGAAACTGAAGAGGACGAGTTCCTGTATTCGGATCTGGTGGGGCTGAAGGTTCTGGGCACCGATGGTTCGGTGATCGGCACCGTCAAGGGTGTGGCCAATTATGGGGCCGGCGACCTGTTGGATATCGCCCGTCCCGGCCAGGGCAGCCTGTTGGTTCCCTTCACCAAGGCGGCGGTGCCGGAAGTGGATATCGGTAAGGGCCTGGTGGTCGTTGATCCGCCGGCTTATGCCGAGGATGAAGAAGGTGACGGAGCGAGCGAAGCGAGGGACTGGGCCGTTGAGGCCCCGCGCAGCGACCGGAGCGATAGCGACGGGGAAGCAGAGCGTGAGCCAACCGAGCGGAGCGAGGGCCGGCGCCTGAGGCAGAAGAATAAGGGAGGGAGAGGGTGAGCGCTGATCCGTGGCAGGCCACGGTTCTGACCATCTTCCCCGAAATGTTTCCCGGACCGCTGGGCCTTTCCTTGGCCGGGCGGGCGTTGGCCAAGGGCACTTGGCGGCTGGATGCGGTCAACATTCGCGATTACGCGACCGACAAGCATCGTTCCGTCGATGACGTGCCGTTTGGCGGCGGGGCCGGCATGGTGATGCGTCCCGATGTGCTGGACGCCGCCATCAAGGCCAACCGGGGGGCGGGGCCCTTGGTGTACATGACCCCGCGCGGACGCCTGCTGGATCAGGCCTTGGTGCGGGAACTGGCGGACGGGCCGGGGGTGACCGTGTTGTGCGGCCGCTTCGAAGGTGTCGACCAGCGGGTGTTGGAAGCGAACGATGCGGTCGAGGTCAGCCTTGGCGATTTCGTTCTGTCAGGCGGGGAACTGCCGGCCCTGGTGCTTCTGGACGCGGTGGTGCGGCTGCTTCCCGGTGTCCTGGGCAACCAGGAAACCCTGGCCGAGGAAAGTTTTGAATGGGGATTGCTGGAATATCCCCATTACACCCGCCCCGCCGAATGGCAGGGACGGGAGGTGCCCGAGGTGTTGATCTCGGGCCACCACGAAAGAATTCGCGATTGGCGGCAACGCCAGTCCGAAGAAGCAACGCGGACACGCCGACCGGATCTCTGGGACCGGTATGCCTCTGTCCGGCCCGGGACCAAGAAGCCTTAGGGTTTCCGCCCGTGCACCGTCTAACGATGTGCCACCCGGGGTGGCACAGGGACAAGGAAGTGAAGAGATGAACATTATCGAACAGCTCGAGAAAGAGCAGATCGCCAAGCTGGTTGAAGGCAAGACCATCCCGGAATTCTCGCCCGGCGACACCTTGAAGGTGAACGTCAAGGTGGTTGAAGGCAACCGCGAGCGCGTGCAGGCCTATGAAGGCGTGTGCATCGCCCGGCGCAACGACGGTCTGAACTCGTCCTTCATCGTCCGTAAGATCTCTTATGGCGAAGGCGTCGAGCGTATCTTCCCGCTGTACTCGCCCAACATCGCTTCCATCGAAGTGATCCGTCGCGGCGACGTGCGCCGGGCCAAGCTGTACTACCTGCGTGACCGTCGCGGTAAGTCGGCTCGTATCGCCGAGCAGACCACCGGCTATTCCGCCAAGGTGACCGCCGGCGAGCGTGAAGCCGCCGCCGCCGCCAAGGCCGAAGCGCTGAAGGCCGCCGCCGCCAAGGCTGCTGCCCCGGCCGAAGCTGCCGCCGAGGAATAAGAATCGCTTTGGAACCGTTACCCCCGGACTTGATCCGGGGGTCTGGATTGCCGGGTCAAGCCCGGCCATGACGGCAACCAAGCTGATGTGTCCCGTTCTCCGTCACCCTGGGAATCCCCTGGGGTGGCGGAGGGTCGGGACTTTGCTATATCTGGCGCCAGGATCGCTAAATTAAGCGACCATGAAATCCTGATTTCGTTCGAGGAAGCCCAATGTCCAAGCCGCGCACGTTGTTCGACAAGATCTGGGACGCCCATCTGGTGGACGTTCAAGACGACGGCACCTGCCTGATCTATATCGACCGTCACATGGTCCACGAGGTCACGTCGCCTCAGGCCTTCGAAGGTCTGCGCATGGCCGGCCGTCCGGTCCGCCATCCGGAACTGACCCTGGCGGTGGCCGACCACAACGTGCCCACCACCGACCGGTCCAAGGGCATCGAGAACGAAGAAAGCCGCATCCAGGTGGAAA
This sequence comes from Rhodospirillaceae bacterium UBA6219, assembly GCA_002435715.1. Classification (GTDB taxonomy): domain Bacteria; phylum Pseudomonadota; class Alphaproteobacteria; order Rhodospirillales; family Magnetospirillaceae; genus Magnetospirillum. The sequence goes on from DISD01000012.1 coordinate 70,230, forward strand.
CCCTGGAAAAGAACGCCAAGGACTTTGGCGTCGAATATTACGCCATGGACGACATCCGCCAGGGCGTGGTGCACATCGTCGGCCCCGAACAGGGCTTCACCCTGCCGGGTGCCACCATCGTCTGCGGTGACAGCCATACCGCCACCCACGGCGCTTTCGGCGCTTTGGCCTTCGGTATCGGCACCTCGGAAGTCGAACATGTGCTGGCCACCCAGACCCTGGTGCAAAAGCCGGCCAAGAACATGCGCATCACCGTCAACGGCAAGCTGCCGGCCGGGGTGACCGCCAAGGACATCGTGCTGGCCATCTGCGGCAAGATCGGCACCGCCGGCGGCACCGGCTATGTGGTCGAATTCGCCGGCGAAGCCATCCAGGCCCTGTCCATGGAAGGTCGCATGACGGTCTGCAACATGACCATCGAAGCCGGTGCGCGGGCCGGTCTGATCGCCCCCGACCAGACCACCTTCGATTACGTCGCCGGCAAGCCGCGTGCCCCTAAGGGTGCCGCTTTCGAAGCCGCCGTTTCCTATTGGAAGACCCTGTTCACCGATGCCGACGCCAAGTTCGACGCCGAAGTGGTGCTGGACGCGTCGGAATTGGTGCCGCAGATCACCTGGGGCACCAGCCCTGAAGATGTGATCCCGATCACCGGTCTGGTCCCCAACCCGGCCGACATCGCCGACGAAGGCAAGCGCAAGGCCGTCGCCCGGTCGCTGGAATATATGGGCCTGACCGCCGGCCAGAAGGCCACCGACATCGCCGTCGACGTGGTGTTCATCGGGTCGTGCACCAACGGCCGCATCGAGGATTTCCGTGCCGCCGCTGAAATCTTCAAGGGTCGCAAGGTCGCCGCCAACGTCCAAGCGCTGATCGTGCCCGGTTCCGGTCTGGTCAAGGAACAGGCGGAAGCCGAAGGTCTGGACAAGATCTTCATCGAAGCCGGTGCCGAGTGGCGCGAACCCGGTTGCTCCATGTGTCTGGCCATGAACGCCGACCAGCTGAAGCCCGGCCAGCGTTCGGCGTCCACCTCGAACCGCAATTTCGAAGGCCGTCAAGGCCGCGGCGGTCGCACCCATCTGGTCAGCCCGGCCATGGCCGCCGCCGCTGCCGTCACCGGCAAGCTGACCGACGTGCGTTCGCTGTAAGGGGGATCGATCCATGGATAAGTTTACCGTTCTGACCGGCGTCGCCGCGCCGTTGCCGATGATCAACATCGATACCGACATGATCATCCCCANNTGAAGACCATCAAGCGCACCGGCCTGGGCAAGAATTTGTTCGACGAGATGCGGTACACCCAAGACGGCGGCGAAGTGGCCGATTTCGTCTTGAACCAGCCCGCCTATCGCAAGGCTTCCGTGCTGATCACCGGCAACAATTTCGGCTGTGGCTCGTCGCG
>DISD01000040.1 GCA_002435715.1 Rhodospirillaceae bacterium UBA6219
CGCTGCACACCAACGCCCTGGACGAAGCCATCGCCCTGCCGACGCCGTTCTCGGCCCGCATCGCCCGCAACACCCAGCTGATCATCCAAGAAGAGACCGGCATCCCCCATGTGGTCGACCCGCTGGCCGGTTCGTATTACGTGGAAAGCCTGACCAACGCCCTGGCCGAGGAAGCCTGGAAGCTGATCCAGGAAGTGGAAGAGCTGGGTGGCATGACCAAGGCGGTCGAATCCGGCATGCCGAAGATGAAGATCGAGGAAGCCGCCGCCCGTCGTCAGGCCCGCATCGACCGGGGCGAAGAAGTGGTGGTCGGCGTCAACAAGTACCAGCCCGCCGAAGAAGCCCCCATCGAGATCCTGGACGTGGACAACGCCAAGGTCCGCGAGGCCCAGATCGCGCGCTTGAACCAGATCAAGGCCACCCGCGATCAGGCCAAGGTTGACGCCGCTTTGGCCGCTTTGACCCAGGCCGCCGAATCGGGCGAGGGCAATCTGCTGGAATTGTCGGTCAACGCCAGCCGGGCCCGGGCCACCGTCGGCGAAATCTCGGACGCCATGGAAAAGGCCTTCACCCGTCACCGCGCCGTCAACCGCACCATTTCGGGCGTCTATGGCGGCGTCTACAAGGATGACAGCGACTTCGCCAAGCTGAAGGCCGACATCGATGCCTTCGCCAAGGAAGAAGGCCGTCGCCCGCGTATGCTGGTGGTCAAGATGGGCCAGGACGGCCACGATCGCGGCGCCAAGGTCATCGCCACCGCCTTTGCCGATATCGGTTTCGACGTCGATGTCGGTCCGCTGTTCCAGACCCCCGACGAAGCCGCCCGTCAGGCCATCGAGAACGACGTGCACATCGTCGCCGCCTCGTCCCTGGCCGCCGGTCACAAGACCCTGGTTCCCCAATTGATCGAGGAACTGAAGAAGCAGGGCGCCGGCGACATCCTGGTGGTCACCGGTGGTGTCATCCCGCAGCAGGATTACGACTTCCTGTACAAGTCGGGCGTCGCCGCTGTCTATGGCCCGGGCACCAACATCCCCAAGGCCGCCGCCGAGATCCTGGAACTGCTGAAGAAGCAGAAATCCGCCGCCTGATCCGACGGTTCCCTGTCACGCAAAAGGCCATCCGGGGCAACTCGGATGGCCTTTTTGCCATTCTGGTCCCATGATGATCGGGGGATGGTCATCAATCGTGGGGTCAAGCTGATGAAACGCATTCTTTTCATCATGATGATGTTGGCGTCTGCGGCCGCTCAGGCGGCGGAAAGCGGCCCGGTGATCGCACGTCCGCCAGTCTATACGGGGTCTGCCGCCGTCGATGTGGGCGGTAATCCGGTGAGCGTGGCGATGATCGAGATGATGCCCATGCGCCAATCCACCATGGCCAATCCGTGGTCGCCGCAAGGGGCGCTGTGGATGGGGGTGCGTTTGGCGGATTTCGTCCAGGCCCATGGACTGGCCGGCCGCGACATCATCTTGCGGGCGCGCGACAATTACACCATCCGCCTGCGTGCCGCCGAGATCGCCGGCGACGAGCCTTTGTTGGCCACCCGCATGGACGGCGCCCCCTTGGACCCCACCACCACCGGTCCGCTGATGCTGATCTGGCCGGCGCAGGCGGAACAGGTGATGGCGAAGACGGCACCCGATGCCAACTGGATTTGGGGTATCGTTGAAATCAAGGCGGCGCCGTAAGCGACGAAAAAACCCCCGCCAGCGGTGCCGGCGGGGGTTTCATCATCAGGCGAAGCCCAGAAGCTTACTTCTTGGCCTTCTTTTCGGCCTTCTTGATGCCTTCTTCGATGATGGTACCGGCCTCTTCCGGACCCCTCCAGCCCAGGCACTTGACCCACTTACCCGCTTCCAGGTCCTTGTAGTGGGCGAAGAAGTGCTCGATCTGCTGGATCAGCACGTTGGGCAGGTCTTCGTACGACTTGACCTCGTCGTAATAGGGGTGCAGCTTGGGATGCGGCACCGCCAGGATCTTTTCGTCCTGGCCGCTTTCGTCTTCCATCAGCAGCACGCCGATGGGGCGGCAGCGCATGACCGAGCCGACGGCGACGCCGTGCTTGCCGACCACCATCACGTCCACCGGGTCACCGTCTTCCGACAGGGTATGCGGGATGAAACCGTAATTGGTGGGGTAGTACATGGCGGTGTGCAGGAAGCGGTCCACGAACATGGCGCCCGATTCCTTGCAGATTTCGTACTTCACCGGCTCGCCGCGCAGCGGGATCTCGATGATCACGTTGATGTCGTTGGGCGGGTTCTTGCCGATGGGGATCTTCTTGATGTCCATTTTTTATGGTCCTTGTTGCCTTGTCAAAGCGACCTCGGGGTCCAAATACCCTAAACCAAGGTCGCGCGCCACTGCCGCGTGCGTGATATTGCCGAGACAGACGTTCAAACCGGCCCTGAGATGGCAATCTTGGGTCAAGGCGGCGGCCCATCCGTGATCGGCCAGGGCCAGCACGAAGGGCAGGGTGGCGTTGCCCAAAGCAAAAGCCGAGGTCCGCGCCACCGCGCCAGGCATATTGGTGACGCAGTAATGCACCACGCCGGATTGCACATAAGTGGGCTGGGCGTGGCTGGTCGGGCGCGAGGTGGCGATACAGCCGCCCTGGTCAATGGCGACATCGACGATCACCGAACCGGGCCGCATGGCGGCGACCACCTGTTCCGACACCAGTCGCGGCGCCGCCGCGCCGGGCACCAATACGGCGCCCACCAGCAAATCGGCCTGGGCGCACAAGGTCTCGATGGCGTCCAAGGTGGCGAAGCGGGTGTTGATCCGTCCGCCGAACACGTCGTCCAGATGGCGCAGTCGCGGCAGCGACTTGTCCAGGATGGTGACCCGTGCCCCCAATCCCATGGCCATGCGCGCCGCACTGGTGCCGACCACGCCACCGCCCAAAACCACCACATGGCCGGGGGCCACGCCGGGCACGCCGCCCAACAAGATGCCGGCGCCGCCTTGTTCCTTTTCCAGGCAATGGGCGCCCACCTGCACCGCCATGCGGCCGGCCACCTCGCTCATCGGGGCCAAAAGCGGCAGGCCACCCTGGGCATCGGTGACCGTCTCGTAGGCGATGGCGACGCAGCCCGACTTGATCAAGGCCTGGGTCTGGTCGGGGTCGGGGGCCAGATGCAGATAGGTGAACAGGATCTGGCCGGGGCGCAACAGGCCGAATTCGGCGGGCTGCGGTTCCTTGACCTTGACGATCATATCCGCATTGGCAAAGACCTGGGCGGCGTCAGCGGCGATGTCCGCCCCGGCGGCGACGTAAACCTCGTCGCCACAGCCGATCCCGGCCCCGGCGCCGGTTTGCACCAACACCCGGTGGCCGTGATGGACCAGTTCGCGCACCGCCTCGGGCACCAGCCCGACGCGGTATTCGTGGATTTTGATTTCTTTGGGAACGCCGACACGCATGGGGACCCCCATTGGGCTGTTCTTTTATAAGAGAATGATCCTAAGCCGGGGCCGCTTCAACCCGCCTTAAGCTTTTGCGGGTTCCACCCGCCGACGCATCCACACCAACAAAACCAGACCCGGTACGGCGACCAGGGTGGAAACCAGGAAGAAGTCGACCCAGCCCAGCTTCTGGGCGATCACCCCGGTGGTGGAAGCGATCAGGGTGCGGCCGACAGCGGCCAGGGACGATACCAGGGCGTATTGGGTGCCGGTATAAGACAGGCTGCACAGCCCCGACATATAGGCGACGAAGGCGGCCGATCCCAAACCCCCGGAAAAGTTCTCGATGGCGATGGTCAGGGTCAGGGCGGCGATGTTGTGACCCATCACCGCCTGCCAGGCGAACATCAGGTTGGACGCCATCTGCAAAACGCCGCACAGCAACAGGCTTTTGAACAGGCCCAGCCGCGCCACCATCACGCCGCCGACGAAGGTGCCGGCCAAAGTGGCGGTGAAGCCGAAGACTTTCGACACCGAGGCGATCTCGTTCTTGGAAAAGCCCATCTGTACATAGAAGGGATTGGCCATGACACCGGCGAAGGCGTCGCCCAGCTTGTAAAGCAGGATCAGCGCCAGCACGGCGACGATCATCCAGCCCTGACGCCGGGCCATGTCCAAGAACGGATCGGCCACCGCGTGACGGACCCAGCCCATGAAGCCGGGCGGGGCCGGCGGCAATTCACCTTTCGGTTCGGGGTTGAACAAAACGGTCAGCACGCCCACCCCCACCAGGACGGCCATGGCGCCATAGGTCACGGCCCAGGATTGGCTGAACTGGGCCAGATACAGGGCCCCGGCGCCGCTGGTCAGCATGGCGATGCGGTATCCGGCCTGCACGGCGGCGGCCCCGGCGCCATATTGCTCGGGTTCGAGGATTTCCACCCGATAGGCGTCGATGACGATGTCCTGGCTGGCCGAGCAGAACGCCACCAGCACCGCCAACGCCGCCGTTACTTCGGGCCGGGCGACGGGATCGTTGCTCCCCAAGGCCAGCAACGCCCCGATCAGCAGGAATTGGGTCATCAGCATGAAGGCGCGACGGCGGCCGAACAGCTTGGTCAGGATCGGCAGCCGCACATGGTCGATCAGCGGCGCCCAGGCGAATTTGAAGATGTAAGGGGTGCCCACCAGCGAGAAATAGCCGATGGTGGCCAAGGACACCTGGGCCTCGGCCAGCCACAAAGCCAGGGTCGAGCCGGTCAACGCCAAGGGCAGGCCGCTGGAGAACCCCAGCAGCAAGATGGTCAGGATGCGGCGGTCGCCATAGACCGCCAGCGCCGCCTTCAACTTGTCCATGAATGCCCTTCGCACAAGGTGGGAGCGCCAGATTGACCGGACCGGGTTAAGGAGCCGCTAAAACTGATCCAGTTCCGCATCCCAATAAAGGAAGTCGTTCCATGATTGGTGCAGGAAGTTGGGCGGGAAGGCGCGGCCGTTTTCCTGAAGCTGGAAATTGCTGGGTTCGATGGGCCAGTGCAGCAGCTTCATGCCGGCCTGGGCCAACAATTTGTGGCCCTTTTTCAGATTGCACGGCGAACAGGCGGCGACCACGTTCATCCAATTGGTCCGTCCGCCGAGCGCGCGCGGGATGACGTGGTCGAAGGTCAGATCGTGGGTGGCGAAGGGCTCGCCACAATATTGGCAGGTGAAGCGGTCGCGCAGGAAGACGTTGAAGCGGGTGAAGGCCGGTCGGCGGGCGGCGGGGACGTATTCCTTCAGCGAAATGACGCTGGGCAGGCGCATGGACCAACTGGGAGAGCGTATTTCCCGATCGTATTCGGACACCACGTTGACGCGGTCAGAGACGACGGCCTTGACTGCCTCTTGCCATGACCAAAGAGACAGCGGGAAATAGCTGAGCGGCCTGAAATCCGCGTTCAGCACCAAGGCTGGAAAGCCTGAGTCTACACTCAATAGCACCTCCATCGGCCGTTGCCACAAGATAGTGGTTTTGGAGGCGCAAATCCATCCCCGTCCCGATGACCGTTTCGGGAAGTTTTTATTGGGGTAGCGGTAATCCAAAGGATTGACGCAGGAAGGCGGTGGCCAGTGCCAGACCGGGGCCGTCGATGGAATGGTCCAGATCGGGGCGCATTTCCGCCAGCACCGGAATCCCCACCGCCCCCAAGGCGGCCTCGGCGGCGGCCAGACTGGCCGGGTTGACCACCGGATCGGCATCGCCGTGGATCAGCAGGACACGGGGGCGGGACTGGATTTCGCCGCCCAGGGTCTCGGCCGCCACCACGGCACCGGAAAAACCGACGATCGCCGAACAGGCACTGGCCCGGCGCGGCCCCACATGCAGCGACATCATGGTGCCCTGGGAAAAGCCGATCAGCGCCAAAGCGTCGTCATCAAGGCCGTATTCGGCCAGTTTGGAATCGATGAAGGCATCAAGGATCGGGGCGGTGGCACGAATGCCGGCGGCCAAAGCCGGCCCCGAGCGGTCCTGCAGGGAAAACCACTGGCGGCCAAAGGGCGCCATGTCATAGGCGAACGGCGCATCGGGCGAGATGAACACCGCGTCGGGCAGCATGGGGGCGATATAGGGCACCAATCCGAACAGATCTTCGCCATTGGCCCCCACTCCATGCAGCAGGATCACCATCTGCTTGGCGGGGCCGCCGGAAACCGGCGGGGCGATATGGATGTTGTCGATGGCGGCCATGGCTGTCCTCGGATGGGGGCTCACAAGTCGGCGATTATGGTATGGTTCGCGCCATGAACCAAGCCGCTTCGGTCATCACCCGCTTCGCCCCCAGCCCCACCGGGCTTTTACATCTGGGCCATGCCTATTCGGCGGCTTTCGCCCATCACCACGCCCGGGTGACGGGGGGGCGTTTCCTGCTGCGTCTGGAAGACATCGATGGCGGGCGCTGCCGGCCCCAATTCGACGCCGCCATCCTGGAAGACCTGACCTGGCTGGGCCTGGATTGGGATGGCGACATCCGCCGCCAGTCCCAGCATCTGGATGAATACCGAGCCGTTCTGGACCGGCTGGACCAACGCGGTTTGCTGTATCCGTGTTTTTGTACCCGCAGGGATATCGAGGCTGAAATCACCCGTTCCGGCCATGCCCCCCATGGTCCCGACGGGGTGCTGTATCCCGGTCTGTGCCGGTCCCTGTCGGCGACGGAACGGCAAGATCGCATGCAATCCGGTCAGCCTTTCGCCCTGCGCCTGGACATGGCGGCGGCTTTGGCCCTGGTGGGACCGTTAAGCTGGCGCGACCTGGACAAGGGGGTGCAGATGGCGCAGCCGCAGATTTTCGGTGACGTGGTGTTGGCCCGCAAGGACACGCCGACCAGCTATCATCTGGCGGTGACCTGGGACGACGCGTTGCAAGGGGTCAGCTTGGTGACACGGGGCCGCGATCTGTTCGAAGCCACCCATGTGCATCGGCTGTTGCAGGCTTTGCTGGATTTGCCGGTGCCCGCTTATCGCCACCACGGGCTGCTGACCGACGAAAACGGCCGGCGCTATGCCAAGCGCGACCATTCGCTGACCATCGCCTCTTTACGTCAGGCTGGGCATACGCCCCAACAGGTGCGGTCCCTGGCGGGATTTGATAGTCTGTCGCAACAATACCCCTAGGGAAGGAAGCCCATGACCGAGGAAGCCGACGGCCAGCGCCACAAGGAAAAGATGGCCAAGAAAAAGGCCAGCCGCGACAAGCTGATGGCCAAGAAGCAGGGCGAAAAAGGTCTGTTGATCGTCCATACCGGGCCGGGCAAGGGCAAGTCCAGCGCCGCTTTCGGCATGGCCATCCGCTGTGTCGGCCACGGTTTCAAGGTGGGCATCGTCCAGTTCATCAAGGGGGCTTGGGACACCGCCGAGCGCCGGGTATTGGAAGGTTTCCCCGATCTGGTCACCTTCAAGGCCATGGGCGAGGGCTTCACCTGGGAAACCCAGGACCGCGAGCGCGACGTCGCCGCCGCATCCCGCGCCTGGGAGGTGGCGGCCGAGATGCTGGCCGACGCCGACATCCGCATGGTCATCTTGGACGAAATCAACGTTGCCCTGCGTTACGACTATCTGAACCTGGACCGGGTTCTGGACGTGGTCGCCGCCCGCCCCGAGGGCCAGCACGTGGTGATGACCGGGCGCAACGCGTTACCGCCGTTGATCGAGGCCGCCGATCTGGTCACCGAGATGACCCTGGTCAAACATCCCTTCCGTTCGGGCATCAAGGCCCAGCCGGGGGTGGAATATTAACCGTTTTCTAACCCGCTTGGTGCAAGCCGTTCAGCAGATGGGTGCCGATTCGGAGGTTTTGCCATGATGTCACGCCTGTTCACATTGGTCCTGACCGTTGGTCTGGCCTTGGTTTCGCCTGTCCGGGCCGAGGTGGTGACCGACCAGACCCTGATGGTCAACAAGGCGGCCACCACCGTCGAACGGCTGATGCGTGACGCCAATTTGCAAAACGATTTGCGGGCCAAGCTGGTCCGGGCGCGGGCCGTGCTGGTGGTCCCCGATCTGGTCAAGGGCGGCTTCATTTTGGGGGCGGAATATGGCACCGGGGTGCTGTTGACCCGCGATGCGGGCGGCCAATGGTCGGGGCCGGCTTTCTATTCGGTGGCTTCCGGCTCGGTGGGATTGCAGATCGGTGTCCAAGACGCCGAAAGCATCTTCGTCATCATGAGCGATTCCGGTCTTCGCGCCATCATGGACAACCGTTTCAAGGCCGGGGCTGATGCCGGCATCGCCGTCGCCCATGTGGGGGCCGGTGCCGAAGCCGCCACCACCACCAATGTGGGCGCCGACATCTTCGCCTTCAACAAGGCGGTGGGGGCTTATGGTGGCGCCTCGCTGGAAGGGTCGGGCATCTTGCCCCGTCATTCGTGGAACGCCGCTTATTACGGCGGCAACCCGACGCCCCAAGACATCGTCATCGCCCGTCAGTTGGACAATCCGCAGGCCAGGCTGCTGAAGGAGCGTCTGCTTGGCAAATAAACCCGCCTTTCGGGCTTTGATGTTTCAGGGCACCGGGTCCGATGTGGGCAAGTCGCTGCTGGTGGCCGGCATCGCCCGCGCCTTGGTGCGACGTGGCCTGAAGGTGCGCCCGTTCAAGCCCCAAAACATGTCCAACAACGCCGCCGTCACCGCAGATGGCGGTGAAATTGGCCGGGCTCAGGCGTTGCAGGCCCGGGCGTGTGGGGTGGCGCCCAGCCGTCACATGAACCCGGTGCTGTTGAAGCCGCAATCGGATGTGGGCTCGCAGGTGGTGGTCCAGGGCCAGGTGCTGACCAATGCCGGGGCGCGCGATTACTACAAGCTGAAACCCAGCCTGATGCCCAAGGTGCTGGAAAGTTTCGCCGAAATCGCCCAAGGCGTCGATCTGGTGCTGGTGGAAGGGGCGGGCAGCGCCGCCGAAGTCAATTTGCGGGCCGCCGACATCGCCAATATGGGCTTCGCCGAAGCGGCCGATCTGCCGGTGGTGTTGGTGGCCGACATCGACCGCGGCGGTGTCATCGCCAGCATCGTCGGCACCTGGAACATCCTGCCGCCATCGGAACGCGCCCGGTTGAAGGGCTATGTCATCAACAAGTTCCGGGGCGACCCAAGCCTGTTCATCCCGGCCTTGGACATCATCGCCTTCCATACCGGGCTGATATGCCTGGGGGTGATCCCGTGGTTCGCCCAGGCCAGCTTGTTGCCGCCGGAAGATTCGGCATCGTTGCGAAATCAAAACAAGCAGGGCGCCATCAAGGTCGTCATACCGCGCCTGTCCCGTCTGGCCAATTTCGACGATTTCGACCCCTTGGTCGCCGAAGACGATGTCAGCGTCGATTTCGTCGAGCCCGGCCGCGCCCTGCCCGGTGACGCCGATCTGGTCATTCTGCCCGGCTCCAAGGCCACCATCCCCGATCTGGATTTCCTGAAAGCCCAGGGCTGGGACATCGACATCACCGCCCATTTGCGCCGTGGCGGCAAGGTGTTGGGTATCTGCGCCGGGTATCAGATGCTGGGGCGATCCGTTTCCGACCCCTTGGGGGTGGAAAGCCCGGAGGGCTCGGTGATCTCTGGTCTGGGCCTATTGGCGGTGGACACGGTGATGGCCGGCGACAAGGTGTTGCGCTCGGTCAGCGGCAACGACAGCGCCGGTCACGCCGTCCATGGCTATGAAATGCATATGGGCCGCAGCCAGGGCGAGGATTGCGCTCGTCCGTTCCTGATGCTGGACGGCCACCCCGATGGCGCCATCTCGGCCGATGGTCGGGTGATGGGGTGTTATCTGCATGGCCTGTTCGCCTCCGACGATTTCCGTTCGGCGCTGTTGGCAGGGTTGCGCCAAGGGCGGCAATCGGATTTGGCTTATGAGGCCCAAGTGGATCGGGTGTTGGACGAACTGGCCCAGCATTTGGAAAGCCATGTGGACATGGACGCGCTGCTTGGGTTTTTAAAATAGCCCGTGCCGGGCGGCTCAAACGCCGCTCGGGCTTGGTGCATGTCCACGCTTCGCGTGAAAATGCACTAGGCTTGCGCCCACCACACCAGGGTAACCAGACCGGCATTCATCAGGCAGGCGGCGGAAAACAGGTGTAGCGCCCGGTCGATGTCGGCAAAGGTGGTGCGCGCCCGGCCCTGGCCGATCCATTTCTGGTCCACCACCAGACCGGGATATTTGCGCGGGCCGCCCAGGGCCAGACCCAGGGCGCCGGCCATGGCGGCCTCGGGCCAGCCGGAATTGGGCGACGGATGATGACGGGCGTCACGGAACATGGTGATCAGGGCCCGGATGGGATTGCCGCGCGCCGCCACCAGGGCGGCCAGGGTGACGATAAGCCCGGCCAGCCTTGCGGGAATATAATTCAACACGTCGTCCAACCGCGCCGAGGCCCAGCCGAAGGCCCGGTATTTGTCGTTGCGATAGCCGACCATGGAATCCAGCGTGTTGACGGTCTTGTAGACCAAGATGCCGGGCAGGCCGAACAACGCGTACCAAAAGGTCGGGGCGACCACCGCGTCGGAAAAGTTTTCCGCCAGCGATTCGATGGCGGCGCGGCTGACGCCATGTTCGTCCAAACTGGCGGGATCGCGTCCGACGATACGGGACACCGCGTAACGCCCGGCTTCCAGCCCTTTGTGCTGAAGGGCGCGGGCGACGTCGTCCACATGTTCGAACAGGCCACGCTGGGCCAAAAGCGTTGCGGCGAAGAACACCTCGAACAGCCAGGCATGGGGCAACACGCGGGCAACGAAGCTGATCACCGCGCCGATCAAGGCGGCGCCCGACACCATGATCACCACCAGCACGATGCCGCGCTGCTTACGGGCTTTATCGCCGCGTTCGGGGCGGTTCAGCTTGCGGTCCAGCTTGGCGATCAGGCGCCCGATGACCACCACCGGATGGGGGATCAGTCGGAACAGCCATTTCATGTCGCCCATCACCGCATCCAGCGCCAGAGCCAGAAACAGCAGGAACAATCCGTCGGGCGCGTGGCCGAATTGGGTGAAGAAAGGCAGCATGGGGCGCACCATAGCGAAGTCACGAAACTCTTACAAATCGAAGCCGATGCCCCTATAGTCCGCCACGCCCGGCCGGAGGCATTGACCAGCCGGCATGAAACCATAACGCTCGAAGGCAAGGACCAAGCGAATGACCCAAGAAAAGACCGGCGTGATGATCTGCGGCCATGGCAGCCGTGACGTGGAAGCGACGAAGGAATTCGATTCGCTGGCCCGTCATCTGCGCCAGCGCCTGCCCCAATACGCGGTCGAATCGGGCTATCTGGAATTCGCCCGGCCCATCATCAAGCAGGGACTGGACGCGCTGAAGGAGCAAGGGGTCAAACACGTCCTGGCGGTGCCGGGGATGTTGTTCGCCGCCGGCCACGTCAAGAACGACCTGCCGTGGGAAATCAATTCCTGGGCGTCGGAAAATCCCGACATCACGGTGGAATTCGGCCGTGAATTGGCCATCGATCCCAAGATGCTGGCCGCCGCCCGGGCCCGGGTCGAGGAAGCCATCGCCGCCGCGCCGGGCGATATCGAGCGCAAGGATACCCTGCTGCTGGTGGTCGGGCGCGGCACCAACGACCCCGACGCCAATTCCAACGTGTCCAAGGTGGCGCGCATGCTGTGGGAAGGCATGGGATTCGGCTGGGCCGAAGTGGCGTTTTCCGGTGTCGCCTATCCGCTGGTCAACCAAGCCTTGGAACGGGTGGTGCGCCTGGGCTATGCGCGGATCATCGTCTTCCCGTATTTCCTGTTCACCGGCATCTTGGTCAAGCGCATCTATGAATGGGCCGATCAGGCCCAGGCCGCCAATCCGCAGGTGCAGATCGTCAACGCGCCCTATCTGAACGACCACCCGCTGGTCATCGACAGCTTCGTCGAGCGGGTGGAAGAAATCCTGAAGGGCGAAACCCACATGAACTGCACTTTGTGCAAATACCGCGAACAGGTGGTGGGTTACGAAGCCCAGGTGGGCGCTGTTCAGGCCGGCCATCATCACCACGTGCGCGGCATCGGCACCGACGAAGACCATGGTCACGATCATCACCACGATCATGGGCACGGCCATCACCATCATCATGGCCACCATCACCACGATCATGACCATGGGCATGATCACGACCATGGGCACAAGCACGATCACTGAGGTCCGCTGATGCTGAGCCAAGGTCCGGTCTTTGACGCCTATGTGCTGGTGGATTGGAGCGCCGAATCGCGCCCCAAGAGCGGGGCTGACAGCATTTGGGTGGCGATCTATGATCGTGATGGTGGCGAAACAATCCATAATCCGCCGACCCGTGACCAAGCCATGGCGCTGTTGGCCGACCTCTTGTCGGATTTGTCGTCACGCGGCCGCCATGTCTTGGTCGGGTTCGACTTCGCCTTGGGCCTGCCGCGCGGCGCCATGGCGCGGTTGGGCTGCAAGGATTGGCGGTCTTTGTGGCGGCGCCTGCGGTCGTTGGTGGGGGATGGCGCCGACAATAGCAATGGCCGTTTTGCCGCGGCGTCGCAGATGAACCAGCAGCTCAGCGGCGGGGCCGGGCCGTTCTGGGGCTGTCCGTCCAATGCCGCCGGACCGCATCTGACCGAGAAAAAGGCGGATTTCGCCGGATTGCCGGAACGCCGTCTGGCTGAAACCCGCCTGCCCAAGACCAAATCGGTGTGGCAATTGGCCTATAACGGCGCGGTGGGCAGCCAATCGCTGTTGGGCATGGCGCGGCTGGACGAATTGCGTTTTCACCCCTGGCTGGCCGAGTTGACCCGAGTGTGGCCGTTGGAAACCGGCTTGAAGCCTTTGGCCAAGGATTCTGACTGGCGGGTGATTTTGGCGGAAGTCTATCCGTCCATGTTGGCGGTGCAGCCGGGTCCGGACGAGGTCAAGGACCGGGCGCAGGTCGTGGCCTTGGCCCGGCATTTCGCCCAAATGGACAGCGATGGCCGGTTGGCGGCGCAATTCGCCGGCGACCAAAATCTCAGCGCCGCAGAACGTTTGATTGTCGAAACGGAAGAGGGGTGGATCTTGGGGGCCGGAAATCCACAGAAAATCGACATTCATGACTGGATCAAGGACCCGGATCAGATTTACCGCAATTCCTTCGCCACCATCGGTGCCGAGGTGGATCTGGACTCGGTACCCGCCGACATGCGTGATGTGATGGTCCGTGTCATCCATGCCTGCGGCATGACCGACATCGCCGCCGATTTGTCCTATTCCGACGGTGCCGCCGCCGCTGGGGCGGCGGCTTTGGCCCGTGGCGCCCCCATTCTGGTGGACGCCGAAATGGTGTCGCACGGCATCATCCGCCGCCGTTTGCCCAAGAATAATCAGGTTCTGTGCACCCTGAACGACCCGGCGGTGCCCGGCACCGCCAAGGCCTTGGGCACCACGCGGTCGGCCATGGCGGTGGATTTGTGGCTGCCCCATCTGGACGGCGCCGTGGTCGCCATCGGCAATGCGCCCACGGCACTTTTCCGCCTGCTGGAATTGATGGAACAAGGCGCGCCGCGCCCCGCCGTTATTCTGGGCTTTCCCGTCGGTTTCGTCGGCGCCGCCGAAAGCAAGGAGGCGCTGATCCAATCGGGTCTGCCCTTCATCGCCCTGCGTGGTCGGCGCGGCGGCTCGGCCATGGCGGCGGCGGCGGTCAACGCGCTTTCCGGGGGGCTGTCATGAGTGTCTGGCTGAAAGTCGTCGGCATCGGTGATGATGGGCTGGCCGGCATCAGCCCCGCCGCCCGTGCCCTGATCGAGGGCGCCGAAATCCTGGTGGGCGGCGAACGTCACCTTGCCCTGGTGGACCATGCCGACAAACGGGTGTGGCCGTCGCCGTTCTCGCAATCCCAAGCCATGCTGAATTCGTTGCGGGGGCGCAATGTGGTCGTGCTGGCCTCGGGCGATCCCATGTATTTCGGCATCGGCGCCACTTTGGCCCGCTGGTTCGATCCGGCCGAGATGCTGGTGGTGCCCCATGCCGGGGCGTTTTCCCTGGCCGCTGCCGCTTTGGGCTGGGCGTTGCAGGATTGCCTGTGCCTGACCGTGCATGGCCGCCCCGTCGAGGCGTTGCACCTGCATCTGGCACCGGGGCGCAAGCTGTTGGTGCTGTCGGAAGACGGTCAAAGCCCGGCGGCGGTGGCACGTTTGTTGGAAAAGGCCGGTTTCGGTCCGTCCGAGATGGTGGTGCTGGAACATCTGGGGGGGCCGAAACACAATATCCGTCGCGCCACGTCCCAAACTTGGGTGGGGGAAAGTGCCGATCTGAACGTCATCGCCATCGCATGCGTGGCGGAAAAGGGCGCCAAGCTGTTTTCGGCCCTGGGCGGCCTGCCCGATGATGCCTTCGACCATGACGGCCAATTGACCAAGCGGGAAATCCGCGCCGTCACCTTGTCCTCTTTGGCGCCGCTGCCCAGTCAGATGTTGTGGGACGTGGGCGCCGGCTGCGGTTCGCTGGCCATCGAATGGATGCGGGCCGGCGGTCTGGCCGTCGCTATCGAATCCCATGCACGGCGCGCGGCCTCCATCGCCGTCAACGCCGCCCGTCTGGGGGTTCCCGGTCTTCAGGTGATCCAGGGTCATGCCCCCGATTCCCTGCCCTATTCCGACCCTGACGCGGTGTTTGTCGGCGGTGGTGTCTCGGCCCCGGGCTTGCTGGATGCCTGTTGGGCGGCACTGAAGCCGGGCGGCAAGCTGGTGGCCAATGCGGTGACGGCGGAAGGCGAGGCGGCGTTGCAGGTTTTCCACGCCCGTCACGGGGGCGAAATGATCCGCCTGTCGGTGTCGCGTCTGGCCCCGGTGGGCGGTTTCCACACTTGGCACCCGGCCATGCCGGTGACCCAATATAAAGGGGTCAAGGCATGAGCGGCACCTTGTGGGGCATCGGTATCGGCCCCGGCGATCCGGAATTGCTGACCGCCAAAGCCATCCGCCTGCTGGGTGAGCTGCCGGTGCTGGCTTGGCCGGCGCCACTGGAAGGCGACGGCATGGCGCGCTCTATCGCCGCCGCTTACGTGCCGGTGGGCAAGGTGGAAATCCCCATCCGCCTGTCCTTCCGCCCGGAACGCGACGACACCGACGAAGCCTATGACAAGGCCGCACAAACCATTGCCGAACATCTGGACGCGGGGCGCGATGTGGGCGTGTTGTGCGAAGGCGACCCGCTGTTTTTCGGATCGTTCATTTATGTGATGACCCGGCTGCAGGGGCGCTTTGCGGTTCAGGTGGTGCCCGGCGTATCCTCGCCCATGGCCGCCGCCGCCATGGCTTTGCGGCCGTTATCGGTGTTGGACGACGCGGTGGCCATCATTCCGGCGACCCGATCCGACGACATGATCCGCGCCCTGCTGGAACCGGCGGAAGCCGCGGTGATCATGAAGGTGGGGCGTCATCTGCCGCGCTTGAAGGGGTTGCTGGCCGACATGGGCTTGCTGGCCAATGCGGTGGCGGTGGAACGTGCGACGCTGCCCGACCAGCGGGTCATGGCCTTGGCCGAGGCTGAAACCCTGTCTTATTTCTCTGTCATCCTGGTGCATCCATGATCGCTGTCCTTTGTGTCACCCCCGCCGCTTTGTCCGTTGCCCGCAAGGTGGTGGCCGCTTTGCCCGGCGCCCAATTGCACGGCTTGGCCGAACGCATCGACGGCGCCGACGTTTTGTTCACCGACACCAAAGCCCATGTGGCCGAGCTGTTCAAAGCCGGGACCGGTATTATCGGCGTTTGCGCCGCCGGCATCCTGATCCGCGCCATCGGCCCGCATCTGGTCGACAAGCAGGCCGAGCCGCCGGTTGTGGCGGTGGCGCCCGACGGGTCCAGCGCCGTGCCGTTGTTGGGCGGTCATCACGGCGCCAACGAACTGGCGCGGAAACTGGCGGAAATCCTGGGCGGTCATGCCGCCATCACCACTGCCGGCGATCTGAAGCTGGGCGTGGCCCTGGACGAGCCACCGCCGGGCTGGCACGTGGCCAACCCGGCCGCCGCCAAGCCGGTGGCCGCCGCTTTGCTGGCTGGCGAGCCGGTGCGTCTGGAAGTGGAAGCCGGCGATGCCGGTTGGCTGGCCCATCTGCCCTTCGTCCCCGACGCCGAACCGGCGGTGCGGGTCACCGACCATGCGGTGATGGCGGAAGACCAGGAATTGTTGCTGAACCCGCCGGTTCTGGCCCTGGGTGTGGGCTGCGAACGCGATTGCGACCCCGCCGAACTGGCTGCTTTGGTCAATGACGTGTTGGAAGCCGATTCCCTGGCACCGGGTGCCATCGCCTGTGTCGCCTCGGTGGATCTGAAGATCGACGAACGCGCCGTGTTGGAATTGGCGAAAAATCTGGGCGTGCCGGCGCGTTTCTTCACCGCAGCCCGCCTGAACGACGAAGCCCCGCGTCTGAAAAATCCTTCCGATATCGTATTGAAGGAAATCGGCTGCCCCGGCGTCGCCGAAGGGGCCGCTTTGGCCGCTGCTGGCGCCGATGCCGAATTGGTGGTGGCCAAGACCAAAAGCAAGCGCGCCACTGTCGCCATCGCCCGGGCGCCGCATGCCATAGACGCGCAGTCGGTGGGCCGCGCCCCGGGTAAGCTCTACGTGGTCGGCATCGGCCCCGGCACCGCCCAGATGCGCAGCCCGGCGGCCAGTGCCGCCATCGCCGCGTCCAGTGATCTGGTGGGATATGGCCTTTATCTGGACCTGCTGGGATCGGCGGCCGAGGGCAAGACCCGGCACCAAAGCGATCTGGGCGCCGAGGCCGATCGTGCCCGCATGGCGCTGGATCTGGCCGGTCAGGGCAAGGATGTGGCTTTGGTCTGTTCCGGTGATGCCGGTATCTACGCCCTGGCCACCTTGGTGTTCGAACTGATCGAACGCGAAGCCAATCCGGCATGGCGCGGCACCGAGATCATGGTGGTGCCCGGCGTTTCCGCCCTTCAGGCCGCCGCCGCCCGGGCCGGCGCCCCGGTGAACCATGATTTCTGCACCATCTCGCTGTCCGATCTGCTGACCCCTTGGGAAAGCATCGAAAAGCGCCTGCAAGCGGCGGCGGCGGCGGATTTCGTCGTCTGTTTCTATAATCCGGTGTCGAAACGACGCCGCGACCAGCTGACCCGGGCCCGCGATATCTTGTTGACCGGCCGTCCGCCGGAAACCCCGGTGATCCTGGCCCGGCAATTGGGCCGCCCGGAAGAAAGCGTGCGCTTCGTCACCTTGGGTGAATTGCAGGCCGACGATGCCGATATGTTGACCATGGTGGTGGTGGGCTCTAGCGAAAGCCGCCGCATCACCTTTGGCGGCCGCGACTGGGTCTATACCCCGCGTGGCTATGCCAAGAAGCTGTAAGGAAAGATCATGACCGTCCATTTCATCGGCGCCGGTCCCGGCGCCCCCGATCTGATCACATTGCGTGGCCTGAATTTGATCCGCAAATGCCCCGTCTGCCTTTATGCCGGATCGCTGGTCCCCGCCGAAGTGGTGGCCGAGGCGCCGGCTGGCGCCCGCGTTCTGGACACCGCGGCGATGAATTTGGACGAAATCATCGCCGAGATCGAAGAGGCCGACGACAAGGGGCTGGATGTCGCCCGTGTCCATTCCGGCGATCCCAGCATCTATGGCGCCATCGCCGAACAGATGCGGCGCCTGGACCAACTGGGCATCGCCTATGACGTGACGCCGGGGGTGCCGGCCTTCGCCGCCGCCGCCGCCGCCTTGGGGGCCGAACTGACCCTGCCCGACATCAGCCAGTCCATCATCCTGACCCGCACCGCTGTCCGGTCCAGTTCGATGCCCGAAGGCGAGGATCTGGCCACTTTGGGCAAAAGCGGCGCCACCTTGGCCATCCATCTGTCCATCGCCAATCTGGCCCATGTGGTCAAGGAACTGACCCCGCTTTACGGCGCCGATTGCCCGGTTGCTGTCGCCTATCGGGTCAGTTGGCCCGACCAAGCCTTCATCAAGGGCACTTTGGCCGATATCCGCGACAAGGTGAAACAGGCGGGGCTGACCCGTACGGCGTTGATCCTGGTCGGCCGTGTGTTGGGGGACGCGGAATTCACCGATTCGCGTCTTTACGCCCCCGACCACACCCATGTGCTCCGTCCGGCAAAGTCTTGACAAAAAGCAGGGCGTGACGACTTTCGACAGGCTATGATCGCCGCCATGAATTTGGACCTTCCCCGCTTTGAATCCGGCAGCGTCTGGTTGGTCGGCGCCGGCCCCGGTGATCCCGGGCTGCTGACCGCCTTGGCGCTGCACGCCCTGTCCCAGGCCGATGTGGTGGTGCATGACGCGTTGGTCGATGCCCGCATCGTCGCCTTGGCCAACCCCGATGCCCAAGTGGAATCCATGGGCAAGCGCGGTGGTCAGGCCAGCCCCAAGCAGGACCAGATCACCGCCCGGCTGGTGGAACTGGCGCGGACGGGCAAGAAGGTGCTGCGGCTGAAAGGCGGCGATCCCTTCGTCTTCGGTCGGGGCGCCGAGGAAGCCTTGGTGCTGGCGGCCGAAAACGTGCCCTTTCGCGTGGTGCCCGGCATCAGCGCCGGCATCGGCGGCTTGGCTTATGCCGGCATTCCGGTCACCGCCAAGCAATGCAATTCCACTTTGGCCTTTGTCACCGGCCACGACCAGGACGGTGAAATCCCCGATGGCTTCGATTGGGACAGCCTGGCCCGTGGTGCCCAGGTCATCGTCTTTTATATGGGGTTGTCCAAGGTCGAAACGCTGTCACAACGATTATTGGCGGCGGGACGGCGGCCCGACGAGCTGATGGCGGTGGTGTCCAAGGCGGCGACAGCCGATCAACAGGTGATGGAAACCACCTTGGGGGCCCTGGTCGCCGATCTGGCGGCCCACCCGTTACCCGCCCCGGCGCTTTTGGTGTTGGGCGGCGTGGTGGCCTTGCGCCAGAACCTGCAATGGTGGCAACCATGAACGATGCCTTGATCGGGCTGGAATCGGGGCTGGCGGTGTGCCGGGTGGTGGTGGAAACCCATGGCGGCCTGCTGACCGGGTTGTTCCTGACCGGGGTGATCGGTTCCCTGTCCCATTGCGCCGGCATGTGCGGGCCGTTCGTGCTGTCGCAGGTGGCGGCGCGGCTGGAAAGTCTGCCGGCGGCCAAGATGAACGAATTCCGTCGCCTGACCGGGGCGGCGTTGTTGCCTTATCATCTGGGCCGCGCCACCACCTATGGGCTGTTGGGGGCTTTGGCCGGTTGGGCCGCGGGCACCTTGTCGGGCGGCGGCGTCTTTCGTTATGTGGCCGGTGGTTTGTTGGCCCTGGCCGCCTTGTTCCTGGTCGGCATGGCCATCCCGCGCCTGAAGGGGCTGTTGGGCGGCGGTGGCGGCGAATCGTGGTGGAGCCGCCATGTGGCCGGCTTGGCCAAGCCGCTTTTCGCCACCCCTACCGGTTGGCGCGGCTGGATGCTGGGCGTGTTGCTGGGCTTCATTCCCTGCGGTCTGCTTTATGCCGCGCTGGCGGCGTCGGCGGCCAGCGGCGACCCGCTGGCTTCGGCTTTCGGCATGCTGGCTTTTGCCGCCGGCACCGTGCCGGTTCTGGTGGTGGTGGGTGGCATCGGCCATTTCGCCATCGGCCAATGGCGCGAGCAAATGCTGAAATGGGCGCCGCTGCTGCTGGTGGCCAATGCCGGCATGCTGGGGTACATGGCCTGGGCCTTGGTGGCATGACCGATCAACGGAGGTGGAAATGAAAAAGAAATCCTCGGCTTTGGCCCTGGCCGCCATCCTGGTGGTGATCGGTATCGCCGTCGGCGCCCGTCTGCTGGTGTGGTCGGGGGGTGAGCACGCCACCATCGGCGGGCCCTTCACCCTGACCGACCACAACGGACGTACGGTGACGGAAAAGACCTATGCCGGGCGCTGGATGCTGATCTATTTCGGCTATACCTATTGTCCCGATGTTTGCCCCACCGCCTTGGGGGTGATGTCGGTGGCCCTGGATGGCCTGAGCTCCGAGGAGCGGGCCAAACTGGTCCCCATCTTCATCACCGTCGATCCCGATCGCGACCGGCCCGAGGTGATGAAGGATTACGTCACCGCCTTCGCCCCCGACCTGATTGGTCTGGTCGGCACCGCCGAACAGACCAATGCCGCCAAGAAGGCGTTCAAGGTCTATGCGGAAAAGGCCAAGGGCGGCGATCCGGAAAACTACACCGTCGACCATTCCTCGATCCTGTATCTGATGGGGCCGGACGGCAAGTTCGTGCAGCATTTCCCCCATGGCACCACCGCCCAGGATCTGCTGGCCGGATTGAAGAAGCACCTGGACTGACATGTCCACCCCCGGTCTGATCCTGGCGGCGCCGTCTTCGGGCAGCGGCAAGACCCTGGTCACCCTGGGCCTGTTGGCCCATTTGCGGAACCAGGGAATTCGTGTCGGCTCGGCCAAGGTGGGACCCGATTACATCGATCCGGCCTTTCACGCCGCCGCCACCGGCCGACCTTGCCTGAACCTGGATTCCTGGGCCATGGCGCCGGCCAGTCTGGCCGGTCTGATGCAAGAAGCCGGAAGCGATTGCGATCTGGTGGTGTGTGAAGGCGTCATGGGTTTGTTCGACGGCGCCGACGTGCCGTACGGCCAAAGCGATGGCAGCACCGCCGAAATCGCCGCGCTTTCCGGCTGGCCGGTGGTGCTGGTCGTCGATGCCAGGGGCATGGCGGGCTCGGCGGCTGCGGTGTTGGCGGGATTCGCCCGGCTGCGTCCCGAGGTCACGGTGGCCGGCGTCATCTTCAATCAGGTGTCGTCGGACAAGCATCGCCGCATGATCGC
Source organism: Rhodospirillaceae bacterium UBA6219 (assembly GCA_002435715.1). Taxonomy (GTDB): domain Bacteria; phylum Pseudomonadota; class Alphaproteobacteria; order Rhodospirillales; family Magnetospirillaceae; genus Magnetospirillum. Next base: position 20,687 of record DISD01000040.1, read on the forward strand.
CGCTGCCTGTGCGCGGGCCTGCCCGGAGGTGGCGCTGCTGGGCTTCATGCCGCGTTTGGAGAAATTGGTGGTACCCAGCCGCCATCTGGGGCTGGTCCAGGCCTGCGAGCATCCCGATTTGCCAGCTTTCCTGGCCGCCGCCGCCCAGGCGGTGGGCAGCCATGTGGACGTCGCCGCCTTGCAGGATTTGGCGAAGCCGGCGGCGTTGACGGGGCCGCATCCCTGTCCGTTGCCGGTCTTGGGCAACCGCATCGCCGTGGCCCGCGATCAGGCCTTCGCCTTCGCCTATGCCGGGGTGTTGGAAGGCTGGCGCCGGGACGGGGCCGAGATCAGCCTGTTTTCACCCCTGGACGACCAGGTTCCCGACGGCGATTCCCTGTACCTGCCTGGCGGTTATCCGGAATTGTTCGCGGGGAAATTGGCGGCCAACAGTCGATTTCTGGATGGCGTTCGGACCTTGGCGGCACGCGGTGGGGCGGTGTTCGGGGAATGCGGCGGCTTCATGGTGCTGGGGCGCAGCCTGCAGGATGCCGAAGGCGTTCGCCACGAGATGGCCGGTCTGTTGCCGCTGGACACTTCATTCGCCAAACGACGTCTGCATCTGGGCTATCGCCAGGCCCGCTTGTTGGCGGAGGGGCCGTTGGGGCAAGTTGGTACAACGTATCGCGGACATGAATTCCACTTCGCCACCATCGTCGATGAAGGCCCCGGACAGAAGCTGTTCGCCGTCACCGACGCCGCCGGGATCACGCTGGACCAAGCCGGCTGGCAGAATGGCCGGGTGGTCGCCTCGTTCCTGCATCTGATCGACGCCAAGCAATGATCAGCACTTGATTTAGCCCCCCGGTAGTCCCAATATGTTGCACCGCACAAAGCGCAGGCGATGTTGGCAATTAAAATAATTTAATTGCCTAACATGTCATTATTGGGTAACAAAACTATCCTTTACGGTCAGTGGGCAGGGGCGAACCTAATGCTTTATCACCTCCACGAGTTGCAGCACGCAGCGTTGGCTCCGGTTCGTTTGCTGGCCGAGGCCGTACAGACCATGTACAGCCACCCTCTGATGCCCATGTCCTATACCAGCTTCGGCCGTGCCATGGCCGCGGGCGCCGAGTTGCTGGAACGCACCACAAGGCGTTATCCCAAGCCGGTCTTCGACCTGCCCGCAACCATGATCGGCGGCCAGGAAGTGCCGGTGCGCGAAGTGGTGGTCTACGAAAAGCCGTTCTGCAGCCTGCTGCATTTCCAGCGCCAGACCGACCGCCGCGACCCCCGCGTGCTGGTGGTGGCGCCCATGTCGGGCCATTACGCCACGCTTCTGCGCGGCACGGTGGAAACCCTGTTGCCCGATCATGACGTCTATATCACCGATTGGATCGACGCCCGCGACGTGACCCTGGAGGCCGGGCCGTTCACCTTGGACGATTACGTGGATTACATCCGCGAGCTGCTGCATTTCCTGGGCGCCGACACCCACATCCTGGCGGTGTGCCAGCCGTCGGTGCCGGTGTTGGCCGCCGTGTCGCTGATGGCCGAAGACAACGATCCGCGCCAGCCCAGCTCGATGGTGCTGATGGGCGGTCCCATCGACACCCGCATCAGCCCGACCAAGGTCAACAAGCTGGCCACCGACAAGCCGTTGTCGTGGTTCGAGACCCATGTCATCAACACCGTGCCCTACGTCCATGCCGGGCGCGGGCGGCGGGTCTATCCGGGTTTCTTGCAATTGCAGGGCTTCATGAGCCTGAACCCCGAACGTCATGCCGGCGAGCACGTCAACCTGTTCCACAATCTGGTGCGCGGCGATGGCGATTCGGCGGAAAAGCACCGCGATTTCTATGACGAATATCTGGCGGTGATGGATTTGCCGGCGGAATATTACCTGAACACCATCCAGAAGGTGTTCATCGAGCACCAATTGCCGGAAGGCAAGTTCACTTATCGCGATCGTTTGGTGAAGCCGAGCTTGATTCAGCACACGGCTTTGATGACCATTGAGGGCGAAAAGGACGACATCACCGGCATCGGCCAAACCGAAGCCGCCCACAAGCTGTGCAGCGGTCTGACCGAGGACATGCGCATCCACCACGTCGCCCCCAAGGTCGGCCATTACGGCGTATTCAACGGTCGCCGCTGGCGCGAGGAGATTTATCCCCATGTCCGCGACTTCATCCGGACCCACGACAAGCTTACCGTTCTGGCGGACAAAGGCCATGAACGAGTTGAGCCAGGCTGAGTGGGAGAGTCTGTGTGACGGCTGCGGCAAATGCTGCCTGCACAAGCTTGAGGACGAAGACACCGGCGAGATCCATTACACCAATGTCGCCTGCCGGCTGTTGAACCCGGTGACCTGCGCCTGCAAGGATTATCCCAACCGGCGCGACCATGTTCCCGATTGCGTGCAGCTGGATGCCGGCAAGGTGGACAGCCTGCATTGGCTGCCCTCGACCTGCGCCTATCGTCTGGTGGCGGCGGGCAAGCCGCTGCCGTGGTGGCATCCCCTGGTGTCGGGGAACAAGGACAGCGTCCATCAGGCCGGGGCTTCGGTGCGCGGGCGCTGCATCACCGAAAGCCGGGCCGGCCCGCTGGACCGCCATATCGTCACATGGCCGGCTTAGAAGACCTGCAGATCGAAGCCGATGGCCGACAGGTTCCGGTGATCGTTCGCCGTTCGCCTTTGGCCCGGCGCATGTCGTTGCGTGTCGATGCCGTGCGCGGCATCGTGCTGGTCTTGCCGATGCGGGGGCGTCTGGCGGATGCCCGGACGTTCTTGCTTTCCCATGGCGAATGGCTGCGTCAGCGGCTGGGGAAACTGCCCGATCGCCAGAATCTGGGGGTGGGCCGGCACATTCCGTTGCTGGGGGTGCCCCATCTGGTCCGTCATCGCCCCGACGCCCGGCGCGGCGTTTGGGTGGAAAACGCGGAAATCCACGTCTCGGGCCAGGAAGAACACGCCTCACGCCGGGTCGGCGACTTCCTGCGGGCCCAAGCCCGTCGGGTGATGGTGGACAAGGTTCATACCATGGCGGCGCGCCTGGATCGCAAAGTGTCACGGGTCACCGTCAAGGACACGGTGTCGCGCTGGGGGTCTTGTTCGTCCCAAGGCGCCATCGCGCTGTCCTGGCGGCTGGTGATGGCCCCGCCCTTCGTGCTGGACTACGTTGTCGGCCATGAAGTGGCCCATCTGGTGGAATTGAACCATTCCCCAGCCTTCTGGGACATTGTTCGATCCCTGGGTGTGGACCACCATGGCGGACGGAACTGGCTGAAAGCCCATGGGGCGTCATTGCATCATTATCGGCCGTAAGCTCAGAATTCATTCTGCATAACAGAATGAATTCGTTATTCTGTAATTCCGTTGTCTCCGGAGCCCTTGGCCATGACCGCGACCCCCTCACGTCCTGACCCCACCAGCTTCAAGGTCACCGCCTTGCTGACCGGATTGGTGGCGTTCGGGCCGGTCTCCACCGATCTTTATCTGGCGTCGCTGCCCGACATGGGGCGCTATTTCGGCACCAGCGTGGAAATGGTGCAGATGACGTTGTCGGTGTTCCTGCTGGGTTTCGCCGTCTCCATGCTGGTTTATGGGCCGCTCTCCGACCGTTTCGGCCGGCGCCGGGTGATCTTGGGCGGGGTGGTGATCTATGTGATCGGTTCGCTGGCCTGTATGCTGGCCCCCAGTATCGAAGCCCTGATCGCCAGCCGTTTCCTGCAGGCCCTGGGGGCCTGTTGCGGACCGGTGGTGGGGCGTGCCGTGGTGCGTGACGTCTATCCCCGCGAACAGGCGGCCCGGGTGATGAGCTACATGGCCTCGGCCATGGCCTTGGCACCGTTCGTCGCCCCCATCCTGGGCGGCTGGTTCCATACCTTGTTCGGCTGGCGCTCGAACTTCATTCTGTTGGGGTTGTTCGGGGTGATCCTGCTGGTGGGGACTTGGCGCTGGTTGGGAGAAACCAATTCCCATCCCGACCCCCATGCGCTGTCGCCGCTGCGCATGGCCGGCAATTACCGCACGCTTTTGGCCGACCGTCAGGTTCTGGGCTATGTGCTGGTGGTGGCCACCGCCTTCGCCGGCATGTTCAGCTTCATCTCGGGGTCCAGCTTCGTGCTGATCGACGTGCTGGGCCTGCCGCCGGCCTATTTCGGCTTTGGTTTCGCCGTGGTGGTGGCCGGCTATATCGTCGGCGGCTTCGTCGCCGGCAAATGGACCCACCGTGTGGGGCTGGATCGCATGATCGGCATCGGGACCATCGGGGTGGCGGTGTCCGGCCTGGTCTGTCTGGCCTTGGCGTGGTCGGGCATTCAATCCCTGCCGGCGGTACTGCTGCCGTTGATGGTGTTCTTCATGTCCGGCGCCATGGTCATCCCCAACGGCAGCGCCGGCGCCATCGCGCCCCATCCGCGCATGGCCGGGGCCGCTTCGGCGCTGTTGGGTTTCGTGCAGATGGTGTGCGGGTCGCTGGCCGGCTGGGTCCATTCCGCCAGTTTCGACCACAGCACCCGGCCGTTGGCGACTTTGGCCGGGTGTCTGGGGCTGGCGGCTTTGACCGCTTATGTGCTGCTGGTCAGAAAGAAGGCGTAAGCGGTCACGGATAGCGGGCTTTCGCCCGCGATCCCAATCCTTGTTACGCCGGTTGCGCGGCGCGCAGCGAGCGGTCGTTGATGGGCAGGTGCAGCAACGAGGCGATCACCCCCAAGATGACGGTGCCCATCCACATGACGTCATAAGAAAGCGTGGCGTCATAGATGATGCCGCCCAACCACGAGCCCAGGAAGCTGCCCAGCTGGTGGGTGAAGAACACCACGCCGAACAACATGCCCAGGTAACGCGGGCCGAAGACGCAGGCGATCAGGCCCGAGGTCGGCGGCACGGTGGACAGCCACAGCAACCCCATCGAGGCGGCGAAGGCCAGCAGCGTATATTCGTTCTTGGGACCGAAGACGAAAGCGATGGTGCAAACGGCGCGCAGCAGGTAGATGGCCGACAAAACGTGCTTGGGCCGGTATTTCTGCGACAATTGCCCCATCATCCAGGTGCCGAAGACGTTGAAGATGCCGATGACCAACAAAGCGGTGGCCCCCGCCCCCTTGTTCATGCCGCACAGCGCCAGATAGCCGGGCAAATGCACGCCGATGAAGGTGACCTGGAAGCCGCAGACGAAGAAACCGGCGGCCAGCAGGCGATAGCCGGGATGCTTCCAGGCTTCCAGCAGGGCTTCCTTGACGGTCAGGTCGGCGACCACTGACAGCGCCGGACGCGACGCCTTTTCCCCCTTGTTCAGAATGAAGGCCAAGGGGATCGAGGCCAGCGAGAAAGTAGACAGGATCCAGATGGTCTGGGTGGCGCCAAACGCCCCGATCATCCATTGCGATAGCGGAATCATCGCCATCATGCCGAACGATCCCAAGGCTTGCGCCGCGCCCATGGCCGAAGTACGGTGCTGGGGCGCCACCGCCCGGCTGACCGGGCCGACCACCACGGAAAAAGACGTGGCGGCCAGACCAAAGCCGGACACCACGCCCAGGCCGATGGTGGTCATCCACGCGCCGCCTGACGCGGTCATGATCATGCCGATGCCAAAGGCCAGGGCCCCCAGGGCGGCGACCCGGGCGGCGCCCCAGCGGTCGGCGGCGGCACCGGTGAAGGGCTGGAAGAACCCCCACATCAAATTGTGGACGGCGACCGCCAGGGAAAAGGTGGCCAAGGGCCAGTCGCGGTCCAGCGACAGCGGTCCGATCAGCAAACCTTGGCTTTGGCGCGACCCCATGGACACGCTCATCATGGCGGCACCCGACATGAAGATGGTCAAGACGGCGGGGGTCAACCAGACGGGACGGCGCATGGGATTGGCCTTTCAAGCCGAATATGATGTCAGCTTGACTTTAGGCGGGGCGCAGCTGCTTGTGCAAACCAGAATCAATAATCGCCTAAGATAAGAAATTCTAATGGTTCAGGCTTTTGATATAGGCGCTGACGTCATCGATTTCCCGGCGATTGAGCGAGATGCCGCCCATGGGGCGGGCATGGGGCTTGGTCAGCGACGCCCGAATGTCGTCGAGGCTGCGGCGGCGGGCGATGGTGTTGAAGCTCGGCGCGTCGGAACGCTGTTCCATATGGCAATCGGCGCACCAGCGGGCGGCCAGTTCGGCGCCGCTTTCGGCCGAAGGCGGCAAGGCTTCGGCGGGTCCAAGGTCAAAAGCCAACAATACGGCCACGCTTAGGGCCACCAGCAACGCCAAAACGCGCATCATTCACCAAAGGTCGGACGGTTCGGTGGCGAAGATGGAGTCTTCGCTGCGTTGCGGGAAGGGGAAAATTTGCCGTCGCAATGATTTTGGTCAAAGGCCGCCCCGACCACAGGCCGGGGCGGCAAAAGGCGTTATTGTTTCGGACGGTTATCGATGACCCGCTTGGCCTTGCCCATGGACCGGGGGATGGAATTGGGATCCAACACCCGCACCTTGGTGCTGATGCCGATCAGGCTTTTGATATGGCCGGACAAGGTCTTCGAGATGTCGGCGGCGGCATTGCCGTCCAAGATCAGTTCCGGGCGGGTTTCCACGTTGACGGTGACCTGATCCATATGGCCGTCGCGGCTGACCTCGATCTGGTAATGGGGGGACAGACGGTCGTCCTTCAGCATCTGTTCCTCGATCTGGGTCGGGAAAACGTTGACACCACGAATGATCAGCATGTCGTCGGAACGCCCGGTGATCTTGTCCATGCGGCGGAAAGACCGTGCCGTACCGGGCAGCAGACGGGTCAGGTCACGGGTGCGATACCGGATGACCGGAAGCCCTTCCTTGGTCAGCGTGGTGAACACCAATTCGCCCTGCTCGCCGTCGGCCACCGGTTCGCCGGTTTCAGGGTTAATGATTTCGGGAAAGAAATGGTCTTCCCAGATATGGGGGCCGTCCTTGGTTTCGATGCATTCATTGGCCACACCCGGCCCCATGACCTCGGACAGGCCATAGATGTCCACCGCGTCGATGCCGGCGCGCTTCTCGATTTCCTCGCGCATGGCGCCGGTCCACGGCTCGGCACCGAAAATACCGAGCGCGATGGACGAATCGCGCGGGTCCAAACCCTGGCGTTCCATCTCGTCCAATACCACCAGCATGTAGCTGGGGGTGACCATGATGATTTCCGGCTGGAAGTCGCGGATCAGCTGCACCTGCTTTTCGGTCTGGCCGCCCGACATGGGGATGACGGCACAGCCCAGACGCTCGGCACCGTAATGGGCGCCAAGACCGCCGGTGAACAACCCGTATCCATAGGCGATCTGCACCTTGTGGCCGGGACGCCCGCCCGAGGCGCGGATGGACCGCGCCACCACATTGGCCCAATTGTCGATGTCGTTCTGGGTATAGCCGACCACGGTGGGCTTGCCGGTGGTGCCGGAACTGGCATGAATGCGCACGATCTTGTCCATGGGCATGGCGAACAGCCCGAAGGGATAGGTCTGGCGCAGGTCTTCCTTGGTGGTGAAGGGGAATTTGGACAGATCGGCCAACGACTTCAAATCGTCGGGATGCACGCCCTGGGCGTCGCATTTGGCCCGGTAATGGGCGACGTTGTCATAGGCGTGGCGCACCGACCATTTCAGCCGTTGCAATTGCAAGGCGGTGATTTCGTCGCGGCTGGCGATCTCGATGGGGTCCAGCATGTCCCGCGTCGGTGGGATCAGGCGTTTGCTCATGGTGAATTCCTCCCGGTGTTTCTTTTGTTTGTTATGTCAGACGCGTTCGATGACGCTGGCGATGCCTTGGCCGACACCGATGCACATGGTGGCCAGGGCGCGCTTGGCCCCGCTGCGGCGCATTTGATAGGTGGCGGTGGTGATCAACCGCGCCCCGCTCATGCCCAGCGGATGGCCGAGCGCGATGGCGCCGCCATTGGGGTTGACGTGGTCGGCATCGTCGGCCAGACCCAGGTCGCGCAGCACCGCCAGACCTTGGGCGGCGAAGGCTTCGTTCAGCTCGATCAGGTCGATGTCCGAGACCGTCAGGCCCAGACGGGCCAGCAGCTTTTTCGATGCCGGTGCCGGTCCCATGCCCATGATGCGCGGTTCCACCCCGGCCACCGCGCCGCCGACCACTCGGGCCAAGGGCGTCAGGCCGTGGCGCTTGACGGCATCTTCATTGGCCAGGATCAGGGCGCAGGCGCCGTCGTTGACCCCCGACGAATTGCCCGCTGTCACCGACCCGCCTTGACGGAACGGCGTCTTCAGCTTGGCCAGGGCTTCCAAGGTGGTGTCGCCGCGCGGATGCTCGTCCTTCAGCACCAACACCGGCTCGCCCTTTTTCTGCGGCACCGGCACCGGGATGATTTCGTCGTCGAAACGGCCCGCATCCTGGGCGGCGACCGCCCGCAATTGGCTGCGCAGTGCGAAAGCGTCCTGGTCGGCGCGGGAAATGTTGAACTGGGCGGCGACGTTTTCAGCGGTTTCCGGCATGGAATCGATGCCGAATTGCTTTTGCATCAACGGGTTGACGAAACGCCAGCCGATGGTGGTGTCATAAACCGCATTGTCGCGGGAAAAGGCCGATGTGGCCTTGGGCATGACGAAGGGGGCGCGGCTCATGCTTTCGACGCCACCGGCGATCAGAATGTCCGAGGCGCCGGCCTGAATGGCCCGCGCCGCGGTCAAAATCGCGTCCATACCCGAACCGCACAAGCGGTTGATGGTGGTGCCGCCGATGCTGATGGGCAGACCGGCCAGCAACACCGCCATGCGGGCGACGTCACGGTTGTCCTCGCCGGCCTGATTGGCGCAGCCCATGATGCAATCGTCCACCGCTTCCCAATCCACGCCCGGATTGCGCGCCATCAACGCTTTCAACGGGATGGCGGCCAAATCGTCGGCTCGCACCGAGGACAGAACGCCGCTGTAACGGCCGATGGGGGTGCGCACGGCGTCGCAGATAAAAACGTCAGACATGCTTGGCGATCTCCTCTTCCGGCACGACATGGCCCGACACCATCCGCGACTGGCCGCGGAACAGGGCGATGACGTCGCCTTTTTGGTTGCTGACCGTGACGTCGTACACGCCGTTGCGTCCGGCCAGATGGGTTTCCACCGCTTCCGCGATCAGTTCGTCGCCTTCGCGTCCGGCGGACGGATAGACGATGGAACAACCGGCGGCGACGGCGTTGGTGTTGTAGGAATTGCAGGCATAGGCAAAGGCGGTGTCGGCCAGGGCAAAGGAATTGCCGCCATGCAGCGACCCATGTCCGTTCAGCATTTCCTGACGCACAACCATGCGCGCCTTGGCATAGCCGGGGCGGATTTCCACGATGGTGATGCCCATGGCGTGGGCGTTGTGGTCCCGGGGATACATGAAGTCCAGCACCAGCTGGGCGATCTTTTGGCGCTTAGCGGCATCAGTCATGGAAACGTCCTTTCGCGAAAACCAAGCGGCGCAGATGGGCGGAAGCGCGATAGCGGTCCTCGCCATAGGTCCGGGCCAGATTGTCCAAAACCGTCAAAATGCGGGCCAGACCGATCCGTTCGGCCCAAGCCAGCGGCCCCAGCGGGTAATTGACCCCCTTGGTCATGGCCAGATCGATGTCGGCGGCACTGGCGATTCCTTGATAGAGCGTGTCGGCGGCTTCGTTGGCCAGCATGGCGATTGTGCGCATCACCGCCAGTCCGGGCACGTCGGCGAAGATGGATACGGACAGGCCCAAGGCCTGGAAGAATCCCACGGCACGATTCAATGCGGCGGGCGCGCATTGACCGGCAGGGGCAATGGCGATGCGCTTGGCCGCACACCAATCCAACGCCAGATCGAAGACCACCAGATCGTCGATGCCACTGATCGCCGCCACTTCCGAGGCGGTACGCCCGTCGGTCAGCATGATGGTGACGCCGTGCAAATCGATCATGCCGGCCCCACCCATGCGGGCCAGAATCATGCCCGCCTTGGCCGCCAGATCGGCCAAGGCCGAGGCCGGCCCCAGATCGCCCAGCACGTCCAGCGAGGTAGGGGCGGCGCAGGGTTCGGCGGTGCCGGGCAGCGGCTTTTCCGCCCCTTCGGCGTAATCATAAAAGCCGCGACCACTCTTCTTGCCCAGCCAGCCGGCCTCGACCAGATCCTGCTGCAGCAGGTTGGGCAGGAAGCGCGGATCGTTGAAATACGCGGCATGGACCGAACGGGTGACGGCGAAATTGACGTCATGGCCGATCATGTCGGTCAGTTCGAACGGCCCCATGCGGAATTGGCCGGCTTCGCGCAGCACCGCATCGATGGTGGCGATGTCGGCAGCGCCTTCCTGGGCCAGACGCATGCCCTCGGCATAAAACGGTCGGGCGACGCGGTTGACGATGAAGCCGGGCGTCGATTTGCACAGTACCGGGGCCTTGCCCCAGGCGCTTGCCGTGTCGGCGATGGTCTGGACCAGGGAATCGGGGGTGGCCAATCCTTTCACCACTTCCACCAGGGCCATGATCGGCGCCGGATTGAAGAAATGCATGCCGACCATGCGGGCCGGGTTGGTCAACACCGACGCCAAGGCGGTCAGCGACAGGGACGAGGTGTTCGACGCCAAGATGCATTCGGCCCCGGTGACGGCTTCCAGTGTCTTGAACAACTGGTGTTTGACCTCAAGCTTCTCGACAATGGCCTCGATGACCAAAGCGGCGGGGGCCATTTGCTCCAAGGTGTCGCAAACACTGATGCGCTCGGCGATGGCGGCGGCTTGCTCGGCATCCAGCTTGCCTTTGGCCGTCAGTTTGGCCAAACCGGCGACGATGCCGGCCTTGCCCCGAACGGCGGCGCCGTCGAAAGCGTCGAACAGCAGCACCGTATGGCCGGCTTGCGCCGCCACCTGGGCGATGCCGCTGCCCATGGCGCCGGCGCCGACGATACCGATGATGGCGGAAGTGGGAAGCGCCGCCATCTTATTGACCCTTGAAGTCGGGAACGCGCTTTTCCATGAAGGCGGCGACGCCTTCCTGGTAATCATTGGTCCGCCCGGCCAGACGCTGCAGGTCGCGTTCCAGATCCAGCTGTTGGTCCAAGGTGTTGGTGGAGCTGGCGGCCAGCGCCCGCTTGATCAACGCCAGGCCCTGGGTGGGCTGGGTGGCCAGATGGGCGGCCAGTTTGCCGGCCTCGGCCATCAATTGGTCGTCGTCGACGCATTTCCAGATCATGCCCCAGGCTTCGGCCTGTTCGGCCGACACCTTGTCGCCCAGCATGGCCAAAGCGGTGGCCCGCGCTTGGCCGACCAGACGCGGCAGGGTCCAGGTGCCACCCGAATCGGGGACCAGGCCGATCTTGCAGAACGCCTGGATGAAGCTGGCGGAACGCGCCGCCAACACGATGTCGCAGGCGAAGGCCAGATTGGCCCCGGCTCCGGCGGCGACGCCGTTGACGGCGCAGATCACCGGCATTTCCAGATTGCGCAGCGTGCGGACCAGCGGGTTATAGCGCTTGTCGATGCTTTCCCCCAGATCCGGGGTGTCCGACCCCGGCGCCACGGCGCGGTCGGACAAATCCTGGCCGGCGCAGAAACCGCGTCCGGCGCCGGTCAGCAACAGGCAACGCACATTGTTGGCCGGGTCCTGGACCTGCTTCAGCGCGTCCTTCAATTCCGCATGCATGTCGGTGTTGAAGCTGTTCAGCCGGTCGGGGCGGTTCAGCGTGATGGTGGCAACCGAGTTGGAGATTTCGAACGTAATGGTGTTCATGGGCTTACAATCCTTGGAATTGGGCGCGGCGCTTTTCGCGGAAGGCGGCGATTCCTTCGCGGAAATCGGCGGTGGCGAACAGGGCGGCAAAGCATTTGCGTTCATGCATCAATCCGGCTTCCAGGCCGGATTCGAAGCTTTTCAGTACCGCTTCCTTGGCGGCGCGAACGGCCAGGGGTGGTTTGCTGGCGATGGTCTGGGCGATGGCTTCGGCGCGTTCCAGCGTCAGTTCCGGCTGGGTGGTTTCCGCCACCAGGCCATGGGTCAGGGCGGTCTGGGCGTCGATCATCTCGCCGCTCAGCACCATGCGCATGGCCAGCGACTTCCCCACCGCCCAGGTCAGGCGTTGGGTGCCGCCGGCACCGGGAATGATGCCCAAGTTGATTTCTGGCTGGCCGAATTTGGCGTCCAGGCCGGCGACGATGATGTCGGCATGCATGGCCAATTCGCAGCCGCCGCCCAGGCAGAAGCCGTTGACCGCGGCGATCAGCGGCTTGGGGAAACGGCGGATGGAAGCCCAATATTTGGGACGGGGATCTGTTTGGATGCTGACGGCGTCGTGGGCGGCCAATTCATTGATGTCGGCTCCGGCGGCGAACACTTTTGCCCCGCCGGTCAGCACCACCACCCGGATGGAAGGATCGGCCTCGGCCGCTTCCAATACGCTGGCGATTTCCGCCAGGGTCTGGCTGCGCAAAGCGTTACGTGATTGGGGCCTGTCCAGGGTCACGCGCATGATATGCGTGCCCACCTGTTCGGCACGGATGTCCGAAAACTGGTTCATCGGCTTGTCGCCTTCCTGTCCCTGTCCATCGTCAAAGCGATACGCTAAACTGCCTAGACGCTGGTATTATTGAATTATGTTTGGAGGCGTTGTTCGCCCCTGTACCGCTTCTTTGTCTGGGATAAACCGCTAAGTTCCGTGGGGGTTTGCGGCCAATTCAAGATTTGGAAGAGATACAAAATTGGACTTCATTCTCCAAATCTGGTATCAAAAATCAAGAGCCATGGAGACGCTTGTCCACGAATGGCGAAAAAACAACGTTTTCAGGGAAGGAAAAGCATGAGCCAGGATTTCTTCGCCGCCCATCAGGCCACGCTGCAAGGGGCGCTGGACGCCATCGCCCAGCGCGGCTTCTGGACGCCCTATCCGGAAGCGCCGTCAGGGCGGATCTATGGCGAAACCGCCGCCGCCGATGGCGAAGCCGCTTTCAAGGCGCGCTTGAACAAGCCTTTCACCCTGAACCAGCCGGCGACCAAAGCCATGGTGGGGGCGGAAGTCTCGCCCTTCGGCTTCGCGCTCGGCATCACCTATCCGAATCCCGACATCGACGGATTGATGGCGGCGGCGCAGGCGGCTTTGCCGGCTTGGCGCAAGGCTGGCCCCCAGGCACGGGCCGGTGTGTGCCTGGAAATCCTGCACCGTTTGAACCGCCGGTCCTTCGAGATCGCCCATTGTGTCCAGCACACCACCGGTCAGGCCTTCGTCATGGCCTTCCAGGCCGGTGGCCCCCATGCCCAGGATCGTGGCCTGGAAGCCGTCGCCTATGGCTATCGCGCCATGGCGGAAGTGCCCGAACACGCTTCTTGGGAAAAGCCCCAGGGCAAGGCTGATCCGTTGCGCATGGACAAGGATTATCACATCGTCGGCCAAGGCGTTTCGCTGATGATCGGCTGTTCCACCTTCCCGACCTGGAACGGCTATCCCGGTCTGTTCGCCTCGCTGGTCACCGGCAACGCGGTGGTGGTCAAGCCGCATCCGGGCGCCATCCTGCCGTTGGCCTTGACCGTGGAAATCGCCCGCGAGGTGTTGGCCGAAGCCGGTCTGCCCCAGGACGTGGTGCTGCTGGCCGCCGATACGGCGGACGCGCCGCTGGCCAAGGAACTGGCGCTGCGTCCCGAGGTCAAGATCATCGACTTCACCGGTTCGTCGGCCTTTGGCACCTGGCTGGAACAAAATGCCCGTCAGGCGCGGACCTATGCGGAAAAGGCCGGTGTGAACTTCATCGTGCTGGACTCGGCGGACGATCTGAAGGCGGTGACCCGCAATCTGGCGTTCTCGTTGTCGCTCTATTCCGGCCAAATGTGCACAACGCCGCAAAATATTTTCATCCCACGCACAGGCATCAAGGTGGGGGGCGAGATAGTGTCCTTCGACGAGGTGGCCGGTGCCATCGCCGGGGCCGTCGCCAAGTTCAATTCCGATGGCGACCGGGCCGTCGAGGTGCTGGGCGCCATCCAGGCGCAAGCGACCTGCGATCGGCTGGATCAGGCGCGAGGCATGGGAAAAGTGCTGCTGGACAGCCGCGAAATCACCCATCCGGCCTTCCCCGGCGCCCGTGTGCGTAGCCCGCTGATGCTGTCGGTGGATTGCGCACAGACTGAGATTTTTATCCAGGAACTGTTCGGCCCCATCTCGTTCGTCATCGCCGTGGATTCGGCTGAATCGGGGCTGGAACTGGCGACCAAGACCGCCAAACAGCATGGGGCGTTGACGGCTTCCGTCTATTCCACCGATCCGGCCTTCCTGGCCAAGGCCGAGGATCTGTGCGTGGATGCCGGGGTGGCGTTGTCGGAAAACCTGACTGGCGGCGTTTTCGTCAACCAATCGGCGGCGTTCTCGGATTTCCACGGTTCGGGCGCCAATCCGGCGGCCAACGCGTCGTTGTGCGACAGCGCCTTCGTTGCCGAACGCTTCCGCGTGGTGCAAGTGCGTCGTCATTCGGCGTAACGGGCTGACCGCCGCCGGGTTATCCTGGCGGCGGTTTCTTTTGCGAAGGATCATCTGATGCGTCCCACCGTCTACGCCATTGACGGCGTCGTTCCCGTGGTGGATCCCACCGCTTTCGTCCATCCCACCGCCGTGCTGATCGGTGATGTCATCATCGGCCCGCGTTGCTATATCGGGCCGCTGGCCAGCTTGCGCGGCGATTTCGGCGCCATTCGCATCGGTGCCGGGGCCAATGTGCAAGATTGCTGTGTCATGCACGCCTTTCCCGGCCAAGACGCGGTGGTGGAAGAAGACGGCCATGTGGGCCACGGCGCCATCCTGCATGGCTGCGTGGTCGGCAAGAACGCCCTGATCGGCATGAATTCGGTGGTGATGGATGGGGCGGTGGTCGGCGAAAATTCCATCGTCGCCGCCCAATCCTTCGTCAAGGCGGGCTCCAACTTGCCGGCGCGGTCACTGATCGGCGGCATTCCGGCCAAGGTGATGCGGGAATTGTCGGATCAGGACATCGCCTGGAAATCGGCGGGAACGGCGGAATATCAGCGCCTGACCGAACGATCGCTGTCCACCATGGTGGCATGCGAGCCGTTGAGTGAGCCGGAACCCAACCGTCCCAAGGTGGATGCCGGGACCGTGGCGCCGTTGCACGTCACCAAGGGCGCTTAATACTTCACCCCGGTGAAATACAGCCCGTCGGGCGGCGCGGTGGGGCCGGCGGCGGAACGGTCGTGGGCTTCCAGCGCCTGTTTCACCCGTTCGGGCGCCCATTTGCCCTCGCCCACCAGTTTCAGCGTGCCCACCATGTTGCGCACTTGGTGGTGCAGGAAGGACCGCGCCTTGGCGACGATGCGGATTTCCTCGTCGACGCGGGTCACGTCCAGCACGTCCAAGGACTTGTCGGGGCTTTGCGCCTGACAGGCGGCGGCGCGGAAGCTGGTGAAATCGTGGCGGCCCAACAGTAATTGCGCCGCCTCGTGCATGGCGTCCGCGTCCAGTTTCACCGCCACCCACCAGGCGCGGTTGGCATCGATGGCCAAAGGTGCCCGGCGATTAATGATTCGATAGAGATATGATCGCCCCTGGGCCGAGAAACGGGCGTGGAAATCGTCGCTGACCGCTTCGGCGGCGCGGATGGCGATGGGGTGGGGCTTCAGGTGGAAGTTCAGCCCGCCTTGCACCCGATCGGCGGAAAAATCCTTTGCTAAATCGAAATGAACCACTTGCCCGGTGGCATGGACCCCGGCATCGGTACGGCCGGCGGCGGTGACGGTGACTTGTTCGCCCGCCAGCTTGAAGATGGCCTTTTCCAACTCGCCCTGGACGGATGGGCCATTATCCTGGCGCTGCCAGCCCACATAGGGGGTGCCGTGATATTCCACCAGCAATTTGAAACGGGCCATGGGCTTAGAAATCCGAGCAGCGCCCGGCCTTTTCCCAATCGCCGAAACGGGTGGGTTCGGGGCCTTCCTGGCCGCCGATCTCTTCCGGGGCGGTCTCGGTCTTGGGCTCTTCGGTTTTTTGGTCTTTGGTCTTGTCGTCCATGATCATTCCTTACAACAGGCTGCCCTGGCGAGTGTCGTCCTTGCCGCCCTTGGTTTTGGGCTTGGCGGTGCCGTGGCCGACCACCACATCGGTCTTGCCGTCCTTGAATTCAACGCTCCACGTCGCGCCGGTCTGGGCATCGGCGGCGCTGACCAGCTTGCCATCGCCATCGCGGATTACGGCGAAGCCGCGATCCAGGACATTCTTATAGCTATAGCTTTCCAGCAATTTGGCGCTGCTTTCCAGCCGCCGCGCCTGTTCGGTCAGCAAGCGGGTTATGGCCGGGGCCAGACGTTGCCCCACCTGTTCCAGTTTCAGCGCCAATCGGTCCTGACGGGATTTTTCGGCCTGGATGGTGGATTTCAGTGCATGGCCCAGACGGGTGGACAGGTTGTCCAATTGATGCGACTTGGCGGCCAACAGCTCGCGCGGGTGGCGCAATTGGCCGGAAATCTTGTCCAGATCGGCCTTGCGGCGATGCAGCAGATTGGGCAGGGCCAGACCCAGCCGTTCTGTCCGGTCATCCAGCTTCAGGCGCGCATCGTCGATGACCCGGTGCGGATTGGGCAAAGCGCGCGACAGATGCTGGACCCGAATGCGGCGGTCTTCCAGGCCCCGGGCCATGGCGCCGACCAGCCGGGCGGTGCAATCGGCGATTGTGGCCACCAATTCGGCGCGCACCGGCACCGCCATTTCGGCGGCGGCCGTGGGGGTGGGGGCGCGCAAATCGGACGCGAAGTCGATCAAGGTGGTGTCGGTTTCGTGGCCGACGGCGCTGATCAGCGGAATGTCACTGGCAGCGGCGGCACGCACCACCACTTCCTCGTTGAACGCCCACAGATCCTCGACCGAACCGCCACCACGCGCCACGATCAGCAGATCGGGGCGCGGCACGCCGTCACGGGGGAAAGAATTGAAGCCGTCGATGGCACGCGCCACCTGCTCGGCGGCGCCGTCGCCTTGGACCGCCACCGGCCACAGCAGCACCCGGCGCGGGAAACGGTCGGCCAGACGATGCAAGATGTCGCGGATCACCGCGCCAGTGGGTGAGGTGACGATACCGATCACGCCGGGCAGGAACGGGATGGGCTTTTTGCGGGTTTGTTCGAACAGACCTTCGGCGGCCAGCTTGCGGCGGCGGTCTTCCAACAGTTTCAAAAGCGCGCCTTGCCCGGCCAGCTCCATGCGCTCGACCACCATCTGGTATTTCGAGCGTCCGGGATAGGTGGTCAGACGTCCGGTGGCGATGACTTCCATGCCGTCTTCCGGGGCCATGGCCAGCCGCCCGGCCTGACCGCGCCAGCACACGGCGTCCAGCACCGCGTCGGCGTCTTTCAGGGCGAAATACAGATGGCCCGAGGAATGGCGCTTGAAGCCGGAAATCTCGCCCCGGACCCGTACATGGGCAAAGGTTTCCTCGACCGTGCGCTTCAGGGCGCCGGACAATTCGCCAACGGAAAATTCGGGGACGTTGCTGCGTTCGTTCATGGCCGGGATCATGGCGAAGAGCGGCGATGATTGCAAACCCGCGTCACCGTGCTAAAACCGCCGCATTCGGATTTATCGGAGTTGGTGCCATGAAGGTCCTGGTCGTCGGCGGCGGTGGCCGCGAACACGCATTGTGCTGGAAGCTGGCGCAGTCGCCGCTTTTGACCAAGCTGTGGTGCGCGCCGGGCAATGCTGGCATCAAGGATGTCGCCGAATGCGTCGCCATCAATGCCGAGGACGTGCCGGCCTTGGTGAGCTTCGCCAAGGATAAGGGCGTCGATCTGGTGGTGGTCGGTCCCGAAGGCCCGCTGTGCCTGGGTCTGGCCGACGCTTTGATCGCCGCCGGTATCAAGGTGTTCGGCCCCAGTCAGGCGGCGGCCGAGCTGGAAGGCTCGAAGGGCTTCATGAAGGACATCGTGTCCAAGGCCGGCATCCCCACCGCTTGGTATGGCCGCTTCACCGACATGGAAAAGGCCAAGTCCTTCATCCGTGAAAAGGGCGCCCCCATCGTGGTCAAGACCGATGGACTGGCCGCCGGCAAGGGCGTGGTGGTGGCCATGACCCTGGACGAAGCGCTGGGCGCCGTCGACGACATGATGGGATCAAAGGTGTTCGGCGACGCCGGCAACGAGCTGGTCATCGAGGAATTCCTGGACGGCGAGGAAGCAAGCTTCTTCGCGCTGTGCGACGGCAAGACCGCCTTGGGTCTGGTGGCGGCGCAGGACCACAAGCGGGTGGGCGATGGCGATACCGGCCCCAATACCGGCGGCATGGGCGCCTATTCCCCCGCCCCGGTGGTGACGCCGGACCGCGAAGCGGAGGTGATGGAAACCTGCATTCTGCCCGCTATCCGCACCATGGCGGCCGAGGGCAAGCCGTTCACCGGCGTGTTGTTCGCCGGGCTGATGTTCACCAAGGCCGGCCCCAAGCTGCTGGAATTCAACGTCCGTTTCGGCGACCCGGAATGCCAGGTGCTGATGGCGCGCATGAAGTCCGACCTGCTGCCGGTGCTGTTGGCCGGCGCCGAGGGCCGTCTGGATCAGGTCAGCCTGGAATGGCGCGACCAATGCGCCCTGGTGGTGGTGATGGCCGCCGAGGGCTATCCCGGTTCCTATAAGAAGAACACGGTGATCGGCGGTCTGGATCAGGCCAATGCGGTGGACGGCGTCACCGTGCTGCATGCCGGCACCGCCTTTAACGAACAAGGCCAGGTGGTCGCCACCGGCGGCCGCGTGCTGGGGGTGACCGCCATCGGCGACAGTGTCAAGCAGGCCCGCGAACGGGCCTATCAGGCGGTGGATTCGCTGCAATGGAAGGAAGGCTTCTGCCGCCGTGACATCGCTTGGCGGGCCTTGGCGCGTGACGACGGGTGACGATCAATCGGCACCCGTCTAGGCGCAAGGCGCCGCGCGGCTTCTGTCGCGGAAGTCAAGGGGCACGGATGTGCCCCGCCCGCCGCCTAAGGGGCGAAAACCATGACGCGTAAGGGGGCATCCAGCCGGGATCAGGTCGGTCCCGAGCTTTTGGCGGCGCTGAATGCCGGCACCGAGCAGACCCGCACGCTGTCGGAAATGCTGGTGATGGATTTGGCGGCGTTGCTGGAAACAGTGGCGCCGCACATCGATGCCGCCCCCTTGCGGGCCATCGCCGATCAGGGGGTCACCAAGCGCATGGAACTGGCCGGGCGGCTGGTGTTGCCGTGTTGGCGCGATTTGCAAGACCATTGCTCGGACACGGTGCGCGGTTGGGTGGCTTATGCCATCGCCGCCCAGCCGGGGCTGGATTTGGCACAACGCCTGGATCTGCTGCGGCCCCTGGCCGACGATGCCCATTTCGGGGTGCGCGAATGGGCTTGGCTGGCGCTGCGGCCCCATGTGGTGGCCGATCCGGGCAGCGCCTTGGAATTGCTGGCGCCGTGGACCGCCGAAGCCAGTGTCAATCTGCGCCGTTTCGCCTCCGAAGCGACACGGCCGCGCGGCGTGTGGTGTGCCCATATCCGGGCGTTGCGCGACGATCCCAGCCCCGGTCTGCTTGTCTTGGAACCCTTACGCGGTGACGAAAACCGCTATGTGCAGGATTCGGTGGCCAATTGGCTGAACGATGCGGCCAAGGACCATGCCGATTGGGTGCGCGGCGTGGCGGAATCCTGGCGGGGCAGCGCCAGCCCCTATCTGTTGAAACGGGCACTGCGCTCGCTTTAGGCCAGACCCATCTCGACCATCAGCCAGTCGCGGAATGCCGCCACCTTGGGGCTGGACAGCCGATTGGCCGGACAGACCAGATGATAGGCGTTGGACAGCAATTGCGCCGGGAACAGCGAAACCAGACGCCCGTCGGCCAGTTCTTCGTCCACCAGGGTCTGCCAGACCAAAGCGATGCCCAATCCCGACAAGGCCGCCTGGATCAGCAGGTTGGCGTCGCCGAAGGGACGCAGTTTCAGGGGTTTTTCCACGTTCACCCCCATGTTCTTCAGCCAGACCGGCCAATCGGGGTAGGTGGGGTCCCAGTTCATGCCTTCATTGTGCAACAGCGTCGCCGACAGCAGATCGGCGGGTTGGCTGAGGGCTTGGGCCAGACGGGGAATGGCGACCACCACCACCATCTCGGCCTTCAGGCGTTCCACATGCAGGCCGGGATAATGGCCGGGGCCATAGCGGATGGCCAGATCCACGTCCTCGGTGTCGAAATCCACCAATTTCGAGGTGGCGGCCAAACGGAAATCCAAATCGGGATGCTGGGCCTGCAGGCGTTCCAATCGGGGGATCAGCCAACGGGCGGCGAAGGACGGTGTCGCCGAGACCACCAATGGGCCATGGTCGCGCCCGACCCGCAGCCGTTCCACCGCGCGCTCCATGCGATCGAAAGATTCGGTTAATAGCGGCAAAGCCGCTTGTGCCGGTTCGGTCAGGGTCACCCCGGCCGAGCGACGGAACAGCTGCACCCCCAGGTAATCTTCCAGCAATTTGATTTGCTGGCTGATGGCCGCCGGGGTGACGTTCAGTTCCTTGGCGGCGTCGGCGAAGGATTGGTGGCGGGCGGCACTTTCGAAGGCGCGAAGCGACCGCAGGGGCGGGAGACGGCGAACCATTAGATTTCCTAACCGGCGTACTCAGAAACACTCGTTTGAAACGGTAACACGCACGACGCAGGATTATCCGGCGAAAGTTTTTCTGAAAGGTCCAGCGTCATGCGGAACACCATGTTCATGGTCGCGCTCGCCGCAATTTTGTGGGGCGCCAATTTCAACCTGTCGCAATTGGTGGTGCACGAGATACACCCGTTGTTGGCGGGGGCCGGGCGATTCGTGCTGGCGGCCTTGGTCATGCTGGCGGTGGCGGGGCTGTGGCGCCACAAAGTGCCGTTCCGCAAACATTGGCGGGCTTATTTCCTGTTGGGTCTGGTGGGAATCGGCGGTTTCAACCTGCTGTTCTTCATGGGCATGGCGTCCACCTCGGCGGTGAACGGCTCGCTGATCATGGCCACCAACCCGCTGGTGACCTCGGCTTTGGCCGCCTTGTTCCTGGGGGAACGGCTGGGCCGCGTCCAGGTGATGGCCATGCCGGTGGCCTTGGCCGGTGTCGGCGTGGTGGTGTTGGGCGGCGGTGCCGGACTGCATCTGGCCATGGGTGACGCGGCGATGATCGGCGCCAATTTGTCCTGGGCGCTTTACAACGTGCTGGCGCGGCGGTTGATGCCGGCGGAAAGCGGTGTCTCCAACACCGCCGGTATCATGAGCATGGGCGCCTTGGTGATGGCGGCCGGCGGGCTGATGGTGGGGGCGCCGGTGCAGATGCCGTCATCCCAGGCCTTGGGCGCCCTGGCCTTCATGGCGGTGGGCGGTTCGGCTTTGGCTTATCTGTTGTGGAACGCCGGTATTTCCCGGCTGGGGGCGGCGCGCACTTCGGTGTTCCTGAACCTGGTGCCGGTTTCGACCATGTCCATCGCCGCCTTGGCCGGCCATCCGCCGGGCGCGACCCAACTGGCCGGCGCCTTCTTGGTGCTGGCGGCGGTCAGCGCACCTTTGTGGTGGCCGAAATCCCGGGTGGTCACAGCTTAGGTTCGACCTTTTCACAGGTTCCGTCCCAGCGCAGCTGGGTGTCCACCCGGGCGAAACGGCCGCTGATCCGGTCGATACGGAACACCACCGCCGCCGGGCCTTGGGCTGGGTCGTAAAGGCCCAGCCCATCGCGATACGCGGTGACGGCGTAATGCTTGCCGCTGGTGGTCTCGACGGCGTCCTTGGCGGCAAGGTCGATGGAAAAAGCCAGGGGCGGCGACATGGCCGGATCATTGGCGGTGCAGACCAGACGCAGGGTCTCGGCATTTTCGGCCTTGGCCGGCAATGCGGCCAGCAATATCAAGGGCAAAGCGGCAATCAGGCGGGACATGGCGGGCTCCGTCGGTTGGGCGCAGATTAGCACAGCCTTTGGTGATGTTCACGAGACTTGCTAATACCTTGGTCGCGTTCCATCATGGGTCGGGATAAGCATTTCGGGGATATCATGGCCGACCGCGAGCGCGACCGCTTCGTCGCCCTGGCCTTTTGCCGCGCCGACATATTGTTGGAACTGACCGAGGACATGGAGGTGGTGTTCGCCGCCGGGGCCACGCAGTTGCTGTTGGGCGCCGGCCCGGAAAAACTGGCGGGCAAGGCCTTCCTGGACCTGGTGGCCGAAGACGACCGGGCGCTCACCGGCGAGATGCTGGACGCCGCCCGTTCGCAAGGCCGTATCGATGACGTGGTGGTCAAGCTGAACGGGGCCACACGGCGCCCCAACGTCGCCTTGGCCGGCTATCGGGTGCCTGATTTCGACAACCATTTCTTTCTGGCGCTGAAGGTCGAGCCGGCTTTTCAGGCGGAACGTCCCGACGACGCGGAAATCAAGCGTGACGCCGCCACCGGTCTGCTGGACGAAGCGTCCTATGCCGCCCTGGCCGCCGACCGCGCCCTGGCCTTCAAGCGGGCCGGCGGCCGGCCGCAGCTGTCGGTGGTCAAGGTGGATGGGCTGGACAGCCTGAACAAGACCCTGGGGGCGTCGGATCGCAAACGGGTGATGAAGGCGGTGGGCGACATCCTGAACCAGCATTCGCTGGGCGGCAACACCGCCGGTCAGGTGTCGAACGACAGCTTTTCCTATCTGCATCGCGACGACGTGGAAGCCGAAGAGATCGGCAACATGATCTCGAACGCCGCCAAGACCCTGTTCAATTCCGATCTCAAGACCCATTCCCACACCCTGGACGCCGACGGCGCCGGTCTGGCCGAACATCAGGTGGCCAAGGCCATCGCCCATACCATCCGGCGCTTTTCCGAAACCGGCCAACTGGACAAGAAGAAAAGCATCGGCCAGGTGCTGAAGGGGCTGGTGTCCGACACCATCGACAACGTCGCCTATATCCGCAAGCTGGTGACCAAGCGCGACTTCGACATGGCCTTCATGCCGGTCTGCGACATGCGCCTGGAACGCGTCCATCATTTCGAGGTGCTGACCCGCTTCCGCGACACTCGGCCGGGCGTGTCACCCTATCACCTGTTCTGTCTGGCCGAGGAAGTGGGCATCGTCTCGGAACTGGATCTGGCGGTGGTCGACACCACCATCCGCACGGTGGCCGAGCTGACCCGCAAGGGCGGTCTGTTGCCGGCGGTGGCCATCAACCTGTCGGGACAGTCGCTGGCGTCGCAGCATTTCGTCACCGAGCTGCGCAAGCTGTTGGCGCGCAGCGGCGTGCAGCCGCGCAAGGTCATGTTCGAACTGACCGAATCGGTGAAGATCGAGCAATTGGCCGAGGTCAACGCCACCATCCAGACCTTCCGTCAGCGCGGTTTCCGCTTTTGTCTGGACGATTTCGGATCGGGGGCGGCCAGCTTCGATTATCTGAACGCGCTGGACGTGGATCTGGTCAAGTTCGACGGTCCGGTGATCAAGCGGGCGGCGGCCAGCCAGAAGGGCAGCGACCTTTTGGCCTCGATGGCCCGCATGTGCGCATCCATGGGCATCAAGACCGCCGCCGAGATGGTGGAAGACAAGCGTTTGGCGGGTCGGGTCTATCAATGTGGGGTCGATTTCGGCCAGGGCTGGCACTTCGGCAAGCCCGAACTCGATCCCTTCGTTTATGTCGATCGTTTTATGGGCGGTTTGTGATTCGGACACAAATCACGCTAACGACGTTCATATCCCTTTGTTAGAAGGGGCACGGGGGCAACCCGCTTTCAGGGTTTGATGGGGTTCGACAGATGCTTACCCGCCAGGGATTGGGTATTCGCGCCAAGCTGATCGGTATTTTCGTCCTGATCAAGGTCATCCCGCTGGTCTTCCTGGCCTGGTTCGCCTGGCAGGGACAAAGCTGGCTGGCCGACAAGGTTTCCGCCAGCGTCGTCGGCATGGTGGTGCAGATGCGCGAAACCGCCGAGACGGTGGCCAATTCCACCACGTCTGCGGCCATCAAGGCGCTGGACGACGCGGCACGCGAATCCATGGAACGGATGACCACCGATGTCGCCCGCGCGGTGGCGGCCTTCCTGTACGACCGCGATTCCGATATCGCCTCGGCCGCCCTGGTGCCGCAATCGGAAGCCGAATACCGTCGTTTCCTCGCCGCCCGAACCCGCAACGTCGAACGCCATCACCCTTGGGTACTGGCCCCCGACGGCAGCAAATGGGTGCCCGGCCCGGAAGCGACGCCGCGTTACGACCAGCCGCCGGCGGTTCCGACCATTCCCGACCAGGCGCGCAACTTCAATTACCGCCATCCCGACGCCGTCGGTCTGGTCGAGGCCAAGCCCTTGTTCCTGGAAATGACCTTCGTCGGCCTGGACGGCAGGGAAAAGGTCAAGGTCACCACCTCGCCGCTGATGGATCCGGCGCTTCACGACGTGTCCCAGCGCCAGAACACCTTCATCAAGGCGGAAACCTATTTCCCAGCCTTGCAGGCGTTGAAACCGGGAGAAATATACGTTTCCGACGTCATCGGCGCTTATGTGGGGTCCCCGGTCATCGGACCCTACACCCCGGCGGCGGCGCAAAAGCGCGGCATCACCTACGCGCCTGACGAAGCCGGCTATGCCGGGGTGGAAAACCCGGTGGGCAAGCGTTTCCAGGGTTTGGTGCGCTGGGCGACGCCGGTGGTCAAGGACGGCAAGGTGGTGGGCTGGGTGACCCTGGCCCTGGACCACAGCCATTTGATGGAATTCACCGACCATATCCTGCCCACCTCGGATCGCTATAGCCCCATTCCCGACGCCACCAGCGGCAATTACGCCTTCATCTGGGACTACAAAGGGCGTTCCATCGTCCATCCGCGTCATTATTTCATCGTCGGTTACGACCCCGAAACCGGTGAACCGGCGCCGCCTTGGATGGATCAGGGGCTTTACGATTCCTGGAAAGCCAGCGCTCAACCACTGGGCCCGTATCTGGCCGGGGTGAAAATCTTCGACAATCAGTCGTGGGACAAGAAAGGCGCCGCCCAACAGGTCAAGGACGGGCAATTGGGCCTGGATTGCCGTTATCTGAACCACGCGCCGCAATGCACCGGCTGGATGGATCTGACCCGGGACGGCGGCTCGGGCTCGTTCGACATCTTCTGGAGCGGCTTGTGGAAGCTGACCACGGCGGCGGCCATTCCTTATCACACCGGGCAATACGGCCAATCGGCCCGCGGCTTCGGCTTCGTCACCATCGGCGCCAACGTGGACGATTTCCACCGCGCCGCCACCGAATCCAAGGCGGCGGCGGAAAAGGTGGTCGCCGCCCATGACAGCGCGCTGCAGGAACAATTGGAAGCGGTGCTGAACCTGATCGGCGACCAGCTTCACACCATGACCCGGCAATTGACGCTGTCCACCACCTTGATGGTGGTCTTGGTCATCGTCGTCGCCATTTGGATGGCGTCGCTGTTGACCCGGCGCATCACCACGGTGGTCCAGGGTATCCGCCGTTTCGAGGATGGCGACATGGCCTATCGCCTGCCGGTACAAAGCCATGACGAGATGGGCGCCTTGGCCGATTCGTTCAACGAAATGGCCGATCGGGTGGGCGAATCCTTCCAGCGTGCCGACGACGCCCGCAGCCGGGCGGAAGAGGCCAGCCGCATGAAAAGCGAGTTCCTGGCGTCCATGAGCCATGAATTACGCACGCCGTTGAACGGCATCATCGGCTTCGCCGAGTTGTTGAAGGACGAGATCGAGGACGAGGATTCGCGCGAAAACGCCGAAATCATCGAAAAAAGCGGCCGCCATCTGCTGGAATTGCTGAACACCGTGCTCGACGTGGCCAAGATCGAGGCCGGCGCCATGCATTTGAACCGCGAGACGGTCAAGATCGGTCCGCTGGTCCGCGACGTCGCCGCCATCCATCAGCCGGTGGCCCAGGGCAAGGGGCTGGAATTCACCGTTCAGTTGGCCGAGGATTTGCCCGAAACCATCCTTGCCGATCCGGTTCGGGTTCGTCAGGTGCTGCATAATTTGTTGTCCAACGCCGTCAAGTTCACCGCAACCGGTTCGGTGCATCTGTCGGTGGTGGGCGACGGCGCCGGGGTCAGCGTGCGGGTCCGTGATACCGGCCCCGGGATCGCCCCCGAATTGCAGGACAAGATTTTCGAGAAATTCCACCAAGGTGACGCTTTCCTGACCCGTTCCCACGGTGGGACCGGTTTGGGGTTGACCCTGGCCCGTCATCTGGTGGACTTGATGGGGGGAAGCATGAGTTTGGAATCGACGGTGGGCCAAGGCAGCCTTTTCGCCTTTACCCTGCCGGTGGAGCCGCTTTCATGAGCGGGCAGAAATACGCCCTGGTGGTCGACGACAACGAGGTGAACCGTCTGTTGGCCGAGCGTCTGCTGGCCAAGCTGGGCTGGCGCGTCGACACCGCCGACGACGGCTTGGCCGCCTTGACGTGGCTGCGGGGTCATTGCGCCGATCTGGTGCTGTTGGACATTTCCATGCCGGGAATGAGCGGCGACGAGGTGTGTCGGACCGCGCGCGCCGAGAATCTGTGCGCCGGCTCGAAGCTGGTGGCTTACACCGCCCACGCCATGCCCGAGGAACGCGCGCAATTCTTGGCCGCCGGCTTTGACGGCATTCTGACCAAGCCCATATCCAAGTCGAATGTGGTCGACATGCTGGCCAGCCTGGGATTGGACCAATGATCGCCCGTCTGCTTCGCCTGTTGTTGTTGATGGTGCCGCTGACGGCCGCGTCGGCCGAAACACCGTCGCGGCCGACGCCCATCCAGGTGCGCGAGATCACCTTGCGCGCCGCCACCTTGCTGGCCGAGCAAAGCGTCGACGAGGCGCGCAAGCAATTTCATGCCACCGGTGATTTCCGTTTCGGCGAAATCTACGTCAACGTCATTGACCTGAACGGCGCCTGGGTGATCTATCCCCCCGCCCCCAGGAACGAAGGCAAGTCGGTGCTGAACGTCGTCGACAGCGACGGCAAGCTGCTGGTCAGGGAAATCATCAAGGTGGCCGAGGAACAAGGCGAGGGCTGGGTGGAATATCGCTGGCTCAATCCGGCCTCGAACCGCATCGAACCCAAGCTGACCTTCGTCAAACGCGTGCCCGGCAAGGACTTGATAGCCTATGCCGGCCTTTATCGTCCCTAAGGAAGCCATCATGAGCGAAAAGTTGGAACAAGCCATTGCCGCCGCCATCGCCGACAAGCTGGTGCTGGTGGTCGAAGACACCTCGTCGTCGCGCATTCTGGTCTCGGGCCTGGTGCGGGGCCTGGGGGCGCATCGGGTGGTTTCGGCCACCGACGGGGTGGACGCCCTGGCCAAGACCGTGGACAAGGGTCTGGTCCCCGACGTGGTGCTGTGCGACTGGGTCATGCCCAACATGGACGGTCTGGAACTGCTGACCCGCATCAAGGCCGCCCATAGCGCCGTCAAGTTCATCATGATGACGGTGAAGACTGAAGCGGAAGCGGTGATCATGGCCCGCCAGCACGGCGTCGACGGCTATGTGGCCAAGCCCTTCAGCCGCGACAGCCTGATGGCGTCGCTGGCCAAGGTGCTGGGCGTTTCCGGCTGATGGCGGACTGGCGCCAAGCCCCGGTGGTGGACGATGCGGTCACCACCCAGCTGCGCCAGGATTTGGATGAAGACGACTTCGTCCTGGTTCACGCCGCCTTGGCCGACGATATCCGGGGCCGCATGGCCGAATTGGCCGCCGCCTTGGCCGCGGACGATACCGAAACGGCACGTCGGGCCATCCATTCCCTGAAAGGGGCGGCCCTGAACCTGGGGCATGCGCGTTTGGGGCTGCTGTGCAGTCATCTCAACCAATGTGCCTTGGCCTCGGACTGGTCGGCCATTCGTTCCGCTTGGAACGATCTGCGGGCCGTCAGCTCGGCGTCATTGGCCGCCCTTGGGCACGGGGGTCTTGCCTTTGACGGGGATTCGTCTATAGTCCGCCACTAGACACATTCTTGCTCTCCGACCAAGAAGCTTAGCTGGAGGTCGGGTTCGCAGGGTGGGCCATTGGCCCACTTTTTGTTTTTTCTAGGGACCGCTTTGGTCGCGAGGCTTTTCGGGAATGGAACTTCATCAGCGTTTGGAAACATTGTTCGCCCCCACCTTGGAGTCCATGGGCTACGAGATGGTGCGGGTGATGTTCCAGGGCCGCACCCGCCCGACGCTTCAGGTGATGGCCGAGCGCAAGGATGGCCGTCCCATGACGGTGGACGACTGCGCCGACATCAGCCGATCCTTGTCGGCGTTGTTGGACGTAGAAGACCCCATCCAGGGCGCTTACGCCTTGGAAGTCAGCTCGCCGGGGATCGACCGGCCGCTGACCCGGGCCAAGGACTTCGTCACTTGGGCCGGTTTCGAAATCAAGATGGAAGCCTTGGTCGGCGTCGATGGACGCAAGCGCTTCCGCGGCAAGCTGCTGGGGCTGGACGGGGAAGAGGTGCTTCTTCACGCCGACGGCCAGGATTTGCGCTTGGCCCTTTCCGACCTGAAAAGCGCCAAGCTGGTGCTGACCGATGAACTGATCGCCGCCGTCACCCGGGATCTGGAAGACCCGGACGCGGACCAACAGGGAAACCAATAAATGGAACGAATCGCCGCTCTGCCCCGCCCCGAACTGCTTCAGGTCGCCGACGCCGTCGCCCGCGACAAGGGCATCGACCGCGACGAGGTGCTGGAGGCCATGGAACAGGCCATCCAGAAGGCCGGTCGCTCCAAGTACGGGCATGAACACGACATCCGCGCCCATATCGACCGCAAGACCGGCGAGATCCAGCTGGCCCGCTTCATCGAAATCGTCGAGGAAGTGGAAAACGAAGCCACCCAGCTGCCGCTGGCCCGTGCCCTGAAGAAGAAGCCCGACGCGCAAATCGGCGACTTCCTGGTCGATCCGCTGCCGCCCATCGATTTCGGCCGCATTGCCGCCCAGACCGCCAAGCAGGTCATCGTCCAAAAGGTGCGCGACGCCGAACGTCAGCGCCAGTTCAACGAATACAAGGACCGTGTGGGCGAGGTCAGCAACGGCCTGGTCAAGCGCGTCGAATTCGGCAATGTCATCGTCGATCTGGGCCGCGCCGAAGCGCTCTTGCGTCGTGACGAGCTGATCCCGCGTGAAACCTTCCGCACCGGTGACCGCGTGCGTGCCTATATCGCCGACGTCCGTCAGGAACCGCGCGGCCCGCAGATTTTCCTGTCGCGCACCCATCCGGTGTTCATGGCCAAGCTGTTCGCCCAGGAAGTGCCGGAAATCTATGACGGCATCATCGAAATCAAGGCGGTGGCCCGCGACCCCGGTTCGCGTGCCAAGATCGCGGTGATCAGCCACGATTCCTCCATCGATCCGGTGGGTGCCTGCGTCGGTATGCGCGGTTCGCGCGTTCAGGCGGTGGTCGCCGAATTGCAGGGCGAAAAGATCGACATCATTCCGTGGTCGGGCGAATACGCCACTTTCGTGGTCAATGCTTTGGCCCCGGCCGAAGTGTCCAAGGTGGTGCTGGACGACGAAACCCACACCATGGAAGTGGTGGTCCCCGACGACCAACTGAGCCTCGCCATCGGCCGTCGCGGCCAGAACGTGCGTCTGGCCAGCCAGCTGACCGGCTGGTCCATCGACATCATGACCGAGGCCGAGGAATCGGAACGCCGCAACGAAGAATTCCGTTCGCGGTCCAAGCTGTTCATCGATGCCCTGGACGTTGACGACGTGCTCGCCCATCTGTTGGTGACCGAAGGCTTCACCACGGTGGAAGAAGTCGGCTATGTGCCGTTGGAAGACCTGACCGGCATCGAAGGCTTCGACGAAGACGTCGCCGCCGAGCTGCAGCAGCGGGCGCGGACCTTCCTGGCCGAACAGGACGAACGTTACGACGCCATGCGCAAGGATTTGGGCGTTACCGACGAAATGGCCGCTTTGGAAGGTTTGACCCCGGCCATGCTGGTCAAGCTGGGCCATCGCGAGATCAAGACCCTGGACGATTTGGGCGATCTGGCCTCGGACGAGCTGATCGACATCGTCGGCAAGGACGAAATGAACGAGGAACAGGCCAACACCGTCATCATGGCCGCGCGCGCGCACTGGTTCGATGGAGAGTAACGACCTGATCGACGACGATCTGCGGAAAGGACCGAACCGGCGATGCATCGTATCGGGATCGGTTCTTCCCAAAGAGCAATTGCTGCGGTTTGTCGTCGGTCCTGATAATATGGTCGTTCCCGATGTGGACGGCCGGCTTCCCGGACGGGGAATCTGGTTGTCCCCAGGGCGGGATGTGGTAAATACGGCGGTAACCAAGCGATTGTTCGCCAAGGCGGCGCGTCGTGCGGTGTCGACGCCGGATGATCTGGCGGGTCTGATCGAACGGATTTTGCACCGCCGCTGTCTGGATGCCCTGGCTTTGGCCCGGCGCGCCGGCCAAGCGGTCGCGGGTTTCGAGAAGGTCAAGGCCGAACTGAAATCCGGCCGTGTCGCCGTGCTGGTGCAAGCCAGCGATGCCGCCCCCGACGGGCGGGACAAGTTGAAGGCGTTGGCCCCCGGCGCCGTCGTGGTCGATCTGTTCGACGCGGCAGAATTGGGGGCGGTGTTTGGCCGCGACCACGCGGTTCATGCCTGTGTCGCCCCCGGCGGGCTGGCCCGTCGGTTGACGACGGAAGCGGCCTTGTTGGGCGGATTCCGGCAGGATCAAACGCCATGAGTTGAATGAATCCCATGGCTTGGGCACCCGGTCCAAGCCTCGTCGTGAAAGAGTGAAGTCGGTTACATGAGCGATTCCAAGGATCAAGAGCGCAAGACCCCGCTGAAGCTGTCCTCTCCGGGCAAGCTTGAGCTGAAGAAGACCGTCGAGACCGGCCAGGTCCGTCAAAGCTTCTCGCACGGACGCTCGAAGGTGGTGACCGTCGAAGTGCGCAAGAAGCGCACCTTCGCCCCCGGTGCCGGTGGCGCCATGCACGAAGTGCGTGACGAAGCCCATGGCGCTGCCGAAGCCGAATTGGCCAAGGCGGTGGCGGTGGTCGAAGCCGCTCAGCAGGCCGCCAGCGCCCACGACTTGACCAACAACGAAAAGGCCGCCCGCGCCAAGGCGCTGGAAGCCGCCATGAAGGCTGAAGCCGAAGCGCGTAGCCGCGCCGAGGAAGAAGCCGCGCGCCGCGCCATCGAAGAGGAAGAGGCCCGCCAGGCCGCCGATGCCGAAGCCGAAGCGGTCGAGGAAGCGGCAGCCGAACCGGTGGTCGAAGCCGCCGTGGTCGAGCCCGAACCGGCCCCGGCTCCCGTTGCCGCCGCCCCGGCCCCGACCCCGGTCGCCGCTGCTGCCCCGGCTCCTGCCGCCGCCGCCGCCGCTCCGGCTCCTGCCGCCACGGCTCCGGCTGTTCCCGCCGAACCGCGCCAGGGCCCGCGCATGACCGCGCCGCCGCCGGCCAAGCTGGCTCCCATGCCGGGTCGTCCGGCGCCGTCCACCGGTGCTGCGCCGACCACCACCACGGAAGAAGACGAGGAAGAGCGCGCCAAGAAGAAGGCGGCTTTGCACAAGACCCCGCCGGTCAAGCGTGTCGACCAGCGTCGCCGCACCGGCAAGCTGACCATCACCGACGCCCTGTCCGAGGAGGATCGCGGCGAACGCGGTCGCTCGCTGGCCGCCGTCAAGCGTGCCCGCGAACGTGAACGCCAGAAGATGATGCAAAAGGGCGCCGAAAAGGTGGTCCGTGACGTCATCATCCCGGAAACCATCACCGTTCAGGAACTGGCCAACCGTATGGCCGCTCGTGGCGGCGACGTCATCAAGTGCCTGATGCGCATGGGCGTGATGGCCACCATCAACCAGACCATCGATCCCGACACCGCCGAACTGGTGGTCGCCGAGTTCGGCCACAACGTCAAGCGCGTCTCTGAAGCCGACGTTCTGGTGGGCCTGGAAGGTGAAGTGGACCAGGACGACGTGCTGATCTCGCGCCCGCCGGTGGTCACCATCATGGGTCACGTCGACCATGGTAAGACCTCGCTCTTGGACGCTTTGCGCGCCACCGACGTGGTGTCGGGCGAAGCCGGCGGCATCACCCAGCACATCGGTGCCTATCAGGTCACCATGAAGACCGGGTCCAAGATCACCTTCATCGACACCCCCGGTCACGAAGCGTTCACCGCCATGCGTGCCCGTGGCGCCAAGGTCACCGACATCGTGGTGCTGGTGGTGGCTGCCGATGACGGCATCATGCCGCAGACGGTGGAAGCCATCCGTCACGCCAAGGCCGCCGGTGTGCCGATCATTGTTGCCATCAACAAGATCGACAAGCCCGATGCCAACCCGGAACGCGTCCGCCAGGAATTGCTGCAGCACGAATTGGTGACCGAAGATTTGGGTGGCGACGTGCTGACCGTGGAAGTGTCGGCCAAGAAGCGCATGAATCTGGAAAAGCTGGAAGAAACCATCCTGCTGCAGTCGGAAATCCTGGACCTGAAGGCCAATCCCAACCGCACCGCCCAGGGTACCGTGGTGGAAGCCAAGATGGAAAAGGGCCGTGGCCCGGTGGCCACCGTGCTGGTGCAAAAGGGCACCCTGCGCGTTGGCGACGTGTTCGTCGCCGGTGCCGAATCGGGCAAGGTGCGTGCGCTGATCGACGACAAGGGCAACCGTCTGGAAGAGGCTGGTCCGTCGACCCCGGTGGAAGTGCTGGGTCTGGACGGTGTGCCGTCGGCCGGTGACGACATCGTGGCGGTGGAAGACGAAGCCCGCGCCCGCGAGATTTCCAGCTATCGTCAGCGTGTGGACCGCGAAGCCCGCGCCAAGGCCGGTGCCCGCGGCACCCTGGAACAGATGTTCTCGGCCATCAAGGCTGGCGAAGCCAAGGAACTGCCGGTGGTCATCAAGGGTGACGTGCAGGGTTCGGTGGAAGCCATCATCGGGGCCTTGGAAAAGATCGGCAACGAAAGCGTCAAGGTCCGCGTGCTGCACGCCGCCGTCGGCGCCTTGAACGAATCGGACATCACCCTGGCCAAGGCTTCGGGTGGTCTGTTGATCGGCTTCAACGTCCGTGCCAACCCGCAAGCCCGCGACATGGCGCGCCGTGACAACGTGGACATCCGCTATTACAGCATCATTTACGACGTCACCGACGACGTGAAGAAGATGCTGTCGGGCATGTTGTCGCCGACGCTCAAGGAAAATTTCCTGGGCTACGCGTCCATCCGCGAAGTCTTCAACATCACCAAGGTCGGCAAGGTCGCTGGCTGCATGATCACCGAAGGCATCGTCAAGCGCGGCGCCGGCGTCCGCTTGTTGCGCGACAACGTGGTCATCCACGAAGGCCATCTGGCGCAGTTGAAGCGCTTCAAGGACGACGTGAAGGAAGTCCGCGAAGGTTATGAATGCGGCATGTCGTTCACCAATTACGAAGATATTCGTGTCGGTGACGTCATCGAATGCTTCGAAATCGAGGAAGTGGCCGGCGTCCTGTAAGGGACCCGGTCGCCGCCTGCGGAGGACAAAACCATGTCCAAAGGCCATAAGGCACCCTCGCAGCGCCAGCTGCGGGTGGGCGAGGAATTGCGTCACATCATCGCTGCCATCATCGAACGCGGTGACATCCGCGATCCCGATCTGGCCGGCCGCGCCATCACCGTGACCGAAGTCCGGGTCAGCCCGGATCTGAAGAACGCCACCGTCTTCGTCGTCCCCTTGGGCGGCGGCGAAGTGGGGCCGATCCTGAAGGGGCTGAAGCGGGCGCGCCCCTTCCTGCGGCACGAAGTGGCCCGTCAGGTGGATTTGCGCGTCGTCCCCGACCTGTTCTTCGAGGCCGATACCAGCTTCGACGAAGCCAGCAAGATCGAATCCCTGCTGCGTTCGCCGGAAGTGGCCCGCGACCTGGGCGCCAATGACGACCAATTGCGTCCCGGCGAGTTCCGTGTCGGCGATGCCGCCGATGGCGAAGACGACGGCGAGTGATGCTGTTTGGCCCGTAAGCGCAAAGGCATCCCCATCGATGGCTGGTTGGCCATCGACAAGCCGGTGGGCATCGGCTCCACCAATGTGGTCGCCATGGTGCGCCGGACCCTGAACGCCGCCAAGGTCGGCCATGGTGGCACCTTGGACCCGTTGGCCAGCGGCATCCTGCCCATTGCCTTGGGGGAAGCCACCAAGACCGTGCAATGGGTGATGGATGGGGCCAAGACCTATCATTTTACAATCTGCTTCGGTCAGGCGCGCACCACCGACGATCTGGAAGGCGAGGTCTGTGCCACCTCCGATGTACGCCCCGACGCCGATGCCATCCGTGCCGTTCTGCCCCGTTTCACCGGGGCCATTTCGCAAGTTCCGCCCATCTATTCCGCCATCAAGGTGGATGGCGAGCGGGCCTATGATCTGGCCCGTGCCGGTGAAGAGGTGGAACTGAAGGCGCGCACGGTTACCATCCATCGGTTGGAACTGGTGTCCATGCCCGATGCCGACCATGCCCAATTCGAGGTTTTGTGTGGCAAGGGCACCTATGTGCGGTCGCTGGCCCGCGACATATCCCAGGCCTTGGGCACAGTGGGTCATGTGACGGTTTTGCGACGCGTCGCCTGTGGCCGTTTCACCCTGGAAAACGCGATTTCCCTGGACAATTTCATGAGTCTCGGGCAACTTCCCGCCCTTCGGGCTTATCTGCTTCCGATCGAGACCGCGCTGGACGACATCCCGGCGCTGGCCCTGACGGCGGCGGAGGCTCGGCGCCTTCAAAACGGCCAAGTCCTTTCGGTATCCCGATTGGAAGGCCGTGGTCAGGTGCCCGACGATGCCTCGGACTTGGTGGTCCGGGCCATGGACGGCTCCCGGCTGGTGGCGCTGGCGCGTATTGATCGCGATGAAGTGCGGTCGGTGCGCGTTCTCAATCTCCAACCAGATACTTTAGGAGACAGCGATGTCGATTACCCCTGAACGTACCCAGGAACTGATCAAGGAATACGGCACCAAGCCGGGCGATACCGGTNNACCGGTTCGCCGGAAGTCCAGGTTGCCATCCTGTCCGAACGCATCCGCAACCTGACCGAGCACATGAAGTCGCACAAGAAGGACTTCCACTCGCGTCGTGGTCTGCTGATCATGGTCGGTCAGCGCCGCCGTATGCTGGACTATGTGAAGAGCGTGAATGTCGGCCGCTACGAGCAGCTGATCGCGCGCCTGGGCCTGCGTAAGTAATCAGGTTCGGTTCAGTCGACGTCGGAGCCCCGGTCAGTCTTTAAGGTGACGATCGGGGCTCCCGTCGATTTTTTTATATGTGCTTTTAATTTGCGTGGTGATGCCCAAGGGCATTGGGGGGTCTGATGCCCTTGGGTCTCACCACGCAGGGGCGCTACGTCGGCCATGGGGGTCGATACGGGCGCCGCATCAGGGCAATCCGGCCCGATGCAGTCAAAAGGAAAACGTGATGAGCATGTTCAATGTCACCCGCAAGGAAGTCATGTGGGGTGGACGCAAGCTGGTTCTGGAAACCGGCAAGATCGCCCGTCAGGCCGACGGCGCCGTCCTGGCCACCTATGGCGACACCTCGGTGCTGTGCACCGTGGTCGGCGCCAAGTCGCCCAAGCCGGGCGTCGATTTCTTCCCGCTGACCGTCAACTACCAGGAAAAGGCGTTCGCCGCCGGCAAGATCCCCGGTGGTTTCTTCAAGCGTGAAGGCCGTCCGACCGAAAAGGAAACCCTGGTTTCCCGTCTGATCGACCGTCCCATCCGCCCGCTGTTCGTTGACGGCTACCGCAACGAAACCCAGGTGGTCTGCACCGTGCTGTCGCACGATCTGGAAAACGATCCCGATATCGTCGCCATGGTCGGCGCTTCCGCCGCCTTGACCATTTCCGGTCTGCCGTTCATGGGCCCCATCGCTGCCGCCCGCGTCGGTTTCATCAATGGTGAATACGTGCTGAACCCGACCACCGCCCAGGTCAAGGAAAGCGACCTGGATCTGGTTGTCGCCGGCACCGTCGAAGGCGTGCTGATGGTGGAATCGGAAGCCAAGGAGCTGTCCGAGGACGTCATGCTGGGCGCCGTCATGTACGGTCACCGCGAATTCCAGGCGGTGATCAACGCCATCATCGACATGGCCAATTCCTGCGCCAAGGACCCCTGGGACGTCGCTCCGCCGGCCCCGGAAGTCGCCGTGGTCGAAGGCAAGTTCAAGGATGCCGGCATTCCGGCCGAACTGGCCGAAGCCTATAAGATCGTCAAGAAGCAGGACCGCTATGCCGCCGTCGGCGAAGTCAAGGCCAAGGCCCTGGCGCTGTTGACCGAAGCCGCAGAAATCGCCGTCGCCGGCCCGATCTTCAAGCATCTGGAAGCCGATGTCGTCCGTGGCAACATCCTGAAGACCGGCATCCGTATCGACGGCCGCGACACCAAGACCGTGCGCGCCATCGAAACCCAGGTCGGCGTGCTGCCGCGCGCCCATGGCTCGGCCCTGTTCACCCGTGGTGAAACCCAGGCCCTGGTGGTCGCCACCCTGGGCACCGGCCAGGACGAGCAGATCATCGACGCGCTGGACGGCGAATACCGCGAACATTTCATGCTGCACTACAACTTCCCCCCCTATTCGGTGGGTGAAGCCGGCCGCATGGGGTCGCCCGGCCGTCGTGAAATCGGTCACGGCAAGCTGGCCTGGCGCGCGGTTCGTCCGTGCCTGCCGACCAAGGAATCCTTCCCCTACACCATCCGCGTGGTGTCGGAAATCACCGAATCCAACGGTTCGTCCTCGATGGCGACCGTTTGCGGTTCCTCGCTCGCCATGATGGATGCCGGCGTTCCGCTGCCCCGTCCGGTGGCTGGCATCGCCATGGGTCTGATCAAGGAAGATTCCGGCTTCGCCGTGCTGTCCGACATCCTGGGTGACGAAGATCACCTGGGCGACATGGACTTCAAGGTGGCCGGTACCGAGCAGGGCATCACCGCGCTGCAGATGGACATCAAGATCACGTCCATCACCGAAGAGATCATGAAGATCGCCCTGGGCCAGGCCAAGGACGGCCGTATCCACATCCTGGGCGAAATGTCCAAGGGTCTGGACAGCGCCCGCACCGAAGTCTCGGGCAATGCGCCGCGCATCACCACCTTCAACATCCCGAAGGAAAAGATCCGCGAAGTCATCGGCACCGGCGGCAAGGTCATCCGCGAAATCTGCGAACAGACCGGCGCCAAGATCGACATCGACGACGACGGCACCATCAAGGTGGCCTCCACCGATTCCGACGCTGGCCAGCGCGCCATCGACTGGATCAAGGGCATCGTCGCCGAGCCGGAACTGGGCGTGATCTACACCGGCAAGGTGGTCAAGGTCGTCGATTTCGGCGCCTTCGTGAACTTCCTGGGGTCGCGTGACGGTCTGGTCCACATCTCGGAAATCAGTCGTGAGCGCGTGGCCAAGACCGCCGACGTCCTGAAGCAGGGCGATTCGGTCAAGGTCAAGGTCCTGGGCTTCGACGACCGCGGTAAGGTCAAGCTGTCCATGAAGTGCGTTGATCAGGAAACCGGTGAAGACATCACCGCCCAGATCGAAGCCGAACGCGCCGAGCGTTCCAAGGACCGCAAGAAGAAGGACGAAGCCGAGGACTAAGTCCCGGTTTCCATTCCGATCACGGAACGCGGGTCGCGTAAGCGGCCCGCGTTTTGTTATTCTGGGCCATGCTGTCGCTTCCCTTCGTCATCGGCCATCGCGGCGCTGCCGGCTTGGCCCCGGAAAACACTTTGGCGTCGTTCGAAAGGGCGGCCGATCTGGGCTGTGCCATGGTGGAATTCGACGTGCGGCTGTCGGCCGATGGCGTGCCGGTGGTGTTCCATGACGACACTTTGGATCGCTGCACCTCCGCCCAAGGCCCGGTGGCGGCGCGCAGTGCCGGTCAATTGCAGGCTTTGAACATTCCCACCTTGGCCCAGGTGCTGGAAACGTGCCTGCGTCGTCATCTGGCGGTGAATATCGAGATCAAGCCGGATCGCGGCGCCGAGGCCGCCACCGCCCGTGCCGCCTTGGAAATCGCCGGTACTGTGTGGCCATCCGACCGCCCTTTGCCGTTGATATCCAGCTTTCGCCGGCCCTGTCTGGTCCAGGCCCGCCAGGTGGCGCCCCATTGGCCGCGCGGCCTTCTTTATGGACGTTTACCGCCAAGTTGGCGCCAGTATGCTGAAACCATAGAGTGTTTTTCTGTCCACCTGGACCAGCGTTGGGCAAGCGCCCTTTGTGTCGACCAAGTGCGGGGTGCCGGGCTTTTAGTTCTGGCCTATACAATCAATCGACAGGCACGGGCTAAAATGCTTTGGAATCGAGGGGTTTCGGCGGTATTTTCCGACCGCCCCGACCTGCTTGCGCCGATGTCTTCTTCAGATGTCATGAATTTTTAACGTCTGAGGTAGAAAAGCGCGAAAAGGCTGGCTAGAAATAGGGGCCGTCGCGATTCCGGTTAAACGGGCCGCCATCCGTCAGGGAGTTTTCGTCACCTTGTTCAAGCTAGACCCCATCGTCATTTCCGGTCGTGAAGTCCTGCCTTTGGTCGAAGGTGGCAAGGGCATCAATGTTTCCAACGGTGAAAGCTCGGGCGCTTGGGCGGCAGCGGGCGGCGTGGCCACCTTCTCGGGGGTGAACGCCGACAATTACGATGAAAACGGCAATCTGATCCCCATGGTCTATCACACCAAGACCCGGACGGACCGCCACAAGGAACTGATCGCCTTCGGCATCAAGGGCGCCATCGCCCAGGCGCGCATCGCCCACGACATTTCCGGCGGCCAGGGCCGTCTGCACATGAACGTGCTGTGGGAAATGGGCGGCGCCGAGGAAATCCTGGAAGGCGCCCTGGAAGGCGCCAAGGGCCTGATCCATGGCGTCACCTGCGGCGCCGGCATGCCCTACAAGGTGGCGGAAATCGCCGCCAAGCATAACGTTTTCTATTATCCCATCGTGTCCTCGGCCCGTGCCTTCCGCGCGCTGTGGAAGCGCTCCTACCACAAGCACGGATCGCTGCTGGGCGGTGTGGTCTATGAAGACCCCTGGCTGGCCGGCGGCCATAACGGCCTGTCCAACTCGGAAAACCCGGAAAAGCCCGAACCGCCGCTGGGCCGCGTGCGCGAGCTGCGCAACACGATGCGCGAATGCGGCGTCGCCGACAGCGTGCCGGTGTTCATGGCCGGCGGCGTGTGGGCGTTGAAGGAATGGGAAGAATGGATCGGTAACCCGGAACTGGGGGCCATCGCCTTCCAGTTCGGCACCCGTCCGCTGTTGACCCAGGAAAGCCCCATTTCCGACGCCTGGAAGCAACGCCTGCTGACCTTGAAGTCGGGCGACGTCTTGTTGCATCGCTTCAGCCCCACCGGTTTCTATTCCTCGGCGGTGAAGAACACCTTCATCACCGAATTGGTCGACCGTTCGCATCGCCAGATCGCTTTCTCGTCGGAAGCGGTGGGCGACCATGTGGCCGAACTGCCCATCGGTGCGCGCAAGCGTATCGTCTGGGTCACCCCGCACGACCGCGAACAGGCCTTGGCCTGGATGGAGCAGGGCTTTACCGAGGCACTGCGCACCCCCGACAGCACCCTGGTCTTCGTCGACGCCGAAAAGGCCGAGGAAATCCGCAAGGATCAGGTGGATTGCATGGGCTGCCTGTCGCAATGCGTGTTTTCCAACTGGGCGCAGAACGAGGCCGGCACCACCGGCAAGAAGGCCGACCCGCGCAGCTTCTGCATCCAAAAGACCTTGCAGAATATCGGCCATGGCGGCGACGTGGAAAACGAACTGATGTTCGCCGGCCACAACGCCTTCCGTTTCGGGTCCGACCCCTTCTATGCCGGGGGCTTCATCCCCACCGTGCGTCAGCTGGTGGAACGTCTCGCCATCGGCGAATAAGGATCACCGAGGGCCTTTCTCGTCCGACTTGACCAGTGTCAAGGGGGGTGGGAC
The DNA here is from genome assembly GCA_002435715.1 of Rhodospirillaceae bacterium UBA6219. Taxonomy (GTDB): domain Bacteria; phylum Pseudomonadota; class Alphaproteobacteria; order Rhodospirillales; family Magnetospirillaceae; genus Magnetospirillum. The sequence goes on from DISD01000040.1 coordinate 60,517, forward strand.
AGGTCCTCTTTATTTTTCAATCGTCTCTGTGCTAGTTTGAACGGAGAACTCTTCCAGTATGGAGGGGTGTGACTGGCCCCAGCATGGGACGCGCCGCAGATGAGCATGGTTACCGTACGCCCTTACAGCCAAGCCCTTGACCGGCTGCGTGCCGCTGGATTGCGGCCGACCCGTCAGCGTTTGGCCTTGGCCCGTTTGCTGTTCGACGGCGAAGACCGTCACATCTCGGCCGAGCAACTGCATTCGGAAGCCGCCGCCAACAATATCCGGGTGTCGCTGGCCACCATCTACAACACGCTGCACCAATTCACCGATGTGGGCCTGCTGCGCGAGATCGTGGTCGATGCCGGGCGGTCGTATTTCGACACCAACACCTCGGACCACCACCACTTCTTTTATGAAAAGTCGGGTCGGCTGTGCGACATCCCTGCGGAAATGGTAGGGCTGACCCGCGTTCCCGAGGCCCCTCAGGGCTTCAACATCACCCGCGTCGAGGTTATAGTCCGGGTTGATGGTTGATTAATTCCTCTGTCGAGCGAACAGGAAGGGGCGCCCCAAACGGGCGCCCTTTTCCTTTATTCGCCGACCAGTGCGCTGATGGCGTCCAGTGCCTCGGCCCCGGTCCAGGCATAGATACCCGATCCGGTCCAGGCGATGCGGCCTTGTTTGTCCAACAGTACCGAAGTGGGCAGCAACGCGCCGGGAAAGTCCGCCGGGTTGGCGTTGTGGATGGCTAGATTCTTGATGCCGGCCTGGGTGAACCAGCGTTCGACGATGGCCTTGCCGCCGCGATCCAGGGATATGGCTGTCACCTGGAAGCCGTTGCCGCCCAACTTACCTTGCAGCGCGTCCAGGTCGGGCATCTCGGCCACGCAGGGCGGACACCAGGTGGCCCACAAATTGACCAAAACCACTCTTCCCCGGAAATCGTCCAGCGACAGGGCGCGGCCCTGGGAATCGGTGAAGGCGATGGGCTTGGGCGGCTGGCGCTGGTCCGGGTCGGCGAGCGAGATCAGTTTTCCCGAGACGCTTGGGTTGCCCGAGACGCTTGGGTTGACAAGCGGTTCGGTGTAGCTTAAGCGCCTGCCGGACCCCAGCATGGCGGTCAGCGCCCCGGCGGCCGCCGCCAGGATCAACAGCGCCACCACCAGGACCATGCGACGGGTGCGGTTCGTTTTCTTCATTCTTGCCGTTCCAGGATGTCCATGACCGATTCCACCAAATCCGCCGCCGGTTCCGCCGCCTCGTCCATGTGGGGCGGCCGCTTTGCCGGCGGTCCCGCCGCCATCATGCAGCGGATCAACGCGTCCATCGACTTCGATAAGCGTCTTTACGCCCAAGACATCCGGGGCAGCAAGGCCCATTGCCGCATGCTGGTCAAGCAAGCCATCCTGACCGAAGCCGACGGCCAAGTCATTTTGTCCGGCCTGGACCAGGTGCTGGCCGAGATCGAAGCCGGGTCGTTCCCGTTCTCCATGGCCTTGGAAGACATCCACATGAACGTGGAATCGCGTCTGGCCGAGCTGATCGGCGAAGCGGCGGGCCGTCTGCACACCGCACGTTCGCGCAACGATCAGGTGGCCACCGATTTCCGCCTGTGGGTGCGCGACGCCGTCGACGGCATGGAAAAGGCGTTGCAGGAACTGCAGCGGGTGCTGATCGCCCGCGCCGAGGAACATGCCGCCACCGTCATGCCCGGCTTCACCCATTTGCAGGCGGCGCAGCCGGTGACCATGGGCCATCATTTGATGGCCTATGTGGAAATGATCGGTCGCGATCGCGGCCGCCTGACCGACGCCCGGGCGCGGCTGAACGAAAGTCCCCTGGGCTCGGCCGCCTTGGCCGGCACCTCGTTCCCCATCGACCGCCACTTCACCGCCGCCGAACTGGGCTTCGACAAGCCCATGAACAATTCCCTGGACGGGGTGTCGGATCGCGACTTCGCCCTGGAATTCATGGCCGCCGCCTCCATCTGCGCCGTGCATCTGTCGCGTCTGGCCGAAGAATTGGTGATCTGGACCAGCGCCCAGTTCCGCTTCGTCAAGCTGTCGGACGGCTTCACCACCGGGTCGTCCATCATGCCGCAAAAGCGCAACCCCGACGCCGCCGAGCTGATCCGCGCCAAGACCGGCCGGGTCATCGGCGATTTGAACGCGCTCTTGATCGTCATGAAGGGGTTGCCCCTGGCCTATTCCAAGGACATGCAGGACGACAAGGAACCGGTTTTCGAAGTGGCCGACACCATGGAACTGGCCATCGCCGCCATGACCGGCATGGTCGCCGACATGACGGTCAACGCCGACGTGCTGGAAGGTGCCGCCGGGGCCGGCTTCACCACCGCCACCGACATCGCCGATTGGTGCGTGCGGGAATTGAAGATGCCGTTCCGTCGCGCCCACCACGTGGCCGGTTCGCTGGTCAAACTGGCGGAAGACAAGAATTGCGACCTGCAAGACCTGTCCTTGGCCGAAATGCACAGTATCGAGCCCGGCATCACCGAACAGGCGCGTGCCGTGCTGTCCGTCGATTCGTCGGTGGCCAGCCGCACGTCTTTCGGCGGCACCGCACCCGACAATGTCCGCGCCCAGGTGGCGGCGGCCAAGTCCCGCTGGCTGTGACGAAGGGGAGTGTTCCATGAAGCGCCGGATGTTGTTGATGGCCCTGGTGGCGGCGCCGCTGGCGGCGTGTGGCCGCAAAAGCCGCCCGCTGCCGCCGGAAGGGTCCACCTATCCGCGTCGCTATCCCGAAGTCACCTTCCCCGAAGACCCCGAAGCCGCTGACAAGCAGCCGGAGACCCCGCAGAAATGAACCATTTCGATTACGTGAACGGTCAGATGCAGGCCGAATCGGTGAAGCTGGCCGACATCGCCGCCCGTGTCGGCACGCCGTTTTATTGCTATTCCACCGCCACGCTGCAGCGCCATTACCAGGTGTTCGCCAAGGCCTTGGCCGATGCCGGCCTGGACGCGCAAATCTGCTTCGCGCTGAAAGCCAATTCCAACATCGCGGTGATCCGCACCTTCGCCGCCCTGGGGGCGGGCGCCGATGTGGTGTCGGAAGGCGAATTGCGCCGCGCCTTGGCCGCCGGTGTTCCCGCCGACAAGATCGTGTTCTCGGGCGTCGGCAAGACCGAATCCGAATTGGTGCTGGCGGTGTCCAAGGGCATCATGCAGGTCAACGTCGAATCGGAACCGGAATTGGAGGCTTTGTCCGCCATCGCTTCCGAACGCGGTATCCGTATGCCGGTGTCCATCCGCGTCAACCCGGACGTTGACGCCGGCACCCACGCCAAGATCACCACCGGCAAAAAGGAAAACAAGTTCGGCATCGAATGGACCCGGGCGCACGAGGTTTACAACAAGGCCCGCGCTTTGCCCGGCATCGACGTGGTGGGCATCGCCTGCCATATCGGCTCGCAGTTGACCGAGGTGGAACCCTTCCGTCAGGCCTTCTTGCGGGTGCGCGATCTGGTGGCCATGCTGCGCGCCGACGGTTTCGACATCCGTCGTCTGGATGTGGGCGGCGGCTTGGGCATTCCTTACGAATCGGAAGAACCGCCGCATCCGGACGTCTATGCCAAGGCCATCAAGGAAACCTTGGGCGATCTGGGCTGCAAGATCGTGTTGGAACCGGGGCGTCTGCTGGTGGGCAATGCCGGCATCTTGGTCAGCACCGTGGTCTATGTGAAGGAAGGCGCCACCCGCACCTTCCTGATCGCCGACGCCGCCATGAACGACCTGATGCGTCCGGCACTTTACGAAGCGCACCACACCATCGAGCCGGTGGTCGCCCCCCAACCCGACGCGCCGCGTCAGCCGGTGGACGTGGTCGGCCCCATCTGCGAGACCGGCGACACCTTCGCCAAGCAGCGTTCGCTGCCGCCCATCAAGCCCGGCGAGCTGATCGTCTTCCGCACCGCCGGCGCCTATGGTGCCGCCATGTCGTCCACCTACAACACCCGGCCGTTGGTGCCGGAAGTTCTGGTGAACGGCGCCGATTACGCGGTGGTCCGGGCGCGGCCCAGCTTCGACGAGATGCTGGCCCTGGAATCGGTTCCTGACTGGCTGAAATAAGCCATGGTCGGGTCGTCCCCATTGCTGGACGCGCTTCCTGATCCCAGGACGCGACGGCTGTTGCGGGCGGCCCGGGCCCTGGTGAGGCTGGAAAGAACGTGGCCGGCCCTGGCCTGGATGGCCAGTCTGGCGGCGTTGTTCGTCGCCTTGGCGCTGTTCGAGTTGCTGCCGCGTCTGCCGGTTTGGCTGCATGTCCTGGTGCTGGCGGCATGTTTGCTGCCGCTGCCTTGGCTGGTGTGGGCCTTGCGGCGGGCTTGGGCGGTGGATTGGATGCAGGCGGCCCGCCGGGTCGAGTCCGAGAACGCCCTGCCCCATCATCCCTTCCAGACCTTGTGGGACCATCCGGTGGGCGGTGACCCTGCCCTGTGGGCTGAGCACCGGGTCCGTGCCGCCCAAAAAGTGGCGGGGGCCGGGCTGTGGTGGCCCCGTTCCGACATGGCCCGGCGTGATCCCTGGGGCTTGCGGGCCGCGGCGCTGCTGGCCCTGGTCGCCGCTTTGGCCGGTGGCACCCAGGATTGGCAAGGACGGTTGCTGCGCGCCGCCCTGCCCGCCGTGCAACTGCCCAGTCTGGGCCCCGATACGCTGGAAGTGTGGGTGACGCCCCCGGCTTATACCGGCCTTGCGCCGCGTCTGCTGCGCGGCGACGATTCTTCGATGCCGGTTTCGGTTCCAGCGGGCAGCTCCGTGTTGGCGGTGCTGTCGGGGGGCTGGGGCGACGCCTCGCTGGTGCTGGACGGGCGCGACATCGCCTTCACCCGTCAAGAGGGCGGCAGCCAACGGGCCGAAACCCAAGTCCAAGGCGGCGAGCTGTTGGCGGTGCGTCAGGCTTGGCGTCAGGTGGCGGCCTGGCCGTTGAAGGTGGTGGCCGATTCGTCGCCCGACATCGATTTCGCGTCTCCCCCGGAAGCGGCGGAACGCGGGCGGTTGTTACTGGGCGTGGTGGCCAACGACGATTACGGCCTGACCCGTCTGTGGGTGGAATTCCGCCGTCTGGGCGCCCCGGTGGACGAAGCGCCCTTGGTGGTGGCGCTGCCGTTGCCGGCCAGCCGGCCCAAGCAATTCGGATCGTCCAGTTGGCACGATCTGACCGCCCATCCGTGGGCCGGGTTGCCGGTGCTGGCGCAGCCGGTGGCCGAGGATTCCCTGGGCCAGCGCGGTGCCGGCGAAGTGGCCAGCCTGACCTTGCCGGAACGCAATTTCCTCAACCCCTATGCCCGTCAGGTCGTCGAACAGCGCCGGTTGCTGACCGAAAGTCGCACCAACGCCCCCGGCGCCATGGGGGTGCTGGATCAATTGTCGGTGGAGCCGGGGCGTTTCAACGACGATTTGCGCACCTTCCTGGCCCTGCGATCGGCGCGTCACGCCTTGTCTTCCCCAGGGTTCGATCTGGCCGAGGTCCAGGATCTGTTATGGAACGCAGCCCTTCGCATGGAAGACGGCGACCTGGCCTCGGCCGAGCAGCGTCTGGAAGAAATCCGCCGGCAATTGGAACAGGCCTTGGACGAAAACGTCTCGGGCCCGCAACTGGATGCGTTGCTGGACCAGTTCCAGGCGGCGTTGCAGCGTTACATGGCGGCCTTGGCCGAACGCATGGGGACTTCGGTCGACCAATTGCCCCAAGCCGGGGCGGCGATCAGCGACCAGGAATTGATGGACATGGTGGGGGCCATGCGCGACATGGCCGCAATCGGCGCCCGTGACGGTTTGCGCCGCATGTTGCGCGACATGGCGGGAATCTTGGACGATCTGCAGACCCGTATGCCGCAAAAACCGTCCTCGGCGGTCACCGAAGCCATCCGGGCCTTACGCGATCTGGCGGCACGGCAACAACGTTTGTTGGAACAATCCCATCGTCAGTCCCAGGAACAGACCGCCGCCCCGGCCCAGGCGGCGCGCCAACAACAAGATCTGCGTCAGGCCCTGCAGGTGTTGCGGCAAAACCTGATGCGGGAATTGGGGCAGGAACCCGTCGCCCTGGGCGATGCCGACCAAGCCATGGACCAGGCCCTTCAATCCTTGGGGCAAGGCGATTGGGGCGCCGCCGCCAATGCCCAGGGCCAAGCCCTGGATGCCTTGGGCCAAGGATTGCGTCAGGCGCTGGAAGACATGGCGGCGGGGGCGATGATGGGGGCGTCGGGGCTGCCCCGCGACCCGCTGGGCCGGGCGCAGACCGGCGGGCGGGGTGTCGACGACGACGGTTCGACCCGGGTGCCCGAACAGGCGGAAATGCAAAAAGCCCGGGCCATCTTGGACGAATTGCGCCGCCGTGCCGGCGATTTCAGCCGGTCGCGGGATGAACGGGATTATTTGCTGCGTCTGTTGCGGCAGTTTTAGGAAAGAAAGATGAGCCATAAGGAAGAAGGGCCCTCGGGCTTTCAGCAATTGCTGGGCTATCGTCTGGCCCATTGGGAAGACGGCCACGCCATCTTGGAACTGGAGGTGGAACACAAGCACACCAACCGCGCCGGCGTTCTGCATGGCGGCGTGCTGGCCACCTTGATCGACACCGCTTGTGGTTTTTCGGCCACCTATTGCCCGGTGCCGGGGCGGGTGCGCCGGGTGGTGACCTTGTCGCTGTCGACCAATTTCACCGGTCAAGTGCGCCATGGCCTGATCCAGGCGGTGGCGCGCCGCGTTTCCGGGGGGTCACGGATCGTTTTTTGTCATGCCGACGTCTTCGACGCCGCCGGTAAGCTGTTGGGCAGCGGACAGGGAACCTTCCGCTTTCGTACCGGCAGTGAACATCCCGAAGGCGTGGCTTTATGACCCATGTGCTTTATGTCGATATCCGTGGCCTGAACGATTTGCGCGCCGCCATGGGCGAGACCGTGGCCGGCAATGCCCTGGCCGAGTTGCAGGACCGTTTGCCGCGGATGCTGGGGCCGGTTCTGGCCCGTCTGGGCGGCTTCGATCCTTTGACCACGTCCCGACCAGGACGATGGTGCGTCGGGGTGACCTGCGCCGATGACGAGGCCGCCGAGGTGACCCGTCAGGCGGCGCAACGTCTGACCCATGATCTGGCGGCGGAAATCTTCGGCGCCGCCACCGGGGCCTTGGCCAAGGTGATGGCTGAGTTGGCACCACGCCAGCCCGGGGATTTGGACGATCTGCTGGACGACCACGCCGCCTTGGTGCCCGCCGATGAAACCTGCCAATTACGGGCCCAGGTCCAGGATTTGTTGGACCAAGGCGGCCTGCGCACCTTGTTGCAGCCCATCGTCAGCTTTCCCGATGGAAAGGTGGTGGGGTACGAAGCGCTGAGCCGGGGGCCGGTGGGGCACCCGCTGGAACGGGCCGATTTGTTGTTCGGGGCCGCCGCCCGCACCGGATTGTCCCACGATCTGGAATGCGCCTGTGCCCGTCTGGCCTTGCCCTGGTTGGAGAAACTGCCGGCGGGCCGGTGGATGACGGTCAATGCCAGCGTTCCAGTGCTGTTGGATGCCGAGATGCGCCGCGCCTTGGCGCGTCCCGGTCTGGTGGTGGAAATCACCGAGCACCTGCCCATCGCCCCCGAAGGTCTGCTGCCGGCCTTGGACGAACTGCGCCAAGGCGGCGCCCGCATCGCCTTGGATGACACCGGTTGCGGTTTCGCCGACACGGCGGCGGCCGAACTGGTGCGCCCGACGGTGGTCAAGCTGTGCATCACGGTGATCCGGGGGGCCGGCCGCGATCCCTCGATCCTGCCTGAAGTGCACGCCACCGTGCGGGCCTTCCAGTCCCTGGGGGCCGAGGTGTTGGCCGAAGGGGTGGAAGACCAGATCCAGGCCGACGCGCTGGATGGGTTGGGGATCAATCTGGCCCAGGGGTGGCTGTACGGTCGCCCACAACCGGCCACCGATTTCTTATAGGAAATCGTCGTTGGGCGGCGGGGGCGGGTCCAATTCCCGATACAGGCTTTGCGCTTCGGGTGCCGGGCCGCGCCGCATGCCCAGATCCAGCACTTCCACCTGCCGCCAGCGTTTGCCGGTGGGAAAGATCAGCACGTCGCCCGGCTTGACCGCCTGGGCGGGTTTGCTCACCACCTTGCCGTTGACCTGCACGTCGCCGGCTTCCACCAACGTCGCCGCTTGGCTGCGGGTTTTGATGAAACGGGTGAAGAACAGCCATTTATCGATACGCATGCGCAGGGACTGGTCCTAAACTGGGGTCGGTCTATCAGTATCATCGGGACTTTTCATCATGCCGACCCGGACCCTTAAAAGCCAAGTCACCTTCACCAAGCCGTTTCACCTGCATTCGGTCGACACCCCTTTGCCGGCCGGGACCTACCAGGTGTTGACCGACGAAGAAGAGCTGGACGGCCTGTCCTTCGAGGCGTGGCGGCGTTTGCAGACTCTGCTGATCACCCCGGCCATCGGAACCAATGACGGCAGCGAACAGGTGTTCGTCATCGATCCGCACGAATTGGAAAAAGCCCTAGCGGCTGATCAGGCCGCCGATTGATAGGTTTTGGACGCATCCGCATTCATTAAATAAAAGTGTTTAGAAACAATCGATTGGCGGGTGTTAAAAAATCTCTTGAGAATAAATCATTATTATCTTGCTTTCGTTGAGCGAAAAGAGCAGGGTCATCAAGTAATTTGATGGCCAGAAATATTGGTCTCGTGTCGAGTGCGATCGACGCAAATATCAGAAATCTTCCGCTAAATTACACCGTGAATTGCTGATCGGTACGATCAGTAAGCGACTATACTTGTGAAAAGGCTATCCCATGACTACGGGAACCGTGAAGTGGTTTAATGTCGAAAAGGGCTTTGGTTTCATCGCCCCCGACGATGGTGGCGCCGACGCCTTCGTGCATATCAGCGCCGTCGAGCGCGCTGGTCTTGGCCAGTTGAAGGAAGGCCAGAAGATTGGCTACCAGATGGTTGCCGATCGCCGCACTGGCAAGCTGTCGGCTGATCAGCTGCAGCTCGTCGCCTGACCACCAGGCTGACGAAAAAAGCCCCGCCGAACGTCAGGTTCGGCGGGGCTTTTTTATGTCATCCACACTTCGAATAGCCGCACGAGGTGCAGGTGTCGCAGCCTTCCTGGCGCAGCAGCGCGGGCTGGCCGCATTTGGGGCAGTGCCGCAGCTTGGCGCCGGTCAGATTGACCACCTTACGCTGGTCCATGTCGTCGGGCTGCGGGTCTTCCAAGTCGTCGGCGAAAAAGCCGATGGCCACCATGTGGCGTTCAATGACTTCGCCGATGGCGGCCAGCAGCGACGGCACATACTTGCCGCCCATCCATTGGCCGCCGCGCGGGTCGAACACCGCCTTCAGTTCCTCGACCACGAAAGCGACGTCGCCGCCACGGCGGAACACCGCCGAGATCATCCGGGTCAACGCCACGGTCCAGGCGTAATGCTCCATGTTCTTCGAGTTGATGAACACTTCGAAGGGGCGGCGGCGGTTGTTTTCGATGATGTCGTTGATGGTGATGTACATGGCGTGGTCGCTGTCCGGCCACCGTACTTTGTAGGTGGAACCGGGCAGGGCCTCGGGGCGGTCCAGCGGCTGGGTCAGGTGGATGACGCCGCCGGCTTCCAGATAATCCTCGGGCCGGGGCGCCGGCTGGCCCAGCGGCAATTGCGGCTGGTCCTTGTCCTCGGCCTTGGGCTCTTCCTTTTTGACCGTCAGCACGCTTCCGGTGACGTCATTGGGGCGATAGGTGGTGCAGCCCTTGCAGCCTTGTTCATAGGCCTGTTCGTAGACGTGGCGGAAATCCTCGAACGAGATGCTTTCGGGGACGTTGATGGTCTTGGAAATGGACGAATCGATGTATTTCTGCACGGCGGCCTGCATGACCACGTGCTCGGCCGGATTCAGGCGCTGGGCATCGACGAAGGCGGCGGGGACCGGTGCATGTTCGCCCTTCAGTTGGCGGAACAGGCGATAGGCGTAATCGGCGACTTCCTCTTCCTTGCGAGTACCGTCCTTTTGCAGCACGGCGCGGGTATAGGTGAAGCTGAACACCGGCTCGAGGCCCGACGACACGTTGTCGGCGAACAGCGAAATGGTCCCGGTCGGCGCGATCGAGGTCAACAGCGCGTTCCTGATCCCGTGTTCGGCGATGGCGGCTTGGACGTCGTCATCCAAATCCTGGATGGTTTCGCCGGCCAGATAGGGTTCGCGTTCGTAAAGCGGGAAGGCGCCCTTTTCCTGGGCCAGTTCCACCGAGGCCAGATAGGCCTCGCGGCGGATGGCGGCCATCCATTCCTCGGTCAGGCGCAGCGCGTCCTTGCCGCCGTAACGGGCGTCGCACAGGATCAGCGCGTCGGCCAGACCAGTCACCCCCAGGCCGATGCGGCGCTTGGACTTGGCTTCCTGTTCGTGACGCGGCAGCGGGAAGCGTGAGACGTCGATGACGTTGTCCATCATGCGCACGGCGACGCGCACCAGTTGGCGCAGCTTGTCCATGTCCAGATGGGCGTTGGTTTCAAAAGGATTGGCCACCAGCTTGGCCAGATTGATCGAGCCCAACAGGCAGACGCCATAGGCCGGCAGCGGCTGTTCGCCGCACGGGTTGGTGGCGTGGATGGATTCGCAATAATGCAGGTTGTTCAACCGGTTGATGCGGTCGATGAAGATGACGCCCGGCTCGGCATAAGCATAGGTGGCGTGCATGATCTTGTCCCACAATTCCCGCGCCCGCAGGGATTTGTAGACCACGCCGTCGAACACCAGTTCCCAACCCAGATCGCGCTTGACCGCGTCCATGAACGGATCGGTGACCAGCACCGACAGGTTGAACATGCGCAGCCGCCCGGCCTCGTGCTTGGCGTCGATGAAGTTTTCGATGTCGGGGTGGTCGCAGCGCATGGTCGCCATCATGGCGCCACGGCGCGACCCGGCGCTCATGATGGTGCGGCACATGGCGTCCCACACATCCATAAAGGACAGCGGGCCCGACGCGTCGGCGCCGACGCCCTTGACCGGGGCACCCTTGGGGCGAAGGGTGGAGAAATCGTAACCGATGCCGCCGCCCTGCTGCATGGTCAGCGCCGCTTCCTTCAGGTGTTCGAAGATGCCGGCCATGTCGTCGGGGATATCGCCCATGACGAAGCAATTGAACATGGTGACCCGGCGGTCGGTACCGGCGCCCGAGATGATGCGCCCGGCCGGCAGGAACTTGAAATCGGCCAGGGCGTCATAGAATCGCTTCTGCCAAAGAGCGGGATCTTTTTCAACGCTGGCAAGGGATTGTGCGACGCGGGACCAGGTGTCTTCGATGGTTTTGTCCACAGGGGTGGAATCGGCATTCTTCAACCGATACTTCATGTCCCAGATTTGTTGGGAAATGGGGGCCACCTGCGTCATCCCTGATCCTCCATGCCTTCCAGGCTTCCGGTAGACGGAATATGGAAAACAGTTTGAATTTTATGGAAAAACCGACATTTCGGCGGTTTTGGGCGGGCAGTCTAGGACTTGGGGCACGCGCTCGTCAAGCTGCATTGTTCTATTTTTGTTTCCACAAGTCAAGTGCTTGATTCCGCTGACGCGTGTCCACTTATCCAACTTATCCACAGGCGGCTGCGGGAAAACTCGAAGACTGTCTCCACAAAGTTTTCCACAAATCTGATAACTAACGGAACCACCTGAAAGGGCAGGGTTTTTCAGATCCCGCGGGCCTGTTTGATGAAATCGGCGAACCAGCGATAGCTGTCCTTGGGAATGCGCTTTTGAGTGTCGTAATCGACCCGGACCAGGCCAAAGCGCTTGGACAGGCCAAAGGCCCATTCGAAATTGTCCAACAACGACCACGCCAGATAGCCGGTGACATGGGCGCCGTCGGCCAGGGCACGCCGGACCTCGGCGACATGGTCGGCCAGGAAACGCACGCGTTGGGCATCGTGGATTTGACCGTCGGAAGAGACGACGTCGTCATAGGCGGCGCCGTTCTCGGCGACGAAGGTGGCGGGGTTGCCGTAGAGGTTCTTGAACTCCATCAGCACCTCGTACAGCCCGTCGGGCTGCACCGGCCAGCCCATGGCGGTGAAGCGCTCGGTGGGGGCGCGGCCCCAACCCACGTCGAACATCTGACCGGCGGCGTGGCGCATGGTGTTGGGGCTGTAATAATTGATGCCCAACAGGTCGACGGGAAATTTGATGGCATCCAAATCGCCGGGCTGGACGATGGGCGCCATCTGTTCGGCCAGTACGTCGGGGATGGCGCCACGCAGCAGCCCGTCCACCGTCACCCGGTTCCACACCGCGTCCCAGCGAATGGCCGCCGCCCGGTCTGCATCGGATGGGGTTTCCGGGCGACAGGGCTGGACGCTGGTCACCGTGCCCAGGCGACAATCGCCATGCTCGGCACGGATGGCCCGTAACGCCGCCCCTTGTGCCAGATTCTGGTGATGCAGCGCCCGCAGCACCCCGCTTTCGCCCAGGCCCAATCCGGGGGCGTGTTCGGAGAGGCCATGACCGAAAATCGCCACCACATTGGGCTCGTTCAGCATCATCCAATCCTTGACCCGGTCGCCCAGGCGCGCCGTGACCAGACGGGCGTAATCGGCGAAAGGCCCGGTCATGGCGCGGCTTTGCCAGCCACCCTGGTCTTGCAAGGCTTGCGGCATGTCCCAGTGATACAGGCAGGCCAGCGGGCGGATGCCCGCTTTCAGCAATTCGTCCACCAAGCGGTCGTAGAAATCCAATCCCTTGGCATTGGCCGGGCCGGTGCCGGTGGGCTGGATGCGTGGCCAGGCGATGGAAAAGCGATAAGCGTTGAAATGGGCCGCCTTCATCAGGGCGACGTCCTGGCGATAACGGGTGTAATGCTCGCACGCCCGTGCCGCGTTGCTGCCGTCCTGGATGTGCCCTTGCGCGGTGAAACTGTCCCAGACACTGGGGCCGCGACCGTCGGCATCCAGGGCGCCTTCGATCTGATAGGCCGAAGTGGATGCCCCCCACAGGAAATCCGTGGGGAAGGCGGCGGGCTTGCCGGCGGACGCCAGAGTGGGAAAAGCGGCCAGGGCGGCGGTGGCGGCCAGGAACTCCCGTCGGTTCAGCGTCATGCCGGTTTTTCCTTCACACGGTGGGGCGTTGATGAAAGCCGCCCGCAGGGGTCTCGCTGGTGGTTTCCCAATCGACGGCGCCGACACGGGCCGCCGAAGGACCTTGCCGGCAGGCGTCGACCATTTGGTCGACCTTGTCGGACGGGCCGTGAAACAGCGCCTCGACCCGACCGTCCGACAGATTTCGCACCCATCCCGACAAATTCAAGGCCTGGGCCTGCTGCACGGTCCAACCACGATACCAGACACCTTGGACGCGGCCGGTAATCACCACGCGTTTGCTGATGTTCATCTGCGCCTCTGATAAATATAAATAACAAACAAATTTATGAAAAATAATAAGTAATAAAAATTATTGATAAGTGCTATCGCTGCTATTAGCGTCTGCTTTGGGCTCAAGTTCGGGGACAAAGTTAATGTTGCGGTATATCGCTGCAAATTGCTTTGCCGTTTTTATCGGTATTAGCACTTTTACTTCAATTGCGGCTGCCTCTGAAATGGTCGAGGCGTCCTGGTATGGAAGAAATTACCATGGACGCCCGACCGCCAGTGGCGAGATTTTTGATTCCAGGGCTTTCACCGCCGCCCATCCCAGCTTGCCCCTGGGCACCATCGTCGAGGTTCGACGGGTGGACGACGGGCGTGCGGTGCGGGTACGGGTCAACGATCGTTGCGGCCGTTGCGGCATCGATCTGTCCAAGGCCGCCGGGGCGCAGCTGGGGTTGCTGCGCGATGGCCGCGCCTTGGTGCGGATCGAGAGACCGCGCAATCTGGCTTGGGCGGATTAAGCTTTCTTGCCAAAGTCGCCACTTCGTGCCACCAAGAAACCATGCTGAACGCGCAAACCTTCACCGCATTGCTGTGGGTCGGGGCCGGTGGGGCCTTGGGCTCGTGCGCCCGCTATTTGTCCTTTGTGGTCATGGGCCAAGTGGTGGGGACGGCATTTCCCTGGGGCACGCTGTTCGTCAACATCGTCGGCAGTTTCGTCATGGGTGTCTTGGCCGAATTGGGCGCCTTGGCCTGGCAGCCCAGCCAAGAGGTCAAGCTGTTGCTGATGACCGGGGTTTTGGGCGGCTTCACCACCTTTTCCACCTTCTCGTTGGACGTGGCCCTTTTGGTGGAACGCCACGATTGGACCATTGCCGCACTTTACGTCGCCGCCTCGGTGCTGCTGTCGGTGGGGGCGTTGTTCGCCGCCATGGCTTTGGTGCGTAACCTGGTGTAGGTTCGGCTCATCATGAGCAGCGTGCAAACCCTGAACGTCGGCGACGACGATTCCGACATTCGCCTGGACCGTTGGTTCAAGCGGCATTTCCCCAATGTGGGCCACGGCCTTTTGGAAAAGTGGCTGCGCACCGGACAGGTGCGCGTCGACGGCAAGCGGGCCAAGGCCAACCAGCGCCTGGAAATCGGCCAACAGGTCCGCGTGCCACCGGTCCCGGAAGGCGAGACCCCCAAGCCCGCAGCCGAGAAGGCGCGTCCGCCGGTGGACGAAAAGACCGCCCGCATGCTGCGCGACGCGGTGCTGTACATGGATGACGACGTTATCGCGCTCAACAAGCCGGCGGGTATCGCCGTGCAGGGCGGCACCGGGGCCGGCGACAAGCATATCGACGCTTGGCTGGACGCGTTGAAATTCGACCGTGACGACCGCCCGCGTCTGGTCCACCGCCTGGACAAGGACACGTCGGGGGTGTTGCTGCTGGGCCGTTCCGCCAATGCCGCCGCCAAGCTGGCCGCCGCCTTCAAAAGCCGTGCGGCGCGCAAATGCTATTGGGCGCTGGTCGTCGGCGTGCCCAAGCACCGCCAGGGCCGCATCGACGCGCCCTTGGCCAAGTTGCCGGGGCGTCTGGGTGAAAAGATGGCGGTGGACGAGGACGAGGGCAAACGGGCCGTCACCTGGTTCAGGGTGGTGGACAACGCGCTGCGCAAGGCGGCATGGCTGGAAATGGAACCGCGCACCGGCCGCACCCACCAATTGCGCGCCCATTGCGCCCTGTTGGGCACCCCTATCCTGGGCGACGGCAAGTATGGCGGTACCGAGGCCTTCATCGCCGGCACCGGGGTGTCGCGCAAGATGCATCTGCATGCCCGCGCCGTGCGGCTGCCCCATCCGCGTACCGGCAAGGATCTGATGGTCAGCGCGCCACTGCCCGACCATATGGCCAAGTCGTTCGAATTCTTCGGTTTCGACGAAAAGGAAGCCGGCAAACCGTTCACCGCATTCGAGGAAGAGTAACAAAAAAGGGGGCCAAAGCCCCCTTTTTCGACGATTACAGCTTCACCTTGTGTTTCAGCCCACCCTTGCCGTCGGTGGTGAAATCCACAGTGGCGGTGACGTTCTTGCCACAGGCGCGCAAGCTCCAGGTTTCCTTCCACGCCCCTTCCACCAGTACGCCGTGCTGGTCGATCTTGCGCGGCTTGGTTTCCTTGCCGGCGACACTGTCCACCGGAATGATCTGGGCCATGTCGGTGCATTTCTTGGTGGCCAGGGCATCGACGATGTCCTTCAGCACCAGATCCTGCATGGGCGGGTTGGCGCTGGTCTGACCGGGCATCTTCAACGCCGCCTTCGGCGTGGTGCCGGGCTGGCCCTGGACCAGGATGTTTTCGTAAGTTGTCTTGCCGCACACATCCATCTGGATGCGGTCCAACCACAAACCGTTCACCGGATGCATTCCCTCGGCGAATATCGGGCCGACAAAGATGGTGATGGCGGCGCGCTTGACCGCCTTGTGGTCCTTGCATTCGGGATGGTGGATGGTCGAGCCCATCACCGCGATCTGACCGATGGACTTCTTGTAGCCGTCCGAAGTGGCGTAGGCTTCGAAGCGCTGCACCGGATTGGCGGGGGCCGGGGCTTGAGCCGGTGCCGGGGCTGCCGTCGGGGGGGGCGCCGGGATCGTGGGTTGTTCGGTGGTTTGGGCATAAGCGGGGGCCGTCACCGCCAGCAGGGCGGTCAGGGCAAGAAAACCGGAACGCATAATTGCGGACTCTCCGTGACAGGGAATGGCGGACATTACTCCAACCGGTGCGGCGGTGCAAAATATCCTGTAGGCTGAAAATCACGTGTCAGCCATGCCTGAAGCAGGATCCATGAGCGAATTGCGTCTGGTCGTCTTCGACGTCGACGGAACCTTGATCGATTCCGAACATAATATCGTCACCGCTATGACCGAAGCCTGGGCCCATTGGGATTTGGGCGTACCCGAACCCGCCGAGGTGCGCCGCATCATCGGTCTGTCGCTGGTGGAAGCCTGCCAGGTGCTGCTGCCCTGGGCGCCGGGCAACCTGCATCGGCAAGTGGCCGAATCCTATAAAGAGGCGTTTCGCGCCCTGCGATTGCTGCCCGAACGCGATGAGCCGTTGTTCCCCGGCGTCCGTGACGCCTTGAATTCGCTGGAAGCCGAAGGCTGGCTGTTGGGTCTGGCCACCGGCAAGTCGCGGCGTGGCGTCGAATCCATGCTGGACAGCCATGACCTGCACAACCGCTTCGTCACCATCCAGACCGCCGACGACAATCCCGGCAAGCCCGATCCCGCCATGTTGCTGCGGGCCTCGGCGGAAACCGGGGTGGACGTGGGGCGCATGGTGATGGTGGGCGACACCGTCTACGACATGCAGATGGCGAAATCGGCCAAGGTCGCGGGCCTTGGTGTTTCCTGGGGCTATCATCACATGGACGAATTGGGCCAAGCCGGGGCCGCCTTGGTGGTGGACGATTTCGACACTTTGGGTGAAACCGTCGCCCGTTTGATCGGAGATTGCCCATGCGCATGAAGACCGCCATCCGAGCTGCCGCCATTGCCGCCGGGCTGGGGGCGGTGGTGATGATCGCCGCCAGCAAGTCGGTGGATTTCGAGCGCTACAAAGCTTACCTGTCCGACTTGGTGCTGACCGAAACCGGCCGCAAGCTGACCTTTGGCGGCCCGGTGAAGCTGCGCCTGGGCCTGGTGCCGTCGCTGATCGCCGAGAAGGTCAGCCTGTCCAACGTGGCCGGCGGGTCGCGGCCCGAGATGATCACCATCGAACGGGTCGAGGCCGAAGTGGCGTTGCCGGCTCTGTTGCGCAAGGAAATCCTGATCCAGCGCCTGATCGTTTCCAGTCCCGACATCTTGTTGGAAAAGGGCAATTGGAATCTGATCGACCAGGGCGACCCCAACAAGGCCAGCACCCCTACCCGCTTCAACCTGCGGGAACTCAAGATCAAGAACGCCAAGGTTCAATGGAACGATGGCGGTGGCGTGCAGTTCATGGGACTGCATAAATTGGTGGTGGTGCCGGAACAGGGGCCGGGCGGCGGATTGCGGATGAATGCCGTGGGCGAAGCCCTGGGCAAGTATTTCGAGTTGGCCGGCACCACGGGCAATCTGGGGGCTGCCCTGGCGGGCAAACCGTTCCCCGTCAGTGTGAAGGGATCGATGCCGGGCACCATCTTGTCGGTGGAAGGAAGCGTCGCGTCGCTGCCCGAAATCAGCGGTGTGGACGTGAAGCTGGGGTTGCAGACCGACGACACCGCCGAAATGGTGAAACTGGCGGGTGGCCATGGAATCGGTTCGCTGGGGCCGCTGCGTCTGAGCACCCGTCTGACCGACAGCAACGGGCCTTTGGGCTTGGCCGATTTGGATGTCAGTGCCGGCCGTCGCGACGCCTTGTTCGTGACCGCCAAAGGCAGCCTGCACGATCTGTGGTCGCTGACGGGGCTTGAGCTGACACTGCAGGCGGAAAGCGAGGATACCGGACGGCTGTCGGCGATTTGGGGGCGTGACGTTCCCTCGCTGCGCGCCGTCAAATTGGCGGCCAACCTGCGTGACGGCAAGGACGGCTGGACGGCGTCCGACATCAAGCTGCATGTCGGTGGCAGCGAGTTGACCGGCGATGTGACATACGCCCAGGGCAAGCGTCAGAAACTGAAGGCCAATCTGGTCGCGTCTGTGCTGGATACGGCGGATTTCACCGGCAAGGCCGGGAACGGCCGCGACGATGGCCGTCTGTTGCCGCAAGCCGCCCTGCCGCTTCAAGCCATGCGTGACATCGACGCCGACATCGTCTTGAAGGCCGACAAGCTGGTGGCCGGCGCCATGCGGCTGAACGGGCTGAACGCCAAGGCCGGTCTGCGTCAGGGCGTGCTGAGCGTCGATCCCTTTGACGGCGGAATTGCCGGGGGGCGTTTCGACGGCAGTGCGGCGCTGGATGCCCGTGGCGCCCACGGCGTCGCCAGCCTGCGTCTGGACGCCGCCGAGGTGGATTTCGGGCGGCTGCTGCGCGAAGGCGGTTCGGACATGCTGCAAGGGGGCAAGGGAAGTCTGAAGGTTTCCCTGCGTGGTCGCGGCGACGATGTGCGGGCCTTGGCCGCCAGTGCCAACGGATCGGCGATGTTGCGTGTGGGCGACGGCGTGATTGAAAATCGCGCCTTCGGCTGGGCCGGTGGCGACGTGGTCAGCCAGGTTCTGGGCATCCTGAACCCGCTGGCGCAAAGTCGCGACACCACGCCCATCAGCTGTGCGGTGGCGCATTTCCGCCTGAAGGACGGCGTGGCGGCGAGTGATCGCGGCATCGCCGTACAAAGCGACGGCATCGACGTGGTGGGCTCGGGCACCGTCGACCTGCGCGACGAGGGACTGGATCTGGGCTTCACGCCCCGGGCCAAGGAAGGCTTGGGCCTGTCGGTGGGGGGGCAAGTGGCCGGCTTCACCCGGCTGCGCGGCAGCTTGGAATCGCCGCAATTGTCGGTGGACGAAATTGGTGCCGCCAAGACGGCACTTTCGGTGGGGGCGGCGGCGGCCACCGGCGGGTTGTCGCTGCTGGGCGAATTGCTGTTGGACAAGGTGACCGCCGATACCGAGCCCTGCCGCACAGCCCTGGCCATGGGCGCCGCACCGACGAAAAAGGGCGGTGGCGGCTTGTTCGAGGACTTGTTCGGCCGCTGATTTTACCGTATTGGGGCGACCGTGACAAAATGAAGGGGCGGATGCCATGCTGGGCAAGACCATGAAGCGTTTCCACAAGCAGGCGGGGGCCGCCGCTGGCGAAGCCGGCTTCGCCGTGCAGTTGGATGGTCGCGGCATCAAGACCCCGGCGGGGCGCAAGCTGGAAGTGCCCAGCGAAAAACTGGCTTGGGCCATCGCCGCCGAATGGGACGCCCAGATCGACGAGATCAAGCCCCACACCATGCCGCTGACCCAGCTGGCCAGCACGGCGCTGGACCGGGTGGGGCCGGAACGGACCGCCATCACCGAACAATTGCTGGCTTATGCCGGCACCGATCTTTTGTGCTATCGCGCCGAATCGCCGTCCGATCTGGTGGAAATGCAAAGCAAGTCCTGGCAGCCGTTGTTGGATTGGGCCGCCACCCATCTGGACGCCGCTTTGGTCACCACCACCGCCTTGATCGCCGTCGATCAGCCGGCCAGCGCCCTGCACGCCTTGGCGGCCAAGCTGGAATCCTACGACGTGTGGCGGCTGACCGTGACCCAGGCCGCCTGTGCCGCTTCGGGCTCGTTGATCCTGGCCCTGGCCCTGGCCGAGGGACGGGTGGACGGCGAAGGTTGTTTCATTGCTTCCAACATCGACGAAGCCCACCAGATCGGGCTTTGGGGCGATGACGCGGAAGCCGCCGAACGTCGCCAGCGCCTGCACAGCGATATCCTGGCTGCGGCGGAAATGCTGACTTTCCTCGATTGAAAAGGGGGGCGGATCGCTTCCGCCTGCCGATAATATTGTTGCGTATTTTCCCCTGGGTCTAATTCGGCAGTTTTCTGCCACTTTCCCGGAAATAATTCGGTATTCGCGAGCCGTATTTTTTTCGTGGCAAGACGCCCCCCCAAATGGTATCTGCACTTCCCTGATCATAAGGGTGGGGGCCGTCAAGACCCCGCCGAAGCCTTGAAGGCGAAGCCCTGACCTTAGGGGGAATCGGATGCAGGAAATCATTCGTCAGTTGGAAGAAAAGCGAAACCGCGCCCGTCTGGGTGGCGGTGAGAAGCGTATCGCTTCGCAGCACGCCAAGGGCAAGCTGACTGCCCGTGAACGTATCGAGCTGTTGCTCGATCCCGACTCGTTCGAAGAATGGGATATGTTCAAGGAGCACCGCTGCACCGATTTCGGCATGGACCAACAATCCATTCCCGGTGACGGCGTGGTGACCGGTTACGGCACCATCAACGGCCGTCTGGTNNCCGGTTACGGCACCATCAACGGCCGTCTGGTCTTCGTGTTCTCCCAGGACTTCACCGTGTTCGGCGGTTCGCTGTCCGAAGCCCACGCCGAAAAGATCTGCAAGATCATGGACAAGGCGGTGCAGGTCGGCGCCCCGGTCATCGGCCTGAACGATTCGGGCGGCGCCCGTATCCAAGAAGGTGTCGCGTCGCTGGCCGGTTACGCCGAAGTGTTCCAGCGCAATGTGGACGCCTCGGGCGTGGTGCCGCAGATTTCCATGATCATGGGCCCGTGCGCCGGTGGCGCCGTGTACAGCCCGGCCATGA
>DISD01000016.1 GCA_002435715.1 Rhodospirillaceae bacterium UBA6219
TGCAGGCCGCGATTGGTGTACTTCTTGGCGATCGAGATGACCAGGCGCAGATTGGCCTCGATCATTTCCTTCTTGGCCTTGCTGGCCTCGCGCTCGCCGCGCTGCACGGTCTGGATGATACGGCGGAACTCGGTGATGGGCAGGCCGGCCTCGGTGGACACCACGGCGATCTGGGTGCGCAGTTCGGTGACGTCGCGCTTGTGCTTTTCCGAGAAATCCTTCCACTGCTTGGACTTCACCCCGACGATGTCCAGCCAGTTGGGGTCCAGTTCCGAGCCGAAATAGCTGTCCAGGAAGTCCTGACGCTTGACCTTGCACGATTCGGCCAGACGCAGCAGACGGCCTTCCATGCCCATCAACCGCTTGTTCAGGCCGTTCATGTGATCGACCAACTGCTCGATGCGGGCATTGTTCAGATGCACGTCTTCCATCAGACGGACCATTTCCGCCTTCAGCTTGTCGTACTTCTTTTCCAGGGCCGCCGAGACGCTTTCACCCTTGGAAAGCGCCGCCATGCGGTCCTTTTGCGCCTTTTCCATCTTCAGGAAGGTGGCGGCGATGGCTTCGAAGGTTTCCAAGACCAGCGGCATCAGCGCGGCTTCCATGGCCGCCAGCGAGATCGAGTTCTCCTCGCCCTCGCCTTCGCCCTCGCCACCTTCGCCGTTCTCGCCGTTTTCGTTTTCGCCTTCCCGCTCGCCCTCTTCGCCCTCGGATTCCTCTTTCTCGGATTCGGACGCGCCTTCGGCCTCGGCCTCGTCCTCGGCGACTTCGGCTTCCATTTCCTCTTCGCTGAGGTTGGCGCCGTAGGTGGCATCCAGGTCGATGATGTCGCGCAGCAGCATGCGGCCCTGTTGCAGGGAATCGTGCCATTCGATGATGGCGCGGATGGTCAGCGGGCTTTCGCAGATGCCGCCGATCATCATTTCGCGACCGGCTTCGATGCGCTTGGCGATGGCGATTTCGCCTTCGCGGGAGAGCAGTTCCACCGAGCCCATTTCGCGCAGATACATGCGGACGGGATCGTCGGTGCGGCCCAGATCCTCTTCGTCGACATTGCCGGCGCCCGAGCTGGATTCGCTTTCCTCTTCCTCGGCTTCCGGCGAGGCGGCTTCGTCGGTTTCTTCGCTTTCCACCACGTTGATGCCCATTTCGGACAGCATGGCCATGGTGTCTTCGATCTGTTCCGACGACACTTCGTCGGGCGGCAAAGCAGCGTTCAGCTCGTCATAGGTGACATAGCCGCGCTCGCGGCCGCGGGTGACCATCTTCTTGACGGCGACGCCCAGCGCGTCGAGCAGCGGACCGTCCAGGTTCTCTTCCTGGCTCTCGTTGACTTCCGCCGTATTCTGAGGTTTGGTCGCCATAAACCCGATGCTCCTAATGCGCAAAAAGCCCCTACCCGATCCCTTCCTTGGGTTGGGCCGGGGCGAGAAGATATCAGAACCCGGAACCGTTGTCGTCGTCGTCCTGGGCGACGGCACGGCCCACTTCCTTCAACGCGGCGAAGCGGTCGAAAACGTCCGCCGACATATGTTCCGCCAATTGACGGGCGGCGTGGCCGATATCGCCGGACAAACCCTTCTTCCAGGCATAACGCTTGAAATGTCGGTCCCAGTGTTGCCTGGCGTCGGTGAGCGTTTCGACCCGCCCGATCCTGAATTCATCGCTGTCCATCAACGCGTCCAGCCCGGCGCCCAACCCATCCGCCCGTAGATGGGCGCCAAGTTGGTCCGAGTCAAGGTCATGGACATTGTGCAGGTGCTTTAGAATCCCACGGCGAAGATTGTCAAGGTTATTGTCGGAAAAGCCGGTCTCGCCCAGGGCTTCGAAGACTTGTTCCAAAAGTGGCGGATGCCACAGCACCAAAGACAGCAGCTTGGCTTCGGCTTTTTTCAACCAGGTGGATTCGTCGGCTGCCGGCGGCGGCGGCTTGCCGGCCCCGGGCAGACGGCCGTCGGGACCGCGCAGCGGCGGGTCACCGGGACGGCGCTTGAACTCGGCACGACGTCCGGGGCCACCACCATAACCGCCTTGCGGCTTGGGATTCCAGGCCGGGCGGTTCAGCGCCCGCATCTTGTCGCGGAAAGCCTGCAAGTACTGATAGCGGACGGTTTCGTCGGCAATCGCGAAAGCCTTGTCCTTCAATTCCTTTTCCAGGGCGGCGCGACGCTCGGGGGTATCCAGGTGCCGGTTTTCAGCGGCCAGCCGCCAGACCACGTCGAAAAGCGGCTGGGCGGCGTCCAACACCGCCTGCATGGCCGCCGGCCCCTTGGCCTTGATCAGCGAATCCGGGTCTTCGGGGGCGGGCAGGACGGCGAAGCGCAACGACTTGCCCGGCTTCAGGATGGGCAGGCCGCGTTCAGCGGCACGCCCCATGGCGCGCTGACCGGCATTGTCGCCGTCGAAACACAAAATGGGTTCGTCGGCCAGACGCCACATTTCCTCGATCTGCGCTTCGGTCATGGCGGTGCCCAACGGCGCCACGGCAAAGGTGAAGCCGGCCTGGTGCAGGGCGATGACGTCCATATAGCCCTCGGCCGCCATCACCACGTTGCGTTCCCGCGCGGTTTCCCGCGCCATGGCCAGGCCGTACAGCTGGCTTCCCTTATGGAACAAAGGGGTGTCGGGCGAGTTCAGATATTTGGGCTGGCCGTCGCCCAAGATGCGGGCCCCAAACGCCACCACCCGGCCACGACGGTCGGTGACCGGAAACATGACGCGACCACGGAAGAAATCGAAGCTGGCGCCACCGTTATCGGGCTTCTTGAGAAGCCCGACCTCGATCAGCTGCGCTTCCGGGCAGGCATCGCTCATCAGGGTGGTTTTCAGGGCTTCACGGGAATCCGGCGACCAGCCCAGGCGGAAGCGGGCGATGGTGTCGTCCGTCAGGCCGCGCCCGCGCAGATAGGCCAGCCCCTCTTTGCCGCCGGGGCTGCGTAATTGCCGTTCAAAGAATTGGCAGGCCGCTTCCATGGCGTCATGCAGCGACGCGCGGCGGGCCTCGACCCGGCGTTCCTCTGGGGTCGCCTTGGGGACTTCCAGACCACATTCGGCCGCCAGCCGCTCCACCGCCTCGGTAAACGACAAATGGTGCGCCCGCATCTCGAAGCCGATGGCGTCGCCATGCGCCCCACAGCCGAAGCAATGGAAAAAGCCCTTTTCCTCGTTGACCGTGAAGCTGGGGCTTTTTTCGTTGTGGAATGGACACAGGCCTTGGAATTCCCGGCCCTTCTTCGTCAGTTTGACCCGACGCGACACCACGCCAACCAGATTGGCGCGGGCACGCAGTTCATCCAGGAATTGGGGCGGGAAGGCCATGTTGCCCTACCCTTTCGACCGACGGATCAGGCGCCCAGCAGCTTTTTGGTGGTCGCGCTGGCCTTGGTGAAATCCATGGTGCCGGCGTGGCGTTCCTTCAAGGCGGCCATCACCCGGCCCATATCCTTGATACCGCCAGCGCCCAATTCAGCGATGACGGCGGAAACCGCGGAATTCATCTCCTCCTCGTTCAGCTGGCGGGGCAGGAAGCGTTCGATGATGGCGATTTCGTCTTGTTCCTGCTGCGCCAGTTCCAAACGGCCGCCTTGTTCGTAAAGCGAGATGCTTTCGCGGCGCTGCTTGATCATGGATTGCAGCATGGACAGGATTTCGTCGTCGCTGATGCCGTCCATCACGCCGCGCGAACGCGCCGCGATGTCGCGGTCCTTCAGGGCCGCAAGGATCAGACGAACGGTGGACACCACCCGGCTGTCCTTGGACAGCATGGCGGACTTCAAAGCTTCGTTAAGCTGCGGACGCAGCATGGGGCCTCCCCGGAAAATCCCGTCCCCCCGGACGAAAGAAAGGGATAAGGCTAGCTGGAATCGACGCCCATAGCAATGACTCTGTGGCGCATTATGGGGTTGAATTCCCTTGGTTTTGGAATCCTTGACGCAGCCAGCTTATTTCTATAAGAAGCGGCCGTTTACCTGCCGCATCTCGGACCAGCAAGGGTCCCTTCCGCGGGACTGAGCCTGAGTGAATACGGGCAAGTCCTCGCCTTCTTGTGCGGCCTAAAGCATATTATAGACACCCTTCGTCCTGGCCCGGCCGGGATGACACGCCACGAAAAAGGACCGCCATGCCCAACTTCGACATCCCGCGCCCCCCCGGCGCCACCGCCGCCCTGGTCCTGGCCGACGGCACCGTGCTGTGGGGCAAGGGCTTGGGCGCTTCCGGCATGTCGGTGGGTGAAGTGGTGTTCAACACCGCCATGACCGGCTATCAGGAAACCCTGACCGATCCCAGCTATGCCGGCCAGATCATCACCTTCACCTTCCCCCATATCGGCAATGTCGGCACCAATCTGGAAGACATCGAGACGGTGACCCCGGCGGCGCGCGGCCTGATCGTGCGCGCCGACATCACCGAGCCGGCCAATTGGCGTGCCGCCAAGCATCTGGATGCCTGGCTGAAGTCGTTCAACATGATCGGCCTGGCCGGCATCGACACCCGGGCGCTGACCCGTCGCATCCGCGACCAGGGCGCCCCCAACGGGGTCGTCGTCCATGCGCCTGACGGCAACGTCGATCTGCAGGCCGCCTGGGAAATGGCCCAATCCTGGCCCGGTCTGGAAGGCATGGATCTGGCACTCGACGTGTCGTGCACCCAGGGCTATGCCTGGGACGAAACCGAATGGTCGCTGGGCCAGGGTTACGGCAAGCAGGACGAACCCAAGTTCCACGTGGTCGCCATCGATTACGGCGCCAAGCGCAATATCCTGCGCTGTCTGGCCAGCACCGGCTGCAAGGTCACCGTGCTACCGGCCAAGTCCACCGCCGAGGACGTCCTGCGCCACCAGCCCGACGGCGTCTTCTTGTCCAACGGCCCCGGCGACCCGGCGGCCACCGGCGAATATGCCGTGCCGATGATCCAGGGCGTCATCGATGCCGGCAAGCCGCTGTTCGGCATCTGCCTGGGCCATCAGATGCTGTCCTTGGCCCTGGGGGCCAAGACCTTCAAGATGGATACCGGCCACCGCGGCGCCAACCATCCGGTCAAGGATCTGGAAACCGGCAAGGTGGAAATCACCAGCCAGAACCACGGCTTCGTGGTGGACGAAGGCTCGCTGCCCGCCAATGTGGAAGTCACCCACCGCTCGCTGTTCGACAAGTCGGTGGAAGGCATCAAGGTCAAGGACAAGCCGGTGTTTTCCGTCCAGTACCACCCGGAAGCCAGCCCCGGCCCCATGGACAGCCATTACCTGTTCGATCGCTTCGTCGATCTGATCGCCAAGTCGAAGTAAGTCAGCCCGTTTTGACAGGGGCGCGCCGATCGCGCCCCAAACCTTATCTGGAAGCGTTCCGCCATGCCCAAACGTACAGACATCAAATCCATCCTGATCATCGGTGCCGGTCCCATCGTCATCGGTCAGGCGTGCGAGTTCGACTACTCGGGCGTGCAGGCGTGCAAGGCGCTGAAGGAAGAAGGCTATCGGGTCATCTTGGTGAACTCGAACCCGGCGACCATCATGACCGA
>DISD01000097.1 GCA_002435715.1 Rhodospirillaceae bacterium UBA6219
GCTCAGCGCCACACCGGCACCGGCCATTACCTTCTTCAAACCTTGGTTCATGGGATACCCCCGAAGCGGCTTTGCATCTCGTTGGATTGCCAGGACCCCCCTTACGGGCCTTCCCGGCGCTGGCGCTGGTTAAACAAGAACCATGCCAGCCCATCAAACGGCGCTTTCGCCGCCTTCTCCTGTGAATGGGACAGAAACGATGACTAATTCTTGGGCGTCCTGGGACCGCACTGTTTAAATCCTGTGCAGCCCGACACCACGGCGAAAGCCGTGATTACAGAGCCTCGGAATTGGCCTCGCCGGTGCGGATGCGATAGGCCTGGGCGATGTCCATGACGAAAATCTTGCCGTCGCCGATCTTGCCGGTGCGGGCAGCGGTCTGGATCGCTTCGATGACGCGATCGAGGATCTCGTCGTTGACGGCCACTTCGATCTTCACCTTGGGCAGGAAATTCACCACGTATTCGGCACCGCGGTAAATTTCGGTCTGGCCCTTCTGACGGCCAAAGCCCTTGACCTCGCTCACGGTCAGGCCCTGGACTCCCAGCGGGGTAAGGGCTTCACGCACCTCGTCCAGCTTGAAGGGCTTGATGATGGCCATGATCAGCTTCATCTCGTGGTCCCCTAAACATTTGGGGCGGGGGTCTTGCCGGCCCGCCGGTTGATGGGTCGCGGAAGACCAGAAAAGGCCCTCCGCGTGGCTAAGTGCTATTCAAGAGCCGTGCCGAAACCGCCAAAGCCAAGAAATGCGCCAATTTCAGGCGAATGCTGAAAGCTTGTGCCATTCTTGGTCTGCCTAAAACATGGACACTTGCCATCGGGCCTGCCCGATTCATGCGCTGTCCCATTGCCGTGCTTGCGCTTTGTCTTAGGCGATGGCACATCAGTGAGATGAGCATTGCAGACACCGAAATCCAGACCGAACCCGCATCGCCGATCCGCTGCGAGGTTCTGATCGTCGGCGGCGGACCGGTCGGCGGCCTGACCGCTTGTGCCCTGGCCCAGACCGGCATGAAGGTGGTGGTGGTGGAATCCGCCGACCCCGCCGATCTGGCCCGACCGGGCACCGATGGCCGATCCATCGCCATCGCGTTGTCGGCCAAACGGGTGTTCGTCGGCGCCGGCGTGTGGCCGCTGATGGAAGACGAGGCCGGACCGATCCTGGAAATCCGCGTCACCGACAACGCCTCGCCGTTGTTCCTGCATTACGACCATGACAGCGTCGGCGACGAACCCTTTGGCTGGATCGTCGAGAACACCACCATCCGCCGCGCCATCCATCAGCGTTTGGTGCAATTGCCCGATGCCCGGGTTCTGGCCCCGGCACGGGTGTCGGCCATGACGCGCGAGCGCGACGGCGTCACCGTCACCTTGGAAGACGGCCGCCAAATCAGCGCCGCCCTGGTGGTAGGCGCCGACGGCCGCGGTTCCACCATCCGCCGGCTGGCCGGTATCGGCGTGCAGCGTTTCGGGTATGGGCAATCGGGCATCGTCACCACGGTGGCCCATGAAAAACCCCATAACGGCATCGCCCATGAACGCTTTCTGCCGTCGGGGCCGTTCGCCATCCTGCCGATGACCGGCAATCGGTCGTCCATCGTGTGGACCGAGCGGCTGCATCTGGCCGACGCCATCGTCGGCCAAAGCGACGAATCCTTCCTGGCCGAGCTGAACACCCGTTTCGGCGATTTTCTGGGCGAAGTCACCCTGGCCGGGCCGCGTTTCCATTATCCGCTGACCCTGCAACTGGCCGACCGCGCCGTCGATCCCCGTCTGGTGCTGATCGGCGACGCCGCCCACGGCATGCATCCGGTAGCCGGGCAAGGCATGAACATGGGCATCCGCGACGTTGCCGCCCTGGCCGAAGTGCTGGTGGATTGCCGCCGTCTGGGCCTGGATGTGGGCGGACCGGACGTGCTGGCCCGTTACGAGCGCTGGCGGCGTTTCGACAACATGTTGATGTTGGGTTTGACCGACGTGATGGTGCGGCTGTTTTCCAACGACATCGGGCCGTTGAAGCTGGCCCGTGACCTGGGTCTGGCCGCCGTCCAGAAAATGCCGGGTCTGAAGCGCTTCTTCATGAAGCACGCCATGGGCGTGGTCGGCGACCTGCCGCGCATGATGCGCGGCGAGCCGTTGTAGTTATTCGCTTAAAAAGCCCGGCGGTGTTTGAGCCGGCCCGGCACGGGCAGCGCATCGCGCCAACAAAGCATTGACCGCTTCGCGGTCAATGCTGCCCGGCGAATTGGCAGCCGCCGCAGCCCATGGGGGTGCAGGCCGGCGCCGGAGCGGCGGCGGCGGACTTGCCGACGCTGGGGGCCATGATGGCCTTTTCCACATGCTTTTCGCCGCATTCGGGGCACACCAGCTCGCCCGCCGCCTTCTTGGCGTCGTAATCGGACGAGTTGTCGAACCATTGTTCGAAATGGTGGTCGTGGGCGCAGCGCAAGGTATAGAGAATCATCGTCACAATCCGCCAAGGGTCGTTTCAGCGGCTTATAACATAATCAGCCCTTGGGTTTCAGCAATCCCGCCAGGGGGTGGTGCTGGTTGACCAGCCGGGCTTTCGGCTCTTCCAGCACATGGGTGTAAATCTCGGTGGTGGCGATGTCGGCATGGCCCAACATCTCCTGAACCACGCGCAGATCGGCGCCATGGGCCAACAGATGGGTGGCGAAGGCGTGGCGCAACACGTGGGGCGACAACCGCCGGGGATCGATGCCGGCGGCCATGCCCACCTTCAACAAAGCCCGCGCGAAACCCGACCGGGTCAGATGCCCCGATTTGCCGGTGCCGGGAAACAGCCAGCGCGACCCCTTGCCTTTGCCCAACAGGCTTTGGCGAATGGGCAACCAGTCGCGCAGGGCCTGACGGGCCGGGTCGGACAACGGCACCATACGTTCCTTGTCGCCCTTGCCACGCACGATCAGCACGGCGGGATCGCGGGCGACGGCGGAAAACGGCAGCCCCACCAGTTCCGAGACACGCAGGCCGGTGGCGTACAGCACTTCCAACAACGCACTCATCATCGATCCTTGCGGGGCGGGCAGGACACGGGCCCCGGCCAGCAAGGAATCCACTTCCGCTTCCGACAGATATTTGGGCAAGGGCCGGCCCAGACGCGGCGCGTCCAGGCGGGTCGTGGGGTCGTCGCCGCGCCAGCCCTCGCTGAAGAGGAAGGCATAGAATTGCCGCAGACACGACAGGCGTCGGGCTTGGGTGCGGGTGGCCAAGCCGCAATCGGCCAAAGACCGCATATAGGCGGACAAATCATCAGGCCGGGCCAGGTGCGGCGAGGTGCCGCGCCGGGTCAGAAAGGCATCCAGGTCGTCAAGATCGCGGCGATAGGCATCCAAGGTATTGATGGCGGCGGCGCGCTCCACCGCCATCATTTCCAAAAACGCTTCGGTATGGCGTTCAGATGCCATTCGCCAGCAAAGCTTCGCGGGCCAGGGCACGGCCGTCCTCGGCCAGACCCACCACCGCCAGGGCGCTGATCACCTCGGAAAGCGTCATGACGTCAACCTTGTCCAAGGGGGTGTCGCCCATGGTGGCCAGGGACGCCAGCAAGGTGCCGCCCAAACGGGCGTCCAGGGCGGCACCTTGCATCATGGCGAACAAAGCCGGCTGCGGACCACCGGCCGGCAGGGGCAGGGCGGCCAACCAGGCGCTGTCGGGAACCTTGGCCCCCAGACCGGCCAGAATGCCCAGCACCACACCGTTGCGACGCGCCACCACGTCGGGGGCCAGATCGGCCAGCGACGCCCGCCAGCCGGCCAGACCGGCCAGGGACACCGGCTGACCGGGACCGAATTCGCTGATAGCCGCCAAAGGCCACAGCTTTTCCGCTTCACGCACCGTGGTGACATCGGCCTTGGCGATGTCCATCCACTTGGCGGCGGCTTCCGGTCGGCCCAAGGCATAGAACGCACGGGCGAAAGCGGCCGCGTGACGGGACAAAGTCGCATCGGGCTTGGTGGCGGCGATGATCGGTTCGAACACCCGGGCGGTGCCGGCCACCGACTTGCGGGCCACCGCCATGTCGATGGCGGCCGCGGCATATTGCGCCTTCAAGGCCGGATCGGGCTGATCAAAGGCGGCGCGGAACAACAACGCCCGGCCATGGTTGCCGGCGCTGGCGGCGCGGTCCATGGGCGAGGCCATCTCGTCGGGGGCGAAAGTCAGCGACAGATACAGCTTGCGCAGATCGTCGGCATTGATCAGCCCCACCGCCTCGGCCCGTTCGGCAGCGGCGACGCGCTGATCCATGGGGGCGGCTTCGTTGTCGGCGATGGAACGCGCCACCACCGGCGACGCCTTGGCCAGGGAATCTTCCGGCAAAGCCATCTTGGCGGCCTTGAACAAGGCCACATGCAAGGGGGTCAGTTCAACGATCTCGATCTTGGCGTTGGGAACCGGCGGCAGACCGGCCAGCACTTCGGCGGCGGCGATGAAACCACTGTCGGCACCTTGACGTTCCCGCAACAGATCCAAGGACAGGTTACCTTGCAGGGTTTGGCCCTGGGCCAATTGGCAGAAGGTGATCAAACGGGCGCTTTCCGGATCGGAAGCCGCGGGTATTTGGGCGCAGGCCTGGTCGATACGGCCGGCCAGCAGATGGGCGTCACGCTGAACCTTGGCCGACAATGCCCCTTCCACCGCCGCAGGCGCCGCGTTGGACAAAGCGACGACACCATCCAGATCACCCAAGGCCAACAGACGTTCGACCCGCATTTCAACCAATGACGGCCGCGCATCGGCCTTGGCACCGTCCGGCGGTGGCGCCGCCGTCAGCAACAGACGCCGTTCCAGCGAGCGAATGGTCGGTGAGGCGGCCCCGCCGGGAAGACGGGGCAAAAGCGCGCGGGCCACCTCGGCGCTGGTGCCGTTCCACAATGAAGCGGAAAACCCGCCTTGGTGGACATCCATGGTGCCCACACCTTGCGGATTGGGGGCTTTCAAGGTGTTGACGCCGATATTGCCGACGTTTTCATAAGCCGGGGGATCGGCCCTTTCCATGGTTTCGGGGTCGAAGGGTTGGGTAAGCGGCATGGGCTGTTGGGCCCAGGCGACCAACGGAGCCGCCAGCAGCATCGCCGCCAAGGGCCAAACCCGCACGGGCTTAGCGGGCCAGACGGTCATCGGCGATCACCTTTTCCACCCGCGCCGTCGGCGCCGGAAGATCGAACGTGGCCAGGAAAATGCCGCCGCCCACTAAGGCCAACAGCACCAGAACAAGCAGAATACCGGCAATCTTACCCATGGAACGTGCTCAACCTTGGTTATGATTTCTGGACAGGCCCGAGGGCGGACGGATAAAAGTCAACCAACGAAATTCGTGGGCCGCTTCGGTCCGCACGCAAAACTTTAGGATTGGACCATGGCGAAACAGGGGCAGTGTATCGGCGTCGCCCCCCAGGATCAATCACGGGGCATCGCCCCGACGGATCAATCGCGGCCGGCGCAGCATCTGGATCGAACCATCGTGCTGATCGGATTGATGGGAGCGGGGAAGTCCTGCGTCGGGCGCCGTCTGGCGGCCCGCCTGGGTGTCGCCTTCATCGATTCCGACGTGGAATTCGAGGCCGCCGCCGGCTGTTCCATCAGCGATTATTTCGCCAAACACGGCGAAGCCGCCTTTCGCGACGGTGAACGCAAGGTCATCGCCCGACTGATGGAGGGCGAACCCTGTGTCCTGGCCACCGGCGGCGGCGCCTTCATCGATCCCGACACCCGCGCCCGTATCAAGGCCGGCGCACTGTCGGTTTGGATCCGCGCCGATTTGGATTTGCTGGTCAAGCGCACCTCGGGCCGCGACCACCGGCCGTTGTTGAAGACCGGCGATCCACGCGAAATCCTGTCGCGGCTGATGGATGCCCGTTATCCCATCTATGCCGAGGCCGACGTCATCGTCGATTCAACCGACGAACCCCCCGAAGTCACCGTCGCCAAAATCATCCAGGAACTGGAGAAGATCTGATGAGCATCGACCGTCTGCACATGGATTTGGGCGATCGCGGATACGACATCCTGATCGGGTCCGACCTGTTGGACCAAACCGGTGCCTTGATGGCCCCGGTGATGCGCGGCAAACGCGCCTTCGTGGTCACCGACGACCAAGTGGGGCCGCTTTATCTGGAGCGGGTTTTGACCTCGCTTAACAAGGCAGGCGTCACCTACCAGCACACCCAGGTCACCCATGGCGAACACACCAAGGATTTCGCCCATCTGGAAGCCTTGCTTGATTCCATGCTGGAAGCCCGCTGCGAGCGATCGACCATGATCGTCGCCTTGGGTGGCGGCGTGGTCGGCGATTTGACCGGTTTCGCCGCCGCCATTCTGCAGCGCGGCGTCGATTTCGTGCAAATCCCCACCACTTTGTTGGCCCAGGTGGATTCGTCGGTGGGCGGCAAGACCGGCATCAACACCAAGAAGGGCAAGAATCTGGTGGGCGCCTTCCACCAGCCACGACTGGTACTGGCCGACATTTCTGTGCTGGACAGCCTGCCGCACCGTCAGGTGCTGGCCGGTTACGCCGAAGTGGTGAAATACGGCTGCATCGACGATGCCGATTTCTTTTCCTGGCTGGAAGCCAATGGCGACAAGGTCATCGCCGGCGACGTGGCGGCGCGCCGTTACGCGGTGGCCATTTCGTGCCGGGCCAAGGCCCGCATTGTCGCCGCCGACGAACGCGAAGGCGGCATCCGGGCTTTGTTGAATTTGGGTCACACCTTCGGCCACGCCTTGGAAGCCGAAACCGGTTTCGGCGACGAGATCTTGCACGGCGAAGCGGTGGGATTGGGGATGATCATGGCTTTCCGCCTGTCGGCCCGCATGGGCCTGGCCCCCTTTGCCGATGTGGAGCGGCTGGAACGTCATCTGGACCGGATGGGCATGCCCACCCGTTTGTCCAAGCAACGGGTTTGGGACGTGGATCGGCTGGTCCATCACATGGCCGGCGACAAGAAGGTCAAGGACGGCATGGTGACTTTCGTTCTGGCCCGCGGCATCGGCCAAAGCTTCCTGACCCCCGACGTGCCGCAAGCGGCGGTGCGCGAAATGCTGACCGAGTTCATCGGAGCCTGACCCCATGGACACGACGACGCTGTCGCTGGTGATCATTTTCCTGTTGCTGCTGATGTCGGCGTTCTTTTCCGGCTCGGAAACGGCGATGACGGCGGTGTCGCGGCCGGTCATGCACCAGATGGAGCAAGACGGCAGCAGCCGCGCCAAGCGGGTCAACCGCTTGATCGCCACTCGCGATCGGCTGATCGGCGCCATTCTTTTGGGCAACAATCTGGTCAACATCCTGGCCTCGTCCCTGGCCACCAGCGCCATGATGAGCCTGTTCGGCGAAGCCGGAATCGCCTATGCCACCGCCGGCATGACTGTGATCGTGGTCATGTTTGGTGAGGTTCTGCCCAAGACCTACGCCATCTATAACGCCAATAAAGTGGCGCTGGTCCTGTCGGGTCCGGTGATGGTGCTGACCAACACCTTGTCACCCTTCGTCAAGGCCATCGAATTCGCCGCACGCCTGTTCTTCCGGCTGTTCGGCGCCAAATACGCCACCGAAGCCTCCATCGAAAGCGCCATGATGGAATTGCGCGGCGCCATCGAAGTCCACGCCACCCAGGACGAGGTGCGCGAGGAACGGCGCATGCTGCGCTCGATCCTGGAATTGGGCGACGTGGAAGTGGGCGAGGTGATGACCCATCGCAAGAACATGGTCACCCTGGACGCCGACCTTCCGCCCGAGGACATCGTCGACCAGATCCTGGGCTCGCCTTATACCCGCATTCCTTTGTGGCGGGGCGATCACGACAACATCATCGGCGTCGTCCACGCCAAGGACGTGCTGCGGGCCATCCGCGCCCTGGGCGGCGAGGTGGACAAGCTGGACGTTTCCGAACTGGCGTCCAATCCGTGGTTCATCCCCGATTCCACCACGCTGTTGGAACAGCTGGAAGCCTTCAAGGCGCGGCGTGAACATTTCGCCCTGGTGGTGGACGAATACGGCGCCCTGATGGGCGTCGTCACCCTGGAAGACATCTTGGAAGAAATCGTCGGCGACATCGTCGACGAACACGATATTTCCGTAGCCGGGGTGCGGCCGCAGACCGACGGGTCCTTCGTGGTCGACGGCACGGTGACCATCCGCGATTTGAACCGCCAATTCGAGTGGCGCCTGCCCGACGACCAGGCCACCACCATCGCCGGCTTGCTGCTGCATGAAAGCCGGCAGATTCCCAATGCCGGCCAGGTTTTCCGCTTTCACGGCTTCCGTTTCGAGGTGGTGCGCCGTCACCGCAACCAGATCACCTCGATCCGCCTGACCCCGCCGCAGGCCGAATCGGAAGAAGGCTAAGTCAATAAATAACGGGCTCTCGCCCGCACCCAGCTGGGGCCTTGGGCCCCAGACCCCTTTTGATTTTACTTCTTTAACCCTTTTCCGCTTCCGCTTCCGGTTCGCGCAGCCAAATGGCTTTCTTCAGCTTGCCGATAAAGGCGCCGTGGGCTTCCAGTTCCTCGGCACTGGCGGCGTGGGGGCGCGGTTCGCGGCGGATGCGTTCAACATTCGCCCCACCGGCACCGGATTTCGACGCACCCTGTAATCCCAATTCGAAACCGGGCTGCCGGCCACCGATCAGCTGCAGATAGACCTCGGCCAGCAATTCCGAATCCAGCAATGCGCCGTGGAAGGAACGGTGGGTGTTGTCGATGCCGAAGCGCCGGCACAAGGCGTCCAGATTGGCCTGAGCACCGGGGAATTTCTTGCGCGCCATAGCCACGGTATCGATGGACCGGCTCATGGGCATGGCCGGAAAGCCCAAACGGGTCAGCTCGGCATTGATGAAGCGCATGTCGAATTCGGCGTTGTGGATCACCAGCACCGAATCGCCGATGAATTCCATGAATTCGGCGACGATTTCGGCGAAGGTCGGCTTGTCCGACAAGAATTGTTCGCTCAATCCGTGGACTTTGAAGGCCTCTTCCGGCATGTCGCGTTCGGGGTTCACATATTGGTGATAGACCTTGCCGGTGGGCAGATGGCCCATCAGCTCCACACAGCCGATTTCAACGATACGGTGACCGGTCAGCGGATCGAAGCCGGTGGTTTCGGTATCAAGAACGATCTCACGCATGGCCGTACCGGGGTTTGGGACGCGGCGGCCAGGCGCCGGGACCGGGTTGCGACAACAGGCTGGCCACCGCCAGCCGTAATTTTTTCAACGCCGGGGCTTTTCCGGTGCCACTGGGCACGATGAAATCAGCCCGGCGGCGCTTTTCGAAATCGGGCATCTGCTGGACGCGGATGGCGGCCAAGCGTCCGGGGCTTTGCCCCGGGCGGCGCAACACCCTTTGTTCCTGCAAAAACGCCGGGCACGACACCACCGCCACCGCGTCGCAACGTTGGTCGCCCTTGGTTTCGAACAACAACGGAATATCCAGCACCACCAAACGGGTGCCGCGTGACATGTGGCGGCGCAAGAACGCCTTTTCCTGGGCGCGGACCAGCGGATGCAAAATGGCTTCCAACTGGCGCAAAGCCGCCGGATCGCCGAACACCCGTTTACCCAATTCCGGCCGGCTGACCGCACCGTTTGACACCACGCCGGGAAACGCGGCCTCGATCGCCGCAACCGCCGCACCGCCCTTGGCCATCAATCCATGCACACTGGCATCAGCGTCATGCACCGGCCAGCCCAACCGCCGCAACAGGACGGCGGCGGTGCTTTTGCCCATGCCGATGGACCCGGTCAGCCCCAGCACCTTCATGACGACAGCACGAAATCGCGCAAATCTTGGGTGACCTGGGGTTCGACACCGAACCAAAGGCCAAAGCCACGCACCGCCTGGAACAGCAGCATGCCCAAACCGTCCACCACTGGATTGCCGCGCGCCTGGGCCGCCAACAGCAACGGCGTCATCAAAGGGGCATAGACGATGTCGTTGACCACCGCCTGTTTCGGCAGGGCCGACAAATCGATGTCCAATGCCGGCTGACCGGCCATGCCCAGCGACGTGGTGTTGACCAACAGCCCAGCCCCGTCCAAATCCAATTTGTCCCAGGATTGCACGATGATCGGACCACCGATATCGGCAGCCAGTTTTTCCGCCCGCTCGACGCTGCGATTGACCAGACGGATTTCGCCCACCCCTTCGTCCACCAGGGCGGCGACGACGGCACGCGCCGCGCCACCAGCCCCCAATACCACCGCCGGACCCTGCCCGGCTTGCCATGTCGAGCCGGTTTGCAGGTTGCGCAGAAAACCGAACGCGTCGGTATTCAACCCCAGCACCGAGCCGTCATCGCGGCAGACCAGGGTGTTGACCGCCCCGATGCGCCGGGCCAGAACTTCTACCTCGTCGGCCAAGCGCAGGGCCTGTTCCTTGTGGGGAACGGTGACGTTGGCGCCGCGAAAGCCCATGGCGGGCAGGGCGCGGAACACCTTTTCAAAATTTTCCGGGGCCACCGGCAACGGCACGTAAGTGCCGTCGATCCCCAATCGGTCCAACCAATAGCCATGCAGACGCGGCGAGCGCGAATGACCCACCGGCCAGCCCAGAACCCCGGCCAATTTGGCTTTGCCCGACAGGATCATGGAATCAGTTCTCCGTTTTCGCGCAAGAAATCCAACAGCGCCAACAGCGGCAGCCCCAAAATGGTGAAATGGTCGCCATCCACATCCATGAACAATTGCGCCCCCAGACCTTCCAACTGATAGGCCCCCACCGAAGACGTCACCGCGTCGCCGGCTTTTTCCAGGTAATCATCCAAGAAAGCGTCGGAAAAAGCGCGCATGGTCAGCTTGGCGGTTTCGCTGTGGTGCCACAACAGCCGGCCATCGCGCAAAGCCACCACCGACGAGGTCAGGCGATGGGTCTTGGCCCGCAGCCGGCGCAATTGGTCGGCGGCTTCATCGCGGCTGGTGGGTTTGTTGAACCACTCACCGTCACAATCCAGCATCTGGTCGGCGCCGATGACCAAAGCGCCGGGATTTTTCAACGACACCCGCTGGGCTTTCATTTCCGCCAGGGTTTCGGCGACCCGGGCCGGATTGTTGGTTTCCTGGGCCATGGACGATTTGATGCCGTCTTCGTCCACCGGCAGCACCTGGGTTGTGAAATCCACACCGGCTGATCGCAGCATGGATTGGCGGGTCGCCGATCCTGACGCCAGGATAATCATCCCGCTTGGCCTTCACGTTTGGCTTTGTGCTGGGAATAAAGCTGCATGATGGTGGCGGACGCTTCTTCGATGGAACGCCTTGTCACGTCCACCACCGGCCAACCATGGCGGGTGAACAGCTTGCGGGCATTGGCCACTTCGTCGCGCACTTTCTCGAACTGGGCGTAATCGGATTCTTCGTCATGGTTCAGGAACCGCAGACGGGCGCGGCGAATATCGGACAGGCTTTTCGGGTCCTTGGTCAGACCCACCACCAGCGGATTGCGGGTGGTTTCCAGGCTGCGCGGCAACGGCACGCCCGGAACCAACGGATAATTGGCGCATTTGAAGCCGCGATTGGCCAGATACATGCAAGTCGGCGTCTTGGACGTGCGCGACACGCCGACCACCACGATGTCGGCGTCATCCAAATCATCCATCAACTGGCCGTCATCATGGGCCAAGGTGAATTGCATGGCGTCGATACGGGCGAAATATTCGGCGTCCATCTGGTATTGGCGGCCCGGCGTCGCATGGCTTTCGGCGTTAAAATAGCCGGCCAACGCCCCCATCACCGGATCGAGCACCGGAATGAACGGCACCCGCATGTGACGGCAGGCTTCTTCCAGCACGCCGCGCACGGCGACGTCGACCAAGGTACACAGAACGATACCGGGATTGGCCTCGATCCCGCTGATCACCCGTTCCACCTGGCCTTGCGAACGCACCAGCCACCAATTGTGCTGGGTGGCGTTGACGCCTTCGAACTGCACCATGCAGGCACGGACCACCGAGGTGACGGTTTCGCCGGTGGCGTCGGAAACCAGATGAAGGTGATACGAATCCATGAGTCCCTGTGAACAAGCTCGAACAATGGGGATAAGTGGGACTTTGCCAACAGGGGGTCAAAAAATCCCCACCCGCATACCCAATCCGCCCCGCTTTCGACCCCGATGGGAAAAAATCAAGACGGTTTGGCGACAATAGCGTGAATCCCGTCCCGCTTCATCCGCTTTCCCCGTTTTCCCATTTTTCCACAGGCCGGGTTTTTTGCGCTCTCGCGCCGGTTTTACGGAAGTTTTCCAGCGAATGACCAAAATCATCCCCGCCCTTGAATGATTCTGTGTAAAGCCTGTGGATGGACTCGCATCCCCGATATCCACAGGCCCAACAAACCTCAGCAACCTTTCCCTAAAGAATCAAAACTTGTAGAACTGCCTCCCAAGGTCAGCTCAGCACAGCCAAGGAAAAACCGCCGTGACCGTCACCAAGCCCTTTCTGCGCGCCCTTGCCGGCGAGACCGTCACCCCTCCGCCTTTCTGGCTGATGCGCCAAGCCGGCCGGTATTTGCCTGAATATCGCGCCACCCGCACCCAAGCCGGGTCCTTCCTGGATCTGTGCTACAACCCGGAACTAGCCGTCGAAGTCACCCTGCAGCCGTTGCGGCGCTATGGATTCGACGCTGCCATCTTGTTTTCCGACATTTTGGTGGTTCCCGACGGGTTGGGTCAGCAGGTTGCGTTCAAGGAAGGCGAAGGTCCGGTGTTGACGCCTGTTCGCTCGGCAAGGGATCTGGATGATCTCGACATCTCGGGCCTGCACGACCGCATGGCACCGGTCTATGCCACGGTGAACGGTCTTTCCAAGGCGATCCCGTCCACCACCGCGCTCATCGGTTTCTCGGGGGCTCCGTGGACGGTGGCGACCTACATGGTCGAAGGCGGCGGCTCCAAGGACTTCGCCAACACCAAGCGGCTGATGTGGTCGGAACCGGAAACCTTCGCCCGACTGATGGATCTGTTGGTGGAGGCCACCGGCCAATATCTGATCCGCCAGATCGACAACGGCGCCGAAGCCATCCAGATTTTCGACACCTGGGCCGGGGCGCTGCCGGAAACCGAGTTCCGCCAATGGGTGATCGAACCGGCTCGCAAGCTGGTGGAACGCATCCATGCCGAACGTCCCGGCGTGCCGGTGATCGGCTTCCCGCGCGGCGCCGGTATCCTGTACGAGGCCTATGTGACCGAAACCAAGGTCAACGGCGTCAGTCTGGACACCTCGGTGCCGCTGGATTGGGCCGCCAAGGTGCTGCAGCCCAAATGCACGGTTCAGGGCAATCTGGACCCCATTTTGGTGGTCGCCGGCGGTGAGGCGTTGGATGCCGGTATCGACCGCATCCTGAAGACCCTGGGCAAGGGGCCGTTCATCTTCAACCTGGGTCACGGCATCATTCCGCCGACGCCGCCGGAGAACGTGGCACGGCTGGCGGAACGGGTGAAGGCTTTCAAGGGATGAAAACCGCTGTCGTCTTGTTCAATCTGGGCGGGCCGGACAGTTTGGACGCGGTGCGTCCGTTCCTGTTCAACCTGTTCAACGACAAGGCGATTATCGGTTTGCCGCAACCCTGGCGCTGGCTGCTGGCCCGATACATTTCGGGCAAACGGGCGCCGGTGGCGCGGGAAATCTATGACCATCTGGGCGGCAAATCACCGCTTTTGGAACAGACGCAAGATCAAGCGAACGCCTTGGAAAAGGTCTTGGGACCGGATTTCAAGGTGGTGGTGGCCATGCGCTATTGGCACCCCTTCGCCGATCAGGCTTTGCAACAGGTTCAGGATTGGGGCGCCGATCGGGTGATCCTGTTGCCGCTTTATCCGCAATTTTCCACCACCACCACCGGTTCGTCGCTGAAGCAATGGCACCAACTGGCCGCCGGTCGTTTCGGCCAAACCAAGGTGGTGTGCTGCTATCCGGTGATGCCGGGTTTCGTGTCCGCCAGCGCCCGGCTGATCCGGGCCCAATACGACCAAGCCCTGGGTAAAGGTCAACCACGCCTGCTGTTTTCCGCCCATGGTCTGCCGCAAAGCATCGTCGACAAGGGCGATCCCTATCAGCGTCAGGTCGAGCAATCAGCGGCCGTCATCGTCGCCGCTTTGGGGATCGACGGTCTGGATTGGGCCATCTGCTATCAAAGCCGGGTGGGCAAGGCGAAATGGATCGGTCCCAGCACCGAGGAAGAATTGGCCCGTGCCGGCGCCGACAAGGTACCGGTGGTGGTCGCCCCCATCGCCTTTGTCTCGGAACATTCGGAAACCTTGGTGGAACTGGACATCGAATACCGTCATCTGGCGGAAAGTCTTGGAATTCCTGGTTATTTCCGGGCTTCGACGGTGCAGTCCCATCCCGATTTCATTCACGGTCTGGCCCGCTTGGTGGCCGAGCCAAAGCAATTCCGCGGGCAGGCCTGCGGGACGCGATGTCTGTGTGCGGAGGAACCATGAGCAGCGGTGAAGCCTATCTGTGGGTCAAGGCGGTTC
The DNA here is from genome assembly GCA_002435715.1 of Rhodospirillaceae bacterium UBA6219. GTDB lineage: Bacteria > Pseudomonadota > Alphaproteobacteria > Rhodospirillales > Magnetospirillaceae > Magnetospirillum. The sequence continues at coordinate 14,491 of DISD01000097.1, forward strand.
ATGTGATCGCGGTCATATCTTGGATGGCCGGTCTTTTGTATCTGCCGCGGCTGTTCATCTATCATTGCGAGGTGGAAGCGGGTTCTGCGGCCTCGGAAAAGTTCAAGGTGATGGAACGCCGGTTGTTGAAGGCGATCATGGCCCCGGCCGCCATCGTCACCTGGGCCTTGGGTCTGTGGATGGCCATCACCGGCGGGCTGTTCCAGGACGCCTGGTTCCACGCCAAGTTCACCCTGGTCATCCTGATGAGCGTCTGTCACCTGCTGATGATCCAGTGGAAGAACGATTTCGCCGCTGATTCCAACAAGCGCTCGCAGAAGTTCTATCGGGTCGCCAACGAGGTTCCGACCCTGCTGATGATCGGTATCGTGCTGCTGGTGGTGGTCAAGCCGTTCTGACCTGCCGCGACGCACAAGAAAAACCCGTTTGACAGATGGGTGGTGTTTGGCTAAAGCTGGCACCATTCTTAAGGGCCGCTTGAAGCCCGCTTTCCCAAAATCGCTTTCGCGCCATATCGTCGGATTTCCGCGTCGAGTTAACCTCGTTAGGTCACAGATGGTGACCGATGGCGCCCATTCCCTGACATGGACACCCCCCTTATGCATCTTCAAGAACTCAAGAAGAAAACGCCGGCCGAACTTCTGGCTTATGCCGAAGAATTGCAGATCGAGAACGCCAGCACCCTGCGCAAGCAAGACATGATGTTCGCGATTCTGAAGCAGTTGGCGGACAACGACACCCCCATCTATGGCGAGGGTGTCCTTGAAGTTCTCCAGGACGGTTTCGGTTTTCTACGCAGTCCCGAAGCCAATTACCTGCCCGGTCCCGACGACATCTACATCAGCCCCAGCCAGGTGCGCCGCTTCGGTCTGCGCACCGGCGACACGGTGGAAGGTCAGATCCGGGCACCCAAGGACGGTGAACGTTATTTCGCTTTGTTGAAGGTCAACACCATCAACTTCGAACAGCCGGAAAACGTCCGTCACCGCATCAATTTCGACAATCTGACGCCGCTTTATCCCAATGAAAAGCTGCACCTGGAATTGGACGATCCGACCAAGAAGGATCTGACCACCCGCGTCATCGATCTGGTCGCCCCCATCGGCAAGGGCCAACGCGCCTTGATCGTGGCGCCGCCGCGTACCGGTAAGACGGTGATGATGCAAAACATCGCCCATGCCATTTCCGCTAATCACCCGGAAGTCTATCTGATCGTTCTGTTGATCGATGAACGCCCGGAAGAAGTGACCGACATGGCTCGTTCGGTGAAGGGCGAAGTCATTTCGTCCACCTTCGACGAACCGGCCAGCCGCCACGTCCAGGTCACCGAAATGGTGCTGGAAAAGGCCAAGCGTCTGGTGGAACACAAGCGTGACGTGGTCATTTTGCTGGATTCCATCACCCGTCTGGCCCGTGCCTACAACACCGTGGTGCCCAGCTCGGGCAAGGTGCTGACCGGTGGTGTGGACGCCAACGCCCTGCAACGTCCCAAGCGTTTCTTTGGCGCGGCGCGTAACATCGAAGAGGGCGGTTCGTTGTCCATCATCGCCACCGCGCTGATCGATACCGGTTCGCGCATGGACGAAGTGATCTTCGAAGAATTCAAGGGCACCGGTAACTCGGAAATCATCTTGGACCGCAAGCTGTCGGACAAGCGCACCTTCCCGGCCATCGACATCACCAAGTCGGGCACCCGTAAGGAAGAGCTGCTGGTGGACAAGGGTCAGCTGTCCAAGATGTGGGTGTTGCGTCGTATCCTGATGCCCATGGGCGTCATCGACGCCATGGAATTCCTGGTCGACAAGCTGAAGCACTCGAAGAACAATTCCGACTTCTTCGAAGCGATGAATTCCTGACGCTTCTGCGAAGCTTGATAAAAAAACGCCCCGGGATCACTCGGGGCGTTTTGCTTTGGAAATCTGGTTCTGCGCCTTGGCTTTCCAATCGGGCACCGGGGCGATGTCGTCGATAGAGTGGTGTGCCGGATGGTGAATGGGCGGCAGGCCGTCCACATGCAGGTCGTGCGCGGCTTCTTCCGGGGCCTGGACCTGGGTGTGGAACTGGGCCCGGCTTTTCCAATCGCTGGCCGCTTCATGGTGATGAGCCGGGTTATGTACCGGGTTGCGGCGCAAATAGGACGGCAGCCAGAACGTCATCGCCATGGGTGGCACCATTACCAGCAGGAAACGCCAGGCCATACCTATGAAGGTTTCCTGACCGCTTTTGACGATGATGGCTTCCTTGCAATCATAACGGTCCTTGAAGGTGCCCATGCATTCGGCGGCCATGCGGTCCTTGACCTCGCTGGAACCATGATTGGCCGGCTCGATCCCGAAGGTCACGAACAACAGGAAACCCAACACCGCCATCCAGGCGATGCTGCCGATCCTGACACCCCAAACCAAGACATTGCGTTCGCCCTGGGTCATTTGGTCCTCCTTGCCTGGCGCAAGTATAAGCAAGGCAAGGCTTGGCGGCAAATTCTCAGGGAAGCGGCACACCTTCGTGACGCAGCAGGGCTTCCTTGGTTTCCAATCCGTCCATGCCGGAATACCCCCCCAAGGACCCGTTCATGCCCAAAACCCGATGACAGGGGATGATGATGGGAATGGGATTGCGGCCACAGGCGCCGCCCAGGGGACGCGGTGCGGTGCCCAAATCACGGGCCAGATCGCCATAGGTGCGCACCTTGCCAAAGGGGATGGCGGCGATGGCCGCCCACACCTTGCGCTGAAAGGCGGTGCCGTGGGGGGCAAGCGGCAGGTCGAACTGGGTCAGGCGGCCTTCGAAATAGGCTTCCATCTGGTCGCGGGCCCGTTCCAGCAACGGTGTCGGCGGCTCGTCGGTTTCCGGCGGCCAACCCCAATCGACGGCGACGATGGCATCGTCATCGGCGAAGATGGTCAACGGCCCGACCGGGGAATTGACGCTGATGAAGCCCATCAGATTTTCTCCACCAAAGCGGCGAAATCGCCGACATTTTGCACGGGCGCCGAACATACCGAATTGCGGCACAAGGTGGCCACCACTTCGTCGTGCCAGCGGATGATCAGATTGGGCAAGGGTTGCCCGCGCAACACATCCAGCAGATCGGTGCGACCCCGGGGCAGGGTGGCCAGAACCGGGTCCATGGCCAGATCGAAACCGGTCAGCAGTGCCGACATGTTGGCGAAGTTTTCATTGAAACGATCCATGAAGGCGGCGACCACCGCCTGGGCCCGGTCGGCAAAGGCCGGTTTGTCGGTCAGCTGGGCCAGCAGCGCCAGAACCTGGGCCATGGTGCCGTTACCCGACGGCACCGCCGCATCCATGGATGGACGGTTGCGAACCACCACGTCGGACGCGTCATGGGCGACCTGGAAATAACCGCCGTGTTTGGCATCCCAATGATGGGTTTGCGCCGCTTCGACCCAAGCCAGGGCCTGATCCAGATACGATTGCCGGCCGCTGGCCTGATACAACATCAAGGCGGCCCGCGACATATGGGCCAGATCGTCGATGAAGCCGGTTTTCCCCGCCTTGCCCTGACACAGGGAATGGGCCAATCGGTTGCCGGGCAGGGCCATCTTGGTGGTGACGACATCATAGGCGCGGGTCGCCATCTCCAACCAATCGGGACGGTCGAAGACCCAAGAGGCACGGGCGAGGGCGGCGATCATCATGCCGTTCCAATCGGCCAGCACCTTGTCGTCGCGACCGGGGCGCACCCGCTTGTCGCGTTCGCTCAGCAACAGGGCGCGGGCCTGGGCCAGTTGGTCCTCGACGCCTTCGGGCTGCGGGCCGGAACGGTTGAGGATGCTCACCCCTTCCCAATTGCCCTGCACGCTGACGTCATACGCCTGACCGAAGATCCGGCCCAGATCGGGACCCAGGATGGCCAGGATGTCGGGGGCCGTCCAGGTATAGAACTTGCCTTCGTGGCCTTCCGAATCGGCGTCCAGAGCAGCGGCGAAGGCGTCCCCTTCGGCCAGCATTTCACGTGAAACCCAGGCGATGCATTCTTCGATGCGGGTCTTGAACAGGGGGTTCTTGGTGTCCTGCCAGACATGGCTGAGCAGCTCGATCAGCTGGGCGTTGTCGTACAGCATCTTTTCGAAATGCGGCGCCAACCAGATGTCGTCGGTGGAATAGCGCATGAAGCCGCCGCCCAGATGGTCGGTGATGCCGCCCTGGCAGATGCGATCGAGCGTCAGGGTCACCGCCCGGTGCAAATCGGGGTTGCCGGTGCGTCGGGCCGAACGCCACAGATAGTCGAACAAGCCGGGCTGGGGAAATTTCGGCGCGCCGCCCAAACCGCCTTGTTCCATGTCCACCGCCTGCAACACCGCCTTGGCACCCTTGTCCAGCATGTCGATGGAAAGCTTGGCGCCTTCACCCGCCGGCGCGTCGGACAAGGCTTCCATCAGCGCCTGGACATTGGCGCGCACCCGTTCGCCGTCCTTGTGCCACAGATCGGAAATGGCATTGAGCACTTCCCCGAAACCGGGACGGCCATAACGGGCGGCGGGGGGGAAATAGGTGCCGCCCCAGAACGGCATGCCGTCGGGGGTGCAGAACATGGTCAGCGGCCAACCGCCATGCTGTCCCATATGCGACAGCGCCTGCTGGTAGATGGCATCCAGATCGGGGCGTTCCTCGCGGTCGATCTTGATGTTGACGAACAGCTTGTTCATCAGGGCGGCGATCTCGGGATTCTCGAAGCTTTCATGGGCCATGACATGGCACCAATGGCAGGCGGAATAGCCGATGGACAACAGCAACGGCCGCTTGCTGGCCTTCGCCTCGGCCAGGGCTTCGGGACCCCAGGGCCACCAATGGACCGGGTTGTCCCGGTGCTGTGCCAAATAGGGGCTGGTCTCACCGGCAAGGCGATTGGTCATGGGCTTTTTGTCTTTCGTCGCGTGATGATTGCGTGGGCGGGATTGTTTGCTTAGTTTGGCATTCACGCAAGGTTTCACAAGCCCGGGATCGCCACCATGAAAATCACCGTCGACATCGACTGCACGCCGGACGAGGCGCGTTCCTTCCTGGGCCTGCCCGACGTCAAGCCCATGCAAGAGGCGATGATGAACCAAATCCAGGAACGCATGACCGCCACCTTGTCGGCGATGGAACCCGAGGCCATGTTGAAGACATGGCTGCCGGCCGGCGTCCAGGGCATGGAGCAATTGCAGAAGATGTTCTGGAACCAGTTCGCCGCCGCCACCACGCGTCGCGATCCGAAGGAATAAGCATGTCGCAAGACCCCGATCTTTATTACCGCATTCACGCTTTCATCTGTACCAACCGCCGCGCCGACGACCATCCGCGTGGCTCGTGTGCCGGGCGTGGCTCGGAACCCTTGCGCGATTACCTGAAGGCCCAGGCCAAGAAGAAGGGCGTGGGGGGCGTGCGGGTCAACGCCGCCGGCTGTCTGGATCGCTGCGAATTGGGGCCGGTCCTGGTGATCTATCCGGAAGGCATCTGGTACAACTTTTCCAGTCGCGAAGACATCGACGAGATCATCGACACCCATCTGCTGGGCGGTGGTCGGGTGGCGCGGCTGATGCTGACCCCCGATCAGAAATGAGCATGCCATGAGCGAAGAGACCATCTTCGCCCTGGCCAGCGCCCCCGGTCGCGGGGGCGTTGCCGTTTTCAGGCTGTCGGGCCCGGACAGTCTGTCGGTACTGCACGGCTTGACCGGGGTCCAGCCGCAACCTCGTCTGGCCACCCGTGTCCGCGTCCACCATGACGGCGAAGACATCGACGATGGACTGGCCCTGGTGTTTCCCGGCCCCAAAAGCTTTACCGGCGAGGATGTGGTCGAACTGCATCTGCATGGCGGCCGCGCCGTCGCCGCTGCCCTGGCCGAGGCTTTGCTGTCTTACGGCCTGCGTCCCGCCGAAGCCGGCGAGTTTTCCCGCCGCGCCTTTCTGAACGGCAAGCTGGACCTGACCCGGGCCGAGGCCATCGCCGATCTGGTGGATGCCGAAACCGCCGCCCAACGGCGCCAGGCGCTCAGGCAATTGGATGGGGGTCTGGCCGCTCTGGTGGAAGCCTGGCGCAAGACCTTGGTCCGCGCCCTGGCCCTGACCGAGGCCATGATCGACTTTTCCGACGAAGGCATCGGCGACGAATTGGCCGACCAAGTGCTGGCGCTGATCGACGATTTGACCGCCGACATGCAGGCCAAGAAGCAAGAAGGCCATCGCCGTGAACGTCTGCGCGACGGTATCCACATCGCCATCCTGGGGGCGCCCAATGCCGGCAAGTCCAGTTTGATGAACCGCATTGCCGGACGCGAAGTGGCCATCGTCTCGGCCAAGGCGGGGACGACGCGTGACGTCATCGAAACCCATCTGGACCTGCATGGCTGGCCGGTGGTTCTGGCCGACACCGCAGGCTTACGCGACGCCGCCGAGGACATCGAGGCGGAAGGGATCGCCCGCGCCCTTCACCGGGCGGAAGCCGCCGATCTGAAACTACTGGTCTTCGACGCCGGTCTGTTTCCCGATCTGGACCCGGTTACCCAGGGGCTGTTGGACGACGATTCCATCGTCGTCTTCAATAAGGCCGACGTGGCGAATCCTGTCGACTTTTCCGGTTCGATCATGCTATCCGCGCGGACCGGGCAAGGTCTGGACGCTTTGTTCACCCGGCTGGAACAGGAGGTGGCGGGGCGTTTCGCCGTTACCGCTGAACCGGCCTTGACCCGGGCCCGGCATCGGGCGGCGGTCGATCAATGCCTGGAAGCCCTGTCGCAATTCGACGTCGCCAAGCCGGTGGAATTGGCCGCCGAGGATTTGCGTCAAGCGGCGCGGGCCTTGGGGCGCATCACCGGAATGGTGGATGTGGAAGAATTGCTAGATGTTGTGTTCCGTGAATTTTGTATCGGCAAATAGGTGTTTCACGTGAAACGCTCAGAACTGAAATGCGATGTTTTGGTCATCGGCGGCGGTCATGCCGGTGCCGAGGCCGCCGCTGCTGCCGCCCGCTTTGGGGCTGCCACCATCCTGGCCAGCCAGCGTCTGGAAACCATCGGCGAGATGAGCTGCAACCCGGCCATCGGCGGTTTGGNNNGGGGCCGCGGGCCCAGGCCGACCGCAAACTGTACCGTCAAGCGGTCCAGGCCATCTTGGCCGAACAGGACAACTTGGCCCTGTTGGCCGGCACGGTGGAAGATTTGATCTTCGAGCAAGGCCGGGTGGTTGGTGCTGTCCTGGCCGATGGTCGGTCTATCGCCTGCGGCGCGGTGGTGGTGACCACCGGCACCTTCCTGCGCGGGCTGATCCATTGTGGCGAACAGACCTGGCCGGCGGGGCGTTTTGGCGACGAGCCCAGCAACGGTCTGTCCGGTGCCCTGGCCCGTGCCGGTTTGCCGTTGGATCGTTTGAAGACCGGGACACCGGCGCGTCTGGATGGGCGGACCATCGATTGGTCGGGTCTGGACATGCAGCAGGGTGACGACCCGCCGCTGCCATTTTCTTATCTGACGGATAAGATCACCAATCCCCAGGTGGCCTGTGGCATCACCCATACCAACCAGCGCACCCACGATATCATCCGCGCCAATCTGACCCGCGCCCCCATGTATTCGGGGCAAATCCAAAGCGTCGGTCCGCGTTATTGTCCGTCCATCGAGGACAAGGTGGTGC
>DISD01000017.1 GCA_002435715.1 Rhodospirillaceae bacterium UBA6219
CGGCCGGCTCCGGACTGGTCGCCTTTGCCGCGGCCACCGGCGTGATGCCGCTCGTCATGCCGGAATCGGTGCTGGTGCGCTTCAAGGGCGAATTGCAGCCCGGCGTCACCCTGCGTGACTTGGTCAACGCCATTCCGCTGTATGCGATCCGTCAGGGTCTGCTGACCGTGGAAAAGAAGGGCAAGAAGAACATCTTNNATCGAGGGTCTGCCCGACCTGAAGGTGGAACAGGCCTTCGAACTGACCGACGCCTCCGCCGAACGGTCCGCCGCCGGCTGCACCGTGCGTCTGTCCAAGGACCCGATCATCGAGTACATGACCTCGAACATCACCCTGATGAAGTGGATGATCGCCGAGGGCTATCTGGATGCCCGCACCTTGGGTCGCCGCATCAAGGCCATGGAAGCCTGGATCGCCAACCCGCAGCTGCTGGAACCCGATGCCGACGCCGAATACGCCGCCGTGATCGAAATCGATCTGGCCGACGTCAAGGAACCCATCGTCGCCTGCCCGAACGATCCCGACGACGTCAAGCTGCTGTCCGAAGTCGCCGGCGACAAGATCGACGAAGTGTTCATCGGTTCGTGCATGACCAATATCGGCCACTTCCGTGCCGCCGGTAAGGTCCTGGACGGCAAGAGCGACATCCCCACCCGTCTGTGGATCGCTCCGCCCACCAAGATGGACGCCCTGATCCTGACCGAGGAAGGCTATTACGGCGTGCTGGGCAAGGCCGGCGCCCGTATGGAAATGCCCGGCTGTTCCTTGTGCATGGGCAACCAGGCTCAGGTGCGCAAGGGCTCGACCGCCATGTCCACCAGCACTCGTAACTTCCCCAACCGTCTGGGGATCGACACCCGCGTTTATCTGGGTTCGGCCGAGCTGTCCGCCGTCTGCGCCCTGATGGGCAAGATCCCGACGGTGGCCGAGTACATGGAGCAGGTGAACGTGGTCAACGCCAAGGCCGCCGACATCTATCGCTACATGAACTTCGACCAGATCGCCGCTTTCCGCGACGTGGCCGACAAGGTCGCCGTGTAATCGGCACCCGGTTCAAAAGCGAAACCCCCGTCGGGCGACCGGCGGGGGTTTCGCTTTATGTGTTTGTCTATACAGCCCGTGCCGGGCTCGCTCAAGCGCCGCGCGGGCTTATCAAACCGGGGTCACACCTTGGTGGCGGCCAATTTCTCGGCGGCCAGCTTTTCCGCCGCCAACCGTTCCGAGGTGGCCAGGGCTTCGCGGCGGCGCTTTTCCGCGTCCACCTTGTCATGCTGCATTTTCTGGATATAAGGCTTCATGCGCAGATCGGATTGGATGATGTGATCGACCAACCATTCCTTCAGGAAACCAGCCAGATCGCGCACCATGCGGTCACGCACCGGCCCATCGGGGGTCTTGGTGTAATCACCGACGATCAACGACAATTTCTTCAGCACGTCGCGATGCGAACGGCGGTGGCTGTCATAATAGGGATAGCGCACCGCCAGTTGGATGTCTTCCTCGCGCTTGAAATGCTCGCCGGTATATTCCACCAGACCCAGCAACACCCGGGCGATCCGCTTGTGGTCCACATGCGGACCGGTTATCGCCGCTTCAAAAGCGTTGATCAGATCCACCAGATGCCGATGATCGGAATCGATGGTGGGGTCGCCGGTGTTCATGGCGTCGCGCCAAGCAATGGTCATATGTCAACACCCCCGAGACAATCCGTCCCGCCCTTCATCCCATACGGAGTTTACCTGATGCCCGGCCCTGGTTCCAACAGGCGAATACCCCCAAGGCATACATCCTTAAGCAGTATGAAGCGTGAAGGATCGGCCCGATGATGGCCGGATCGCACATCGCGGTGGGGGCGGCGCTGTGGGCGGTGACGGCGCGACTTGCCGGACTGGAAGCCGCCGAGCCCCAGGCCTTGGGCGCTGCCGCCCTGGGCGCGCTGTTGCCCGACATCGACCATCCGCAATCTTGGGCCGGCCGCAAGATGCGGGTCGTTTCGATTCCGTTATCGTTGCTGGTGGGCCATCGTGGCATCACCCATTCAGCGCTGGCCATCGTGGCCTGTCTGGCGCTTTTGGTGGTGATGGGGGTGGGGTGGCTGGCGGCACCGGTGGTGGTGGGCTATCTGTCCCATTTGATGGCCGATTCGCTGACCCCGTCCGGGGTGCCGCTGCTGTGGCCCAACAAACGCCGTTTCAGCCTGAATCTATGCCGCACCGGTTCGGTGGTGGAAATCGCCCTGGTGGCGGCCATCGTCGCCGCCGGCGGCTGGGCCGCCGGCATCGACCTGTCCCATCTGCCCAAACCGCGTCTATAAAATCCGGCAACCTTGCTCGAAGGTCAGGCGGGGATTACGGGGATGCAGCTTCGTTGCGTCTCCGTAACCGATATTGACGAGGAAATTGCTCTTCACCGCGGTGCCGGCGAAAAAGGCCGCGTCCACTTGGGCGGCGTCAAAACCGCTCATCGGACCACAATCCAAGCCCAAGGCCCGCAAGGCCAGGATGAAATACCCCGCCTGCAGGCTGGAATTGCGGAACGCCGTCGACTCGATCAGGGCCTGGTTGCCGACGAACCACGACCGCGCATCGGTTTGCGGAAAAGTCTGCGGCAGATTTTCAGCGAAATCCAGGTCTTGGCCGATGATGGCGGTCACCGGGGCCGCCATGGTCTTGTCGACGTTTCCCGGCGCCAAGGCCGGGCGCAGCTTTTCCTTGGCATCGGCGCTTGCCACAAAAACCACCCGCATGGGTTGGCAATTGGCCGAGGTCGGCCCCAAGCTGGCCATATCCCAAGCTTGCCGCAGCAAGGCCGGGTCAACCGACCGATCCTGCCAATAAGAATGGGTGCGACCAAAGGTGAACATTTGCTCCAGCAGGTCACTGGTCATGGGCCGTCTCCTGTCGTACAACTATTTTCTTATTCACGTACCGGCTGAAGAATGCCGGATCTCGGAGGATCATATCCAAGGTGTCACGGCATGTGGGCAAAATCGTCGCTTTGCTGTGTTGGCTGGCCCTGGCGGGTCCGGCTTGCGCCGCCGATTCCGCCGTAATCTTCATGTATCACCGCTTCGACGACCCGCGTTTCCCCACCGCCAACACCCGCCTGGACCAATTGGATGCCCATATCGCCGAGCTGAAAAGCGGCGGCTATACGGTGTGGCCGCTGCCCCGCATCGTCGAAACGCTGAAAGCCGGCCGCCCGCTGCCCGACAAGATCGTCGGCCTGTCCATCGACGACGCCTGGATCACCGTCCATCGCAATGCCTGGCCCAAGCTGAAAGCCGCCGGCCTGCCCTTCACCTTGTTCGTGGTCACCGACGAAACCGACCGCGGTGGCGCCGAATACATGAGCTGGGACCAAATCCGCGAGATGGTGGCCAGCGGGTTGGTGACCATCGGCAGCCAAGGCGCCGGCCACCCCCACATGCCGTTGATTTCCCAAGCCAGCATCGCCGACGATCTGGCCCGGGCCGCCGACCGTTTCAAGACCGAATTGGGAGCCGTGCCCAAACTGTTCGCCTGGCCGTTCGGGGAAATGAGCCGCGCCGCCGAACAGGAAATCCGCGCCGCCGGGTACGAAGCCGCCTTTGGCCAGCATTCCGGCCCGGCATGGTTCGGCGCCGACATGTTTTTCCTGCCGCGATTCGCGCTCAACGAAACCTATGGCGAGATCGAACGTTTCCGCCTGGCGGCGCGCACCATCGCCCTGCCGGCAGTGGACGTCACCCCATCGGACCCGTTGTTGGGGGCCAACAACCCGCCGCTGTTCGGCTTCACCCTGGCCCATGACGTGCCGGGGGCCGAACTTCTGGCCTGTTACGCCTCGCACGAAGGCAAGGTCTTGGCCGAAGTGCTGGGGCCGCGCGTCGAAGTGCGCATGCAAAAACCCATCCCCCAGGGACGCGGTCGTCTGAACTGCACCATTCCCACCCTGGACGGGCGCTGGCGCTGGTTCGGCTGGCAATTCACGGTGAATTGAGGACGCCGTCGAGGCGGGGTCAGTCGTCTTCGCCGAATTTTTCCAAATCCAGCGCTTGCGGCCCGTTGGCATCCTGAGCGGGCGGCGAGACGGTGATTTCCGGCAAGGTCAGCAGCGACGCCGATCGCGTCGCCGCCAAGGTGCGGAAAGTGACGGTAAACGGCAACAGCCCGGCTTCCATGTTGGCCACGAACAACCCGCAGCCCCGGGAATAGCTGGTCCCGGTGGCGAATTCCATGCGATAGGTGCCTTCCGGGATATTGCCCACCGCCAGATGATAGGTAGCCGGAATAAAATACGAGACCACGGTGGTGCCGCTGGTGGTCTTCAATTTGACCACCGCGTCAAAGCGGCCTTCGTTGTGGATCATCAGCCGATGCTCGCCACTGGCCCGGCGCATCAACACCTCGCCCGGTTCCGGGCGCGCCCCCTTGTTGGCTTCGCACCAATCCTGCTTGTGCCGTGCTCCGGTCCCGGCATAAAGGCCGCGCCGCGACACCCAGCCGATGATTCCCGACGGCGTGCGCACCTGGGCCCATTCCGGGTCGGGCGAATCCAAAATCTGCACGGTGGTGAAACGATCCAGCAGGGTCAAGACCGGCGCGCCATCCAAGGGCGCCTGGCGCAGCTTCAGATCGGGAATGGCGACGTGGCGGATGTCCCCCACCAAAGCCGGCTGCACGGCAATTCCGGCCGAGGTGGCCACCGGCTGTTCCCAGGGCTTGGTCAAGCCGAAACCCAGCAAACCCAAAGCGGCGGGCAAGGCCAACAGTGGCAACCCCTGGGCGGCGAAGACGCCGCCTTTCCACGGCGCCCAACGGCCCCGCAGCTTGCGGGTGGAATCCTGGGTGGCTTGGCGCAGGACCTGGACTTGCCGTTTGTGAACCGACAGGCGGGCGAAACGCGCCGCCTGGTCGGTCAGCCCACGCGCCAAATCGGTTTCTTCCAGATCCAGGAAAGCCCGGGCCTGGCGGATCAACAGCCGGGCATTCTGGTGACGCGGCTTGGTGCCGCCGAACAGATTGCGCAACAGCGCGATGGGGGTCAGCAGCAACCCCATGGGCGACCACCAACCCCAGGCCCAGGTCTGGGTGCTGGCCCGTGCGGCGGCGATGTCGGCGCAATCCCGGCAAAAAATTCCCTCGTCCCGGATCCAACGCGACCACACCAGGTAACTTTTTACCTGGTGGAAGATGACATAGCGGGGCTGGGCGGTGACCTTGCCGCACCGTGAACAGGCAAAGGGAGAAGAGGGGTAATCCTCGCCGTCCTCGGTCAGCGGATGCACGCCGGTGGCGTCGTATTCGGCCCGGCGCAGAACGTCCTGCAACACCTTGTAAGCCTCGACAAGGCGTTGAAATTCCAGCTTTGCCGATTCGGTGGGGTTACGGTCGGGATGAACCTTCTTGATCCGTGACCGATAGGCAGTACGGATCGCTTCCATGTCGGCGCCGGGCGCCAAACCAAGGATCGCGTAATAGCCTTTGGGGTCCTGGGACAGGGTCGAATTCATCACTTTGGTCTTGGACGTTGCGCCCATGCTCTGCAAACCGCATGCCGGGGCCTGTGCGCAAACTTAGCGATGATTCAGTTCGTCCGCCACCCGGGTCAGGGATTGGATGATACGGGCCCGGCTTTCCGCATCAGCGCCACCATGACGGCTCAGGAAAAGCGTCAATTCCTGTCCCGATTGGCGACCGATCAGTTTGCCGTCCTGGACCCTGACCCAGTCGCGCAGCACTTGCGCGGCAGTGTCGTGGCAGCCACCGCAATGGATTTGAAATTCCGGACCGGCCTGGACCTGGGCGGCCAACATGGAACGCAAGGCGGCGATCTGGTCCGGGCCATAGCCGCCATTATGGGTGACCAGGTATTCGGCCACCGGTTGGTGGCTGGTTTTCCCCACCAGAATATCGTTACGAATTTCTAATGATTCGCGGGCGAAGGGGCCGGCATGACCGTGGCAACCGCCGCATTGACCGTCCCACAAAGCGTGCAAATCCTCGGCTTGGGCCGTTCCGGCCAGCATCAGTGCCAGCACGACGACCCGCGCCTTCACGGCTGCATGCCGCGCCGCTGTTCCATGGGCGGCAATTGGGATTGGGCGAAGGCGTCGAACAGCCAATTGGCCACCAGACGCAAATCTTTGTCGGTCAGTTCGGGAAAGCTGTCACCGATGGGCGGCATCAAGCCGAAACGCTTGACCGCCATGGCATCCGCCGCCTTGGCTTCGGACGGGGCCTTGATGAAATCCACCACCCTGGCGACAAAGGCGGCCCGATCACCGCCGGTGGCTTGGCGAACGTGAACCGCCATCATCTCCATGGGCGGGGCGACCATTTCGTCACGGCGCTCCGGGGTGCGCTGTTTGAAATGACAGGCGGCACAGGCCGCGTTGAACACGGCTTGGCCATCCTTGGCCCAGGCCCCGGACGGCAAACCAGCCAGTAAAACAAGGGTCAGGAAAACGCGCTTCATGATGTCACCTCGCCCTTGCCAGCCAGTCTGAACCGCCCCCTGGCCCGCCGCTTTGACGACAGGCAAGGGGGCGATGGATTTATTCCGCCGGCTTGTCGGCCACGTGTTGGTCGTAGGATTCCACCGCCAGGGCACCATACATCAAGGACGGCCCACCGCCCATGTAGATCGCCATGCCGATGACTTCCATCAATTCTTCCCGGGTGGTGCCCAGATCGCGGGCGGTGCGGGTGTGGAAGGTGATGCAGCCGTCGCAACGCGCCGCGATGGCGATGCCCAGTGCCACCAATTCCTTGGTCTTGGCGTCCAGCGCGCCCTCGGCGCAGGCCGCTTTGGCCATGGCGGAAAAGCCCTTCATCACGTCCGGGATGCCGCCCCGCACCTGACCGACCAGGGCCGACAAATCCTTGGCCAATTCGGGCCAGTTCTGGGTGCTCATGGACTGAAACTCCGTTTTTTGATGCGATGGCGCTAATATGCGGTGAAGAAAACGAAAGAGAAATGCCCAACGCGCATGGGCGCTCAGCGTCTTTGCCGGAAGAAGTCACGCAGGATTTCCGCCGCTTCGGTCTCGGACACCCCGCCCACCACTTCGGGATGGTGGTGGCAGGTGGAGCGCGCGAACACGCGCGCCCCGTGTTCGACCCCGCCGCCTTTGGGATCGTAGGCCCCGAAATACAGTCGGCGCAACCGCGCATGGGCGATGGCGGCGGCGCACATGGGGCAGGGCTCCAGGGTGACGTAGAGATCGCAATCTTCCAGACGCGGTGATTTCAACTGGGCGCTGGCGGCGCGGATCACCTGGATTTCCGCATGCGCGGTGGGATCGGACCTTTCTTCCACCCGGTTGCCGTCGGCGGCGATCACCGATCCGTCTTTCACCAGGACGGCGCCCACCGGCACCTCGCCGCGGGCAGCGGCGGCCAGGGCTTGTTCCAGGGCCTGTTTCATGAAGTCGTCCATGGACCCACATCTAACACATTGCCGCCACGGGCGCAGGGCACTATGAAAGGACCCGTGAACAGGCAAAGGCGTTCCATGCAGCACATTCCCGTCATCGGCATCACCTTGGACAGCGAGGAACCGGGGGGCTATTCCAAGTTCCCGTGGTACGCGCTGCGCCAGAATTATTGCTCGGCGGTGGCCGATGCCGGCGGTTTGCCGCTGCCCTTGCCGCATCTGCCCGACATGGCCCCTGCCTATTTGGACCGCATCCACGGCCTGATCGTCACCGGTGGCGCCTTTGACGTCGACCCGGCGCTGTTCGGCGCCGCCACCCGTCATGACACCGTTGTCGTGAAGCGCGAGCGGACCCGTTTCGAATGGGCAATGATCAAGGGGGCGCTGGACCGCGACCTGCCGATCCTGGGCATTTGCGGCGGCCAGCAATTGCTGAACGTGGTTCTGGGCGGCACGCTGATCCAGCACGTCCCCGACGAAGTGCCCCATTGCCTGGCCCATGAACAGCCCAATCCGCGCGACCAAGCCGGCCACGACGTCACCATCGTTGCCGAGACCCGCTTGGCCGCCATCACCGGAACCTTGCGCGCCCCGGTCAACAGCGCCCATCATCAGGCGGTCAAGGATGTGGCGCCGGGTTGCGTGGTCAATGCGCGGGCCGATGACGGGGTGATCGAAGGCATCGAGGATCCGTCGCGTAAATTCTGCATCGGCGTGCAATGGCACCCGGAATTCACCATTTCCCCCGCTGATTCAGCGCTTTATCGCGCTTTCATCAAGGCCTGCATGGTATGAGCGAAGACCAAGACAAGACACCCGACGACAAGGAACGCATCGCCAAGCGTCTGGCCCGCGCCGGCATCTGCTCGCGCCGCGACGCCGAAAAGATGATCGCCGACGGCCGGGTGGCGGTGAACGGCAAGAAACTGGACACCCCGGCTTTCCTGGTCGGTGCCGGTGACCGCATCGTCGTCGACGGCCAGTTGATCCCCGAAGCGGAAAAGGCCCGGGTCTGGCGCTATCACAAGCCGGCCGGTCTGGTCACCACCCACCGCGACCCCCAGGGCCGCCCGACGGTATTCGAAAAGCTGCCCGAATCCATGCCCCGCGTCATCTCGGTCGGCCGACTGGATTTGAATTCCGAAGGCCTGCTGCTGCTGACCAATGACGGCGAGCTGGCGCGGTCCCTGGAACTGCCGGCCGCCGGCTGGGTGCGGCGCTATCGCGTGCGCGTCCACGGCCAGATCGACCCGGAAACCCTGGTGCCGCTGGAAAAGGGCGTGGTCATCGACGGGGTCAAATACGGTTCCATCAAGGCCATCCTGGATCGTCAGCAAGGCTCGAACGCCTGGTTGACCATCAGCCTGAAGGAAGGCAAGAACCGCGAAATCCGCCGGGTGATGGAACATCTGGGCTGGCCGGTCAGCCGCCTGATCCGCGTCTCTTATGGCCCGTTCCAGCTGGGCAGCCTGCCGGAAGGCGGCGTCGAGGAAGTCCCCGCCAAGATCGTCAAGGACCAGTTGGGCGGCAACAAGCAAGACGGCGGCGGCTGGGCCAAGACCGCCGAGGACGAGCACCCCAAGCTGCCGCACAAGAAACCCGCCGGGAACAAAGATGCGAATCGTCGGCGGTAAGCATAAGGGGCGGGCGCTGAAGGCGCCTGACGGCCGCGTCGCCCGCCCCACTGCCGACCGTGCCCGTGAATCGCTGTTCAACATCCTGGCCCATAGCGAATGGGTGGATTTGGACGGCGCCCATGTGGTCGATTGCTTCGCCGGTTCGGGCGGCCTGGGCCTGGAAGCCCTGTCACGGGGCGCCGCCTCGGTCTGCTTCGTGGAAAACCATCCGTCGTCCCTGGCCGCCATCCGCACCAATCTGGATTTGTTGAAGGAACGGGCCGACATCATCCGGGCCGACGCCACCCGCTTGCCGCCAGCGAAAACCCAATGTGACCTGGCTTTGGTGGACGCCCCTTACGACAAGAACCTGTCGGCGCCCTGCGTCGCCGCCCTGGCAGCAGGGAACTGGCTGAAAGACGGCGCCTTGGTGGTGGTGGAAGTGGCGGCGAAGGAAGACTTCACCCCGCCGGCCGGCTTCGAGGCGGTGGACAACCGCATCTATGGCGCGGCAAAGTTGATTTTCTTGGTCTATCGCGCTTGATTCGGTGTTCGACCGCGCCATATTGGCCGCAACGTGTATTTTTCCCCTAGCCACGAGGTAGGACAATGGCCTTCGGTTCCGATCGTAAATACATGACGTCCGCGCAGGCAGACGCCGCGCAGATCGACGTCGGCCTGCGCCAGTACATGCTGCGGGTCTACAATTACATGGCCGGCGCCTTGGCGCTGACCGGTCTGGTGGCCTTTTTGGTCGCGTCCAGCCCGGCCGCCGTGCAGCTGATCTTCGGCACCCCGTTGAAGTGGGTGGTCATGCTGGCCCCCTTGGGTCTGGTGTTCTTCCTGGGCATGCGTATCCATGCCATGAAGGCGTCCACCGCCCAGACCCTGTTCTGGGTCTACGCCGCGCTGATGGGGGCCTCGCTGGCCTCGATCTTCCTGGTGTTCACCGGCGCTTCGGTGGCCCGTACCTTCTTCGTCACCGCCGCCGCCTTCGCCGGCCTGTCGCTGTATGGCTACACCACCAAGCGCGACCTGTCGGCTTTCGGCAGCTTCCTGGTGATGGGCCTGATCGGCCTGATCATCGCGTCGCTGGTCAACATCTTCCTGGCCAGCTCGATGCTGCAATTCGTCATCTCGGCCGCCGGCGTGTTGATCTTCGCCGGTCTGACCGCCTATGACACCCAGCGCATCAAGGAAATGTACTGGGACATGGACGATGGCGAGACCGCCAGCAAGAAGGCGGTGTTCGGCGCCCTGTCGCTGTACATGGACTTCATCAACCTGTTCATGTTCCTGCTGCAGTTCCTGGGCGTCCGCCGCGACTAAGCGACACCCGCTCGACAAAGAACCCCGTCGGATCGCTCCGGCGGGGTTTTTTATTGGGTTTGAAGGGGAGGTTTAGATGGTCTTGGCGTCGAACAGGCACAGATCGCGGATACAACAGCGCTGGCATTCCGGCTTTCGCGCCTTGCACACGTAACGCCCGTGCAGGATCAGGAAATGGTGGGCGTCGCGGCCCCAGCGTTTTGGCGTGATCCTCAACAACCCTTCCTCGACTTCCAGCACCGTCTTGCCGGGGGCCAGACCGGTGCGGTTACCCAGACGGAAACAATGGGTGTCGACGGCAATCGTGTGATGGCCGAAAGCGATGTTCAGCACCACGTTGGCGGTCTTGCGACCCACCCCGGGAAGCGCCTCAAGCGCGGCGCGGTCGTCGGGCACCTGTCCACCATGCTGTGCCAGCAGAATACGCGAAAGCGCGATGACGTTCTTGGCCTTGGTCTTGTAAAGACCGATGGTGCGGATGGCCTGGGCCAGCTTTTCCTCGCCCAGTTCCACCATGGCCGCCGGGTCGCGCACACTGGCGAACAATGGTCCTGTCGCCTTGTTCACCCCCAGATCGGTGGCCTGGGCCGACAGCACCACCGCCACCAACAGCGTATAGGCGTTGACGTATTCCAGGTCGCTTTTCGGATTGGGACGTTCGGCGGCGATGCGGGCGTAAAGCTGGTCGGCCTGGGCGGCACTCAGGGTTTTCGGCTTCTTGGTCTTGCGGGTGGTCATGGCCTATACCAACAGGGTCTCGATCTCGGGGCGGCGCAACGGGGTGAACAGGAACTCGCCTTCGGGATCATGCCCGCCATAGCGCCGTTTCGCCAGGGTCCGACTGCCCACCGCATAGCAATAGGCGCAGCCATGGGGACAGGAATCATAGGCGCCGATATCGCGGCTTTCATGACACCGGCAATCGGGGCGGTTGCCCTTGGTCTTCGACGCGATGACCCGTGGCAGACCCCAATGGCCGGCCACGTCTTCCAATCGCCTGGCGTCGACGCAGGCCGCCAGCGGCAACCCCACATGCTGGCTGCAAGAGGTCAGGCGAATGTCGCATTCACCGGCCAAGATCGCCAAATGCTGGGCCAAGCGTTGCTTTTCCGGCCAGTCGGGATCGGTCCAGGTGAAGTTTTCCGCCCGCGCCGCCGCATCCATGTTCCTGGCGGTTTTCTTGTAGATGGTGGCGAAGGACAGCACGCATTCGTCCACCAATCCGGCCAAGGCCTGGGCCAGACGGCCGAAATTTTCGAGATGAAAGGAAGCCGGGGTCAGGCTGGAAAAAACCACCGGATCATAGCGCCAAACCACCGAGCGCGGCCCGTATTCAGCCACCAAACGACTGATTTCCGCCACCGCGCTATTCGTGTCGATAACCGAACGGTCCAACGCACGGGGATAGCCCAGCATTGTATGGCTGATGACGAAAGGAATTTCCGCCGCGCGCACCAAGGCCAAGGCATCCCTGAACGGCGCCGCGTTGCGGGTCCAAAAGACGAAGCCGTCGACCTTTTCAGCCAAGGACACCACCGTGTCCGGTCCACCATAGGGATTGGCGACACGGGCAAAGCCAGCGCGAAAGCGGTTTTCGAACCACTTGGCGTAAAAAGCGGGGATATCGGTGCGATAACTGGCCGAGATGATCATGATTGCCGTGTTGCGGTCTGCCAACTCCACCCTATATAACCCGGCGTAGGGCGCGTGTGCGCCTTCCGGATTATCATAGGGGGTTCCGGCGGTTGCCGCCCTGATTATAAGGGACCACCGGAGCCGGCCAATACAAATGAGGACGACATGAGCAAAGTCATCGGTATCGATCTGGGCACCACCAATTCCTGCGTTGCGGTGATGGACGGCAAAAATGCCAAGGTCATCGAAAACGCCGAGGGCATGCGGACCACCCCCTCCATGGTCGCCTTCACCGATTCCGGCGAGCGTCTGGTCGGTCAGCCGGCCAAGCGCCAGGCGGTCACCAACCCCACCAACACCCTGTTCGCCATCAAGCGTTTGATCGGTCGTCGCTTCGAGGACCCGATCACCAAGAAGGACATGGGTCTGGTTCCCTATCACATCGTCAACGGCGACAATGGCGACGCCTGGGTCGAGTGCGGCGACAAGAAGCACAGCCCCAGCCAGGTTTCCGCCTATATCCTGATGAAGATGAAGGAAACCGCCGAAGCGTTCCTGGGCGAAAAGGTCACCCAGGCGGTGATCACCGTTCCCGCTTACTTCAACGACGCCCAGCGCCAGGCCACCAAGGACGCCGGCAAGATCGC
>DISD01000021.1 GCA_002435715.1 Rhodospirillaceae bacterium UBA6219
GTCGTCGGTCAGCACCATGGTCGCCGCCTCGCGCGTCACGTCGCTGCCGGTGCGGCCCATGGCGACGCCGATATGGGCGCGCTTGAGCGCGGCGGCGTCGTTGACCCCGTCGCCGGTCATGGCCACCACATGCCCCCGGCGCCTGAGCGCGGCGACGATCCGCACCTTGTGTTCGGGGGCGACGCGGGCGAACACCGCCACCTGTTCGACCTGTTCGGCCAATTGGGCATCGTCCATCCGGTCCAGTTCGGCGCCGGTCAGCACCGCGCCTTCCAGCCCCAGCAAACGGCCGATGGCAGCGGCGGTCACCTTGTGGTCGCCGGTGATCATCTTGACCCCGATCCCGGCCTGACGACAGGCGGCGACGGCGTCGCGCGCCGTGGGGCGCGGCGGGTCCATCAAGCCGATCAAGGCGGTCAGCGTCAGGTTGCGGGCCGCGGCGCAAGGATCGGCCAGGGCGGTTTCGTCCACCCAGGCTTCCGCCAGGGCCAGCACCCGCAAGGCTTGGTCGGCCATATGCTCGGCTTCATCGAGAAGCTGTTGGCGCCGGGCCGGGTCCAGCGGATGGGGGCCGTCTCCAAGACCCACGAAACCACACAATTCCAGCACCACGCCCGGCGCCCCCTTGACCAACAGACGCAATCCGTCGGGGGCTTGGTGGATGGTGACCATGAATTTATGGGCGGAATCAAACGGCAGCTCGGCCACACGCGGCCAGTCTTCGGCCAATCCGGCTTTGGAGGCCAGGGCCAACAACGCCCCTTCGGTGGGATCGCCCACCAGGGCGCCATCTTCGGTGATGTGGGAATCGTTGCACAATTTGGCCGCCAGCAAGGCCGGGCGCAGATCGGGCAAATCCCCGCCATCCTGGGCGGTGATTTCGCCGCTTGCGCCGTAACCGTCGCCACTGACGGCGAAGCGCCGCCCCAAGGCCCAACCGGCCCGCGCCGTCATCTGGTTGAGCGTCAGGGTGCCGGTCTTGTCGGAACAGATGATGGTGGTCGAGCCCAAGGTCTCGACCGCCGCCAGACGCTTGACGATGGCGCCCTGACGGGCCATGCGGTACATGCCGATGGCCAAAGTCACGGTGACCACCGCCGGCAGTCCTTCGGGAATGGCGGCCACCGCCAGGGCGACGGCGTTCAGCACCGTTTCCACCCAAGGCTGGCCACGCAACAGACCGACCACCAGGATCAATCCCACCACCAGGCCGGCGATGGCGGCCAAACGACGGCCCAAGCCGTCCAGGCGTTCCTGAAGCGGCGTGCGTCCATCCTCGGCCTGGGCCAGCATGCCGGCGATGCGGCCCATTTCGGTGGACGGACCGGTGGCGGTCACCAGCATCTCGCCGCGCCCCCGTGTCACCACCGAATTCATGAAGGCCAGATTGGCCCGTTCGGCCAATGCGGTGTCAGTCTCAAACAGACAGGCATGATCCTTGGCCACCACCACCGATTCGCCGGTCAGACTGCTTTCGTCGATTTCCAGACCGTGGCTGGCCACCAGACGGCCGTCGGCGGGCACCCGGTCGCCGGCTTCGATCAGCACCAGATCGCCGGGCACCAAGGTATCGGCGGGGATTTCCCGCTTGATG
The DNA here is from genome assembly GCA_002435715.1 of Rhodospirillaceae bacterium UBA6219. GTDB lineage: Bacteria > Pseudomonadota > Alphaproteobacteria > Rhodospirillales > Magnetospirillaceae > Magnetospirillum. The sequence goes on from DISD01000021.1 coordinate 1,595, forward strand.
GCATCGCGGCGCACCCGCGAATGCGGCGCCAGCATGGATTTCAACGCGTCCAGAATGCGTTCGGCGCGGTATTCCTGATGAAAGCCCAGTACAGCGTTGAACAACACCACCGAGATGATCACCAACATGTCCGAGGTGTCGCCGATGAACCCGGCCAACAACCCCGCCCCCAGCAACACCAGGGTCAACAGGCTTTGGAATTGTTCGGCCAGCATCCGCGCTTTCGAGCGGGCTTTCTTTTCCGGCAGACAATTGGGGCCATAAAGGTCCAGGCGCCGAGCCGCCTCGGCGTCGGCCAGTCCATCCTGAACATGGGAATCCAGCTGTCGACCTGCTTCGTCGGCACTGATTCCATGCCAGGTTACCGGCGTGTTCATTCCCCGTCTCCCCCGTGGCTTCCGCTCACAGCATAAGCGCACACGGGCAAGGTTCAACCCGGCACGAGAGAGATTATGACGCTGTCGAGGTCAGGCCCATCTGCGAGGCGGCAACCACCGCACGGGTGCGGTTGTTGACGTTCAGCGCCTTCAGGATGGCGGTGACGTGCAGCTTCACCGTGCCTTCCGCCAGTTCCAGGATGCGGGCGATTTCCTTGTTGGACTTGCCTTCGCCCAACAGCCCCAGGACTTCGCGCTGGCGCGGCGTCAGGATGGACATGGCCTGTTCCACCACCGCAGGATTCAAGCCGTCGCCGCGCGGCGCCGAACGCTCGATCAAGGCCGGCGGCAAATAGACGCCCCCCGACAGGACCAGTTTCAACGCCGACAGCATGACCCGGCTGGACGAGGTCTTGGGGATATAGCCCGCCGCCCCCAGTTCCACCGCCTGCAGCACCGAACGACGATCGTCGGCGGCCGACAGCACCACCATGGGCACATCCTGGGGCAGCGCCGCGCGCAGACGCGGCAGGCCTTCGTCCCAGACGGCGCCGGGCATGTTCAAATCCATCAGCACGATTTCGATGTCGTGGTGGGCCGCCACCGCCTCGAAAGCCTGAGAGAAGTCTCCTGCCTCGATGATTTCGACATTGTCCTCAAGTTGGCCCAGAACGTGTCGCAAACCTTCGCGGAACAGCTCGTGATCGTCAGCGATCAAGATTTTCATGGCACTCGACAACCCCATCCATCGGCGAACAAAGGGACGCACCCCCGCATCCGTCGCCGCATGCTGCACAATCGAGCCGTCGCAAGACGGCCCCTACCGCGCCCAAACCCAACTGGAACGCGCTCACCCCCTGATCTTGAATACTAGCACCTATTTCATACCTTTGTCGCAAGCTTATCAGTCCTAATTATCAAAAATACATCAGCCCGGCGGCTGACAGCCACTTGTGCGAGCTTCCCGCCCATAGGGAATACCCGTCCTGGTGGATAGCCCCCGCCAAGTGGGGGGCGCGGGCGTCCCTCGTTGGGGTGGGCGGCTTGAATGGGTTCAATATTCCCATGGAAACAAGGGCTTTCCCCGCTTTCAGCACTGGATTCGAAGAGGCGAGTATGCGATATGGTTTCGCGTTCGAATTCGGGCGGAAACCAAGCTCCGCCGCAGAAATCCCATTGGAGGAAACGATGACTATCCGCGTCGGCATCAACGGCTTCGGCCGTATCGGTCGCATGGTGTTCCGCGCCGTGACCAAGGAATTCCCGGAAATCGAGATCGTGGGCATCAACGACCTGCTGGATCCCGAATACCTGGCCTACATGCTGAAGTACGACTCGGTGCATGGCCGTTTCCCCGGTGAAATCGCCGTCGAAGGCGACATCATGACCGTCAACGGCAAGCCGATCCTGCTGACCCAGATCAAGGACCCCACCGAACTGAAATGGGGCGAGCTGGACGTGGACGTGGTGATCGAAGCCACCGGCCTGTTCCTGACCACGGAAGCCTGCGAAAAGCACATCAAGGCCGGCGCCAAGAAGGTGGTTCAGTCGGCGCCGTCCAAGGACGACACGCCGATGTTCGTCTATGGCGTCAACCACACCAAGTATGCCGGCGAAGCCATCGTCTCGGCCGCGTCGTGCACCACCAACTGCCTGGCCCCNNTCGCCAAGGTGCTGAACGACAACTGGGGCATCAAGCGCGGCCTGATGACCACCGTGCACGCCGCCACCGCCACCCAGAAGACCGTCGACGGCCCGTCGTCCAAGGATTGGCGCGGTGGCCGCGGCATCTTGGAAAACATCATCCCGTCGTCCACCGGTGCCGCCAAGGCCGTGGGCAAGGTGATCCCGGAACTGAACAAGAAGCTGACCGGCATGTCGTTCCGCGTCCCCACCTCGGACGTGTCGGTGGTCGATCTGACCGTCGAGCTGGAAAAGCCCGCCACCTACGAAGAAATCTGCGCCGCCATGAAGGCCGCCTCGGAAGGCGCGCTGCAGGGCGTTCTGGGCTACACCACCGAAAAGGTGGTCAGCACCGATTTCCGTGGCTGCCCGCTGCCGTCCATCTTCGACGCCGAAGCCGGCATCGCGCTGGACACCACCTTCGTCAAGGTGGTGACCTGGTACGACAACGAATACGGCTATACCTGCAACATGCTGAAATTCGTCCAGCACGTCGCCCAGAACTAAAAGCCGATCAAGGGCCCGTTCCACCCGGAACGGGCCCTTTTTGCATCTGCATGATGCGGCCCGTGCCGGGTCCGCTCAAACGCCGCGCAGGCTTGAAGTCATATCCGCGCCCGTGCTGGGCTTGATCAAACCAACAAAGGGAGACGTCCTATGTTCCGCACCATCGACGCTTTCGATGTCAAGGGTAAGCGCGTCCTGGTTCGCGCCGATCTCAACGTGCCGTCCAAGGATGGCAAGGTCACCGACACCACCCGTATCGACCGTTCCGCCGCCACCTTGAAGGAATTGGCCGAACGCGGCGCCAAGGTCGTGGTGCTGACCCATTTCGGCCGCCCCAAGGGTCGCGAAGACAAGTATTCGCAAAAGCTGCTGGTCGAACCGCTGGCCAAGGCGGTGGGCAAGGCGGTGGCCTGGGCCGACGATTGCATCGGCGAAACCGCCGAAAAGGTCATCGCCGGCCTGAAGGACGGCGACATCGCTTTGTTGGAAAACGTCCGCTTCCACCCGGAAGAAGAAAAGAACGACCCGGCTTTCGCCAAGTCGCTGGCCGCCTTGGGCGATCTTTACGTCAACGACGCGTTTTCCACCGCGCACCGCGCCCATGCCAGCACCGAAGGTCTGGCCCATCTGCTGCCGGCTGCTGCCGGCCGTCTGATGCAGGCCGAGTTGGAAGCCCTGTCCAAGGCCCTGGGCTCCCCGGAAAAGCCGGTGGCCGCCCTGGTCGGTGGCGCCAAGGTGTCCACCAAGCTGGATCTTTTGGGCAATCTGGTCAGCCGCGTCGATTACCTGATCATCGGCGGCGGCATGGCCAACACCTTCTTGTTCGCCATGGGCAAGGCCGTCGGCAAGTCCCTGTGCGAAAAGGACATGGCCGACACCGCGCGCGCCATCCTGGAAAAGGCCAAGGACGCCAAGTGCCACATCGTGCTGCCGGTTGACGCCGTGGTCGCCGGTGAATTCGCCGAGAACGCCGCCAACGAAGTGGTGTCCATCGACGCGGTGCCCGCCGACAAGATGATCCTGGATGCCGGCCCGGCCAGTGCCGAAGCCATCATCGACCGTCTGGGCGGCTGCAAGACCCTGGTGTGGAACGGCCCCTTGGGCGCCTTCGAGATCAACCCCTTCGACAAGGCCACCAACGCCGTGGCGCAAGCGGCTGCCGAACGCACCAAGCAGGGCAAGCTGCTGACCGTGGCCGGGGGCGGCGACACCGTCGCCGCTTTGGCCAAGGCCGGCGTGGACGAGGCTTTCTCGTACATCTCCACCGCCGGCGGCGCTTTCCTGGAATGGCTGGAAGGCAAGACCCTGCCCGGCGTCGCCGCCTTGGAAATCAAGCCCAGCGGTGGCTGCGGCTGCGGCGGCAATCACTAAGCACTGCCGCCCCTTTGATGTGGAACGCCGCCCCATTGGGGCGGCGTTTTGCGTTCCATGGTCAGCGCCACCAATCCTCGGCACCCTCGACCGGCCGCAAATGGGTCACCGCGGTCTTTCGTTCCATCGGCAAGCCCAGCATGTTGATGGATAAGACATTGCCGAAGACATTGTCGGGATTGCCGTGGAAATTGTCCGCCCGATATAGCGGCGACAAGTGCCACCACAGACGATAATTGTGGGCCTGGATCATCTCGATCAACTGCCGCGAAAGCGTGCGACGGTCATTTTCCACGAACAGCGCCGGACGCAAACGATCGATGGTCGCCGCCGCCCCTTGCAAGACGGCCAGTTCGTGTCCTTCCACATCGATCTTCAGAAAATCCAGTTTCGGTAAATTCAACGCGTCGATGTTGACCACCGGCACGGACTCGGCCGGTCCCTTCCGACTTGCCCCCAAGGTGACACCGCCGTAATTCCCCGTCCCAGTGTAATCCAGCACCGGGATCGAGACTTGGCCGGTTTGGCCGCCAACCGCACTGCGCAAGGCGTCGACATTCATCAGGCCATTCAAAGCCAGATTGGCGCACAACACGTTGTAAACCGCCCGTTGCGGCTCGAAGGCGAAAACCCGCCCCTTGTCGCCCACCCGCCGGGCCAAGGGAATGGTCAGCGACCCGATATTGGCGCCGGCCTCGACCACCACATGGCCGGGGTGCACGATCTGACGAAACAGATCCACCTCGGCTTCGGAATATTCGCCATAAAGTTCCAAAGAGCGCCCGACATAGCGGTCACCGCGCAGATACATCATGTGCCCGTGGCGACAGCGTCGGATGGCGGTAACTGGCGGCTGGATGTTGTCCGCTGCGCCCTTACCGGCCTTGGCGTCCTCCATCACTCCCCTCCCCTGATCAGGCAGACATGCGGACAAGGATAGTCGATTCTTATTGCGTCAACGTCATCAGGATTTCGGCATACCAGGCGCAGTTCAGCCCCAACGCTTCGTCCACCACCACGTCACGGGCCACGTCCAGGCGGGCCGAGTGGATACCCAGCAAGGTCCAGGGCAGGTCGCCATGGGTATCGTTGACTTGGGCGCTGCGCATCACCACCGGGGCGCCGCTGGTGCCGCGATGGGTGCGGGCGTCGGTCAGGAAATAGCCTTCACCCTGAAAACGCAGACCAAAGGACGAGGCGACGATGGCCTGACGGACCACCGGCATGTGGTGCAGCCAATCATGAAAGCCCAAAGGAAACCCCACCACCAGCAACGACGTGCCCACTTCCACCTGTTCACAATCCCCTGGCAGGTGATCGGGGGTAAAGGCGCGGTACAGGGTGGTCGCCGGCAAAGCATCGCGATTGATTTCCACCACCGCCACGTCGATGGCGCCACCACGATCGACGCCCTGACGCCAGACCGCCCGTCCGTTGCGGTAAAGCGGCATGGAAAAGCCGGTGGAACTGGCCAGATTGTTCACGTCCACATGCAGCTTGATTTCGATGCGGTCGGGGAAATGCCCGGCGCGGTCGTCGCGCAGCACATGACACGACGTCACCAGGAACAGGCGTTCACCGCGTGAGAAGAAAAAGCCGCTGGCATTGGTCAAGCGGCCGCCGCCGATGAAGGTGTCGATACGGGCAGCGGTCAACAGCAGGGATTCGATCACGTTGGGCCGCTCCGGGACAATGAATTCCCGGACTATAGGCTATTTCGCCCCGGCGAAGCGGTTAATTGCTGCACCGCGTCCCACACCCGTTCCGGGCTGATCTCGGCGACGCAGGGAAAGGCATCAGCCCGTGACGCCCGTTTCGGGCACACCCACAGGCAGTGATAGCATTCCATGTCCTGGTTCAGGAACACCGATCCCTTGGGGGCGATCTGGGGCGGATAGGGGACGAAACTGCCGAAATGACCGCCGCCGGCCAGCAATACCGTGGGCGCGCCCACTCCCAGGGCCAGATGGCCGGGGCCGGTGTCGTTGGTGACCACGCAAGCGGCGTGCTTCAACACGTCCACCAGTTGCCCCAGCTTCAAGGTGGTGATGGTGTCGATGGCCCCCGGATGGTCGAGCGCGGCGATGGCCGGCTTGGCGAAAGCTTCCTGGGCCGCACCGACGAACACCACCCGCAATCCGGCTTCCAGGCATTTCTTGGCCACCGCCAGGAAATTGTCGAACGGCCAACGCCGTCCCGGTTCGTTCGAGCCGAAATTCATCACCACATAAGGCGCGCCCTCGGGCAGTGGCGGTGCTTGGTCGCGCCACGGAATGGCGGGCACTTGCGGCGGATGGGGGCGCCCGGTCAGTTCCGACAGGAAGGTGAAGTGGCGCAATCCTTCATGCGTCGGATAAGGCCCGGTGTCGATGACCTTGGTGGCACGGTCCAGATACCAGGAATATTCCGCCTTCGTCCTCTCGGTGATGAACGGCTTGCAGACGATGCGTTCCGGGGCGCGGCTGTGCCAGACCAGGGTGTCCGCCGTCATCACCTTGCGCATGAACATGTCGCAGATCGCCGTCTTGAAGCCCTGGCGGCGCACCCACAGGGAAATCTTGGCCCGGTACAGCCATTTCTTTTCATAGGCGTGTTCGTCGATGGCGACGAAGTTGAAGCCGGGGAACACCTGATCGGCCAGGCCCTTCCACGAATTGCAGCCCAAAACGGTGATGTCGGCTTTGTCCACGCCCAGCGCCGCCGGGTAATGTTCCAAGGCTTGGCGGAACATCACCATGTCGCCGATGCCGTCCATGCGCACCACGACCACGCCCTTTTTCACCTTGGGCGCCGGCCACAGGGCAACCAAGGCGTCGATGGGGCGGAACAGCCACCAGCGGCGACGCATGCCCCGCGGGAACACGATGGAGGACAGGCTGGGCATCAGATCCCCCGGGCGATCAGGTCGCGCACCGCGCCCAGAACCACATCGGGGTCCAAGGCGGCGACGCACGGGTACATGCCGTCTTCGGGAGGGAACCAGCATGCCCCCAGACAGCCCTGGCACTCCATCGGGGTGTAAAGCACATGCATATTGGCCGGTGCGATTTCCGGGGCATAGGGGACGATCTCGCCCACATAGGCGGCGGAAGCCAGACACAAAGTCGGCACCCCCATGACCACCGCCAGATGCATGCAGGCGGTATCGACGCTGATCACGCCCCGCGCGCCCCGCAGGATGCCGGCCAGTTGGGCGAAGGGCGCGCCTTCGAATTCCACATTGGGCAACTCTAACAGACGCTTGAATTCCGGGTTCTTGTCCAGATCGCTGGGATGGCCGGCCAGTTTGACCCGCCAATTTTCCGGCACCTGCCCGATGATCAATTCCCACAATTCGGGCGGGCTTTGCTTCAGCTTAACCGCCGAAAACGGCTGCAACACCAAGGTGGGGGCGACCAGCACCGCCGCTTCGGGCAAATGCGACGGCGCCAGCGTCACCAAGGGCGGCGGCATCTGACGACCGTTGAGGAAATCGGCGAAGCCGGCCCAGCGCAGAACCTTGTCGGTGTGCGGCGGCCCGGATTCGTAAAGCTTGGTGTAAAGGGCCCGATTGGCGGCCAAACGCTTGCCATGGCGTTCGGATGGGCGCGGTTCCATGGCAAAGGCCAGGGGCGCGCAAGCAGCCTCGACCAAGGCTTCGTCCAGGTCGGGATGGCGCAGGTAATCGGTGTGGAGCACCACGCGGTAATGGGCCTGGAACACTTCGTCCAAGATCCCGGCACGATACGACCATTGCCGCAACTTGCCGAAATCCACCGCCTTGACCTTGACCTGGGGCGGCAGCACGAAACCCATGCGGGCGGCATCGCTGCGCAACAGCACGGTGACGTCCTCACCCGGTTCGGCCAGGGCCAGAAATCGCGGCAACACCACCGACAGCAACACGGTGTCGCCCAAGCCGCCGGCGCTGACCACCAGCATCCCCGACGGCTTGCCGGGGCGACGGGTCAGCTTGCGGCGCAGACGCAGCCAGGTGTCGAGCAGATGGTGCAGTCGCAAGCGGGCTCAGCCTTCACGCATAAGGGGCATAGGATTTTTCTTCCACCAGCGCCGAGCCCAGCAGGTCGTTGACCTTGCGCTTGACCTGGGCGCGCTCGTCATTGGTGAAATAGACGGCGCGGGCCAGTTCGACGAACTTGGCGCCGAAATCCTTGGCCCGCTCGCAATCGCGGATGTCGTCCTCGATCACCCACAGCTTCTCGTTGATGGCCTTCAATTCGCCCGACAGCACGGCCAAGCCGGCATGGGCGGGGAACTCGCGCTCGCGCACAGCCACCAATTCGTTCAGTTCCTTGGTGACGTTGGCCAACTTGGCGGCGTCGCTCAGCCGTTCGGCCTTGATCTCCAAGATGGTGATCTTGTCGATGATTTCACCCCAGGACACCGGAACCAGAACGGACATGACAATCTTTCCCTGAAATACCACTTCGGCGCGGTTCTAACAGATTTCCCCCCCATCTAGAAGAGACGGCGCGTCCAAGCCCTCTTTTCACGCGTCCCCTACTCCGCCTATAGTCGTAAGCAACACGACCAGGATCGAGCAAGCCGATGAAATATTTACGTAAAATTGTTTGCATCGGATTGCTTGCCGCCAGTTCCGCGCAAGCCGAGGAAATCGGCAGCGTTTCCACCGTGTTCAAGATGCTGGGCCCCAACGACAAGATCGTGGTCGAAGCCTTCGACGATCCCAAGGTGACCGGCGTCACCTGTTACCTGTCACGCGCCAAGAAGGGCGGCATTTCCGGGGGATTGGGCGTCGCCGAGGACACTTCGGACGCCTCGATCGCCTGTCGGCAGGTCGGCCCCATCGCCTTTACCGGCAAGATCAAGGACGGCGAGACGGTGTTCCAAAAAGACACGTCGTTACTGTTCAAGACCATCCAGGTCGTGCGCTTCCATGACACCAAACGCGACGTCTTGGTCTATCTGGTTTATTCCGACCGCATCATCGAGGGCTCGCCCAAAAACTCTATTTCGGTGGTCCCCATTCCGCCGGGGCAAGGGAAATAGGCCATGGAACTGCCCGCCGACCAGCATTTGCTGTACAGCGACCTGACCGCCAAGCTGACCAAGCTGGGCAACCAGGACCAGCTGATCGCCTATATGGGCCAAATGCTGCGCACATTGCTGCGCCGTCAGGGCGATTCCGAGTTCCGCGTCGCCATCCAGGATTCGTTCATTTCCGGTTTGATCGGACGTGATTGGGACGACCAACTGGCACTGGCCCGCGAAGTCATCCTGATCGTCATCGCCAAACGTCCCGAAATCGCCCTGGCCTGGCAACGCCAACAAGGCGGCGACGACAATCCCCATCGCCGCGCAGCCGACCGCGGGGAAGCCCCCAAGGTGGTGACGGACCCCGATTTGCCCGATCTGGACCTGATCGGGGCAGCGGCTCCCGGGCCGCCCCCCCCCAAGCCGCCTTATTCGTTCGGCGCCGCCGAGGACAAGGTGGCCGAACACGTGCTCGAGACCCTGAACCGCCGCTTGGCGCTGTTCCGTCTGCCCATGGCGACGTTTCCCTCGGTCGCCTATGTCCATGAGCAGGAATTTTTCCTGTTCTCCCCCATCTTCGCCCGCGTGCTCGGCGAATTCATGACCGAGATCATCCTGCCATCGTGCCGCGATTCCCTGGAACGCCGGGTCTACAAGGCCATGAGCCGGGTCGCCTCGACCCGTCCCGACATGGGGCTGTCCGAAGTCAGGTCGGACATGTGGGCGGTGGTGGTGGAACGCCTCAGCAAATTGGGTGGCCGCCTGAACGGGGCGCGCGCCAAGCTGGCCCAGCCCGCCGATGCCACGGCTCCGCAATACCAGGAAGTCGAGGTACCGGTGGACCGCCCGCGGGTGTTCCGGGTGCTGGGCGTCGGTTTCCGCATGGGAACACGGACCGAGCTGAAGCGGGTCAAGGTCAAGGTGAAATCGGCCAAGGAATTGGACCAATACGAGATCGAAGCCCTGAACCTGATGTCGATCTTGCGTGACCGCGCCGCCGAGGCCGGGCTGGATCTGCCGCAAGAATGCGATTTCGAGTTCCTGGCGGCGCTGTTCATGGTCGACGGCCGCCGTCTGGCCCAGACGGTCAAGGAATTGATGGGTTTGGCCGAACACAAGGAAACCAGCCGCGCCTATCTGATGGAACGTTTGGGCGCCGTGGACGAAACCTTCGCCAACACCATTTCCGACGCCATCGCCCTGCTGCTGTTCCACGGCGCGGTGGGCGGCCCCTTCGGCTTTGCCGAATTGTACGAAACCGCCATCGGCACCGCCCGCAACCAGGCGGTACGTGCCATCCAGCGTCCGTTCCTGAATGCCGAAATGGCCCGCCGTCCGCGCGAACTGGCCTTTCAGGTCCGCGAAGTCATGCGCAAGCGCCTGGATGAAATGCGTATGACCACCGCCTTGGCCGCTTTGTTCAATGTGTGGAACACCCTGCCCCAGGCCAATTTCGCCCAAAGCCGGGACGCGGCGCTGACCGTCTTCCGCGCCTTCCCCATCGCCTTTGCCGGCGACGCCGACGAAGCGGCGCTGTCGGCCATCGGACAGCAAATCTGCGCCATCATGGCCGCCGAGAAGGTGGACGTGGAAATGGCCAGCGCCGCCATCTTGCGGCTTTACAAACCCTTGGCCCAGGCCATCCCCATGGCCCCTGGCGCCTTCGTGGTTTAAAGACCGCACTTTTCTTGACTTCCTGGGGGAACTCCAACAGAGTCCGCTCTTTCCTTCGCACTTGCACGAAAGAGTCTTTTCATGGTTGCCATCACGCTTCCCGACGGCAGCGTCCGCGAATTCCCCGGCCCGGTGACGGGTCTGGACGTGGCCAAGTCCATCGGTGCCGGCCTGGCCAAGGCCGCCCTTGCCATCCGTATCGACGGCGTGATGAAGGACCTGACCACCACCCTTTCCACCGATTGCCAACTGGCCATCGTCACCGCCAAGGACGGATCGGACGCGCTGGAATTGCTGCGCCACGACGCCGCCCACGTGATGGCGGAAGCGGTGAAGGAATTGTACCCGGAAACCCAGGTCACCATCGGCCCGGCCATCGAGAACGGTTTCTATTACGATTTCGCCCGCCCGATTCCGTTCACCCCCGACGATCTGGAAAAGATCGAGGCCCGCATGAAGGAGATCGTCGACCGCGACGAAGCCATCGTGCGCGAGGAGATGAGCCGCGACGACGCGGTGAAGTTCTTCTCGGACATGGGTGAGAAGTACAAGGCCGAGATCATCGCCTCGATCCCCGAAGGCCAGCCCATCGGTCTTTACCGCCAGGGCGCCTTCATCGATCTGTGCCGCGGCCCGCATCTTCCGTCCACCGCCAAGCTGGGCAAGGCCTTCAAGCTGATGAAGCTGGCCGGCGCCTATTGGCGGGGTGATTCCAAGAACGAAATGCTGCAGCGGATCTATGGCACCGCCTGGTTCGACAAGAAGGACCTGGATTCCTATCTGCACATGCTGGAAGAAGCGGAAAAGCGCGACCACCGTCGCCTGGGCCGCGAGATGAACCTGTTCCACCTGCAGGAAGAAGCGGTGGGGTCGGTGTTCTGGCATCAAAAGGGCTGGGCGCTTTATCGCACCGTCGAAGCCTATATGCGGACCCGTCTGGAAGCCGAGAACTACCAGGAAGTCAAAACCCCGCAATTGGTCGACTTCTCGCTGTGGGAAGCCTCGGGCCACGCCGACAAGTTCTCGGAAAGCATGTTCACCATCAAGACCCAGGATGAACGCCATCTTGCGGTCAAGCCGATGAACTGCCCCTGCCATGTGCAGATTTTCCGCCAGGGCATCAAGTCGTATCGCGATCTGCCGCTGCGCATGGCCGAGTTCGGGTCGTGCCACCGTTATGAACCGTCGGGCGCTTTGCACGGCATCATGCGGGTGCGCGCCTTCACCCAGGACGACGCCCACATCTTCTGCACCGAGGATCAGATCACCCGGGAAAGCCTGGACGTCTGCGACCTGATCTTGTCCATCTACCGGGATTTCGGCTTCGACGACATCCGCATCAAGTTCTCCGACCGCCCGGCCAAGCGGGTGGGCAGCGACCAGACCTGGGACAAGGCCGAAGCCGCCCTGCTGGCCGCCGTCCAGGCCACCGGCCTGTCCTTCAGCCACAACCCCGGCGAAGGCGCCTTCTACGGCCCCAAGCTGGAATTCGTGCTGCGCGACG
>DISD01000063.1 GCA_002435715.1 Rhodospirillaceae bacterium UBA6219
CCGGCGCCGCCGAACAGGCCGATCTTACCACCCTTCAGGTAGGGGGCGAGCAGATCGATGACCTTAATACCGGTCACCAGGATCTCGGCTTCGGTCGACTGGTCGATGAAGGCCGGGGCTTCGGCGTGGATCGGCAGGGTCTTGGTGTTGCCGACCGGGCCACGTTCGTCGATCGGCTGACCGATGACGTTCAGGATGCGGCCCAGGGTCTCGGGACCCACCGGCATCTGAATGGCCGAACCGGTATCGCTCACTTCCTGACCGCGGACCATGCCGTCGGTCGAGTCCATGGCGATCGCGCGGACGGTGTTCTCACCCAGGTGCTGGGCGACTTCCAAGACCAGCAGCTGGCCGTTGTTGGTGGTGTGAAGCGCGTTCAGGATGGCCGGCAACTGGCCCTCGAAGCGCACGTCCACGACGGCGCCCAAAACCTGGGTGATCGTGCCGACGTTAGTGTTAGCCATTGTGAGCTCCTACTCTTCCTTACAGCGCTTCGGCGCCGGAGATGATTTCGATCAGTTCCTTGGTGATCTGAGCCTGACGCGAACGGTTGTACTTGATGGTCAGGCCGTTGATCATGTCGCCCGCGTTGCGCGTCGCGTTGTCCATGGCGGTCATACGCGCGCCCTGTTCGGACGCCTGGCTTTCCAGGGTGGCGCGGAAAACCTGGATGGCCAGGTTGCGCGGCACCAAGGTGGCAAGGATCTCTTCTTCGTTCGGTTCGAACTCGTAGGTCGCCTTGAGCTCGCCGGACTTTTCCTCGCCCGCCTCGACGGCGAACGGGATCAGCTGCTGGCGGGTCACGATCTGCGAGATCGCCGACTGGAACCGGTTGTAGACGATGGTGCAGACATCGAATTCACCCGCTTCGAACATGGAAGCCACCTTGGTGGCCACCATGTCGGCTTCGGGGAAAGTGATGCCCTTGCGGCCCAGGGCTTCGAAACCTTCGATCAGGTTCGAACCGAAATCGCGCTTGATCTGCTCGCGGCCCTTACGGCCCACGGGCATGATCTTCACCGTCTTGCCCTGACCGATCAGTTCGGCGGTCATGCGCCGGACGTCACGGACGATGGACGAGTTGAAACCGCCACACAGACCGCGATCGGCGGTCACCATGACGATCAGATGCACGTCGGACTTGCCGTTACCGGCCAGCATGGCGGGGGCACCCGCCTGACCGGCCAGAGAACCCGCCAGGGTTCCCAGCATCCGTTCCATGCGTTCGGCGAAGGGCCGCGCCGCCTCCGCCGCGCTTTGGGCGCGACGGAGTTTGGAAGCTGCGACCATCTTCATGGCCGAGGTGATCTTCCGCGTCGATTTGACGCTGACGATCCTCAGCCGTAGGTCTTTAAGGCTCGGCATCGGGTGCTAAACCCCTTACGCGAAGGTCTTGGCGTAACCGTCCAGGAAAGCCTTCAGCTTGCCTTCGGTCTCACCCGAGATCGCCTTTTCGGTGGCGATGGTGGTCAGGATCTCCGGCGCCTTGGCCTTGATCTCGGACAACAGGCCGCTTTCGAAACGACCAACGTCCTTGACGGCCAGCTTGTCCAGGTAGCCCTTCACGCCGGCGAAGATCGAAACGACTTCTTCTTCGGTCGACAGCGGAGCGAACTGGGGCTGCTTCAGCAATTCGGTCAGACGGGCGCCACGAGCCAGCAGCTTCTGGGTCGCGGGGTCCAGGTCGGACGCGAACTGGGCGAAAGCGGCCATTTCACGATACTGGGCCAGTTCCATCTTGATGGTACCGGCAACCTGCTTCATGGCCTTGATCTGGGCGGCGGAGCCGACGCGCGACACCGACAGACCGACGTTCACGGCGGGGCGGATGCCCTTATAGAACAGTTCGGTTTCCAGGAAGATCTGACCGTNNCGGTGATGGAAATCACGTTGGTCGGAATGTACGCGGACACGTCGTTGGCCTGGGTTTCGATGACCGGCAGAGCGGTCAGCGAGCCGGCACCGGCGGCGTCGCCCATCTTGGCGGCGCGTTCCAGCAGGCGCGAGTGCAGATAGAACACATCGCCCGGATAGGCTTCACGTCCCGGGGGACGACGCAGCAGCAGCGACATCTGACGATAGGCGACGGCCTGCTTGGACAGATCATCATAGATGATCAGGGCATGCATGCCGTTGTCGCGGAAGAATTCACCCATGGTGCAGCCGGTATAGGGCGCAATGAACTGCAGCGGAGCAGCTTCAGAGGCGGTGGCGGCAACCACGGTGGTGTATTCCATCGCGCCGTAATCGGTCAGGGTCTTGACGATCTGAGCGACGGTCGAACGCTTCTGGCCGACGGCGACGTAGATGCAGTACAGCTTGGACTTTTCGTCCGACTGGTCGTGCCAACGCTTCTGGTTGATGATGGTATCGATCAGGATGGCGGTCTTGCCGGTCTGACGGTCACCGATCACCAGTTCGCGCTGACCGCGTCCGATCGGGATCAGGGCGTCGACGGCCTTGATGCCGGTCGACATGGGCTCGTGCACCGACTTACGCGGAATGATGCCCGGGGCCTTGACGTCCACACGGTAATAACCGGCGGCTTCGATGGGGCCCTTGCCGTCGATGGGATTGCCCAGCGCGTCGACGACGCGGCCCAGCAGACCCTTGCCGGTGGGAACTTCCACGATGGCGCCGGTACGCTTGACGGTGTCGCCTTCCTTGATGGCGCGGTCGTCGCCGAAGATCACGATACCGACATTGTCGGTTTCGAGGTTCAGCGCCATACCCTTGATGCCGCCCGGGAATTCAACCATTTCACCGGCCTGGACCTTGTCCAGACCATGCACACGGGCGATACCGTCACCAACCGAGAGCACCTGGCCGACCTCGGCGACTTCCGCCTCGGTGCCGAAATTGGCGATCTGTTGCTTGAGGATCGCGGAGATCTCAGCCGCGCGGATTTCCATTATCCAACCCCTTTCATAGCAAGCTTGAGGTGCTGCAGCTTCGTCTTCAGCGAGCTGTCAACCATACGGGAACCAACCTTGACGACCATCCCGCCCAACAGCGAGGGATCGACGCCGACATCCACGGACACGTCCGTGCCGCAGGCGGCTTTCAAGGAGGAAACCAGAGCATCGAGTTGGCTCTGGCTCAACGCCACCGCCGAAGTCACCTTGGCGGAGACTTCGCCGCGCTTCTTGGCCAGCGTGCCGAGATAAGCCTCGATCATGCCGGGAAGCGCGGACAGACGGCGGTGGGAAGCCACCAACCCGAGAAAATTCTTGGTCAGTCCATGGAACTGGGCGGCATCGGCCAGAGCGGCCATGGCCTTACCCTGTTCCGAACGCTTCAGCGCGGGACTATCGAGAAGGCGATCGAGATCCGCGGAATCACGGATCATCACCTTCAGGCTCTTGAGGTCGCCCGCCACCAGGTCGAGAGCGCTCTGGCCTTCGGCCAGATCGAAGAGTGCGGTAGCGTAGCGGTCGGCGATCACGCCAGTAGTTTCTGAGGGCACCTGGGCAAGTCCTTCGGGTCTGGTCGAAAACGAATTCGCCGGCAGCCAATAACGTATTGATTTTCAATATTTTGCGACGCAGCAGACGTTTCCCCCTCCCACGAGCGCGGAGGTTAACTAACACATTGGGTATTGCGTTGCAAGACGACTCCGCAAGCCTTGTGCTCTGCCGCATCGCGAAAGTGCCCCCACCCGGTCAGGCGGGGATCACTCCACCCCACCCCCTACCCTAGAGGAATCCATAGGGGTCCACATCCACCTGAATCCTTATCCCAGAGGGCACAACCAAGGATTCGAGCCACTTTCGCAACGGCTGATGAAAGGCCACGTCACGACGCGCCTTGACCAGAAATCGGCGACGATGACGCCCCCTTAATAAAGAAAGAGGGGCTGGAGCCGGTCCAATAATTTGGAGCCCTTCTAAAATTGGTGCGGCGCGACTCAATTTTCGGCAGAACTCGTCCACCGCCCCGGCTTCGGGACCCGAAACGATCAGCGCCGCCAGCCGGCCGAAGGGGGGCATGCCGGCATCGCGCCGGGCCTGGGCCTCGGCTGCCATAAAAGAATCACGCTCGCCCTGGGCCAAGGCCCGCATCACCGGGTGCTCGGGCTGGAAGGTTTGCAGCAACACCCGGCCGGGACGTTCGGCACGGCCGGCACGCCCCGCCACCTGCGACAACAGTTGATGGGTGCGTTCGGCGGCACGCAGATCGCCGCCGTCCAGCCCCAGATCGCCATCCACCACGCCGACCAGGGTCAGCATGGGGAAGTGATAACCCTTGGCGACGATCTGCGTCCCCACCAGCAGGTCGATTTCGTGGTCGGCGATTTTCCTGACCAATTCCGCCGCCGCCTGGGGGCCGGCGATATTGTCCGACGCCATCATCGCCAGCCTTGCGCCGGGAAAGCGATGGGCCGCTTCCTCGACGATGCGTTCGACGCCAGGGCCGCAGGCGGCGAAACTGTCTTCCGCCTCGCATTGGGGGCATTTGGTCGGTGGACGGACGAAATGGCCGCAATGATGGCAGACCATGCGCCCGGCATGGCGGTGCTCCACCAGCCAGGCGGTGCAATGAGGGCATTGCAGGCGGTGGCCGCATTTGCGGCACAGGGTCAAAGGGGCATAGCCGCGCCGGTTCAGGAACAGCATGGCCTGTTCGCCGGCTTCCAAGGTTTCCTCGATGGCCTTGACCAGAACCGGCGACAACCAGAATCCGCGCGGCGGCGGGTCCTTGCGCAGATCCACCAAGGTCATGCTGGGCAAAATGGCCCCGGCATGGCGGTCGGGCAGGTGCAGGCGGGCATAGCGCCCGGCCTGGACGTTGGCCAGGCTTTCCAAGGACGGCGTCGCCGAGGCCAGAACCACCGGACAGGAACCGATCTGGCCGCGCACCACCGCCATGTCGCGGGCGTGATAGGCCACACCGTCTTCTTGTTTGAAACCGGCATCATGTTCTTCGTCGACGATGATCAGCCCCAAATCGGCGAAGGGCAGGAACAGGGCCGAGCGGGCGCCGACCACCACCTTGGCGCTGCCCGCCGCCACCGCCCGCCAGGTGTCGCGGCGCTTCGCGTCGGTCAGTTCCGAATGCCACAAAGCCGGTTCCACCCCGAACCGGGCCCGGAAGCGGGTCAGCCATTGCGCCGAAAGGGCGATTTCCGGCAACAGCACCAGGGCCTGACGGCCCGCCGCCAGGGCCGCCGCGATGGCTTCGAAATAAACCTCGGTCTTGCCCGAACCAGTGACGCCGTCGATCAGCGACACCGAGAAACCCTGGGTCATGGCCGTACAGATATGGTCCGCCGCCTGTCGTTGCGCCGCCGACAGGATCGGGCCGGGGTGATCGGGATCAGGATCGGCAAAGGGCGGTGGCGGCGCCATGGGGGTGGTTTCCAAGGCCCCGGCCTCGATCAGCCCCTTGACCACCGCCGGCCCCACCCCGGCTTCGCGGGCCAGGTCGGCGGGCAAAAGTGGCGGCAGATCGGCGGCCACGGCCAGCACCCGGCGCCGGGCCTCGGTCAACTTGATAGCGGGCATCACCGCCGCCGCCCGGCAGGCCACCAGATCGCGGATGGGCTCCAGGGCGGCCGGCACGCTCATGGCCATGCGCAGCACCGCCCCGGGCGGTGCCAAGGTATAGCCGGCCACCCAATCGACGAACTTCCGGCTGGCTTCCGGCAGTGGACGACAGTCAAGACGACGATGGATGGTTTTCAGCTTGGCCGGATCGACGCCGCCGCGCCCTTCCCCCCACACCACGCCGACGACTTCGCGCTTGCCCAAGGGGACGGCGACGAAATCCCCCAAGGCCACCGGTTCGGCACCCACTTGGTAGTCGTAGATTCCGGCCAAGGGCAAGGGCAGCAGCACGCCGACCAGCGATTGCGGAGAAATTTGTCGGGCGGGGTTGGCGGCGACGGAAAGCATGGTCTAAACTTAGCGCCGACGAACCAAGAAGCAATCGCCCTGTTAGGAATGTCCATGGTGCGCAAGCGCGACGATGCCCTGTTCAGCGAGCCCGAGCTGACCGACAAGCAGGTAGCCGCCTATCTGCGCCAGCACCCTGACTTCCTGCTGCGCCATACGGAACTGGTCACCACCCTGTCGCCGCCGTCGCGCTGGCCCGGTTCCGACGGCATCGTCGACATGCAAAGCTTCATGATCGAACGGCTGAAGGAAGAGGTGGAAAGGGTCAAGGGCGCCGCCGAAAGCCTGATCCACACCTCGCGCTCGAACATGAGCACCCAGAACCGCACCCACGAAGCGGTCCTTGCCCTGCTGTCGGCCACCGACATGGCGGCGCTGGCCCAGGTGGTGGCCGACGATCTGGCCCCGGTGCTGGACGTCGACGTCGCCGCCCTGGCCTTCGAGGAATGCCCGCACCCCCTGGAACCGCTGACCGCGCCGGGCATCCTGCGGCTGGTTCCGGGCAGCGTCGACCGCATCATGGGCGGCCCGGGTTCCGATTGCGCCCTTAACGAACAGATGCCCGGCGACCCGGCGGTGTTCGGCGACGGTGCCGGATTGGTGTCTTCTTCCGCCCTGGTGCGTCTGGCGCCGGGCGGCCAATGCCCGCCCGGCTTGCTGGCTTTGGGATCGCGCCATGGACGGACCTTCCATTCCGGCCAAGGCACCGAGCTGATCACCTTCCTGGCCCGCGTCACCGACACCTGCGTCCGCCGCTTCGTCGGGTAAGACTTGGCCGCCGCCCCCATCCATTTCGCCGCCCGCCCCGATCTGGCCCGGGTGATCGCCGATTGGCGTGGCTGGTTGGAGGGCGAGAAACGCTCCAGCCCGCATACCCTGGACGGCTATGCCCGCGATCTGTCCGCCTTCGTCACCTTCCTGTTGTCCCATCTGGGGGCCGAGGCCGGGCTGGACGATCTGGCCGCACTGAAGCCCACCGATTTCCGCGCCTTCCTGGCCGCCCGCCAAGCCGACGGCCTGGGCAAGTCGTCCCAGGCCCGGTTGATGAGCACCTTGCGCGGCTTCTTCAAATATCTGGACCGCCACGATCTGGTGCACAACCCGGCCTTGGGCGCGGTCAAGGCGCCGCGCCCGCCGAAAAGCCTGCCCAAGCCGCTGGCCGCCGAGGAAGCGCTGGAAGCCTTGAACACCGCCGGGGAATTGCATGACGAACCGTGGCTGGCGGCCCGTGACGTGGCGCTTTTCACGCTTCTTTACGGCTGCGGCCTGCGTCTGGGCGAAGCGCTTGCCATGGAAAAGCGCGACATCCCGGCCGGTGACGCCATGACCATCACCGGCAAGGGCCGCAAGCAGCGGGTGGTCCCGGTCCTGCCCATCGTCCGCCAGGCCATCGGTGAATACGTGGCTTTGTGCCCCTATCCGCTGGCCGCCCAATCGCCGCTTTTCGTCGGGGCGCGCGGGGGCAAGCTGAATCCCGGCGTCGTCCAGCGGCAGATGCGGCGGCTGCGATTGCTGCTGGGCCTGCCGGAAACCGCCACGCCGCATGCGCTTCGCCATTCCTTCGCCACCCATTTGCTGGCCGGCGGCGGCGATCTGCGCACCATCCAGGAATTGCTGGGCCATTCGTCCCTGTCCACCACCCAGCGTTATACCCAGGTCGATGCCGAACGGCTGACCCGCGTCTATCGTGATGCCCATCCCCGCGCGAAAGGCTGAACCATGCCCACGCACATCATCCATCTGGCCGACGAAGCCGCCACCACCGCCTTGGGCAGAAAGCTTGCCGCCTTGGCCCGGCCCGGCGACGTCATCGCGCTCCACGGCACTTTGGGCATGGGCAAAAGCACGCTGGCGCGGGCCTTCATCCGCGCCTTGACCGACGAGGCCGAGGAAGTCCCCAGCCCCACCTTCACCCTGGTTCAGATGTATGAAGGCACGAACGGCGATCTGTGGCATTTCGACCTGTACCGTCTGGACAAGCCCGAGGACGCCTTCGAACTGGGGATCGAGGACGCCTTCGCCGAGGGCGTCAGCCTGATCGAATGGCCGGACCGTCTGGGCCGCCTGATGCCGCGCGGGCGCTTGGAAATCCACCTGCATCCCGGCCACAAGACCACCAGCCGCAAGGCCGAGCTGATCTCGCATGGGCAATGGGACGACCGTCTCGAGGAACTGAAGTGATGAGCCAGCGCGACCAATTGCTGCGCGATTTCCTGCAACAAAACGGCTGGGCCGACGCGGAGCGACGCGTGCTGGCCGGCGACGCCAGCTTTCGCCGCTATGACCGCTTGCAGCGCCGGGACCAAGCCGCTGTCTTGATGGACGCCCCGCCGCCGCAAGAAGATGTCCGCCCCTTCATCCGCATCGGCGACCAATTGTGCCGGCTGGGCTATTCGGCGCCGCGCATCCTGGCCAAGGACGTGGAACACGGCTTTTTGCTGCTGGAGGACCTGGGCGATTCCACCTATGCCCGCATTCTGGCGGCCGACGACGACGAGGAAGGCCTGTACGCCCTGGCCATGGACGTGCTGGCCGACCTGCATGGCCGCGCCGAGGCCGTGCCCGCCGGCACGCCCGCCTATGACGACGAGCGCCTGCTGACCGAGGCCTGCCTGTTGACCGATTGGTACATGCCCGCCGTGCTGGGCCACCCGGTCGCCGCCGACGCGCGCGACCAATACCGGTCCTTGTGGCGCGACCTGTTCCCCATCGCCCGTTCGGTCCCCGACACCTTGGTGCTGCGCGACTTCCACGTGGACAATCTGATGCTGCTGGACCGCCCCGGTTTGGCCGCGTGCGGTCTGCTGGATTTCCAGGACGCGGTGTCCGGCCCCATCACCTATGACCCCATGAGCCTGCTGGAAGACGCGCGCCGCGACATCGATCCCGGTCTGATCGAACGCATGAAGGACCGCTATCTGGCGCGGCTGCCCCATGTCGACCGCCCATCCTTCGCCGCCTCCTGGGCGGTGCTGGCGGCCCAGCGCCACGCCAAGGTCATCGGCATCTTCACCCGTCTTTGCAAACGCGACGGCAAGGCCGGTTATCTGGTCCACATCCCCCGGGTCTGGCGCTTGCTGGAACAATCGCTGGCCCATCCGGCGCTGGCCCCGATCAAAGCCTGGCTGGACACCCACATGCCCCCCGACCAACGCACGGTTCCCAATCCATGAGCTGCAAACCCACCCACGCCATGGTCCTGGCCGCCGGTCTGGGCCTGCGCATGCGTCCGATCACCGAAACCCGGCCCAAGCCGCTGGTCCGCGTCGGCGGCCGCACCATGCTGGACCGCGCCTTGGATCATCTGGACAAGGCCGGCGTGACCCACAAGGTGGTCAACACCCATTGGCTGCCCGACCAGATCGCCGCCCATCTGGCGCACCGCGCCGACATCACCCTGTCGCCGGAAGACGTGTTGCTGGAAACCGGCGGCGGCGTCACCAAGGCCTTGGCGCTTTTAGGCTCGGCTCCGTTCTATGTGGTCAATTCCGACATCATCTGGACCGATGGCGGCACCGAAAGCGCCCTGCATCGTCTGGCCCAAGCCTGGGACGATGAAAACATGGACGCGCTGTTGCTGATGAGCCGCACCGCAACGGCCTTGGGCTACGACGGTGACGGCGACTTTTTTCTGTCCACCGACGGCGTGCCGACACGGCGCGGCGCCCGTCAGGTGGCGCCCCTGCTGTTTTCCGGGGTGCAAATCCTGTCGCCGCGCTTGTTCGCCGAAGCCCCTTCGGGCAAATTCTCGTTGAACGTGTTGTACGACCGGGCCTTGGAAGCCGGACGCCTGTTCGGTCTGGTCCATGACGGCGGCTGGTACCATGTGGGCACCCCCCAGGCCCTGCCCGTGGTGGAACAGGCCCTGTTGGCCGAAAAGCAGGACAATCCATGACACATGCGCCGGCCGGATCGATTTTCACCATCGCCGCCGGCCTGCCCTTCGTCGACGTGCTGGCCGGCCATCTGCTGCGTCAGGCCGATGGCGACCCGCTGCGTTTGGCCCGCATGCTGGTGCTGCTGCCCAACCGCCGGGCCTGCCGGGCACTGAAGGACGCCTTTTTGCGCCTGTCCGACGGCAAGCCTTTGCTGCTGCCGCGTCTGAAGCCGCTGGAACCCGATGCCGACGATCTGGCCGAACAGGATTTGCTGGCCCCCGAAGGCCTGGACGTGGCCGCCCCCATTCCCCCGGCGGAACGCCATCTGATCTTGACCCGATTGGTGCTGCAGATGGGCGCCGGGCGCGGTGGTCACGCCCCCAGTCCCGATCAGGCGGCGCGGCTGGCCCGCGAATTGGGCAGCCTGCTGGACAGCGTGCTGATCGAGGAAATCGGCTTCGACCGTCTGGACAAGCTGGTCCCCGACGATTACGCCGCCCATTGGCAGGTGACCATCGACTTTTTGAAGATCGTCACCCAACACTGGCCGGCGCTGTTGGGCGGCCGTATCGACCATCAGGATTGGGTCAACAAGGTGCTGGATGCCCAGGCAGCGCTTTGGCTGCGCGATCCGCCCGAACATCCGGTCATCGTCGCCGGTTCCACCGGTTCGCGCCCGGCCACCGCCCGCTTGCTGGCCGCCATCGCCGGCCTGGATCACGGCCAGGTGGTGTTGCCCGGCCTGGACACCCACATGGATGGCGAATCGTGGGAATCCTTGGACGAAACCCATCCGCAATTCATGCTGAAGCAGGTTCTGGCCCGCCTGAACGTGTCACGCGCCCAGGTCCGCGACCTGTCGCCGCGTCACGACCCGCGCGCCGCCCGCTCGGCCCTGTTGGCCGAATCGCTGCGCCCCGCCGCCACTTGCGAGCAATGGCGCCATCCCCGCGACTTCCCCGGCGCCTTGGATGGGGTGTCCCTGCTGAAATCCCCCAGCCCGCGCGAAGAAGCCGGCGCCATCGCCCTGATGCTGCGCCAGGTCCTGGAAGTCCCCGAAAGCACCGCCGCCCTGGTCACCCCCGACCGCGATCTGGCCCGCCGCGTCGCCTCGGAACTGGAACGCTGGGGCGTCGTCATCGACGATTCCGCCGGCCGTCCGCTGCTGTTGACCGAACCGGGGACGTTCCTGCGCCTGTTGGCCCGCGTGGTGGCCGAGGATTTCGCCCCCCATCCCACCTTGGCCCTGGCCAAGCACCCGCTTTCCGCCGGCGGCCTGGACCCGGCCCGCTTCCGCGCCCAGGCACGACGCCTGGAAACCGAGAAAATCCTGCGCGGTCCCCGCCCCGCCCCCGGATTGGGCGGCCTGCGCACCGCCTGTGCCGAGGATCCGGCGCTGATCCGCTGGCTGGATGCGGTGGAATCCGCCTTGTCGCCATTCCTGACGCTGATGGCCCAAGACAGTGTCTCTTTGGCCGATTTGCTGCGCACCCACATGGAAGCGGCCGAAGCCCTGGCCGCCGACCACCAAGGCCCCGGTCCCTTGCGGCTGTGGCGGGGTGAAGCCGGCGAGGCACTGGCGCGGACCATCGGCGAACTGGCGGAAGCCCTGGCGACAATCGGCCCCATGTTCCCCGCCATTTCGCCCCGCCATTACGCCGCCCTGTTCGACGAATTGCTGTCGGGTCGGGTGGTTCGCCCCATCTGGGGCCGCCACCCCCGTCTGTTCATCTGGGGCGCCATGGAGGCGCGGCTGCAACAATCCGACCTGATGATTCTGGCCGGCTTGAACGAAGGCACCTGGCCGGGCGAAGCCGAGGCCGATCCGTGGATGAGCCGCCCCATGCGCAAGGCCTTCGGCCTGCCCGCCCCGGAAGTCCGCATCGGTCAGTCGGCCCACGATTTCGCCCAGGCCTTCGCCGCCCCCCAGGTGGTTCTCAGCCGGTCCGCCCGCGTCGAGGGCACACCGACCGTGCCGTCGCGCTGGCTGATGCGGCTGGATGCGGTGACCCAGGCCCGTGGCCTGAACTTCCACCAGCAGGAATGGGAATGGCTGGCCTGGCACGCTGCCTTGGACCGCGCCGAGGAAAGGGTCAAGGTGGACCGCCCGGCCCCGCGCCCACCGCTTGCCGCCCGCCCGCGCAAGATGTCGGTGACCGAGGTGGAAACCTGGATGCGCGACCCCTATGGCATCTACGCCAAGAAGGTGTTGGGGTTGCGGGCGTTGGACCCCATCGATGCCGACCCCGGTGCCGCCGATTACGGGTCCTTGGTCCACGAAGCGGTGGAAAAGTTCCTGAACGCCTTTCCCCAGGACTTGCCCGACGATGCCGAGGCCAAATTACTGGAAATCGGCGCCGAGATTTTCGCCCCCGCCATGACCCGTCCGGGCATCTGGGCCTTTTGGTGGCCGCGCTTTCGCGCCGTCGCCCGCTGGCTGGCCGACCATGAACGGGGCCGCCGCCCGGATGTCGCCCGCATCCACACGGAAATCAACGGCGCCCTGGAACTGCAAGGCCCGGCCGGCCCCTTCCGGCTGCACGCCCGCGCCGACCGGGTGGACGAAATGAAGGACGGCACCCTGGCGCTGATCGATTACAAGACCGGCCAGCCGCCCAGCGCCAAGGAAGTGGCCGCCGGCTATGCGCCGCAATTGCCCCTGGAAGCCGCCATCGCCCGCTTCGGCGGCTTCGACGACGTAAAACCCGCCGCTGTCTCGCAAATGCTGTATTGGCGTCTGAAGGGCGGCGCCGAAGGCGGCGAGGAAAAATCCGCCACCGCCGATCCCCAACGGCTGACCGACGAAGCCTTGGAAGGCATCCACGGCCTGATCGCCGCCTTCGACGACCCCGCCACCCCCTATGAAGCCCGGCCGCACCCAGAGCGCGCCCCCAAATATTCCGACTACCTGCACCTGGCCCGCGTCAAGGAATGGGCGGTGGCCGGCGAGGAGGAGGCGGAATGATCACCGAAGCCAGCCTTCGTCAGCAGCAAGCCGCCGATCCGGCGGCGTCGGTATGGGTGGCGGCGTCGGCCGGCACCGGCAAGACCAAGGTGTTGACCGACCGGGTGCTGAACCTTTTGTTGGCCGGCAACGCGCCGCACAAATTGCTGTGCCTGACCTTCACCAAGGCGGCCGCCGCCGAGATGAGCAACCGCATCAACCGCAAACTGGCGGATTGGGCCATTGCCGACGATATCGCCCTGGCCAAGGCCTTGGGCGAGTTGCTGGGCCGCCCGCCCCATCCGGCCGAGGAATTGCGGGCACGGCGCCTGTTCGCTTTGGTGCTGGACAGTCCCGGCGGCATGCGGATCGAAACCATCCACGCCTTTTGCCAATCGCTGCTGCGCCGTTTCCCGCTGGAAGCCGGTCTGGCCCCGCACTTCCAGGTGATGGACGACCGCGATGCCGGCGAATTGCTGGAAGCGGCCAAGGAACAGGTGCTGGCCCATGCCCGCGACGGCGTCGACACGCATCTCAGCCAAGCCCTGGAGATGGTCACCGGTCAGGTCCACGAGACCGCCTTTCCCGACCTGATGGCCGAACTGGCCAGTGATCGTGGCCGCTTGAAACGTCTGTTGGAGCGCACCGGCGGCATCGACGGCGCCATCGCCGCCGCCCGCGCCCGGTTACAGCTTGAGCCCGGCGACAGCCCGGACAGCATCCTGGACGATGCCTGCGCCGACCAGTCCTTCGCCGTCGATACCTTGCGTCAGGCGGTGCCTCTTTTGTTGGGCGGCGCCAAGACCGACCAGAAGGCCGGCGAGCGTCTGGCCAGTTGGCTGGCCGAGCCGGCGGGCCGCGCCGCCGGTTTCGCCGAATATTGCCTGTCGGTGCTGACCGCCAAGGGCGAGCCGCGGGCCAAGCTGGTGACCAATGGCCTGCGCGACGCCCATCCCTGGCTGGAAAAAGCCCTGGCCGACGAGGCCGAGCGGCTGATGCGGGTGGCCGACCGCCTGCGCGCCGCGCAAGTGGCCCAATGCAGTGCGGCTTTGCTGCGCCTGGGCCACGCCCTGCTGAGTGCTTACGAGCGTGCCAAACAGGCCCGCGCTTTGATGGATTACGACGATTTGATCCTGGCGGCCCGGGAATTGTTGGGCCGTCCTGGTGTGGCGCCTTGGGTGCTGTACAAGCTGGATGGCGGTATCGACCACGTGCTGATCGACGAAGCCCAGGACACCAATCCCGACCAATGGGCGGTGGTGGCGGCACTGTGCGAGGAATTCTTCGCCGGCCTGGGGGCGCGCGACAGCTTGCGCACCATTTTCGCCGTGGGCGACGTCAAGCAAAGCATCTATTCCTTCCAGCGCGCCGACCCGGAAGCCTTCAAGGCCATGCGCCAGCGCTTTGCCCAAGCGGCGACCAACGCCCAACGCCTGTGGCGGGAAATTCCGCTGAACCTGTCCTTCCGCTCGACCCGCGCCGTCTTGGACGCGGTGGATGCGGTGTTCGCCGGGGCCGGGCCGGGCCGCGACGGCGTCACCCATGACGACCCGGAACCCCAGCATCTGGCCGCCCGCATGGGGCAAGCCGGATTGGTGGAAATCTGGCCCGCCGTCAAGCCGCGCCCGGCCGACGAAATCCCCGCCTGGAAGCCCCCGGTGGAAAGGTTGCGCGGCGATTCACCCCGCGCCCGCCTGGCCCGCCTGGTGGCCCGGCGCATCCGCGCCCTGATCGACAGCGAACGCCTGGACAGCCAGAACCGCCCGATCCGCGCCGGCGACGTGCTGGTTCTGCTGCGCCGTCGCGGCGGCTTCGTCGAGGATCTGGTGCGCGAGTTGAAGGAATTGCGCGTTCCCGTCGCCGGTGCCGACCGTATGGTGCTGACCGAGCAGATGGCGGTGATGGACTTGATGGCCCTGGGCAATTTCCTGCTGCTGCCCGAGGACGATTTGACCCTGGCCACCGTGCTGAAAGGCCCGTTCGTCGGTTTCAGCGAAGACGAATTGTTCCGCTTGGCGTGGAATCGCGGCACCAGCAGCCTGTGGGAGAACCTGAAACGCCGGGCCGGCGAGGAAGCCGCCTTTGGCCGGGCTGAAGACCTGTTGTCGCGCCTGCTGGGTCTGGTCGACCACCTGTCGCCCTATGCCTTGTTCGCCCAGGTGCTGGGCCCCATGGGCGGCAAGCGCGCCGTGCTGGCCCGACTGGGACCGGAAGCCGAAGACCCGCTGGACGAGTTCACCAACCTGTCCATGGCCTTCGAACGCGCCCATCCGCCGTCCTTGCAGGGCTTTTTGCACTGGCTGGAAAGCGGCGGCACCGAGATCAAGCGCGACCTGGAGCAAGGCGGCGGCGACGCCGTGCGCATCATGACCGTACATGGGTCCAAGGGGCTGCAGGCCCCCATCGTTTTCATGCCCGACACGCTGCAGATGCCCACCCAGGGTCCGCGCCTGTTGTGGGCCGGCACCCCCGACGACGAAATCCTGTTGTGGCCGCCGCGTGCCGAAATGGCCGACCATGTCGCCACCGCCGCCCGCGACGCCAAGAAGATCGGGCGCGAGCAGGAATATCGCCGCCTGCTGTATGTGGCCATGACCCGCGCCGAGGACCGGCTTTATGTGTGCGGCTGGGAAACCCTGAAAGCACCGCCCGCTGGCTGTTGGTACAATCTGATCAAGACCGGGTTGGAAGGCATCGCCGCCGAAGCCACCGACCCGTTCCTGGAAGCCCAGGCCGAGACCGAAGAGACCACGGTGCTGCGCCTGTCCTGCCCGCAGCAAAAGGATGTCGAGGAAAAGACCTTCGCCATCGAAAACGCGCGGCACGTCCCCTTGCCCCTGTGGGCCAAGCAGCCGGCCCCCGACGAGCCGTCGCCACCCCGCCCGCTGGCACCGTCGCGGCCCGAGGGCGAGGAACCGACGGTGCGTTCCCCCCTTGGCGGCGGCGACGGACTGGCCCGTTTCCGGCGGGGTAAGCTGATCCACAAATTGCTGCAGATCCTGCCCGCGCTTTCCCGCGACAAACGCGCCCAGGCGGCCATCCGCTTCCTGACGACCAGCGGCGGCCTGGACAGCACCCAAGCCCTGGCCGTCGCCAACGAGGTCAGCGACATCCTGGACCATGCCGATTTCGCCCCGCTGTTCACCCCCGCCAGCCAAGCCGAGGTGCCCATAATCGGTCTGATCGGCGACAGCCGGGCCATTTCCGGCCAAGTGGACCGCTTGGTGGTCACCGACAGCGAAGTGCTGGTGGTGGATTACAAGACCAACCGCAACCCGCCGGCAGCCAGCGACCCCATTCCCCATATCTATGTGCGGCAGATGGCGGCCTATCGCCTGGCCCTGGCCTGCATCTATCCGCACCATAGAATTCGGTGTGCCCTGGTATGGACCGACGGACCGCGTTTACGCGAAATCGAGCCATCCTTGCTGGAGGATGCGTTAGCGGATATGGTGGGTTGAACAAAGGGAATGCGTGTAACGCTTCACAAACTAAACTGCTTAGTTTAGTTTGTGGGTATGGAAAAGCCCCTTAGCCCCCGTTCCGCCGCCAAACGCACCGCCATGCTGGACGCGGCCCAAGCCTGCTTTTTGGAAAGCGGCTATGCCAGCACCAGCGTCGACGAAGTCGCCACCCGCGCCGGTGTGTCCAAGGCCACCATCTACGCCCATTTCGCCAGCAAGGACGATCTGTTCGGCGCCATCATCTGCCGTCGTTGCGACGATCAGGCCGAAGGTCTGTCGTCACTGTCGCTGCCCGATTCGTCGGATGCGCGCACCATCCTGACCGCCATCGCCCAGCGCCTGATGGCGTTGTTCGTCTCGCCCGAGGTGATGGGCATCTACCGCATCGTCATCGCCGAGGCGCCGCGTTACCCGGAACTGGCCAAGACCTGGTACGAGGCCGGGCCGCTGCGCGGTAAGCAACGCCTGTGCGACGTCTTCGACGACATGAAACGACGCGGTCTGCTGGATTTCGACGACACCCGCCGAACGGTCGACGCCTTCGTCGGCATGCTGCGCGGCGAATGTTTCCATCGGGTGATGATCGAATTGCCGCCCAACCCGCATTTCAGCGCCGAAGCCACCATCGAAACCGCGGTGAATTTCGCCCTGAAAGCCTTCGCCCCCACAGCCTGACCACAAAACGTCTCTTGAACCGACCGCTCATGCGCCCAATATTGTGCAGCGCAGCATGAGGTGCCGCCATGGCTTTGCCCAATGCCAAATCATTGATCCCGCGCTGGCTGCGTCGGCCAGATTCCCCACTCCCGCCAGCCCCTGCGGAACATTCCCCGCCGCTGCCGCCCCCGGCGGCCCCCGAAATCGAACGCCAGCATGTGGTCGCCCTGGCCCTGCAAGGTGGCGGCGCCCATGGTGCCTTGACCTGGGGAATTCTCGACCGTTTGTTGGAACACCCAGACATCACCGTGGCGGCGGTTTCAGGGACTTCGGCCGGGGCGATGAACGCGGTGGTGTTGGCCCATGGCCTGACCAGCGGCGGCCCGGCAAAAGCCCGGCAATTACTGGAAAGCTTTTGGCGCTCGGTGGCCGATGCCGGACGGCTGTCGCCGTTCCGCCGATCCTGGCTGGACCGCCTGGATGGCGGGTGGAGCCTGGACCGCTCGCCCTGGCTGGCCTTGATGGACGTGGCTCGCCAATTCCTGTCGCCCTATCAGACCAATCCCCTGGGGCTGAACCCGCTGCGCGAGGTGTTGGAACGCCACGTGGATTTCCCCACCTTGTCGCGTCAGCGCCGCATCGCCGTGCATGTGGCCGCCACCAATGTGGAAACCGGTCAGGCCCGCATCTTCTCGACCCGCGAGATCAGCGCCGATTCGGTGCTGGCCTCGGCCTGCCTGCCGTTCTTGTTCCAAGCAGTGGAAATCGACGGCGTGCCCTATTGGGATGGTGGCTATGCCTGTAACCCGCCGCTGCTGCCCCTGCTGAAAGGCGGTGAGGCCAAGCATCTGCTGGTGGTGCCGATCAATCCGCCCGAACGCAAGGGCACGCCGCGCAATGCGCGCGACATCCTGAACCGCATGAACGAGATCGTCTTCAACGCCAGCCTGACCCATGGCATGGAAAGCCTGGCCCGCATCAACGCCCTGATCGACCAGGGCGAGATCGGCGAGGACACCTATCGACGCCTGAAGCTGCACGTCCTGTGCGCCGATGACGAATTCCGCCAACTGACGGCATCGTCGAAGTTCAACACCGAATGGGACTTTCTGGTCTATTTGCGCGACCTGGGCCGCCGCACCGCCGAGAACTGGTTGGCCGACGTCGATTGGGAAAAGGTTTGAACCTGACCCGTGCCGGGCGGCTTGCTCGCCACCCGGGCTCATGACATGACCGACCGGCGGCTTATTCCGCCGGTCCGCTGAAGCTGGCGCGCGCCGGATGGGCGGGATAGACGCCGACGATGCGCACTTCGTGGCTGAAGAATTCCAGCTCCTCCAGGGCCAGACGCAGATTGCGCTGGGCCGGATGACCTTCCACGTCCACATAGAATTGCGCGGCGACGAAGCCGCCCCCCACCAGATAGCTTTCCAGCTTGGTGATGTTGACGCCGTTGGTGGCGAAGCCGCCCAGCGCCTTGTAAAGCGCGGCCGGCACGTTGCGCACCCGAAAGACGAAGGTGGTGACGTTGTTGCCGTTGGGATTGGGTTCGACGGCGTCACGGGCCAGCACCACGAAACGGGTGGTGTTGTGCTCGGCGTCCTCGATATTGGATTTGAGCGATTGCAGCCCGTAAATCTCGGCCGCCAGTTCCGAGGCGATGGCCGCCTTGGTGACGTCGCCCGACTTGGCCAGATCGGCCGCAGCCCCCGCCGTGTCGGCGCCGACGATCACCGACAGCCCCATCTGACGGATCAGGTTGCGGCACTGTCCCAAGGCGTGGACATGGCTTTCCACCGTCTTGATGCTGTCCAGGGTGGCACCCTGGGGGGCCAGCAGGTGGTGGTTGATGCGTTCGAAATGCTCGCCGATGATGTGCAGGCCGGAATAGGGCAGCAAATGGTGAACGTCGGCGACGCGTCCGGCCAGGGTGTTGTCGATGGGGATCATGGCATAACGGGCCCGGCCTTCACGCACGGCGGCGAAAGCGTCCTCGAAGGTGGCCGAGGGCAGCGGGCTCATGGCCGGAAAGGCGGCGCGGCAGGCCTTGTGGGAATACGCCCCGGGCAGGCCCTGGAAGGCGATGGAATTGCTGGGATCGGCGGCGTTCTGGGTCATCGGGGCATCAACATGTCGCGAGCACGGTCAAGGTCGGCGGGAGTATCGACACCCAGCGGAACCGTGTCAACCAAGGCGCAGTCGATGCGCATGCCGTTTTCCAGGGCGCGCAACTGTTCCAGCTTTTCGCGTTGTTCCAAGATGCCCTGCTTCAGTCCGACGAAGCGCCGCAAGCTGTCGCGGCGATAGCCGTAAAGACCGATATGGTGGTAATGCGGCCCGTCCCCCCATGGCGCGGTGGCGCGGGTGAAATAAAGGGCGCGACCCACGCTGGTGCCCGGCGCGAACCCCACCACCGCCTTGACCACGTTGGGATTGCTGCGTTCTTCCTCGACCTTGATTTCGGCCACCAGGGTCGAGATATCCACCCCCACATGATCCAGGGGGTCGAACACGGCGCGGATAATGGCGGGATCGATGGTCGGCAGATCGCCCTGGACGTTGACCACGGCGCCGAACTGACGTTCGGGGTCGACCTTTTCCAAGGCTTCCCACACCCGGTCCGAGCCCGACGGATGGTCCGGGTCGGTCAACACGGCGGTGCCGCCATGGGCGATCACGGCGTCGGCGATTTCTTGGTCCGCGGCGGCCACCACCACCGGCCCGATGCCGGCGGCCACGGCGCGACGCCACACATGGACGATCATCGGCTCGCCATGGATGTCGGCCAGGGGCTTGTTGGGCAAGCGGGAGGCGGGCAGGCGGGCGGGAATGATGATGACGGGGTTCAGACTGGACATGGGCCGGCTCCGCGAAAGGGGGAAACCACCATATACCGGCTGGATCAACGGCGAAACCGGCTTAAGTTGTCTGGCAATGACCGCGATTTCGGGCCAAACTTCGCCCCGACACCAGACCAGGAATTCCCATGACCGCCTTGCCCGCCGAATTCGTCGCCCTGGCCCATGACTTGGCCGATGCCGCCCGCCCGGTGATCCGCAAATATTTCCGCACGCCGGTGACGGTGGACGACAAGGACGATTCCAGCCCGGTGACCATCGCCGACCGCGAGGTGGAAGCCACCATGCGGGCGTTGATCAAGGCACGCTTCCCCGATCACGGTATCCTGGGTGAAGAACACGGCCGCGAGAATGTCGACGCCCGTTATGTCTGGGTGCTGGACCCCATCGACGGCACCAAGGCTTTCATCACCGGCAAGCCCAGTTTCGGCACCTTGATCGCGCTTTGTGAAAACGGCGTCCCCATCCTGGGGGTGATCGACCAGGCCATCACCGGCGAACGCTGGATCGGCGGGCGCGGCCTGCCCACCACCCTGAACGGCGAGGTGGTGCGCACGCGGTCCTGCGATGCTTTGGAAAAGGCCTATGCCTATACCACCGGGCCGGAATATTTCGACGACGTCACCCGGCCGGGCTGGGAACGCATCGCCGCCCGCGTCAAGCTGCCGCGTTATGGCTGCGATTGTTATGCCTATGCCCTGGTGGCCACCGGCTTCGTCGATCTGGTCGCCGAAGCCGGGTTGAAGCCTTACGATTACTGCGCCCTGGTCCCGGTCATCGAAGGGGCCGGCGGCAAGGTCACCGATTGGAACGGCGACGCGGTCAGCATCGCTTCGCCCGGCACCATCTGCGCCGCCGGCGATGCCCGCCTGCACGCCTTGGCCCTGGAAGTGCTGCAGGGATGAGGAAAACCCTTGTCGCCTTGCTGCTGGTATGCGCCCTGCCCGCGCTCGCCCAACCCCAGCACGGCATGGCCATGCATGGCGATCTGAAATATCCGGCCGGGTTCAGCCATTTCGATTACGTCAATCCCCATGCCCCCAAGGGCGGTGAATTGCGGCTGGCCGACATGGGGCCGTTCGATTCGCTGAACCCGTTCATCACCAAGGGCCAAAGCCCCGACGGGATCTCGCTGCCCTTCGAGACCCTGAT
Organism: Rhodospirillaceae bacterium UBA6219; assembly: GCA_002435715.1. Taxonomy (GTDB): domain Bacteria; phylum Pseudomonadota; class Alphaproteobacteria; order Rhodospirillales; family Magnetospirillaceae; genus Magnetospirillum. The sequence goes on from DISD01000063.1 coordinate 20,848, forward strand.
GGACTCGGCCGCCGACGAGCCATTTTCCGAATACGGCCTGATCGCCGAAACCATCGAAACACCGCCCGACCGGTCGTGGGTGATCTTCAGCCTGCGACCCCAGGCGCGCTGGCATGACGGCAAGCCGATCACCGCCGACGACGTGATCTTTTCCCTGGATATCCTGCGCAGTAAGGGGGCGCCCCATTACCGTTTCTACTATGCCGGTGTCGACCATACCGAGAAACTGGGCGAGCGCCGGGTCAAATTCGTCTTCAAGCCCGGCGACAACCGCGAATTGCCCTTGATCCTGGGCCAGTTGCCGGTGCTGCCCAAGCATTACTGGCAGGACAAGACTTTCGACGAGACGACGCTGGTGCCCCCCTTGGGCAGCGGCCCCTATCGCATCGGCAAGTTCGAGCCCGGGCGCACCATCACCTATGAGCGGGTGAAGGATTATTGGGGCAAGGATTTGCCGACCCAAAAGGGCCGCTATAATTTCGACACCATCCGCTACGACGTCTATCGCGATTCCACCGTGGCGCTGGAAGCGCTGAAGGCCGGTGAATACGATTTGCGGGTCGAAAACGAATCGAAGAAATGGGCCACCGCTTATGCTGACTGGCCCGCGTTGAAGAATGGTCAGGCGCAATTGCGCGAATTCCGCGACGGTATGCCGTCGGGCATGCAAAGCTTCGCCTTCAACCTGCGCCGCGACCTGTTCGCCGACATCCGGGTGCGTCAGGCCCTGGCCCTGGCCTTCGATTTCGAATGGGCCAACCGCAATCTGTTCTATGGGCAATATGCGCGGACCAATTCCTATTTCGACCATTCGGAACTGGCATCGCAGGGTCTGCCCGACGCAGCCGAGCTGAAATTGCTGGAGCCTTTGCGCGACCAAGTGCCGCCCCAGGTCTTCAGCGAACAATTCCGCTCGCCCGTCACCGATTCCGCCTTGGGCATCCGCCCCAATCTGCGCCAGGCCATGGCGTTGCTGGAACAGGCGGGCTGGGACGTGGTTAACGGCAAGCTGGTGGACAAACAAGGCCAGCCCTTCCGCTTTGAAATCCTGCTGAATTCGCCGGCCTTCGAACGCATCGCGCTTCCCTTTACCCGCAATCTGGCCCGCCTCGGCATCGACGCCAGCGTGCGCACCGTCGATCCCACCCAATATGTCAACCGGGTGCGCGCTTTCGACTTCGACATGATCGTCGCCTCTTGGGGGCAGTCGCTGTCGCCGGGCAACGAACAAAGCCTTTACTGGGCCAGCGACGCCGCCGACCAAAACGGCAGCCGCAATTTCGGCGGCATCAAGAACAAGGCGGTGGACCGGCTGGTGGAACAGGTGATCGCCGCCCCCGACCGTGCCAGTCTGGTCGCCGCCAGCCGGGCGCTGGACCGGGTGCTGCTGTGGAATTGGTACGTCATCCCGCAATGGCATTCGCCCACCACCCGCGTGGCCCTGTGGGACAAGTTCGGACAACCGGACATCGTGCCGCTGCAGGGCTGGCAGATGTTCGCCCTGTGGGCCAAAAGCGCGGAGGTCCAGTGATGTTCGCCTATGCGGCTCGCCGCCTGATGCTGATCCCCCTGACGCTTTTGGGCATCATGTTGATCAATTTCATCGTCGCCCAACTGGCGCCGGGCGGCCCGGTTGAACAGATGATCGCTCGTATCGAGGGCCAGGCCGGCAACACCACCCAACGCCTGTCGGGGGGCGGCGCCGACGTGACCACCGCCCCCAAACCCCAGGCCGGGCAAAGCGGCGCCTATCGCGGCGCCCAAGGCCTGGACCCCAAATTCATTGCCGAGATCGAGCGTCAATTCGGCTTCGACAAGCCGGCCCACGAACGCTTTTTCACCATGATCGGCAATTACCTGCGCTTCGATTTCGGCAAAAGCTTTTACCGCGACGTTTCGGTAGTCGATCTGATCTTGGAAAAGATGCCGGTCTCCATTTCCTTGGGCCTGTGGTCCACCGTGATCATCTATCTGGTGTCCATCCCCTTGGGCATCGCCAAGGCGCGGCGGGACGGATCGAGTTTCGACATCGTCACCTCGTGGATGGTGATCGTCGGCTATGCGGTGCCGGGCTTCTTGTTCGCCATCTTGCTGATCATCGTCTTCGCCGGCGGCAGTTACCTGAACTGGTTCCCGTTACGCGGCTTGACCAGCGTCGGCGCCGAGGATTGGCCGTTTTGGCAACGGGCACTGGATTACCTGTGGCATCTGGCCCTGCCGGTCACCGCCTTGGTCATCGGCGGCTTCGCCAGCTTGGTGATGCTGACCAAGAATTCGTTCCTGGAAGAAATCGGCAAGCAATACGTCATCACCGCACGGGCCAAGGGTTTGACCGAAAACCAAGTGCTGTACCGCCACGTGTTCCGCAACGCCATGCTGTTGGTCATCGCCGGTTTCCCATCCGCCTTGGTGGGCATCTTGTTCGCCGGTTCGGTGCTGGTGGAAATCATCTTTTCCCTGGACGGCATCGGCCTGCTGGGTTTCGAAGCGGTAACCAACCGCGACTACCCGGTGATGTTCGGCACCCTTTACATGTTCAGTCTGTTGGGGCTGGTGCTGAACCTGATCAGCGATCTGACCTATCATTACGTCGATCCGCGCATCGACTTTTCCAGCCGGAATTCCTGAGCATGAGCCCCTTGACCCGCCGCCGTCTGGACGCCTTTCGCCGCAACCGTCGCGGCTGGGTCTCGACCTGGCTGTTTTTGGCGGTATTCCTGCTGACGCTGGGTGCCGAGCTGATCTGCAACGACCGTCCCATCCTGGTGCGCTATGACGGCGCGTGGTACGTGCCGATCCTGCGTAATTACCCGGAAACCACCTTCGGTGGCGACTTCAAGACCTGGGCCGATTACCGCGATCCCTATGTCAGTCAAAAGATCGCCGAAAAAGGCTGGGCGCTGTGGCCCATGGTGCGCTTCGCCGCCGACACCATCAATTTCGACCGGGTGCGCCCCCATCCGGCGCCGCCCGACGCCGAGAACTGGCTGGGCACCGACGACCAGGGCCGCGACGTGCTGGCGCGGCTGGTCTATGGCCTGCGGCTGTCCTTGCTGTTCGGCCTGGCGCTTTCGTTGGTCAGCACCGTCATCGGCATCGCCATGGGGGCGGTACAGGGTTATTTCGGCGGCAAGGTAGACATGGTCGGCCAGCGCTTCCTGGAAATCTGGGGCGGGCTGCCGCAATTGCTGATCCTGATCATCGTCGCCTCCATGATCGCACCGGGATTTTGGACGTTGCTGGGCGTATTGGTGCTGTTTTCCTGGACCTCGCTGGTCGGCGTGGTCCGCGCCGAATTCCTGCGTGCCCGCAATTTCGACTATGTGCGCGCCGCCAAGGCCCTGGGCATGGGCGACTTCCAGGTGATGACCCGCCACGTGCTGCCCAATGCCATGGTCGCCACCCTGACCTTTCTGCCCTTCATCCTGAACGGCTCCATCGTGTCGCTGACCGCGCTCGACTTTTTGGGACTGGGTCTGCCGCCCGGCTCGGCATCCTTGGGCGAACTTCTGTCCCAGGGCAAAGCCAATCTGCAGGCGCCGTGGCTGGGCATCACCGGCTTCGTTTCAGTGGCCGCCATCCTGTCGCTGTTGATCTTCGTCGGCGAAGCGGTGCGCGACGCCTTTGACCCCAGGAAAACGTCATGAGCCAAGCCCTGTTACGTGTCGACAATCTGTCCGTCCGTTTCGGCCAGGGGCCGGATGCGGTGAACGCGGTGAAGGCCGTGTCCTTCACCCTGGATCGCGGCGAAACCCTGGCCCTGGTCGGCGAATCGGGATCGGGCAAGTCGGTGACCGCTTTGTCGGTGCTGCAATTGCTGCCCTATCCCCGCGCCAGCCACCCCACAGGCGCCATCCAGTTGGACGGCAAAGACCTGCTGGGCGCCCCGGAACCCATTCTGCGGGCGGTGCGTGGCCACCGCATCGCCATGGTGTTCCAGGAACCCATGACCAGCTTGAACCCGCTGCATTCCATCGCCGCCCAGGTGGGCGAAGTGCTGGAAATCCACCAGGGCCTGCGCGGCGCCGACAAACGTGCCCGGGTGCTGGAATTGCTGAAGCTGGTGGGCATCCCCAAGGCCGAACACCGCCTGGACGCCCTGCCCCATGAATTGTCCGGCGGGCAGCGTCAGCGGGTGATGATCGCCATGGCCCTGGCCGGCGAACCCGACATCCTGATCGCCGACGAACCGACCACCGCCCTGGACGTCACCATCCAGGCGCAGATTCTGAAATTGCTGAAGGATCTGCAGCAACGCCTGGGCATGGCGCTGTTGTTCATCACCCACGATCTGGGCATCGTGCGCAAGATGGCCGACCGGGTGTGCGTCATGTATCAGGGCCAGGTGGTGGAAGAAGGTGCGACAGAGACCCTTTTCACCCAGCCCGCCCACGACTACACCAAGCGTCTGTTGGCCGCCGAGCCCAAGGGCAAACCGGCCCAACCCGCCGCCGACGCCCCCCAGGTGCTGGAATGCCGCGACCTGAAGGTTTGGTTCCCCATCAAGGGCGGTCTGTGGCGCCGCACCGTCGATCACATCAAGGCGGTGGACGGCATCAGCCTGTCCCTACGCCGGGGCCAGACCCTGGGGGTGGTGGGCGAATCGGGATCGGGCAAGACCACCTTGGGTCTGGCTTTGCTGCGCCTGACCGACAGCCAAGGTGCCATCCTGTTCGGCGACCAGGATATCCAGACGCTGAGCCCCGGCCCGTTGCGGCCGCTGCGCCGCCACATGCAGATGGTGTTCCAGGACCCGTTCGGCTCGCTCAGCCCGCGGCTGTCGGTGGGCCAGATCATCGGCGAAGGCCTGGACATCCACCACATCGGCGCTGATTCCGCCGCACGCCGCGCCCTGATCGCCCAGGCCCTGACCGAGGTCGGCCTGGACCCCGACACCCAAGACCGCTATCCCCACGAATTTTCCGGTGGCCAGCGTCAGCGCATCGCCATCGCCCGGGCCTTGGTGCTGAAGCCCAAGCTGATCATCTTGGACGAACCGACCAGCGCGCTGGACGTCTCGGTGCAGGCGCAGATCGTCGATCTGCTGCGCGACATCCAGACCCGCCACCAGATCGCCTATGTGTTCATCAGCCACGATCTGCGGGTGGTGCGCGCCCTGTCCGACCAAGTGATGGTGATGAAGGACGGCCAAGTGGTGGAACACGGCCCGGCAACGGCCATCTTCGACGCGCCCCAACAGGATTACACCAAGGCGCTGATGGCGGCGGCCTTCCATATGGAAGCGGTGGAGTAACCAGGGCTACCGTCCCGGGCCCCCGCTTCGAGGCGCGGGCGAACGTCCGCCAATGAAAAAGGCGCCTCGCAAAAGGCGCCTTTTCACCTCAGTCACCCTTGATCAGGGTGCCGACGCCGTGGGGCGTGAACAATTCCAGCAGTACCGCGTGGGGGACCCGGCCGTCCAGGATGACGGCGGCTTCGACGCCCTGGTTGACCGCGTCCAGGCAGGTTTCCACCTTGGGAATCATGCCGCCCGAAATGGTGCCGTCGGCGATGTAGCCGGCCACCTGGCTGGCGGTCATTTCCGGGATCAGGTTGCCCGACTTGTCCAGTACGCCGGCCACGTCGGTCAGCATGATCATGCGGCGCGCACCGGTGGCGCCGGCAATGGCGCCGGCGGCGGTGTCGGCGTTGATGTTATAGCTTTCGCCGGCCGGGCCCATGCCGACGGGGGCGATCACCGGGATCACGTCGGTTTCCTGGAACACGTCCAGGATATGCGGGGTGATTTCGGCCGGTTCGCCGACAAAGCCCAGATCCAGCACCTTTTCGATGTTGGAATCCGGGTCCTTCTTGGTACGGCGCAGCTTGCGGGCACGGATCAGATGGCCGTCCTTGCCCGACAGGCCGACGGCGAAACCGCCGGCTTCGTTGATGGCCGAAACGATCTGCTTGTTGATCTTGCCCGACAGGATCATTTCCACCACTTCGACGGTGGCTTCGTCGGTGAAGCGCAGACCGTCGACGCGCGGGGTCTGGATGTCCAGGCGCTTCAACATATGGTCGATCTGCGGGCCGCCGCCATGGACCACCACCGGGTTCACGCCGACCTGCTTCAACAGCACGATGTCGCGGGCGAACAGCCGCGCCAGATCGTCGGATTCCATGGCATGGCCGCCGAACTTGATGACCACTGTCTCGTCGGAATATTGCCGCATGAAGGGCAGCGATTCCGACAGGGTCTTGGCCCGTTCCAACCAGGCTTTGCGGTCGTGCAGGATGTCCTCGTTGTTCATGGAACACTCTCCGGATTGGCCAATTGGACGATTTCGGCACGCAATTCGGGGATGCCGATTCCCTTTTCCGAACTGGTGACGACGACGCGCGGGAAGGCGGCGACGCGCTTGGAAATTTCTTCCAGCGTGCGTTTTTCCACCGCTTCGGCGTCGGCCTTGTTCAGCTTGTCGATCTTGGTCAGCACCACCTGATAGACGACGGCCGCCTTGTCCAGCATGTCCATCATCTCGCGGTCGTTGTCCTTGATGCCGTGGCGTGAATCCACCAGCAACACGCAACGGCGCAGCGTCGGGCGGCCACGCAGGTAACCCTTGATCAGCCGGGTCCAGGCGTCGACCTTGTCCTTGGGTGCGCTGGCGAAGCCGTAACCGGGCATGTCGACCATGATCAGCCGGCTGTTGACGTCGAAGAAGTTCAGTTCCTGGGTGCGGCCCGGCGTGTTGGACGTGCGCGCCACGGTGGACCGCCCGCACAACGCGTTGATGAGCGAGCTTTTGCCGACGTTGGAGCGCCCGGCAAAGGCCAGTTCCGGCAGACCGAAAGGCGGCAGGGTCACCAGATCGACGGCACCACGAAGAAAGGTGATGTCGCGGGCGAACAGCAGACGGCCGGCCTCGATCAGGCCGGCCGCTTGCGCGTCATTGTTTTCGGGCGCGTTCAGGACTTCACCCCGTATTTGCGCATGATCACCCATTGCTGCGCGATGGACAGCGTGTTGGACCACGCCCAGTAAATCACCAGACCGGCGGCGAACTGGCCCAGCATGAAGGTGAAGACGACGGGCAGGAACATCATCATCTTGGCCTGCACCGGGTCCACCGGCTGCGGGTTCAGCTTTTGCTGCAGCCACATGGTCACGCCCATGATCAGCGGCCAGACACCGATATGCAGGAAGGCCGGCAGATACAGGCTGGGATCATAGGGGATCAGGCCGAACAAATTCATCACCGTGGTCGGGTCCTGGGCCGACAGGTCATGAATCCAACCATAGAACGGCGCATGGCGCATTTCGATGGTGACGAACAAGACCTTGTAAAGGGCGAAGAACACCGGGATCTGGATGATGATGGGCAAGCAGCCGGAAACCGGATTGACCTTTTCCTTCTTGTAAAGGGCCATCATTTCCTGCTGCAGGCGCATCTTGTCCTCGCCGAAGCGTTCCTGCAGGGCTTTGACCTGCGGCTGCAACAGCTTCATCTTGCTCATGGACGCATAGGACTTGTTGGCCAGCGGGAACATGATGGCCTTGATCAGCACCGTCAGACCCAGGATGGCCAGCCCCATGTTGCCCAACACGTCGTGCATCATCTTGAGCAGATAGAAGAACGGCTTGGTCAGGAAATAGAACCAGCCGAAATCGATGGCCATGTCGAAGCGCTCGATGCCGTACTTGTCGGCATAACCATCCAGCAGCGACAGCACCTTGGCGCCGGCGAACAGATGGTAATTGGCTTCGGCGGAGGCGCCCGGCGGCACCACCTGGGCGGAACCGGTGAAATCCACCTGGAAGCGGTCGTCGTTATCGACGCGCTGATGGACGAAACGGCTGGTCAGTTCGGCCTTCTGGTCGGGGACCAGGGCGGTCAGCCAATACTTGTCGGTAAAGCCGATCCAGCCACCGACGCTTTTGGTCCGTTCGGTGGACAGCTTCTTCAGGTCGTCATACTTGTGCTCGACCAGCTTGCCGTCGAAAACGCCCAAGGGGCCTTCGTGCAGGATGTACATGCCCGAGGTGTGCGGCGTGCCAGTGCGCGAGATCAGCGCATAGGCATGCAACGTCACCGGCTTGTCGCCGTAATTTTCCACCCGCTGGGCCACCTGGAACATGTAGTTCTCGTCCACGGTGACGGTGCGGACGAAACGCAGGCCCTCGCCATTATCCCAGGTCAGCACCACCGGGGCGCCGGGGGTCAGCTCGGCGCCTTGTGCCAAGCTCCACGGGGTGTCGGCACCGGGGATCTTGGTGGCGGCGTCGGCGGGCACCCAGCCGAATTCGGCGTGATAGGGGTGCGGCGCGCCGGTGGGCGACAGCAGCTCGATTTCCTTGGAAGCGGGGTCCGTGGTCTCGCGATAGCCGGCCAGGGTCAGATCATCCAGCTTGGCACCGGTCAGCGACAGCGACCCATGCAGGGTCGGCGTGCTGATGGGCACCCGCTTAGCATTGGTCAACGCCGCGGCGCGATCCTTCACCGGGGCCTGGGCCACGGAAGGGGCGCCGCCGGGGGCGACCACATCACCGCTGCTGCCGGGAACCGGCGGGGTGCCGGTGGCGATCTGCTCGGCGGGGGCCTCGACCGGCTTGGGCTTGGACGGATACAACCACTGGAACCCGAACAGGATCAGGACCGAGAGGGCGATGGCGATAAACAGGTTGCGCTGTTCGTTCATGACGTCCTATCCGGGGCCTGGGGCGGGACATCGCCGCCACAGGACTTGCACTTCGGTTCGGGGACCGGATCATAGCCCCCATCGTTCCAGGGATGACAGCGACAGATCCGCGTCACCGCCAACCAGCTGCCCTTGACCGCCCCATGCTTGGTCAACGCCTCGATGGCATAGGCCGAACACGACGGGGTGAAGCGACAGCTCGGCGGCAGCACCGGCGAGATCAGCAGCTGGTAGGCCCGCACCAGCACCTTCAGCACGAAGGCCAAAGGACTCATGCCGGGCTTCCTTCCCCGCTGGGCGTTTTCGGCTCGGGTTGCCCCGCAGCCGCCAACGCACCGACACGTTTTAACGCGGTTCGCAAATCCTGCAAGAGAAGAGAATAGTCACGATCGACGGTTTCTCGTCGGCCGATGACCACATAATCCAAACCAAGGCGGGCCAAGCCGGGAAAAACCTCGTCCACGGCGGCCTTCAGGCGGCGCCGGGCGCGGTTGCGGGCCACCGCGTTGCCGACCTTCTTGGAACACGTAAAGCCGATGCGGATGGCATCGGCTTTCGGTGCGGGCTGCCCTTCGGGGAAAGGAGCCACTTGCAGGATCAGACCAGGACTTGCCCATTTCTTGCGAAGGCTGGCGACGCGAAGAAAATCCGCCCGCTTTTTCAAACGGGCCAGCGAAACGGGCATGACCAAAAGGTCTTAGGCCGACAGGCGCTTGCGGCCCTGGCGACGGCGGTTGGCAATGACCTTGCGGCCGCCAACGGTGGCCATGCGCGCGCGGAAGCCGTGGCGGCGGGCGCGGACGAGCTTGCTCGGCTGGAAAGTGCGCTTCACGTCGGTAACTCCAAAACAAACGGTCTAAGAAATAGGAAGCCGCGCTTATAAGCCCAACCACGCCCCAGAGTCAACACACACATCCTGGGAATTATCCGGGCGGTTTGATTCTTCGTCTTGTCTTATCATCTGGTTAACAATTCAAGGGAGGATCGCCATGGCTTGGGACCCGAAACTCTATTCCAGCTTCGCCGCCCCGCGTCTGCGCCCGGCCCTGGATTTGATGGCCCGCATCGCCGCTGAAAGCCCCGCCCAGGTGGTGGATTTGGGCTGCGGCACCGGCAACGTCACCCGCATCCTGGCCCAGACCTGGCCCGCCGCCCAAGTCACCGGAATCGATTCCTCGCCCCAGATGTTGGAAGCGGCCGCCCAGGAAAGCCAAACCATCACCTGGACCCAAGCCGACATGGGAACTTGGGCGCCGCCCAGGAAAGTGGACGTGCTGTTTTCCAACGCCGCCCTGCATTGGCTCGGCGACCATGGCCGCTTGTTCCCCCGTCTGGCCGGGCTGGTGGCCCCGGGCGGCTGGCTGGCGGTGCAGATGCCACACAACCATTATGCCGCGTCCCACACCATCATGGCCGAAGCCGCCGCCGCCGGCCCGTGGGCGGACACGCTGGTGCCGTTGGCCGGACGTTTCCCGGTGGGCGATCCCGGCTTTTATTACGACCTGCTGGCGCCGCTTTCCCAGGAACTGGACATCTGGGAAAGCGAATACCTGCACGTCCTGGACGGAGACAACCCGGTGGTGCGCTGGACCATGGGCACCGCGCTTCGCCCGCTGCTGGACGCGGTGGACGGTGATTGGCGCCAGGGTTTCCTGGATGAATACAGCGCCCGCATCGCCCGCGCCTATCCACGCCGTGCCGACGGCAAGACGCTGTTTGCCTTCCGCCGCCTGTTCCTGGTGGCCCGGCTTTGATGCCTGAATAAAAAATCCATTCCTTATTGCCAAATCGCAATGTGGACGCAACGCACACTCCATTAGACATGTTTGATGCATGTGTGCCGCCGTGGGGGCGGCGGGTGGAGCGTGAGCGATGAAACGATTTTTTCCCTTCATGGGCCGATGGCTGCTGGCCTTGGCCCTGGCGATCTGGCTGCCGGGCTTGGCCCAGGCCAGCTCGACCGCCGACCATTCCAAGTTCGAATCGCTGAAAGGGCCGTTCGCCAGCGCCCCCGAGGTGACCAAGGCCTGTCTGGCCTGTCACACCGAAGCGTCGCACCAGGTGATGAAGTCCATCCACTGGACCTGGGACTTCACCAACCCCGACACCGGCAAACGCCTGGGCAAGCCCCGGACCATGAACAGCTTCTGCGGTTCGCCGCTGTCCAACGAGCCGCGCTGCACCTCGTGCCATGCCGGCTATGGCTGGACCGACGCCCGCCAGCAGCCGGAACCGGTGCAGGAAAACGTCGATTGCCTGGTCTGCCACGACCGCTCGGGGGGCTACAAGAAGGTGGCCACCGATGCCGGCCATCCGCTGTATGAACCCCGGGTCATGGGCGGCAAAAGCGTCATGCCCCCCGATCTGGCCAAGGCGGCGCAAAGTGTGGCCGATCCCGGCCGTGACAATTGCGGCGCCTGCCATTTCAACGGCGGCGGCGGTGACGGGGTCAAGCACGGCGACCTGGACACCTCGCTGGTCAAGCCCAGCCGTCAGCTGGACGTCCACATGGCCGCCGACGGCGCCAACATGACCTGCGCCACCTGCCACACCTTCAACGACCATATTCCGTCGGGGTCGCGCTACGACACCACCGCCAAGGACCCCCACGGACTGGATTTGCCCAAGGACGACCATAACCGGGCGACCTGCGAATCCTGCCATGGCGACACCCCGCACAAACAGGCCAAGTTGAACGACCACACCGACCGGGTGGCGTGCCAGACCTGCCACATCCCGGAATTCGCCCGCGGCGGCGTGGCCACCAAGACCTGGTGGGACTGGTCCACCGCCGGCCGCAAGGATGCCGACGGCAAGGCCGTCTTCATCAAGGACGACCACGGCCATCTCAGCTATTCGGCGGAAAAGGGCGACTTCCAATATGGCGAAAACGTCCGCCCCACCTATTACTGGTATAACGGGGTGACCGAGCAGGTGAATGTCGGCGACAAGTTCGACGACAGCCAGATCCTGCGCCTGAACAAACTGCACGGCGATTCCAAGGACCCCAAGGCCCGCATCTGGCCGTTCAAGGAAATGCGCGGCAAGCAGCCCTATGACCCGGAACTGAAGACCCTGGTGGTCAACCATGTCTTCGGCAAGGACGATGCCGCCTTTTGGGGCAATTACGATTACGCCAAATCCATCAAGTTCGGCATGGATTATGCGGGACTGCCGTGGAGCGGCAAGATCGGCTTCATCGAAACCCGCATGACCTGGCCCATCACCCATATGGTGGCGCCCAAGGAAGACGCGCTGAAATGCGGTCAATGCCACACCAAGGACGAAAACGGCCGCCTGGCCCAATTGCCCGGCTTCTACATGCCCGGCCGAGATTCCATCCGCTGGCTGGACTTTGTGGGCCTGTTGGCCCTGGGCGGCGCCCTGGCCGGTGTCGTTGTCCACGGCCTGGCCCGTATCGTCATGAACAGGAAGACCCGCCATGACTAAACGCGATGTCATGATCTATACGCGCTACGAGCGCTTCTGGCACTGGTCGCAGGCGGTGCTGATCTTCACCTTGTTCTTCACTGGCCTGCGTATCCACGACCTGCACCCCTGGCTGAAATTCGGCCAGGCGGTGACCCTCCACACCTATGCGGCTTATGCGCTGATGGGATTGTGGGTGTTCACCACCTTTTGGAACTTCACCACCGGCCAATGGCGCCAGTACCTGTTCAAGAAGGGCATCTTCAAGGTCATCCGCTTCTATGCCTGGGGCATCCTGGTGGGCGAGCCGCATCCCTATAAAAAGACCTTGCAGCGCAAGCAGAACGCCCTGCAATCCCTGGCCTATATGACCTTCATGGTGGTCATCGGCCCGGCGCTGTGGCTGACCGGCATCGCTTATCTGTTCTACAACGAATGGGCCGGCGCCGATTGGTCTGGCGACGCGCTTTGGGTGATCGCCGTTTCCCACACCATGGCGGCCTTCGCCATGGGCACCTTCGTCATCATCCACATCTACATGACCACCACCGGCAAGACGCCGCTGCATTACGTCAAGACCATGATCACCGGTTATGACAAAGTGGAGCTGTCGGAAGTGGAAGAGGCCTATCTGGCCGAAACCAAAAGCGTGGAGATGCGATGAAAGCCCGTCTTGCCGTCCTGGCGATGCTGTGCCTGACCGCCGCCCCGGCCTGGGGCGGCGATCTGGTGGTGACCTTACAGGGGATCGCCCATGACCAAGGGGGAATGCGGGTCGGCCTGTACGACCGCGCCGAGACCTTTCGCAAGGAAGACAAGGCGGTGGCGGTTCTGACCGCCCCGGCGCAGGCGGGCGAGGTGACGGTGACCTTTGCCGCCGTGCCCGCCGGCCGCTACGCCATCATGGCCTATCACGACGAGGACGGCGACGGCCGGCTGAACCGCTTCATGGGGATGATCCCCACCGAGGGCTATGGCCTGTCCAACGACCCCGAAGTGACGGGGCCGCCGGCTTTCGAGGAATGCGCCTTCGACGTCCCCGCCGACGGGCGCGCCCTCACAATCGGTCTCAGATATTAGTTCAGCATTTCCTGACGGGCGGCCTGTACCGCGCGGCGCGCTTCATCCAGAAGGCCGCGCTTGGTGATCAGCGCCGCCTCGATGGGCAGCACCACTTCGTTGGCCCGCTCCAACAGGGCGAAAGCCCGGCCCAGATGCTGACCCGACCGGATAAGTTGTTCGCTGGTCATCGTCTCCTCCCCTTTTGTTCAGGTGTCCCGCTTTTCCTTGCGGAACCCGCTTTTGTGCAGGGCTTTCTTCAAATCGTCCCAGGCGGCGAAGATTTCCGCCGCGTTGGCGCCCGATAACGGGTCTTCGCCACGGCGGAAATATTGCTCGGCCATCCGCATCATCGCCGGCAGATCGCGCACCGCCTGGGCCATGGATTCCTGGGTCAAGGCTTGCCGGCGTCGGGCCAGATAGGTTTCCACCTCGACCACTTCCGCCGGCGAGCAGGCTTGGCGCAGCGCCTCGTCCAATTGGGGGGCGTCCTTGTCCATGCTGCCCACCACTTCCGCCCGCCCCCGTTTGATGGCCGGGTCGTAAACGGTGCGGATCAGCTGGATCACCTTGGCGCGTTCGCGGAATTGCATGACGTCACCCTATATGCGGACTGTTTATGGGCATTATATTGCGCCACTTTGGGCCGTATATCAAGCCCACTTTCGGTCCGCATGCTGTGCGTAACCATACCTAGGGAATAAGGATTCAAACCCCACGATTGTGCCAAGCTACTTGGGCGGGACATGATTGGGACACGGGCGGATGGGTGACCTCAAAACTGCTACGCAGCCCGTTCCGACGGGACCATCCAAGGTTGGCGACCGATGCCGCGCCAATTGGGAACCGGCTTTGCGCAATTTCGTCACCGTCTTGGACCGTGCCTCCAGCAACGGCACCATCGCCATGGACCAGGTCCATCGGCTGGCCCTGGCCTTCCTGAAAGCCCAAGGCCCGATGGCGGAATTGTTCGCCCGCAGCGAGAATTCATGCCGGCAGGGCTTCGCCGAAGCCGACATGGCCCGCAAGCGCCAGGACCATTTCGGCCGCCTGATCGCCCACCCCTTCGCCGATTTGTTCGACCACGCGGGCAACGGCCTGGAACGCCGTCATCTGACGCCGTTTTTCGCCGCCATCAAGATGATCCTGGGCGACGAGATGTATGCGGATCTGCGCACGCGGGCAAAATTGATCGCCGAGACCCATCGCGGCGAAGACGGCACCATTCATTGGGACGGCTTCCACACCGACCGCCGTGCCGTGCTGATCCTGGACCGGGTTCGCCTTGGCCTGGCCAAAAGCTTCAAACGCTTCGAAGCCCGCAAGGATTGGTTCTTGCTGGTGATGAACCAAAATCCGGGCAGCGTGTCGCTGGCGTCCAACGCCTTCGTGCCCAAATCGGCGGAAGAACGCGACACGCCGAAATTCACCGAACGCCACATGCTGCTGATGTTCGAAGCACTTTACGCCGATTGCGATCCCAAAAACATGGGGGGCGAACGCCGCGCCAACCTGATCCAGGCCGGCGGCAACGATGCCGAAACACTGGTCAACCAGATCCGTCACCACATCCGCATGGGATTGATCCGCCAAGGCGGCGCCGCCTGAAAGAAAAGGCCGGGGTCATTGCCCCGGCCTTGTCCGTTCAGCATGGGCACGACGGTCAATCGGCCAATTCGCCCACCGCCGATTGCAGATAGTTCTGCTCGCCCATTTTCTGGATCAGCTCAAGTTGGGTTTCATAGAAATCCACCCGTTCTTCGCATTCTTCCAGGAATTCCGACAACAGGTCACGGCTGACGTAATCGGCTTCCTTTTCACAAAGGGCGATGGTCTTGACCAAGGTGGCATGCGCCGCCTTTTCCATGGTGAAGTCGTTCTTCAGGATTTCCGGCACGTTTTCGCCGATCAGCAGTTTGCCCAGATCCTGCAGATTGGGCAGACCTTCCAGGAACAAGATGCGTTCGATCAGTTCGTCGGCCGCCTTCATTTCCTCGATGGATTCCTTGTATTCGTGCTTGCCCAGGCCGTTGAAGCCCCAGTTCTTCATCATGCGGGCATGCAGGAAATACTGGTTGATGGCGGTCAGCTGGTTGCGCAGCACGTCGTTCAGGGCGGCGATGATGGGACGCTTGGACTTCATGACGGTTTCTCCTTACGCCCCCGAGGACGACAATTGGCCTGCGGCACTTTGCAGGTAGTTCTTCAGGCCCAAGCGGTCGAGCAGGCCGACCTGCTGTTCCAGCCAATGCACATGGTCCTGTTCGGTTTCTTCCAGCAGATGCAGCAAGATGCGCCGGGTGTCGTAATCCCGTTCGGATTCGCACAGCGCAATGGCCGATTTCAGTTCCTCGACCACCTCCAGTTCGTAGGCCAGGTCATTGGCCAACATCGACGGCACGTCCTGGCCGATACGCAGGGCGGCCCGGCTGGCCACATCGGGCACGCCTTCCAAGAACAAGATGCGGTTGATCAGCAGACCGGCATGATCCAATTCGTCGTGGCGCTCGTGTTCGATGCGCTCGTAAAGGACTTTGAAGCCCCAATTGTCCAACATCCGGGCGTGGACGAAATATTGATCGGCCGCACTCAATTCACCGGTCAACAGCTTATTGAGAACGCTTATCACTTTCTGGCTGCCGCGCATTGTCACTCTCCTGCGATTACTGGGCGTTCGAGGGATAATGAGGCAAGTGGTTATTTACGACAACTTCTTCCAGATCAGAATAGCCATAAAATTTATGTAATTCCGCAAGTGCTAAATTCTAATTTACTTAATTTGAAACTTTGATCACCCCCACATTTTGCGATTGCCTCTTAATTGCGTATTTGATAGCGTGATCCCGTCATCCGACGCGAGGCTGCCCATGTATGTCTGTGTCTGCAACGCCATTACCGATCGCGAAGTCCACGCCGCCCTGGCCGGTGGCGCCGCCGGCACCGCCGAAGTGTTCCGTCATTGTGATGCACAAGTGCGCTGCGGCCGCTGCGTCGCCACCATGCGCAGCATGATCGGCGACCATTCCTGTGCCGGCGAACGCCGCCACGTCACCGACGCCGAGCCGGTGGGCACGGGAAAAGGCACGCACAAGCGCTGCCGCGATTGCAGCCGCTGACCCAGGATTCACAAAGGCCCCCAGTCACAAAGGCCCCGAGAACGGAACCACGACCATGATGATCTGGCGAAACTTGGACAATTCCCTATTGACCAGGATGCTACGCAGCATCGTCGGGCCGCAGACCGCCGCCGCGGGAAAGACCGCCGCGCCGCCCCCGTCTAATCCCCCCAAACCCCCGGCTGAATAAGCTCGGCGGCCTGACGGAAGCGCGCCATGTCGGGAAAGACGGCCTCGTCTCCGTCGACCAACACCAATTGCTCGTCCTCCAACCCGCGCATGGAGCGCGAGAACGTCTCGCGCGCGATCCCCGCCAAGGCGGCGATATCCGAGCGCAGCAGCGGCAGCAACAATCGGCAGCCCCCGTTTTCGATCCCTTCACCGAATTGTCGATAAAGCCGGGCGAAGACCATCAGCATGCGGTCACGCACCGGCTGGGTGGACAAGGCCAGCAACGCATCCTCGGTGGCGCTGAGCTCGGCCGCCACATGACTGGCGAAGACCCGCTCCAGCGGCGGCAGAGTCATGAATGCCGGACTGACCGCGTCGGCGGGAATGCTGCACAAAACCGCATCCGTGGCACAAACCGCCGACACGCCGTGAACGCCGCCATCGATATAGGCGCGAAACCCCAAGGTCTGCCCCGGACAGACCATATGGGACACCACCGAAACGCCGTTGCGGTCCACCTGGCTCAGCAGCACCACACCGCTGAGCAGTCGGTACAGCGACCCCACGGTGTCACCTTGGTGGAACAAGACGCTGCCCCGCGCCCTCTGCTTGATTCTTTTCCGCTGGTTCAAGGCCGACAAGGCCGCACTTGCATCATCGGGCCAATCGCCGTGCCTGACAATTCCGCAAACGGCACAACTGAGCGACAGCAAGTCTTGAACCCCCATTCCCCGCACAGCATCCGAGAGAATCAGGGAATTCGAACAAACACTCATATCGGTTCCTTCGCTTTTCACGAACGAACACCCATCCGCAGCCAAGACTACTCTCTTTGAGTGATCGCATCCACTTCCAAACTAAAGGCCTCGCGCGACGGAAGCAGGATGTTTTTTCTGTTAAAATGCGCCAGATCTTCTTCTTGCAAATGGCGGATACAGCGGGAAATGGTTTCGGGGGCCATGCCCGCCAACGACGCCATGTCCAACCGTTTCAGGGGATTGTCGATCAGCCAGCCATCCCCCTTCGGCATTCCGAAGGCCTGAACCATGCGGTCCAGCAAAAGCACCAGACGGTCCCGCACCCCCAAGCTGATCACTTGCATCAAGCGTTCGCGCATCAACCCCAATTCCTGGGTCAGGTCGCGCAGGAAAACCCGTTCCAGCGGGCGATGGGCGGCAAAGGTCTGTTCGGCCAACACCGACGGGATACGGCACAGCACCGAATCCCGGGCACAACGGGCGGTGGCGCGATGATTGCGCCCCTCGGCCATGGCCCGGAACCCCACCGAACGGCCCGGGACCACCAAATGAACCGCCAGACGACGGCCGGCGGTTTGGTCGCGATATAAAACCACCGCCCCCGAGACCAGCAGATAAAGCGCGTCCACCGCCTCGCCTTCGCGAAACAACACCCCGCCCCGCGGCACATGGATGGCATCCCGCGCCGACAGGAACCGTTCCACCAGCTCAGCCGGCGCCCCCGCCCAAACATCCGGAGCCAGGATGGGACAATTGCGGCAATTGGGGCCGACCTTGGCAGCCAAGAATGAAGGTGAATGGCAGGCACAGCTTTGCATGCCCCCAGGCTACGCCGCCCCACCAAGGGCGGGACTTGACCGCGGTCAAGAAAATCTCAATAGCCGCAAAGGGTATAAGGCCCGATGTCCAAATGCAGGTGGTCGGCATGCAGGCGGTCGTGATTGGGCGTCAAGATGACGTTGAACACCGAACACGATTGACGCGCCACTTGCTGCAGGAAGGTGGATTTGGCCCCCTTGCCGCGCCAATCCTTTTTCACCGACACCATGGTTCCGTCATCCAGCTCGAAGGCCAGGATGTCGATGGCGCGCCCCTTGGAATGTTCGGACAACCGCCCCCCACGGCTGCCGCCCAAGGACGCCGCCACCTTGGTCTGGGTCCGCCGCACCCGGCAATCATAGGTTCCGGCATGGTGGATGCGGCGCACCCCCTGGCCGAAACTGGCCAAGGCGGCGGGCTGCACCACATCCGCTTCGAAATGACCGATGGTGCGCGCCATCGGGCACGACACCACGCCGGGGCGATTCCAAGAACTGCCGGTAGCGCTGACCTTCACCGGATTGTCGATGCCACAGCCTTGATCGGTGTCACCAAAAGCGGCCACCGCCTGATACTGGATGCGCATTCCCTGCAATTCCGACAGACAGACGGCGTCGGGATCTTGCAACTGCACCGGCGGCGGGGCCTGCACGATACGGGCGGGCGGCTGGGCGCAAGCGGCCAGGGTGGCCAGAACCACCATCAGGACGATTCGCTGCAGCATCTTCGGACTCCCCTGGAACACGGACAGGGGATTCTAACGATCCGAAATATAAAAAATCAACATTTCCATTGGGATGTCAGACGTTTTTCAAGCTGAAAGGAAATTCAGGGCCACAACCCCCGCCCCCAGCATGATTCGCCAGACGTAAAACGGCTGGAACGTATGCCGCCCCAGCCAGCTCAGCATAAGCCCCGCCGCCAGCCAGGCCATGAAGGCCGCCAACAGTGTCGCCAGCAACAGGTCGCCGGAAAAGATCAGCACCGTTTGGCTGGACAATTGCCACAGCTTGAACGCCCCCAGCCCCAGCAACGCGGGAACCCCCAGCAGCAGGGCCAGACGGGCGGCGTCGCGACGCTCGTAACCGACAAGACGGGCGGCGGTGACGACAATGCCGGTGCGCGACACGCCAGGCACCAAGGCCAGCAATTGCAGCAGCCCGAACAACACCGCCCCCAGCATCCCCTGATGCTCGATGCGGCGCACCGTCACCCCCCAGCGGTCGGCCAGGGCCAACAACACGCCAAATCCCAGCAGGCAGGCAGCAGCCAAGAGCTGCCCATGGGGCAGCGTCAATTCGCTGAGAATCCAAAAACCCAACAAGCCGGCCGGCAGCGATGCCGCCAGCAAGGCCAGGAACAGACGACCGCCCGGATCGGACTTGCCTTTGACCATCCGGCCGATGCCCACCGCCATGGCCCAGACGTCACGCCACAACCACAAGGCCAAACCCAACCCCATGCCCAGATGCGCCGCCACCGACACGGCGGCAAAGGCCATCGGATCGCCGGCCAAACCGGTGAACAACGCGAAATGGCCACTGGCCGACAAGGGAAGCACCCCCGCCAGCGCCTGGATCACCGCGATCAGCACAATATCCAGATAGGTCATCGCCTGCTTCCTTCCGCCTGGCGCCTATATAGCATCGCCAGCCCTAAGACAGGAACCTGGAGCATTGTACCATTTTGGTACCAGTTACGTTTTGAGACGATCCCCAGAAGCGATTACACCCATGCGATTTTCGAAATCAGCCGAAATATAGGTCAGTATACGGTAACCATGTGTGCGATTTTAGTGGAAACGCAGATTTCCTTCGTCGTATAAATCCTGCCGCCCAAATAGGCATCTCGCCCTTTGCCCAAAAAAAGGCCCGGCCATGACCCGCAAAATGCTTCAGTTCACCCGGCTTGACCAAAAGCAGCCCGACAAGCGCCCGGCGCCCCAGCGCAAGGGTGACTTCGCCGAGATCAGCCTGGCCTTCGACGTTGACCGCGCCGGCGAGCAATCGTCGCGCTGCGAGCAATGCGGCATTCCGTTCTGCCAGATCGGCTGCCCGCTGGGGAACAACATCCCCGACTGGCTGATGCTGAACGCCCAGGGACGCATGGAAGAAGCCTATGCCATGTCGTCGGCGACCAACACCTTCCCGGAAATCTGCGGCCGCATCTGCCCGCAGGACCGCCTGTGCGAAGGCAAATGCGTGCTGGAACAATCCACCCACAACGCGGTGACCATCGGCGCCATCGAAAAGCACGTCACCGAATTCGCCTTCACCCAGGGCTGGGTGACGCCACCCAGGCCTTATAAGGAACTGGCCCAGTCGGTGGGCATCATCGGCGGCGGCCCCGGCGGCTTGGCGGCGGCGGAAAGCTTGCGCAAGAAGGGCTATCAGGTCACCGTCTACGACCGTCACGACCGCATGGGCGGCCTGCTGATCTATGGTATCCCCGGCTTCAAGCTGGAAAAGAGTGTGGTCGAACGCCGCACCCAATTGCTGGCCCAAGCCGGCATCAAGCTGGAATGCGGCGTGGATGTGGGCAAGAACGTCAGCTTTGAAGACCTGCATGACCGCCATGACGCCATCTTGGTGGCCACCGGCGTCTACAAGGGCCGCGACCTGGGCATCAAGGGCGACAAGCTGACCGGCGTGCATGCCGCGCTCGATTACCTGATCGCCCAGAACAAGGTGGGGCTGGGCGACAGCGTCGCCGCCTTCGACGACGGCACCTTGAACGCCAAGGGCAAGAACGTGGTGGTCATCGGCGGCGGCGACACCGCCATGGATTGCGTGCGCACCGCCATCCGCCAGGGCGCCAAGTCGGTGAAGTGCCTGTATCGCCGCGACCGCGCCAACATGCCCGGTTCGCAGCGCGAAGTCGCCCATGCCGAGGAAGAAGGCGCCGAATTCGTCTGGATGGCGGCGCCGACCGCCGTACTGGGCAAGGACAAGGCCACCGGCGTTGCCGCCATCCGCATGCATCTGGGGGTGGCCGATGCCTCGGGCCGTCAGACTCCCCAGCCCATCGAGGGATCGGAATTCGAAGTCAAGGCCGACATGGTGATCAAGGCCCTGGGCTTCGACCCCGAGGACATTCCCGCCGCCTTCGGCGAAAAGCGCCTGGACGTCACCCGTTGGGGTACCCTGGTGATGGACGAGCGCACCCACATGACCACGCTGGACGGGGTCTTCGCCGCCGGTGACATCGTGCGCGGCGCCTCCCTGGTGGTGTGGGCGATCAAGGACGGCCGTGACGCGGCCGAATCCATGGATCGCTACCTGAAGGTCAAAAGCCGCGTGGCGGCGGCGGAGTAAGGCCCATGCCGATCCTTTACGACAACCCCGTATCCCGCAACGGCTACAAGGCCCGCCTGCTGGCCAGCCATCTGGGCCTGTCCCTGCAGGTGGTGTCCAAGGACCTGCGGGCGGGCGAATCCCGCCAGGCGGATTTCCTGGCCAAGAACGCCGCCGGCAAGGTGCCGGTCCTGGAACTGGAGGACGGCACCTGCCTGCCGGAATCCAACGCCATCGTGTTGTTCCTGGCCGAGGGCTCGGCCCTGCTGCCCGTCGACACGCTGGAACGCGCCCAGGTACTGCGCTGGATGTTCTTCGAACAAAGCCAGTTGCTGCCCAATATCGGCTTGGCACGCATGCTGAAGCTCACCGGCCGCGACGCCCAGCGCCCCGACGTCTATGCCCAGCGCATCGAGGCCGGCCAGGACGCGCTGGCGGCGCTTGACCGCCACTTGGCCGGCAACGACTGGGCCGCCCTGGGACGCTTCACCGTCGCCGACATCGTGCTTTACGCCTATGCCAGCGTCGCCGAGGTCGCGGGCTTCGACATGGCCGCCTATCCCGCCGTCGTCGCCTGGCGCCGCCGGGTCGAGGCCTTGCCCGCCCACATCGCGTCCGATTGGGGTTTCGCCGCCTGACCACGTCACGCCGGCCACCTTGTAACTGATTTCGGGC
This sequence comes from Rhodospirillaceae bacterium UBA6219, assembly GCA_002435715.1. GTDB lineage: Bacteria > Pseudomonadota > Alphaproteobacteria > Rhodospirillales > Magnetospirillaceae > Magnetospirillum. The sequence goes on from DISD01000063.1 coordinate 42,811, forward strand.
AGCCGCCCGTCACCGATGGAGAACACCATGGTCCGCAACCCCGGCGAAAGCTTCGTTGCCGAGTATCTGGAAAACGCCGCCCGCCTGGAAGCCGCCGGCATCGACACCAAGCCCCACGACGCCTGTGGCGTCGGTCTGGTGGCGTCGCTGGACGGTCGTCCGCGCCGCGACGTGGTGGTCGCCGGCATCGAGGCGCTGCGCGTGCTGTTCCACCGGGGCGCCGTCGATGCCGACGGCAAGACCGGCGATGGTGCCGGCATCCACGTGGAACTGCCCCAGGACTTCTTCAAGGAACACATCCGCCACACCGGCCACGAACCGGTGCCGGGCCGTCTGGCGGTGGGCATGATCTTCCTGCCCAAGACCGATCTGGGCGCCCAGGAACGCTGCCGTTCCATCGTCGAGACCGCCACCTTGAACATGGGCTATTCCATCTATGGTTGGCGCCAAGTCCCGGTCGACGTGTCGATCATCGGCGAAAAGGCCAACGCCACCCGCCCCGAGATCGAGCAGATCATGGTGGCCAACACCCAGGGCACGCCCGAGGAACGCTTCGAGACCGACCTTTATATCCTGCGCCGCCGCATCGAAAAGCAGGTGTTGGCCGAACACATCACCGATTTCTACATCTGCTCGCTGTCGTGCCGGTCGATCATCTATAAGGGCATGTTCCTGGCCGAACAGCTGACCAGCTTCTATCCCGATCTGCTGGACGAACGCTTCGTGTCGCGCTTCGCCATCTATCACCAGCGTTATTCCACCAACACCTTCCCCACCTGGCGTCTGGCCCAGCCCTTCCGCATGCTGGCCCATAACGGCGAAATCAACACGCTGCCCGGCAACGTCAACTGGATGAAGGCGCACGAGCCGCGCATGGCCCATGCCGCCTTCGGCACCGCCATCGAGGACATCAAGCCGATCATCCAGGCCGGCGGTTCGGATTCGGCGGCACTGGACAGCGTCTTCGAAGTGATGGTGCGTGCCGGCCGCCCGGCCCCCATGGTCAAGCAGATGCTGGTGCCGGAATCCCTGGGCTCGAACAGCCAGATGCCCGATGCGCACCGCGCCTTCTTTTCCTACTGCAACGCCGTCATCGAGCCGTGGGACGGCCCGGCCGCCATCTGCGCCACCGACGGCCGCTGGGTCACCGCCGGCATGGACCGCAATGGCCTGCGCCCCATGCGCGTCACCATCACCAAGGACGATTTGCTGATCGTCGGTTCGGAAACCGGCATGGTGAAGGTGGCGGAAAACGACGTGGTGGAAAAAAGCCGTGTCGGACCGGGACAGACCATCGCCGTCGACCTGGAAACCGGCAAGCTGTACCGCGACACCGAGTTGAAGGACTTGCTGGCCGGCCGCGCCCCTTATGCCAAATGGACCAGCCGCATCACCGAACTGGACAGCCTGGTCAAGACCGGCGCCCCGGAACCGGCCGAATTGTCCACCGACGAGCTGAAGCGCCGCCAGCTGGCTTCAGGCATTTCCATGGAAGACATGGAACTGATCCTGCAGCCCATGGTGGAAGACGCCAAGGAAGCCATCGGCTCCATGGGCGACGACGCGCCGCTGGCGGTGCTGTCCGACCATTATCGCGGCCTGCACCACTTCTTTAAGCAGGATTTCAGCCAGGTCACCAACCCGCCCATCGATTCTTTACGCGAATCCCGCGTCATGAGCTTGCGCACCCGTCTGGGCAATCTGGGCAACATCTTGGACGAACATGAAAGCCAGTGCGACGTGCTGGCGTTGAATTCGCCGGTGCTGTCCACCGCCGAGTTCGAGGCCATGCGCCGTTACATGGGGGCTGCGGCCGCCGAGGTGGATTGCACCTTCGACCCCAGCGCCGGCGAAAACGCCCTGCGTGACGCCCTGGCCCGCATCCGCCGCGAGGCGGAAGAAGCGGTACGCGCCGGCTGCACCCATCTGATCTTGTCGGACAAGTCCATGGACGCCTGTCGCGCCGCCGTGCCGATGATCCTGGCCGCCGCCGGTGTGCATTCCCATCTGGTGCGTGAAAAGCTGCGGACCTGGACCAGCTTGAACATCCGTTCGGCGGAAGCCCTGGACGTCCATTACTTCGCCGTTCTGGTGGGGGTGGGGGCGACCACCGTCAACGCCTATCTGACCCAGGAAGCCATCGCCGACCGTTGGCGGCGCGGCCTGTTCCCCGGCATGACGCTGGAGGAATGCGTCCGCAACTACAAGAAGGCCATCGACCAGGGCCTGCTGAAGATCATGTCCAAGATGGGCATTTCGGTCATCAGCTCGTATCGCGGCGGCTGCAACTTCGAAGCCATCGGCCTGTCCCGCGCCTTGGTCGCCGAATTCTTCCCCGGCATGACCAGCCGTATTTCCGGCATCGGCCTGACCGGTATCGCCAAGAAGACCATCGAACAGCACGCCGCCGGCTTCGCCACCGCCAATGCGGTGCTGCCGGTGGGCGGCTTCTACCGCTATCGTCGCGGCCAGGAAGCCCATTCCTTCGACGGCACCCTGATCCACCTGCTGCAAAGCGCGGTGGCCACCGATTCCTACTCGACCTACAAGAAATATTCCGACGGCCTGCGCCGTCTGGCCCCCATTTCCATCCGCGACCTGCTGGACTTCAAGGCCGCCGGCCCGGAAGTCAGCGTCGACGAGGTGGAAAGCATCACCGAGATCAGGAAGCGCTTCCTGACCCCGGGCATGAGCTTGGGCGCCTTGTCGGCGGAAGCCCACGGCACGCTGAACATCGCCATGAACCGTATCGGCGCCAAGTCGGTGTCGGGGGAAGGCGGCGAGGTGCCGGAACGCTATAAGCCGTTCCCCAACGGCGACAACGCCAACTCGGCCATCAAGCAGATCGCCAGCGGCCGGTTCGGCGTCACCGCCGAATATCTGAACAATTGCCGCGAGATCGAGATCAAGGTGGCCCAGGGTGCCAAGCCCGGCGAAGGCGGCCAGTTGCCCGGCTTCAAGGTGACGGTGGAAATCGCCAAATTGCGGCATTCCACCCCCGGCGTCATGCTGATCAGCCCACCGCCGCACCACGACATTTATTCCATCGAAGACCTGGCCCAGCTGATCTATGACCTGAAGCAGATCAACCCCACCGCCAAGGTGACGGTGAAGCTGGTGAGCCGCTCGGGGATCGGCACCATCGCCGCCGGCGTGGCCAAGGCCAAGGCCGACATCATCCTGATCTCGGGCAATGTGGGCGGCACCGGTGCCAGCCCGCAGACCAGCATCAAGTTCGCCGGCCTGCCGTGGGAACTGGGGCTGTCGGAAGCCCATCAAGTGCTGACGCTCAACCGTCTGCGCCACCGGGTGAAATTGCGCACTGATGGTGGCCTGAAAACCGGCCGCGACATCGTCATCGCCGCCATGCTGGGCGCCGAGGAATTCGGCATCGGCACCACGTCGCTCATCGCCATGGGCTGCATCATGGTGCGCCAGTGCCATTCCAACACCTGCCCGGTGGGCGTGTGCACCCAAGACCCGGAATTGCGCGCCAAGTTCACCGGTTCGCCGGAAAAGGTGGTCAACCTGTTCAGCTTCATCGCCGAGGAAGTCCGGGAAATCCTGGCCGGCTTGGGCGTGCGGAGCTTGAACGAAATCATCGGCCGCACCGACCTGTTGAGCCAGGTCAGCCGTGGCGCCGCCCATCTGGACGACCTTGATCTCAACCCGCTGCTGGCCCAGGCCGATGCCGGCGGTCATGCCCGCTATTGCACCCAGACCGAACGCAACGAAGTCCCCGAGACCCTGGACGCCCAGATCATCGAGGACGCCAAGCCGGCCCTGGAAGACGGCGAGAAGATGCAGTTGGCCTATAACGTGCGCAACGTCCAGCGCGCCATCGGCACCAAGCTTTCCCACAAGATCGTCAAGAAGTACGGCATGACCGGGCTGCAGCCCGGCCACATCACCGTGCGTCTGCGCGGCTCGTGCGGCCAATCCTTGGGCGCCTTCGCCGTGCGTGGCCTGAAGCTGGAAGTGTTCGGCGATTCCAACGACTATGTGGGTAAGGGTCTGTCGGGCGCCACCATCGTGGTGCGCCCGCCGGTGTCCAGCCCGCTGAAGTCCAACGACAACACCATCATCGGCAATACCGTCCTGTACGGCGCCACCAGCGGCAAGCTGTTCGCCGCCGGTCAGGCCGGGGAACGCTTCGCCGTGCGCAATTCCGGCGCGACGACGGTGATCGAAGGCTGCGGCTCGAACGGCTGCGAATACATGACCGGCGGCACCGTCGCCATCCTGGGTCCGGTGGGCGCCAATTTCGGCGCCGGCATGACCGGCGGCATGGCCTTCGTCTTCGATGCCGACGGCAGCTTCGCCCACAACGCCAACCCGGAAAGCATCCAGGTTCAGGCGGTGGAAACCGAATATTGGGAAGGTGTGCTGAAGGACCTGATCAAGGAACACGTGACCGAAACCCAATCGGCCTGGGCCGAAAGCATCCTGTCCGACTGGGATCGCCAATTGCCCAAGTTCCGCCAGATCGTGCCCAAGGAAATGATCGGCCGTCTGGCCAACCCCACCACCAAGCCGGCGGTGGACGCGGCCGAGTAAAAAGAAAGGGCGGACTGCTAATGCAGTCCGCCCCAAGGGGATATGCCCCTTCCCGTCATGGCCGGGCTTGACCCGGCCATCCACGTGGTGGCCGCAAACACAGCATTGCAGCGACGGACTCGGTGGACAGACATGGATGCCCGGATCAAGTCCGGGCATGACGGTCATCGCGTGACCGTAACCTTACTTCCCCGCCGCTTCCGCCGCATCGACGAACAAAACGTTCACTTCCACCGCCGTCGGGTCGGGGCGTTCCAGGATGATCTGGAAGCTGGAGGTTCCGCCCGGATCAAGCTGGGTGACGCGCGGCTGCGACAGCTTTTCCTGCACCGGGTTCTTCGCCTTGTCCAACAGCACCAGCTTCATGGTCGGGACCGGGCGCACCCGGTCGGACACGTTGGCGATGATGCCACGCACGATCAGCACTTCGGTGTCGTTGTGGACGAAGCGTTCCGGGGTGCCGGCATTGCGCAATTCCAGCCCGGCACCGGGCTTTTCGCGGCGCAGGCCGGCTTGGTCCAGCAATTCGGCGGCTTGCGGCACATAACCCACCAGCTTGTCCTGGAACAGATAAGCGGCGCCGCCCAGGCCGCCCAGCAGCAGTAGCAACAGCAGGAACCATAAGCCCCCGGTGCCCTTCTTGCCGCCTTCCTTGCTGGCGAACATTTCGGGGATGGGCTGCGGCTCGATGGCATCCAGATCGACATCCATGGGACGTTCGCTGGTGCGATTGGCACTTTTCATCACCGGAACGTCGGGCGGATTGTCGTCCAAATCGATGTCGAAATCGGCCTGGGCGCGGGCGGCCGAGGCCGACACCACCGGCGCCGGGGTTTCGAACTCCATCTCGGGGTCGGGATTGCGCACCGGGTTGAAGTCGAAGCTGGGGCGTGGTTCCGGAGTGGAATCCAAATCCAGGGAAAAGGCATCTTCGGGCGCCATCTCGGGCTCGGGCGGGTTCTGGAACCACTTATGTCCGCACTTGGCGCATTTCAACGTGCGTCCCTTCGGCTGCAGGGCCTTGTCGGGAACCGAGAAATGTGTCGCGCAAGAGGGGCAGCCGATAAGCATTGATGTGCAAGCCTTTCAAAGCGTCAATCGGTTATATTGCGAAGATTGCGGCAACACAAGTGCGCTGGACGAACAAGCACAGGCCGTGTCATCCTTCGCCCCGTCTGGAGAAGGCTAAAGTGCGACATAATCGCCGAGGCGAACACATCATCCGCTTGGACAGCGTCGGGCTGCGCTATGGCCTGGGGCCCGAAGTTTTGCGAGATATCAGCTTCGCCCTGCCGTCCGGTTCCTTTCATTTTCTTACCGGTTCTTCAGGGGCGGGTAAATCAAGCCTGTTGCGGCTGATGTATCTGGGCCTGCGTCCCACTCGCGGCCGGGTCATGCTGTTCGACAAGGACATCGCGCTCACCAAACGCTTCGAGCTGCCGGCATTGCGGCGCCGCATCGGCGTGGTGTTCCAGGATTTCCGCCTGCTCGACCATCTGTCGGCCATGGACAACGTGGCGCTTCCTCTGCGCGTGCGCGGCGTCAAGGAAGCCGAAGTGCGCAAGCATGTACCCGAATTGCTGAACTGGGTCGGACTGTCCGACCAGATCAACGCCAAGCCGCCCACCCTGTCGGGCGGCCAGAAGCAACGCGTCGCCATTGCGCGTGCCGTCATCGGCCGTCCCGATCTGCTGTTGGCCGACGAACCCACCGGCAATGTGGACGACCACATCGCCATGCGGCTGTTGCATCTGTTCGAGGAACTGAACCGCCTGGGCACCACGGTGCTGATCGCCACCCACAACCAGGGCCTGATCGACCGCTTCCCCCAGCATCCCCGCCTGCATCTGGAACGCGGCACCGTGTACGAACCGGAAGAGGTGCCGGCATGAAACTGGGCCGTCGTTCCGACCTGCCGTTGAAAGGCGACGCCACCGGCCGCTTCCTGCCCTGGCTGGTGGCGCTGATGGTTTACCTGTCGGCGGTGTCGCTGGCCGGTGTCTTCGTGCTGAACGGTTTGGTGCGGTCGTGGGATCACGACGTGTCGGGCACCCTGACCGTGCAGGTGCAGCCGGTCCCCGGCGAAGCCGGCGAGGCGCTGACCGACGAACGGGTGCGTCAGGCGGTGGAACTGATGCGGCGCACACCCGGTGTGCTGGCGGCGCGGCCCTTAGACAAGAAACAGATCCTGTCGCTGCTGGAACCCTGGCTGGGCAATACCGACGTGGTCAAGGATTTGCCCTTGCCGCGCCTGATCGACGTCACCGTCGACGCCGACGCCAATCTGGATCTGCTGTCCCTGGCCGAGCGGCTGTCCCGTTCTGTCCAAGGCGCCACCTTGGACGACCACCGCATTTGGCTGTCGCGATTGATCAACCTGTCGCGCACCACCGAATGGGTGGCCATCGCCATCCTGGTGCTGATCGGCTGCGTCACCTCGGCCACCGTCATCTATGCCACCCGCACCTCCATGGCGGTGCATCGCAGTGTCATCGAGGTTCTGCATCTGATCGGGGCGCACGACGATTACATCGCCCGCCAATTCGCCGACCGCTCCTTTGCCTTGGGATTTTCCGGCGGGCTGATCGGTCTGGCCCTGGCGGTGCCGTCGCTGACCGCCATCGGCTGGGCGGCGCGCCGCATCGAGGGTGGCTTTTTGCCATCCCTGTCCTTGCCGGTCAGCGGCTGGGTGATGATCGGCCTGCTGCCGGTCGCCGCCGCCACTTTGTCCATGCTGACGGCGCGGGTGGCGGTACATGCCACCTTGGCCCGCATGCCGTGATGGCCATGAAGCACCGTCATTCCCGCAACCGCCGACTGGATCGCCTGGGCGCCGCCCTGGTGGCCTTGGCCGCGTTGTGGTGCGGTGGTTTTTTGTGGTTCGTCGACGAGGTTCCGCGTGCCAACCAAGACCAAACCACCCATACCGACGCCATCGTGGTGCTTACCGGCGGCCGTGACCGCCTGACCACCGGGCTTGACCTGTTGGAGGCCGGGCTGTCGCAACGCCTGTTCATTTCCGGGGTCTACAAGGGCGTCGATCTGGCGGAAATCCTGTATCTGGGGCGCGGCCATCCGGGGTTGAAGGATGCGGTGGTCCTGGGCTACGCCGCCGACGACACGGTGGGCAACGCCGCCGAGACCGCCGATTGGGCGCGTGAGCAGAATTTGCACTCGCTACGGCTGGTCACCGGCGCCTATCACATGCCGCGCGCCTTAGCGGAATTCCGCCACGCGCTTCCCGGCATTCGGCTGGTCGCCCATCCGGTTTTCCCCGATCAGGTGAAAAGTCGCGAATGGTGGCGCTGGCCGGGCACTGCGGCCTTGCTTGCCACCGAATATTCGAAGTATCTGGCTGCCATCATCCGCCACTGGTTCCTGCCTCGAAAGGCCGCGCCGTGACCGCTGTTCGCTCTGTGCTGTTCTTCACCCTGTTCCAGATCTGGACCTTCGTTCTGGGCATCTTGTACCTGCCGCTGCTGGGCGCGTCATCCGCCGCGGTCGGCAAGGCCGCGGCCTTCTGGGTCAAGGGCGTCTTTTTCATCCTTCGCCTGACCTGCGGCCTGTCTTATCAAGTGCGCGGCCCCGTGCCGCAAGGCGCTGCCTTGGTGGCTTCCAAGCACCAGTCGACGTTGGAAACCTTCGCTTTCCGGCTGATCCTGGGTGACCCGGCGGTGATCTTGAAAAAGGAATTGCTGCGGATTCCCATTTTCGGCTGGTATCTGGGCAAGACCGGGGTCATCGCCATCGACCGCTCGGCCGGCACCAAGGCGCTAAAGGAAATGGTCAAGGGCGCAGATGCCGAGACCACCAAGGGCCGCCCAGTGCTGATCTTCCCCGAAGGCCACCGCCAGCCGGTGGGCGCCGCGCCCGAATACCACACCGGCATCGCCATGATTTACGCCGGGCTGAACGTCCCCTGTGTGCCGGTGGCGCTGAATACCGGCCTGTTCTGGGGCCGTGGCAGCTTGGGCAAGCAATCCGGTGTGGCCGTCATCCAATTCCTAGAGCCCATCGCCCCGGGCATGGACCGCAAATCCTTCATGGCCGAGCTGCAGTCGCGTATCGAAAGTGCCAGCGATTCCCTGGCCGCCGAGGCGCGGGCACAATATCCGCATCTGCCCCGATAAGAACCAATACGGGGCTGCCGCCCCGTCCCCCGCTGGAGACACAGCCTCCAAACCACGGTTCTTATTATTGATAAATTCAAAAGGGGTTTGGGGCCTAAGGCCCCAACTGGGCACGGGCGAGAGCCCGCCAATTCTGCCCTAAAAAAACAATGCCGCCCGGCGTTTCCATCGGGCGGCTTTTGTTTTTCTTGGACGGTCCTGAACTGAAGGCGCCCGCTGGTTTTTGTTGTGCGGGGCCGCAAGCGGGCGGTGCACGTTGCCGCGCACCGCCGCCTGATTACATGTGGATAGCGCGCTTGTTGGCGGACAAGCAGGCTTCCTTGACCGCTTCACCCAGGGACGGGTGCGAGTGGCAGGTGCGCGCCACGTCTTCGGCGGACGCGCCGAATTCCATGGCCATCACCAGTTCAGCGATCAGGTCGCCGGCATTGGGGCCGACGATGTGGGCCCCCAGCACGCGGTCGGTGCTGGCGCAGGACAGAACCTTCACGAAGCCTTCGGTCTCGTTCATGGAACGCGCCCGGCCATTGGCGGTGAAGGGGAACTTGCCGGCGTTGTAGGCGATGCCTTCGGCCTTCAGCTGTTCTTCGGTCTTGCCCACCGCGGCCACTTCCGGCCAGGTGTAGACCACGCCCGGGATCACGTCGTAATTGATGTGACCATGTTCGCCGGCCAGCAGCTCGGCCAGGGCCACGCCTTCTTCTTCCGCCTTGTGGGCCAGCATCTGGCCACCGATGACGTCACCGATGGCGAAGACGCCAGCGACGTTGGTGCGGAAGTAGTGGTCGACCTTGATGAAGCCGCGAGCGTCCTTTTCGACGCCGACATTTTCCAGGCCCAGACCGTCGGTGTAGGGCTTGCGGCCGATGGCCACCAGCACCACGTCGGCCTTCAGTTCTTCGGCCGCGCCGCCGGCAGCGGGTTCCAGGGTCAGCGTCACCGCCTTGCCCTTCTTTTCCGCCTTGGTGACCTTGGTACCCAGCTTGAAGTCCATGCCCTGCTTGGCCAGGATCTTCTGCATGGTCTTCGAGACTTCGCCGTCATTGGTCGGCAAGATTTTGTCCAGGAATTCCACCACGGTGACCTTGGCGCCCAGACGGCGCCACACGGTGCCCAGTTCCAGACCGATGACGCCACCGCCGATGACCACCATGGACTTCGGCGTCTTTTCCAGCTTCAGCGCGCCGGTGGACGACACGATCACTTCTTCGTCGATTTCCACGCCCGGCAGGGGGGCGACGTCGGAACCGGTGGCGATGATGATGGCCTTGGCGGTCAGCGACTTGTCGCCGTCCTTGCCCGACACCTTGACGGTGCCGGCGCCGGTGATTTCACCGGTGCCCACCAGATAGGTCACCTTGTTCTTCTTCATCAAGAACTCGATGCCCTTGGTGTTGTCGGACACCACCTTGTCCTTGTGGCCCATCATGGCGCCCAGGTCATAATCGATCTTGCCGATTTTGACGCCGAAAGCGGCGTATTCGTGACCGGCGGCTTCATAGGCGTGCGACGCCGACAGCAGCGCCTTGGACGGGATGCAGCCGACATTCAGGCAGGTGCCGCCCAGCGCACCGCGCTTTTCGACGATGGCGGTGTTCAAACCCAGCTGGGCAGCGCGGATGGCGGCAACATAACCGCCGGGGCCGCCACCGATGACGACGACGTCGAAGCTGTTTTCGCTCATGGATCAGTTTCCCGGATTTCTATTCAGAACAAAGGGCCCCACTTGCGCGGGGCCCCCTATGATTACATGTCCAGCAGGATACGCTGCGGGTCTTCGATGCATTCCTTGACGCGCACCAGGAACGACACCGCTTCGCGGCCGTCGATGATGCGGTGGTCATAGGACAAAGCCAGATACATCATCGGACGGGCTTCGATCTTGCCGTCGGGCATCACCATCGGGCGCTGTTGCACCTTGTGCATGCCCAGAATGCCCGATTGCGGAGCGTTCAGGATCGGGGTCGACATCAGCGAGCCGTACACGCCACCATTGGAAATGGTGAAGGTGCCGCCGGTCATGTCTTCCATGGACAGCTTGCCGTCACGGGCCTTCTTGCCCAGGCCGGCGATGGCCTGTTCCACACCGGCGAAGCTGAGCTTGTCGGCATCGCGCACCACCGGGACCACCAGGCCCTGGGGGGTGCCGACGGCGACGCCGATGTCGTAGTACTTCTTGTAAACCAGGTCGGTGCCGTCGATTTCGGCGTTCACCGCCGGCCAATCCTTCAAAGCCGAGATACAGGCTTTGACGAAGAACGACATGAAGCCCAGCTTGGTGGCATGACGCTTTTCGAACTGGTCCTTGTACTGGTTGCGCACGGCGAACAGCGCGGTCATGTCCACTTCGTTGAAAGTGGTCAGCATGGCGGCGGTGTTCTGCGCTTCCTTCAGGCGGTTGGCGATGGTGCGGCGCAGACGGGTCATGGCGACCCGGTCTTCCAGATCGGCCTTGGCGCGCGGGCCGGACGGAGCCTTGGGGGCAGCGGCAGCCGGAGCGGCGGCAGCGGCCAGCACGTCACCCTTGGTCACCCGACCGCCCTTGCCGGAACCGGCGATGGCGACGGGGTTGACGCCCATGTCGGCGGCCAGCTTGGCGGCAGCCGGGAAGGCCGGCGCACCGGTGGGGGCAGCGGCCGGGGCCGGAGCCGGGGCGGCAACCGGAGCAGGCGCCGCGGCCGGAGCGGCAGCGGCGGGCTTGGCGGCCGGGGCGGCAGCGGCACCGGAACCGGCACCGATCGAGCCCAACACCGCGCCCACTTCGACAGTGGCGCCGGCGGCGGCGACGATTTCGGTCAACACGCCGGCGGCGGGGGCCGGCACTTCAACGGTCACCTTGTCGGTTTCCAGCTCGACGAGCGGTTCGTCGGCCTTGACGGCATCGCCGACATTCTTGAACCACTTGGCGATGGTGGCTTCGGTGACGGATTCGCCCAGGGTGGGCACCGTGATCTGGGTGGTCATCTTGTGGTTTCCCTTATTTAACCTAGGCGTTGAGACGCGAAAGAGCGGTGGCGCGACGGAACGGCACCGGCATGTCCTCGGGCTTGCCGGTCAGAGCGGTCTCGCAGATCCACGCCTGTTCGGCATTGTGGGTCTTATAGAGGCCGGTGGCCGGCGAAGCGGCGGCCTTGCGGCCGACATAATGGGCCTGCTTGGCCTTGTTGTCGGGCAGTTCGTCGCAGATGAATTCCAAACGACGATCGACGAAGGTCCACGGGCCCATGTTGGCCGGCTCTTCCTGCGCCCACACCAGATCGGCGTTGGGATAGCGGGCGAGCTGGGCCTTCAAGGTGTCCTTGGGCCACGGATACAGCTGCTCGACACGGATGATGGCGACGTCCTTGATGTCGCGCTTGGTGCGTTCTTCCAGCAGATCGTAATAGACCTTGCCCGAGCACACGACGACACGACGGATCTTGGTATCGGCCACCAAATTCTCGGTTTCCGGCAGCACGCGACGGAAGCGCGAACCCAAGGCCAGGTCTTCCAGCGAACTGACGCACAACTTGTGACGCAGCAAGCTCTTGGGGGTCATGATGATCAAGGGCTTGCGGAAGTTGCGCTGCAGCTGACGACGCAGAGCGTGGAAATAGTTGCCCGGAGTGGTCAGGTTGCAGACCTGCCAGTTGTCCTCGGCGGACAGCTGCAGATAGCGTTCCCAACGGGCCGAGGAATGCTCGGGGCCCTGGCCTTCATAGCCGTGGGGCAACAGCATCACCAGACCCGACATACGCAGCCACTTGGATTCGCCGGAATTGATGAACTGGTCGATGATGACCTGCGCACCGTTGGCGAAATCGCCGAACTGGCCTTCCCACAGGGTCAGCGTGTTCGGTTCGGCCAGCGAATAACCGTATTCGTAGCCCAGCACCGCTTCTTCCGACAGCGGGGAATCCATCACCTCGAAATAGGCCTGCTTGCCTTCACGGATGTGGTTCAGGGGCTCGAAACGGCTTTCGTTTTCCTGGTCGGTCAGACGGCAGTGACGCTGCGAGAAGGTGCCGCGACCGCAATCCTGGCCCGACAGACGCACGCCATGGCCGTCCACCAGAAGCGTGCCGAAAGCCAGCGCTTCGCCGGTGGCCCAATCGATGCCCTGACCGGTCTGCATCATTTCCGCCTTGGCCTGCAACTGACGCAGGATCTTGCGGTTGACGTTGAAATCGGCCGGAACCTGGGCCAGCTTGTTGCCCACTTCCTTCAGCACATCGATGTCGACGCCGGTCTTTTCCTCGCGGAATTCTTCTTCGTCGGACAGCTGGATCAGACCCTGCCACTTGCCTTCCAGCCAGTCGGCCTTGTTGGGCTTGAAGCTCTTGGCGGCGTCGAATTCACGTTCCAGCATTTCCTGGAAAGCGGTGACCACGCCGTCGGCTTCTTCCTGGGTCATGGACCCCTCGGACACCAGTTGCTGGGCATAGACGGTCCGGGTGGTCGGATGGCTGGCGATCTTGCGATACATCAGCGGCTGGGTGAAGGCCGGCTCGTCCGATTCGTTGTGACCGTGACGGCGATAGCAAACCATGTCGATGACCACGTCACCGCCGAATTCCTGACGGTATTCGGTGGCGATGCGGGCCACGTGGATCACCGCTTCCGGATCGTCGCCGTTGACGTGGAAGACCGGGCATTGGAAGCCCTTGGCCACGTCCGAGGAATACGGACCCGAACGGGAATATTCCGGGGCGGTGGTGAAGCCGATCTGGTTGTTGATGATGATGTGGATGGTGCCACCGGTAGTGTAACCCACCAATTGGCTCAGCATCATGGTTTCCGGCACCACGCCCTGACCGGCGAAAGCGGCGTCGCCGTGCAACAGGATGCCGACCACCTTCTTGCGTTCGGTGTCGTTCTTCTGCTGCTGCTTGGCGCGCACGCGGCCGACCACCACCGGGTTGACCACTTCCAGGTGCGACGGGTTGGGTTGCAGGGTCAAGTGAACGACCTTGCCGTCGAAATCACGGTCGCCGGAAGTCCCCAAATGGTACTTCACGTCGCCCGAACCCTGGACGTCGGACGGATTGGCGGTGCCGCCCTGGAATTCCGAGAAGATGACCTGATAGGGCTTCTTCATGAAATTGGCCAGAACGTTCAGACGGCCGCGGTGGGCCATGCCGACCACCACTTCCTCGACACCCAGTTGACCACCGCGCTTGACGATCTGTTCAAGCGCCGGAATCACCGATTCGCCGCCTTCCAGGCCGAAACGCTTGGTGCCGGTGTACTTCAGCTGCAAGAAGCGCTCGAAGCCTTCGGCTTCCACCAGGCGTTCCAGGATGGCGCGCTTGCCGCGCGGCGTGAAGTCGGTGTGGTTGCGCACGCTTTCGACGCGCTTTTGGATCCAGGCCTTTTCATCGGGGTCCTGGATGTGCATGAATTCGACGCCGATCTTGCCGCAATAGGTGGCGCGCAGGATCGAGATGATCTGACGCAGCGTCGCCTTTTCCAGGCCCAGCACGTTGTCGATGAAGATTTCGCGGTCCAGATCGGCTTCGGTGAAGCCATAGGTACGGTAATCCAGTTCGGGATGGGGATCGCGCTTGGTCATGCCCAAGGGATCCAGATCCGCTTCCAGATGGCCGCGCACGCGGTAGGTGCGGATCATCATCAGGGCGCGGATGGAATCGACCACCGCCTGACGCTGGGCGGTCGGATCGACGGCCGGTGCGGCGCCCTTGGCCCCCTTCTTGGCGGCGGCGGCGGCAGCGGCGGCGGCTTCCGGATCGACGGCGCCGATGATTTGGATGTCGCGCTTGGCGCCGGGCGTGCCCTTGAAGTCTTGGGCGATGGCCACGCCTTCGTCACGCAATTCGGAGAAGAACTCCACCCACGAGGCGTCCACCGACGAGGGATCCTCGACATAGCGGGCGTAAAGCTCGGCGATGAAGACGGCGTTGCCGCCGGTCAGGAAGGACGTTTCGTCGAACTGGTTCGTCATATTGGGCTGACGCGGGGAAGACCGCATCCCTTTCTGCCAAGTCGGGACGGGGCGGCGCCGCCGGGCGCCGGTCCGTCACGGCGCTGAATTCTGAACAAAGGATCGGCCCGACGCTCCGGCGGGTGCGTCGGGCCGTTTAACCTTGCTTAGCCCTTAAGGACCTGCAGCATGGTCGAACCCAGCGAGGCCGGGCTGTCAGCGACAGCGATACCGGCGGAACGCATGGCTTCGATCTTGAAGTCGGCGGTGTCGTTGCCGCCCGAGATCACCGCGCCGGCATGGCCCATGCGGCGGCCCGGAGGAGCGGTACGGCCGGCGATGAAACCGACGGTCGGCTTCTTGATCTTCGACGACTTCAGCAGTTCGGCGCCCTGGACTTCGGCGTCGCCGCCGATTTCACCGATCATGATGATCGCTTCGGTTTCCGGGTCGTCCAGGAACATCTGCAGCGAATCAACGAAATTGGTGCCGTTGATCGGGTCGCCGCCGATGCCGATGCAGGTGGTCTGGCCCAGGCCGGCCGCGGTGGTCTGCGCCACGGCTTCGTAGGTCAGGGTGCCGGAACGCGACACTACGCCGATGCGGCCCTTCTTGTGGATGTGG
>DISD01000084.1 GCA_002435715.1 Rhodospirillaceae bacterium UBA6219
CGATCATCAGGATGTTCTTGGGCAGCACTTCCTCACGCAGGGCTTCCGGCAGCTGCTGGCGGCGCCAACGGTTGCGCAAAGCGATGGCGACGGCGCGCTTGGCGTCGTTCTGGCTGACGATGTAACGGTCCAGTTCCGAGACGATCTCGCGGGGGGAAAAGGCGCTGGCGCTCATGGCTTACAGGCTTTCAACGATGATGTTGGTGTTGGTGTAGACGCAGATCTCGGCGGCCACCGCCATGGATTTCTTGACGATGGTTTCGGCGTCCACATCCATGTCGATCAGGGCGCGTGCCGCCGCCAGGGCGTAATTGCCGCCCGAGCCGATGCCGATGATACCGTCGGCCGGTTCCAGCACGTCGCCCTGGCCGGTCAGCACCAGCGACACTTCGCGGTCGGCCACCGCCATCATGGCTTCCAGGCGGCGCAGATAACGGTCGGTGCGCCAGTCCTTGGCCAGTTCCACACAGGCCCGGGTCAACTGGCCGGGATGCTTTTCCAGTTTGCCTTCCAGCCGTTCCAAAAGCGTGAAGGCGTCGGCGGTGGCGCCGGCGAACCCCACCAGGATGTCGGAATTGGCGCCGATGCGCCGCACCTTGCGGGCATTGGCCTTGATCACCGTTTGACCCAGGCTGACCTGGCCGTCGCCGGCGATGACCACGCGGCCGTTTTTACGCACCGACAAGATGGTGGTACCGTGCCAGGAAGGAAGTTCGGACATAGGGCAAATCCAAATCAGAGGCGGAAATCGCCGGGATGATAGCCCATATGGGAGGAAATGACGAAAAGGGAAGTCTGGTGCCTTTGCGCCATTCCTGATATCTGAAGGGTCTGAAATTAGGAGCCTGTTCCATGCGCAAAGCCCGCGTCGAGCGCAAGACCAACGAAACCAGCATCGAAGTCACCGTCAACCTGGACGGCACCGGCGTTTACACCATCGACACCGGCATCGGTTTCCTGGACCACATGCTGGACCAGTTGTCGCGCCATTCGCTGATCGACCTGGACGTCAAGGCCGACGGCGACCTGCACATCGACGCCCACCACACCACCGAGGATTCCGGCATCGCCATCGGCACCGCGGTGGCCAAGGCCTTGGGCGACCGCAAGGGCATCAACCGTTATGGCCATGCTTACGTGCCCATGGACGAGACCTTGGCCCGCGTCGCCATCGACTTTTCCAACCGCCCGTATTTGATCTGGAAGGTGGATTTCCGCCGCGACAAGTTGGGCGACATGGACACCGAATTGTTCAAGGAATGGTTCCAGGCCTTCGCCCAAGCCGCCGGCGCCACGCTGCACGTGGAATGCCTTTACGGCGAAAACAACCACCACATCATCGAGGCCTGCTTCAAGGCGCTGGCCCGCGCCGTGCGCTCGGCCATCGAGATCGACCCGCGCAAGGCCGATGCGGTGCCGTCCACCAAGGGTGTGCTGGGGGGCTCGCTGTAACATGCTGGTGACCATCGTCGATTACGGTTCGGGCAACCTGCGTTCCGCCGCCAAGGCCTTCGAACGGGTGGCGACGGAACAGAATCTGGGCGCCGACATCGTGGTGACCGCCGATGCCGATGTGGTGGCCAAGGCTGACCGCGTGGTGTTGCCGGGCGTTGGTGCTTTTGGTGACTGCCGGGCCGGCCTGGAAGGCCTGGACGGCATGGTCCAGGCGATGACCGAAGCGGTGATCGACAAGGGCCGTCCGTTCATGGGCATCTGTGTCGGCATGCAGTTGATGGCGACCACCGGACGCGAACACGGCACCCACCAGGGTTTGGATTGGATCGCCGGCGAAGTGGTGGCGATCACGCCGTCCGACCCGGCGCTGAAGGTGCCGCATATGGGCTGGAACGAGCTGGCCTGGGTTCCCGGATCGCATCCGTTGCTGAACGATCTGGGCGAAAACCCGCACGCTTATTTCGTCCATTCCTATCGCTATCAATGCGCCGACGACCGCCATCAATTGGCCCGCGTGTCCTATGGCGGCCCGATCACCGCGATGATCGGCAAGGACAACATGGTCGGCACCCAATTCCATCCGGAAAAAAGCCAGGCCACCGGCCTGCGGGTCATCGCCAATTTCCTGCGTTGGAATCCCTGATCGGGACGTCATAAAAACATCACAATCAATCATGTGATGATTTTGTTACCACCCCATCAGGGATATGTCCGATGGGGGAGTGGATGTCAGCAGCCAGCTTTGCTTTGGGTCGTCTGTCCTGGCGATTGGGCCCGCCCGTCATCCTGATCGTGCTTTTGGCCGTCACCCATTTGCGCTGGGGCGAATGGATCGCCGCCTTCGCGGCTTCGCCGGTCTTGCGGGACGGCATCACCAACTTGCTGGAAATCCTGCGCTGGGCCGCGGCCGCCTGGCTGCTGAACCGATTGGCCAGCGTCTTCCTGTGGCCCTTGGTGGCACGGCGTTCCGGGACTGCGGTGCCCAAGATGGCCGCCGATCTGGTGGCCTTGCTGGTGTGGCTGGGAACCGGCCTGACCGTGGCGGTGGTGGTGTTCGACCAATCGCCGACGGCGCTGTTGGCCACCTCGACCGTCGCCCTGGGTGTGGTCGGCTTCGCCGTGCGCGAGCTGATTTCCGATTTCTTCGCCGGCATCTCTTTGTCCATGGAACGCCCCTTCGCCATCGGCGACTGGATCGAAGTGGACAATGTCGCCGGCAAGGTGGTGGACATGACGTGGCGCGCCGTGCGGCTGATAACCACCGACGACGTCACCATCATCGTTCCCAACGGCAACATCGCCGCCGAGACTTTTCGCAACTATTCCCGTCCCGACAACTGGTTCCGTGACGAAATCAAGGTTCCGCTGCCCTTTGAAGTCACCACCCACCAGGGGTCGCGCATCTTGCTGTCGGCGGTGACGCAGATTCCCGAATTGGCCGCCTTCCACAAGAAGCCCAGTGTTTCCATCGACACCTACGACGATCGCGGCGTGGTCTGGCGCCTGCTGTATTGGGTGCCGGATTTCAGCCGACTGAGCCCCATCCGCTTCGCCGTCCACGCCAACATCTTGCGCAACCTGCACATGTCGGGGCTGCGGGTGCCGGTACCCATCGAGGAAATTCGGGTGATGCGGTCCTCGCTGGGGGTGGAAGTCAGCTCGATCCAGCGCATGTTGAAGACCTCGCCGGTATTTTCGGCGCTTGACGACGACGATCTGGCGGCGTTGGCCCAAGGCGCTGAACAGCGTATCGCCCCCTTTGGTAAGCCGATCCTGCATCAGGGCGAACCGGGATCGTCGCTGTTCTTGTTGAACGAAGGATTGTTGTCGGTGTCGGTGGCCGGCGCCGACGGGGTGATGACCCAGGTGGGCCAAATCGCCCCCGGCCACGTTTTTGGCGAGATGTCGTTGCTGACCGGGGCGCCACGGGGCGCCACGGTGGTGCCCGCCTTGGACAGCCTGATCACCGAGATCGGCAAGGATTGCATGGCGCAATTGCTGGACAACCGCCCGCAATTGGCGGAAAGCCTGAGCCGCATCCTGGCCGAACGCCAGGGACAGAACAACGCGCGGATGGCGGTCGAGTCGCTCGAGTCGAACCAGGCTGACGACCAAGGCGCGGCGCGGGCCATGCTGGGACGCATCCGATCCTTCTTCAACATGCCGGGATGATTGCCCCGGGCGTCCGGGCTTGCTAGGTTGCGTGACCTTTCAAGTTCAGTCCGAGACCCGATCATGATCCTGTTTCCCGCCATCGACCTGAAGGACGGCGCCTGCGTCCGTCTGAAGCTGGGCTTGATGGAAGAAGCCACGGTGTTCAACACCGATCCTGGCGCCCAAGCCCGCGCCTTCGCCGATGCCGGTGCCCAATGGATCCACGTGGTCGACCTGAACGGCGCCTTCGCCGGCAAGCCGGTCAACGGCGCGGCGGTGGAATCCATCCTGAAGGCGATCAAGGTGCCGATGCAGTTGGGCGGCGGCATCCGCGACATGGCGACCATCGAGATGTGGCTGGAAAAGGGTGTGCGCCGGGTCATCCTGGGCACCGTGGCGCTGCGCGATCCGGCTTTGGTCAAGGACGCCTGCAAGCGCTTTCCCGGCCGTATCGCCGTCGGCATCGACGCCAAGGGCGGCAAGGTGGCGGTGGAAGGCTGGGCCGAAACCTCCGACCTGAAGGTGCTGGACCTGGCCCTGAAGTTCGAGGATGCCGGCGTCGCCGCCATCATCTATACCGACATCGACCGCGACGGCGTGCTGGCCGGCCCCAACACCGAAGCCACCGCCGCCTTGGCGCGGGCCATTTCCACCCCGGTGATCGCCTCGGGCGGCGTCTCCAGCCTGGACGACTTGCGAGCCCTGAAAGCCACCAGATCGTCGGGCATCGCCGGGGTGATCTCGGGGCGTGCCATCTATGACGGACGCATCGACGTGGCCCAAGCCATCGCCCTGCTGGCGGAGTGATCCCATGCTGAAGATGCGCGTCATCCCCTGCCTTGACGTCAAAGACGGCCGCGTGGTCAAGGGCGTGAACTTCGTCGACCTGATCGACGCCGGCGACCCGGTGGAACAGGCCAAGATCTATGACAAGGCCGGCGCCGACGAGCTGACCTTTTTGGACATCACCGCCAGTTCGGAAAACCGCGACACCATCTACGACGTGGTGCGCCGTACCGCCGAGGCGTGTTTCATGCCGCTGACCGTCGGTGGCGGCGTGCGTCAGGTGGAAGACATCCGCAAGCTGTTGCTGGCCGGCGCCGACAAGGTCAGCATCAACACCGCCGCCGTCCATCGGCCGGAATTCGTCCGCGAAGCGGCGGAAAAGTTCGGCAGCCAATGCATCGTCGTCGCCATCGACGCCAAGCAGGTGGCCCCCGACAAGTTCGAGATCTTCACCCATGGCGGCCGCAACCCCACCGGTATCGACGCCGTCGCCTGGGCCAAACGCATGGTGGAATACGGTGCCGGCGAGATTTTGCTGACCAGCATGGACCGCGACGGCACCAAGCAGGGCTTCAACATTCCGCTGACCCGCGCGGTGGCCGACGCGGTGACGGTTCCGGTGATCGCCTCGGGCGGCGTCGGCAACCTGGACCATCTGGTGGAAGGCATCCGCGACGGCCACGCCACCGCCGTTCTGGCGGCGTCGATCTTCCATTTCGGCACCTACACCATTGCCGAAGCCAAGGCCCACATGGCCAAGGCCGGCATTCCGGTGCGCCCGGTCTAAGGAGAAGAGTTCATGGCCAAGGGGCTGATTTCCGAGGAATACCGGGCTATGCAGCAAAAGCTGCATGAAAACCCCAATTATGGCGTCGCCTCGGTCCAGTTCGCACCTTTGGTGGCTGATGTGGTCAGCAAGCTGCAGGTCCAGGAATTGCTGGATTACGGCGCCGGCAAGGGGCGCTTGGGCCAGGAACTGACCCGCTTGATGCCCAAACCGCCCAGAATCCACCATTACGACCCTGCCATCCCGGATTGGGCCGCCGATCCGGCGCCGCGCGAAATGGTCACCTGCATCGATGTGCTGGAACACATCGAACCGGAATTGCTGGACAATGTTCTGGATCATCTGGGGCGATTGACCCAGCGTCTGGGATTGTTCACCGTGCATACCGGTCCGGCGGTCAAGGTTCTGGCCGATGGCCGTAACGCCCATTTGATCCAGGAAGACGAACGCTGGTGGTTGCCGCGTTTCCTGCAGCGTTTCCGTCTGGTCAATTATACCCGCCTGCCGGTGGGTTTCTGGATTTTGGTGGATAAGGCCCCGTGATGACCGACCACGTTCTCGACCACTTGTTCCAGGTGATCCAATCCCGCAAGGGCGGCGATGCGGACACTTCCTATACCGCCAAGCTGTTCGCCAAGGGCCGCAAGAAGATCGCCCAGAAGGTGGGTGAAGAAGGCCTGGAAACCGCCATCGCCGCCGTGTCGGAAACCCCCGCCGACATCGCCGCCGAAAGTGCCGATTTGCTGTACCATCTGTTGGTGCTGTGGGCCGATTCCGGCGTGGACCCCGCCGATGTGTGGACAGAGCTGGCGCGTCGCCAAGGCATTTCCGGCATCACCGAGAAGAATTCCCGCCCCAAGTGAGGTTGCCCCCATGGCCTATGACAGCAACAACGTCTTCGCCAAGATTTTGCGCGGCGAAATCCCCTGCAAGAAGGTGCACGAGGACGAGCACACCCTGGCCTTCCACGACATCAATCCGCAGGCCCCGGTCCATGTGCTGGTGATCCCCAAGGGCGCCTATGTGTCCATGAACGAGTTCACCGCCCAAGCGTCCGACGCCGAAATCGCCGCCTTGCTCCGTGCCGTCGCCAAGGTGGCCGAGATGGTCGGCGTCAAGGACGAAGGCTGGCGCATGCTGTCCAATATCGGCGCCAATGGCGGCCAGGAAGTGCCGCATCTGCACGTCCACATCTTCGGCGGCCGCCATTTCGGCCGGATGGTGCCCAAGGAATAAGGGGCACAGCCCGTTATTCCTTTAAGCCCTAGCGGCGTTTGGGCATGCCCGGCATCGGGTCTGCCTTATAAACCGGTCACGTTGACGCATTCGACGCGCCAGCCCTCGGTGGTGACGTCCAGGCGGGTCAAGGACAGCGGCTGGATGGAAAACCGCAACGCCACCGCCGGGTCCAGCCCCAGGGCCAGGGCCAGGGCGGCGCGGATGGTGCCGGCATGGACCACCGCCAGAATGTCGCGGTCGCCATGGGTCAGGCTCAGCCGCGCCATGACGGCTTTCACCCGCAGGCACAATTCGGCGAAGCTTTCGCCGCCCGGCGGCGCCGTCAGCGCCGGATCACGCCAGAAATCGGTTAGTTCCGGTTCCTTGGCGGCTTCCAGATCGGCCCACGACCGTCCCTGCCAACGACCGAAATTCTGTTCCATCAGATCGGGTTCGATCACCGGCGGCGGCAGCACCAGACCGGCGGCTTCCAACGCCCCCGAGGTCTGACGGCAGCGCACCAGACCGCTTTCCACCAGCAGGGAATGGGATGGCACACGCTGGGCCAGTTGCCGCAAATCGTCGTCGTCGGAAACGTCGCAGGCGACATCCAACTGACCATGAATACGGCCATGCGGGCACGGCACGGGGCCATGGCGAACCATCCACCAGCGGGTCACCGAAGGGCTGTTCATGTCCAGGTTCCAGCAAGGGTCAGCAGAAAGGCGATCTCGGCCAGTTGTTGGCAGGCGCCCAGGATGTCGCCGGTATAACCGC
Organism: Rhodospirillaceae bacterium UBA6219; assembly: GCA_002435715.1. GTDB lineage: Bacteria > Pseudomonadota > Alphaproteobacteria > Rhodospirillales > Magnetospirillaceae > Magnetospirillum. The sequence continues at coordinate 7,178 of DISD01000084.1, forward strand.
CGAATTGCCGCCGCGCCAGCCATACCAAACCGATCACCACCACCAACGACACCAGCACCGCCGGAGCGGCGTCCATGCCGCAGCCCAAAGCCGCCAGCACGCAGCCCAGCACCAGGGCGCTGGCGGCGATGCCGGCATGGGGCGTCCCCGCCCCGGCCCCCAAACCGTCGGCACGGGCCGGCGGCAGAACCTGCATCAAGGCCGGGACGCAGGCTCGCGAAAACGCCGCCGCCGCCACCATCGCCCCTAGACCGGCCAAGCCCGAAGGGGCGGCGGCCAAGGCGGCGGCGCGTAAGCCGAGGCTGAACAGCAAGGCCAAGACGCCATAGGCCCCCGAACGGGAATCGCGCATCACCTCCAGGCGTTTCTCGCGCCCGCCGCGTGCCCCCAATCCGTCGGCGGTGTCGGCCAAACCGTCTTCATGCAACGCACCGGTCAACACGATGGCGACCAATAGCGCCAGCAGCGCCGCGCCCAGGGGCGGCAGAACCATATGGGCCGCCAGGAAGACCGCACCGCCCAGCGCCCCGACCACAGCGCCGGCCAACGGGAACAGCCGCATAGCGCGAGCCAGCCCGCCTTCGACGTAAGCCGGACAAAACGGCACCGGCAGTCGGGTCAGAAAGCTGACCGCCAACAGCAGGTCGTCGATCAAGGATCGCCAAAGCGGAACCGAAGAAGAGGATTCGTTCACGGACATTCATCACTGATGACGGCGAAGGGTGAATGGTTTATAGGACGATGTGCCGCGCCCGCGCAATATGTTGTGGAGAATAGCTTTGAATACGTCCATTTCTAGTGTCGCGCAGATCCGCACCCTGTTGGCCACGCTGCCGGGCGAAGACGAGGCGGCCACCCTGGCCTGGGCGGCACGTGAACCGCAATTGACCAAACCGGCCGGTTCCTTGGGGCGCCTGGAAGAACTGGGGCGCTGGTTGTCGGCCTGGCAGGGGCGCCACCCGGCCCGCCTGGACCGGGTCAGCGCCCGCGTCTTCGCCGGCAACCATGGCGTGGCCGCCCTGGGGGTTTCGGCTTTCCCGCCGGAAGTCACCGTGCAGATGGTGGCCAATTTCCAGCATGGCGGCGCCGCCATCAACCAATTGTGCCAGACCTTCGGCACCGAATTGCAGGTCATCAGCCTGGAACTGGATCGTCCCACCGCCGATTTCACCCGATTCCCGGCCATGGACGAGGCCGATTTCGTCGCCGCCTTCCAGGCCGGCATGGATGCCGTCCCCGATGATTGCGACCTGTTGTGCGTGGGCGAGATGGGCATCGGCAACACCACCCCGGCGGCAGCCATCCCCTGCGCCCTTTATGGCGGCGAGCCCGGTTTTTGGACCGGACGCGGCACCGGTGTGGACAATGCCGGACTGGACCGCAAGAACCAGGTGGTTGCCGCTGGCGTCGCCCGCCATGCCGACCAAAAGGGCATCGACATCTTGCGCTGCCTGGGGGGCCGCGAATTGGCGGCTATGGCCGGTGCGGTTCTGGCGGCACGGCTGAAGCGGGTGCCGGTGCTTTTGGACGGCTATGTCTGCACCGCCGCCGTGGCGCCGCTGGCCGCCGAGAACCCCAGCGCGCTGGATCATTGCGTGGTCGCCCATGCCTCGGCCGAGCCGGGTCATCGCCGGCTGATGGAAAAGCTGAACAAGCAGCCGTTGTTCGATTTGGGCCTGCGGCTGGGCGAAGCTTCGGGCGCCGCCCTGGCGGTGGGTGTGGTCCGTGCCGCCCTGGCCTGCCATACCGGCATGGCCACCTTCGCCGAGGCCGGGGTCAGCGACAGCTGACCCTTTATCTGACACGCTTTGCGCGCAATGCCCGAATGTGCTCAACTGACCCAAGGGCACATTCGGAGCACCGGGTATGGGTGACGAGCCCAGCGACACGACTTTTGACCTGAATGAATGGCAAAAGGATATGGAGCGCACGCTGAAGAAGCTTCGCAGCGCCCCCTCCTTGCCGCCTGAAATCCACCACATCAATATGCTTTCCAAGACGCTGTTCGGGACCAGCGAATGGTCGTTCTTTCGCTCCATGTCCTTTCGTTTTCTTGACCGTGGCCCCCTTGGAAAGGCGTTTTGGCTGTTCGTTCGCGCCATCCGTGACAAGATTTTGGTCAGCGACAAGAAAGCTGTGCTGATTGTGGTGAGCAAGGATGGCAGCACTCTGCGCTACACCGCCCCCGACTTGCGAAACGACAAGGAGGTCTATGCCGCCGCCGGTCGCATGGGCAGTTCTCTGATCGGCGACAAATTGGCGGATGACCGGGATTTCATCCTCTCCCTGCCCTTTTGCCCGCATCTTTCGCTGCTCTCGGCCCGTCTTCGCAACGACCCGGACATCGTGCTGAAATCGGGCAACCTGCAAAAAGCCTCGACCCGATTGCGTGACGACGAGCAATTGGTGAGAGCGTTGATCGGCCAAGAAACCGGCGATGTTCTGTACCATGCCAGCGAAAGGCTGCGAGACGACAAGGACTTGGTGCTTTACGCCCTATCCAAGGAACGCGGCCGGTTTGGCGACGATTACAAATATCTGATCTCGTGTGTCTCTGAACGCCTGCAGGCCGATTCCGACGTCATCGCCGCCACCGAGGAAAACCGGCGACGCCGGGAAGAATGTACCGTGCGGAAATCTTACATTCAGGCCTATGGCTGATCGCTCTCGATAAAAATGGCCCGCGTCGCAGAGGCAAGCAACACAATGGCTCGCTTGTCTGGAAACAAGACGGCCAGCGCCCCGGTGTCCAAATCCCACTTTGGAACAGCGCATTGGCTGACGCCATTATCCAAAGCCCTGACATAGGACCGAACCTGATAACCATTGATGAATTCGTGCGCGGCGAGATCCACCTGGCCAAGCCTGAACATCTTGTTCAGGGGATATGTTTTTTCGGCAACTTGCCAGACGCCATTGGCAAGCTGAACCGGTTCATACTTTCGGCCGCCGACCATTGCCGCACCGAGAACGTCGCGATTGTCTTGGTTCCAGCGCAAGACCTTGCACCCGCCGCCGGTCTCCTCCCACCCTTCCAAACGCTCCAAAGCGCCCACGGCCTGTGGGAGCACTTCGGACGCGTCCAGGCCGCCGAACAGAACCCCCTTGCCGATGAAATCGCGCATGACGCTGCCCGAGCCGCCAAGTATTCGTGACTTTTCGGCGACTTCCGTCGCGTGCTGGGCCTTTTCCAGATGATCTGCGCCCAATCTGACCATGTTGGCCGAAATCACGTTGTCCGGCGCCAACAAGACCTGGAAATCGGTTTTCGGCGTCACTTTGGGATCGAAATTGACGGACAGGACTTTGGTCGGGTGCGCGGCCTTATCCAGCCAAAACCATGTGCTCGCCCGGGCCTGCCTTTGGGCGCCGACTGCGGGAAAGGCCTTCGTGGTGTATTGGCTGTGCCATGATTCCAAGGCGCCGGCGGGAATAAGCAAGGCCGAGCCATCGTTCAGGGCAACGAGAAACTCATGACGGGTGAATTGCCAGCGGATACTGCCATCGCCACTGTGCACGTCATGAAGCGAGCTCAGAAACACCCGGTGATAGTGTTCACCCGCGTACTGAAAATCGACACTGATTTCGATGGCGTAATCAGGCGTGGATCGCACCGTGGCCTTGCTGTCCAACTCGCTCAACCACATGCCCAAAAACCACAAGGCGAACACGCAGGCGCCAGCGATGACGCCAAGGGCTTCGTTGATGGAATCCATCATGGCTTGCATCCGAAAGGCAGGGGCAGGTCGATTTCAAATGTAGGCGGATTTTGACCTCGCACACCGTAAACCCGCAAGCCGCTGATAGCGGCGATATGGCCACTCTCTCCCAATGGAAGAGTATAGACAATCTTATTCAGCCATTATTGACCGCACGATCACTCTGGCCGTACCATCGCCCACAACAACAGGGGGCCAGCCGTGAGACGTGCTTTTGCTTTAGCGGCCCTTTTGGGTCTGACGGCCTGCGCGACGACGAAGACGCCTGTCCGGCCCGCCAATTTTCCCTACACAGCCGGGCCGGGGATCGAAGCGGCCCTGATCGCGCCCGCCAAAATTTCCCTCCACGGCACCATGTATGTGCAGGTTTCGCCGGAAGTGGTGGAACATCATGTGAAGACCATGGCCGACAGCTTCGGCGCCAAGTTAAAGGCGGAACTGCCCGCTGAAATGGCAACCGCCGGCTATGCCCTGTCGATCCGCAACAAGAATGCGGCCGGCAATGCGGCGGGGGCCAACACCTTGCTGGTGATCTCGCCCAGACGGGCCGAGTTCACCTGTCAGCGTTTGTATTTCCAAAACACCTGCAAGATCGGGCTGGTGGTCCATCTGAAAATGCTGGATGCGCCCCGACGCAAAACCGTCTGGGAGCATGATTATGTGCTTACCGGCGACAGTTCGGGTGATTACGACATCGACATTGCGGCCTTCTGGAACAATTTGTACCAAGCCATGCAGAAAGCGGGCTTGGCGAAAGCCGGGGCATGAGATGACATCCACACGCTTGCCCGTCATTGCCACCATGATCGCCACTTTGGGGCTCAGTGCCTGCGCCCAGCCGGGGGCCGATTACACCTCGTTCAATCAGGCGCGGCGCTTGGGCGTGTTGTATCAGAACGCCCCGGACTTTCCTGACGGTTCCATCGTCGTCTTCGGCATTCAATCCGGCCAACAAGGCCGCGTCGAAGTCGAGATCGAACAGATCGATGGGCCGGGATCGCAGGATCTGGATAAAAAGCGGTGGATTGCCGGGGTGTCGTGCCTTCCCGAATCCCATGACAATTGCGATTCGGCTGGGACGGGATACGCCCTGTTCCGCATGCCGCCGGGCAAATATGCGGTGGTCATGGCCAATTCGGGCGGACGCTATTTCGCCCTGTCCGACTACCGAAGCCTGTATCGGCGTACTGTGACCTCGTCGCGTTATGGCACGTCACCGGCGGGCTTTAAAATCGTCGGACCGCGCCTAGTGGCCGACACGCCGGTCTTCGCGGTCAAACCCGACGAAACGGTTTACGTGGGCAACTTCGCCTTTCAACAGCCCAGAAACAATGTTCCGGCCACGGTCCGCCTGACCCAAAACGAAGTCGCCGCCCGCGCGGCCTTGAGCGACGAGGGCATCTCGACGCCCATGGCCGTCCGCCCCTGGACCCGCCCGGCGGGCAGTGTGGCCCGACCCATACGAGAATTGAAATAGGAGGGATGATGATCCGGATCTTGCACGCCGCGACGCTGGTTCTGGCCTTGACCTGGACGGATGTGGCCTTTGCCGAAAACAACGACACCTTGCTGAAACTGCCGGTGGTCGAACACGACCGCTTGCTGGGTGGCAAGGTCCGCATGCACACCTTGGGGGCGAACTACCAGAACGAAAAAGGCGACGTTTTCGCCATGGTGCGTTTCAAACCCCACGAACAGAACACCGAAATGTGCGCGGCCTTCATCGTGCGCGGCAAATCCCTGGACTTCTTTTTGCGGGCCAAGGATCAGTTCCCCAACAGCGTCCTTTATGTGGTGGGGGAAGATCCGGCCAGCGGCCGTCGGGGCCTGACGGTGGACATGAGCTTCATGCCCGGTTACGGGGTTTATCCCGGCAATCCCTTGGGATCAGGGCGCGAATTCAATGAAAAAGTCGACCTGGCCTGCGTCGTCCTGCCCCTGCCGTGGGAATCTTCCGCCGATCCGATGAAAACCCCCACCTGGACGGTGCGGACCCGCTGATCCGAAAGATCATAGGACTTAGGACGCATCGACGACACGGCACGGGCTGCACCCCATAACATCTATCGAATGGTAGGAAAGACATGGTGCGCGCACGATTGATCGCTGTTTGGTTGTTCGCGGCAGTTCTTGCTGCGGCCAGTTCCCCTGCGGGGGCGACAAATCAACTCCCCGACAAGATCATTATCGATGGGGCTGCCCCTCAAGACCTATTGCCCTATGACTTCATGAAGACGCCGCTATGGGAAGCATTCCGTGACCCCGAAATGATGGTGCAGTGGAAAGCCATCGCAAACAGCGGGCATTGCACCGCCTTGTATCGCGGTTACGTCGCAACCTGGGAAATCAAGGAAGGCGGGCTCTACCTAACCAAGGTGAAGATAGGCCAGTGTGGACAAGGCGATGCCGTCCCGTTGGCCGAGTTGTTCCCCGGCAGCACCGGCCCAATACCAGCAACATGGTTCTCTGGGGAACTCGTTGCCCCCCGTGCCAACGATGGCGCGGATATCAAAGATCCCATTTCGAAGTTGAACGAGAAGTATCAGTTCATCCGCATCGACAAGGGGGTGGTGACCGATTACCGCATCGCATGGCCCAATCCGAATTACAGACCTTGCGGTTTCGTCTGGTGCGTCGGGGATCGGGCGTTTTTCCCTTCGGGCAGTTCCAAACTGACCCCTGATGCCGTGCGGCAGTTACTTCGATGGGCGGTGTGGATGAAGCGATTTCCTCAAGACGTCATGACGATCGAAGGCCATGCCGATGCCAATGAGAAAAACGCCCAACGTCTGAGCGAGGAACATCGGCTGAAGGTGGTTGCGTATGGCAACTCTCGTGCGCTTGGCGACACCGAAGCCGAATTCGCGCACAACCGCAGTATCGTGGCCATTCTCGACCTTCCTCCGCGGTAACAATCCCGTGGCGCGGCGAGAAGAATTTGATGAGGTTTCCCAAGGTCTTGCTGGAAGATCAAGGCTCTAGGGGAAGATGGCGGAGGGAGTGGGATTGCCGCCTGCGGCGTCGTTCGGGCGCGCGCTTTGTCCAAGCGCGCCCTCACCGAACCCGGTGGGTTTTCGCCGATCCCCACACCGCTTTAAACGACAAAGGCCCCCAAGCGGGGGCCTTTGTCGTTTAAGTGGCGGAGGGAGCGGGGCTGG
>DISD01000061.1 GCA_002435715.1 Rhodospirillaceae bacterium UBA6219
TCTGCCCCGTCCCCTGGCCACCCTGTGCATCGGCCGCCGGGGCCGCCGGAGCCGGCGCTTCCACAGCGGTGGTGGTAGTGGTCGTCGTCGCGTTGTCGCGCACCACGGTGACCAGCGCCGCCGGAGGGGCGGTGTCCCCCGTCGCACCGGTCCCGGTGCCGTCGCCAGTGCCGGCGGCGGTGCCGTTGTTCCCCGCCGTCTGCGCGACCACTGTCGATGCGGGTTGGGGGGCGGGCGCACTGGCAATGATCGTGACGGTCAGGGTCCGGGTGGTTGTCTGCACGCCATCGGAAACGGCCACTTGCAGCGTATAGGTCCCGGCGCCCAGATTGCTGCCCCCGGTCAGGATGCCGGTATTGGAATCAATGGAAAAAGCCGACGCAGCCGACCCCCCGGTCAGTGAATAGGTGACGCCGCTGTCTGCCGCGCCGCCGTCACCGTTATTGGCCTGGAGGTCGAGACTCATGAGAAAGCCTTCGCTGCCCGTCAAATCGGGCGCTGAAGTGAAAATCGGGGCGTCGTTCACGAAAGTGACCGTGACCGAGAGGGTGTCGGTGTCCGACAAATTCGCCGTGTCCGAGGTCTTCATGCTGATGGTCGCCGTTCCCACGGCGCTAGAGGACGCGGTGAAGGACAACCCCGCCAAGGCGCTGTTGATCTGGGCGGCGCTGCCGCTCAGGGTCAGCGTTCCGCTGCCGCCGCCAGTGACGGTGGCGCCGTTGGCGGCACTGACGGACAAGGTTCCCGAGGTCGTGCTCAGGACCGTGGTCAAGGTATCGCCATCCCGGTCGAAGACCTGCAATCCTTCGATGGCAACAGAGCTTCCTTCCGCCACCGTCGCCGTGGCCAGGACGCTGGAGGTGGCGGAATTGCCGCTGTTGGAAGTGAGGTTTGACCAATAGTTCTCGTAATTGGTGGCGGTGGTGCCGTACGAGTTCAGGATCACCTGACGCAAGGCGGTGGCGGTGGTTGCCGCCTGGGTCGTGTAGCTCAGGGTGAAGGTGGTGTCGGAAGTGGTTTTCCCCACCACCGAGCAGAGGAACTTTCCGTCGCTCAGGAGCTCGATGGAGAAGGTGTACCAGGTGTCCATGGCCGCGTCGGCGGGAAGGTTCAGCACCTCCCAGCCGATGCTATCGTCCCAAACGCGGAAGGCGTTCAGGTCTTTGTTATATTCGATCATCGGCCAGGACGGCGATTGGCCGGTGTCGGGGTCGTAGCTGCCGCTGTCGTTGTAAGCCGTCACCCAGATGCCCGGACGGACCACCTGGGGGTTCGTGGCCCAGGACGAATCCATGTAAAGGTCGGCGCTGACCTTGGTCGAGCCGGCAAGATCGTGCTTGTAGCCGTAGAATTTGCTCCCCGCCATGTGGCCGATGGTCATGTGGATGGTTTGCCGGCCGTCGAAGGTGGTGTTCTCGAAGCCCGTCGGTTTCTCGCGGTCAAGGTACCAAGTGCCGGCTTGGTTGATTCGCATGATGGAATCCACGGTATCCAACGCCGTCATGTCCTCGGGACTGCGGTTCACCGGGGCGCCGTTGTTGTCGGTGATGGAGATCGTCACCGTCTGCTTGTCCTGGGTCAGGACGTTGCCGTTCTGGGCACCGACAAAGAAATAGAAGGTCCGGCTGGATTCGGGATTGTTCGCGGTGTCGCGGTAGGTGACGTTTTGCAGGATTTTCTGAACGACCGCGGCTGTGGCGTTGCCCTTGTTCAGAACAAAGGCCAAAATCCGGCCATCGCCGCCGCCGCCGATGGTTCCCACCTCGACGTTATCGACGAAAAGGCGGTAGTCGTAACGGATTTCCAGACCGGTGCCGTTGGTGTCGATCCACAGGCTTTCCAGCCAGTACTGGTCGGAAGCGACGTTCGCCACCTCCAGGTATGTGTAAACTCCGTTCGGTTCGCCGATGACGATGTTCGACGCGATCTTCTGATAGCTGTTCTCAACGTCGCTTTGCGAGTAGGTCAGCGCGGTCAAGCCCGAGATCAGGTCGGGTGAATCGTTGACGACGATGGTCGAGGTGGCGACATTGTCAGAGACCAAGCCGGCATCGCTGTCCGAGGTGCTGGCCTGGATGGTCAGGGTGATGGTGCCGTTATAGCCCTGGTCCACCCAGAAATAGAGCCAAGTCTGGGTCCCCGCCGTGTTGGTGTCACTGTCATTGGCGGCGACGAAGCTTCCCTCGGTGACCTTTGAGGTCAGGCCCGAATCGGTATAAAGAGCACCGTTGGTGATGCCGGTGATCTTGTAATAGGTGGAAGTGCCGTCGCCTTGAATGAGGACCAACTCGCCCCGCCGGTCCTCGTTGACGGTGGCATTGCTGGCACTGATGACCGGCGTGCCCACCGCGATGGTCGCCTCGACCGTGCTGCCGCCCAACCCGATGTCGGCAGCGCTGGTGGATGCCTGGGCGGTGAACGACCCGCCGCTGGCGCCGTTGCTCGGGGTGAACTTCAGTCCCGCATTGCCCTCGGCATAGGTGATGAAGGCGCCTTCGACGATCTCTGTCGTGCCATCGTTCTGGTAAAGGGTGCCGCCGGTGATGCCGGTGATCTTGAAGTGGGTCGCTTCCTCCCCGTCGGCGGCGTTGCGCGACAACACCAAGCCGGACGTGGTCTGGGTACTGGGCGTGGTTCTGGCATCGGTCACGCCGGGCGTGTCGATCACGGCGGTGATGTTCACCGCCACCGTGCCCAAGCTGACGTCGGAGCCACCGTCATTGGCGGTCAATGTCAGAGTGGTGGCGTTGGTGCCGTAGGCGTTGTTGGCCCCTGTGTATTTGATGTTGCTGGCGGTATTCAGGAAGGTGTCGATATTGGTCGCCGTGCCGGTCAAGGTCAGCGTGCCAGTGCCCGAACCTCCGACCGTCACCGAGCCGCCCGAATTGGCGGCCAGGGTCCCGGCACCAGCGGTGATGGTCATGGTGATGTTGCCGGTGGTGTCCACGTCGGACAACGTGATGGCCGACAGATCGACATTGCTGGCCACGTCCTCGGTCACCGTCACGCTGACCGGAACGCCGGTGGCGGTGGGCACGTCGTTGGCGCCTGTGATGCTGACAGTATAGGTCTTGCTGTCCGACAATGTGCCGTCGGACACCGTCACCGTGAAGCTGTCACTGGGTGAGGCGCCCGAGGCGACCGCGTCGATGGCGGCGGCACCGGGCACGAAGACATAGGCGCCTGTGGTGCTTTTCACATAAAGCGTGCCGTAATTGCCGACCTTGGACACGTCATAGATGATGCCGCCGATATTGGTGCTGCCCTCTGTCGTCCCGCCGCCGATGCCATAGGTCTTGGTTGCCCCGCTATCGGCGTCGGTGGCGGACAGGGTGTCGGCGGTGTTGCTGAACGTGTCGGCCGCTGTGGTGTCGGTATAGGAACCGGCCGATGGCGCCGCCAGAACCGGAGCGTCGTTGACGCCGTTGATGGTGATGGTCAGGGTGTTGCCGCCCGTGCCGGTCGCGTCGGTGGCCTGGATGGTGAAGATGTCGGTCACCGTGGTGCTGGTCGCGTTCAGCGCCGCGTTGCTGGTGGGGACATAGACGTAGGCGCCGTCCGAGGACTTCACATAAAGCGTGCCGTAGGTACCCAGCTTGGACACGTCGTAGATGGTGCCGCCGATATCGGTGCTGCCCCCCGTCGTGCCACCGGAAATGCCATAGCCGGTGGGTGTCCCCGACGCCGAGATGGTACCGGTGGTGTTGGCGAACGTGTCCGCCCCCGAGGTGTCGGTATAGGCCGTCGGGTTGGCCGCCGACACGGTCGGACCGGGTATGGCGACATTAAGACTGGCGGTTTCTGTCAACACCGAGAACGCGCTGTCCCCGCCGTTGACCGAGGTGTCGACCCGGTTGCCGACCATGCCAAAGGTCTGGTCCCAGGCCTTGAAGGTGATGGCGGCAGGAATGTCGCCGCCTTGGTAGACACCATCCGGACGGAAATAAATCCGGTCGGTCGGCCGCAACAACAAGGCGGTGGTCGCCGAGACCGTCCCGACTTCCCACCAGGAACCGCCGTCATCCGTGGAATAGTACCAACTGCCGTGGGTGGTGTCCGTCCCCATCAGGGCGACACCGGTAAGCGCGCCGGAATCCGAGTCCGCGACGTTGCCGCTGAGGGATACCAAACTGGAAACCGCGGTGCCGACCGCCCCGGACGGGGCACCGGCGTCAACGGCGACCGGCGTCAAGGCCAGCACGGTGTCGGAAAGAACCGGAGCATGGTTGTCGACGAGCAGGACCCGGAGTTCCACGTCTCGGCCGGTGCTTTTGCTTGAGGCGTAATCTTCCCAGACGGTGACGAAGCTTCCCGACGGAAGCTCGGCGATGCTGGGGATCATTTGGCTGCCCAAGGGGTTTTGGTTGATCTGGAATTCCGTGGCGTCCACCGCCGATCCCGTGGCATCGAAGCGGCGCCCCTTGATGGCGGTGCCGCTGCCGTCCCCGGCTTCGGAGTTCCAGGCCACCACGAAACCGCCATCGGTCAGGGCGGCGACCGTAGGAGTGCCGGCAAATCCAGAAATGGTGTCGACGGAAATCGTGCCGCCTTGGGCGATGCCCCCGTTGTCATAGATTTGGGCGCTGAGATGTTGCCAGTCGGTGGTTGTCCAGACGACAACGAACCCGCCACCCGACAATCCGACCACCGAAGACGTCACGTCGCCGTCACCGATGCTTACATTGATGCCGCCATTCCCCCAGACCTGGATACCCGTAGGTCCGGTTCCGGAAACGACGTATTCCCCATTGGATAATGCGGCGATGACCGGATAGGTCAGGTTGGAGGGAGTGGTGTCAAGGCCGCCTATTTGGACCCCCGTACTGCCGTCGAAGGTGGCGATCTTGACGTTTGAGTCGGCACTGCTGTGCCATGCGATGGCGAAATTACCGTTGCTCAGGGTGGTGACCGAGGGCGTGGAATCTTCGTCCCAGTCACCGGCAGCCGACACTGCCACAGCATCGCCGACGTCGCCATTGGCCGCGACCAGACGATACATGATGGTGTTGGTGTCTTGATCGACATAGGTGACAAGGAACCGATCACCGCTGAGGGCGGTGACCGAAGGTTTCGACTCGGCCGCCACCGTGCTGGCAATGGCGAATTCCGTGTCCAGGGCGACCCCGTCCTTGTTGTAAAGCCGTCCATAGATACCGGAGGACCCGCCGGCGTCCTGGGTCATGCTGGTCCACACGACGACGAAATTGTCGTTGGTGAGATGGGTGACCGACGGTGTTCTTTGGTGGCCTGCCGTGGTGGTGTTGACCACCGCCTCGTCGGTGAAGTTGAGATCGCGCGAGGGACCGATGACGGTGAAGCTGAGGGTTCGCGAAATCCCTTCACCAGGAATCGGCGTATCCGAACTGTCCAACTGGAACGGGTCGTAATAGCGCAAGGTGATGGTGGCGGTCTGCCCCACCGGGGGCAAGGTTCCCGTGCTCAGATATATCTTGAGATTGCTGGCGCCTTCCTCTTGGACGACGGAGAAAAGGTCGGTGACGCTTTGGTCTTCAAGAACCCACTTCCCAGCGAGGCCTTCGTCGGTGGGACTGGCCGTGGTGATGAAGGTTCCGCTGGGGGTGCCGATGGCGATGCGGTCGGAGGCGGCGGTTATGTCGGTCGGGGGCGTGTCCGGATGAAGGGAACCCGGCGAAGAAGACGTATAGTTGGTATGACTCGCGACGGAGCTGACCTGGTCGACCGTGGTGGTGTCGTTGGCAGATGTGTCGACATAGCGGATGGTGGCACCCGTCGGAGCCGCTGTGCCGCCATTGGTGGCATTATTTTGGAAATAAATCAGCAGAAGATTCCAGCCGCTGCCGTTATTCCACTCGAAATAACCGCGCAGACCGCCGGGGGCATAGGTGACTGCGGTAATATAGAAAAGTTCGTCGGTAGTTTCGACCCAGGTGGTGCCGATCTCACCTGGTCGAGCCCAGAAATCTGTGAGATTGCTGCCGATGGACGGCAACAGCTGGTTCAGGTTCTCGGCCGAAGCGGTGTCAAGGACGATGCCTGTCTCGATGCTTCCCGTGGAAACCTCGAGCGTCCAGTCGCCCCCCAGCCGTGTCGGCCCCGTGGTGTTGGTCGAAGCCGCCACGTCGGCCCCCGTCGCCACGGCGACGGCCTGGATCAGGTCGGACCCGACCGTGTCCAGCCCGATGTTGCACCCATAGAGATGAATGTCGCCATCGGCGTTGAGAGCTTGCCCGATTTTGCCCAATTGGGCCTGAATGTCGCTTTGGCCGATGGTGGTGGCGGACAGCACCGAACTGCCCAGCAACACCATGCCTTCATGGCCATGCGAGAATATTTGGATAGAATCATAGCCTGAATGGGTTTCCGCCCATTGTGCCATTTGCGCCAACCCATTTTGGTTGGTGTCGATCAACACCACCTCGACGCCAGCGCGCACACTGTCCACCAGGGTTTGATAATCGGTCACGCTGGTGTCGATGAAAGCGGCTTCCTTGTGTCCGCCGTTCTGGGCCGGGTCAGCTTCGCGTACCACCACCGGGGAGGGCGTGACGTCGGTGGCTGTGTCACTTGTGCCCCCTTCCGACTCGGCGATCTGGTGGGCCACATCGGCCACGGCAGCGCCGTCGAACATCAGCCTGGGCTCCAAAGCCATGATATGCGGCTTAGCGGACGGCATGCGGGTGAAACGGCGGACAGGCTTCATCTCAGTCATGGTCGTCACTCTTTGTCTGGCTGTGTGCGAATCGCGGTGGGCTGTATGGAAAAGCGGCATCATCCGGCAGGTTCACAAGACTTCGAGACCGTCTGGGAAGGCTGAAGCCGGGGAGGAGGGGCTTGTGGACACCCAGGGGAAACGCAACGTCGTCCGGCTCGCGGACCAACCCTGCGAGGGTCCGCCGATGGACAAGCCTTCTTGTTTTGGGATCGGCGCCGATCAGGGCGCATGTCTCATTGACGGCACCCGCTCGTCGCCTTTTCAGCTCTTGCGAGCCGACATCGCCGGTCACCGTCTGGTGGTCAGCAACATGTGCGTGATGCCCCGCCATCAGATTTCGCCTGCGGGAAAAGGTTTGGGAATCCTGCGGCTTAGTCGAGAGTGATCAGTCCCAGCTTGATGGCTTTGACAACCACCGCGACCCGGTTGTCCACGCCCAGCTTCTCGAACAAATTCTTGATATGGAATTCCACCGCGCTTTGACTGATGTGGAAAAGGTCGGATATTTGCGGGTTGCTGGCTCCGGTGGCCATCACCGCAAGGATATCCAACTCCCGCTTGGTCACGTTGGGGACGTTGTCCAACGACGGCGGCTGCCCACTTCCCTCTTCGGTCAGCAACTGGTCGTACACCGTGCAGAATATCTGAGCCGCGATGGACAAGGTTGATTTGAGGCGCGGGTCCTCGATCTTGGCGGAATCCGCGCTCAGCCCGATACCGCCGATCAGGCGTCCCGCATCGGTTATGGGGACGGTGAAGCCGCCAAGAAGCCCAAATCCTTTCGCTTCGTTGAAAACCCGCATGTCCTTCTTGCGCAGGTGCGGGAAAACCTCGCTCCAGAAGAACGGCTTGGGATGGCGCAAGGCGAAGCGTCTGGTGGGATCCGTTCGGGTGTAGCCGGAATCCACGTAGTGGTTGATCCAATCTGCGGGATAAGACGTCTCGGTAATCCCCTCCACCCAACCGGGCCCCGAGGCGCGGGTAATGAACATCGCCCCGTTGAACCCCACATCCGTAATCGCCTTGCAGAAGGTGTCGAAAGCGGCCGCCAGACTGTCCACGTCCTGCAATTCGTCCAAAAGACGCTTGAGAAATTCCTTCTCGGGGATGCGGGCACGCTTCAGCATCTGCGCAGAAATCCACCTGATGTGAGAACAAGGACGAGACCTCCGAAAAGCCTAAGGAGTCCAGGGCTTAGGAAGCTTATCCCGACAGTTGCGTTAAAACGCCTGGGGCGTGCCACAGTTTTTCGCATTGCGCACAACAATCTTGATCCGTTGCTGTTGATTCCGTGGGTGGTATCAATTGTTCGGCATCAACATTATGCACAATATATCCAGGTTGACTTGTGAAACCGACCAGATACCACAGTTATATTTTATCTAAAATATTGGCATACTTCGATTGTGGGCAGAGAAACTGGAGGGGGATGCGGCGATGATATTGGTGGCTGAGGATGATTTATGCCTGCGTCAATCAATTGACGAGGTGTTGACCATGATGGGATACACCACCCAAACGGCATCGGATGGTGCTGAAGTCGTTGGCCTTATCAACTCGGGGTTAGATGTTTCGGTGATTCTGATGGACATCGAAATGCCCGTCATGAATGGCCTGGAGGCAACGCGTGCGATCCGATCGATCGAAGGTGTCGGAAGAACGGTGCGGATTATCGGCCATACGGGCCGAAGCGGACAGGACGTGATTGATGCCTGCCTTGCTGCCGGCATGAACAGCGTCGTCACAAAGGGATTGCTCGACGATATCCTCACCTGCCTGAGCTCCGAGGACGGGGGGCAAGATCCGTCCGGCTGATCCCTCGCCGGTCGCCGATCCGGACCTTGCTTCGGGTGGCCGTCGGCAGATGCGGCTTAAGACGCGCGAACTGGTCGTCAGTCTTCGTAGGGCGTTCCGTCTTTGTGGAAGAAGCGCCAGGCGCCGTCGATGTTGCGGGCGGTCAGGTCGTCGTCGGGGTAATCCACGCTGTCACCCGGGGCGCGGTCACCGATTTCCAGATAGACCAAATCCTGGTCCCCCAGATTCAGCAATTGGTGGGCGCCACCGCCGGCCTTGAAGCCGGCGCACATGCCGGCTGACACCAAGGTGTCGCCCGCGTCGTCACGCAAAGTGGCGGTGCCTTCCAACACATAGATGAATTCGTCTTGCACGCTGTGGGCATGACGCAGGGCCGAGGCGCTGCCGGGCGGCAGCCGGGTCAGGTTGATGCCGAAATTGGTCAGCCCGAACAGATCGCCCAAGGGGCGTTTGACGCGGCCGGCCACCGACGCGGCGAATGGGGCGGGATAGATCGAGGGCTTGGTGCGGGGTGGGGCCTCGGCGGCGACGATGGCGGCGGGTTTCTTGGTCATGGCGGCCTTGCGGATGGAAACGCGGACACCGACACAGTGTCGGCGTCGCCGCGCCATCATCAAGGGTTAAATTGCTGCCGTCTCAATCGTCGAGGGTCGAGACATAGGCCCATAAATCTTCCCAATTCCTGGCGGATTTGGGCCGCATCAATTCGTCCACATCGTCATGTTCGCGGGCCCCGGACAGGAACAGCCCCACCTGGGTGTGCAGATAGGGCATGTGCTGTTGAGCCAGTGGCGGTTTTTTCACCCGGCCTTGGCCGTCGCGGCCGTGGCATTCCATGCAATCGGCGTTGAACAAAGCCTTGCCGGCCTCGACATCGCCGGGCTGACGTGGAATCTGCACCGCTTGCTTGGCCAATTTCAGGCGCTCAAAGGCGTCCATGGCCACGTCGTCGGCCGGCGGATGACGCGGCGGCGTGATCGAGGCCAGGTAATAAGCGACGTCGAGCAC
Organism: Rhodospirillaceae bacterium UBA6219; assembly: GCA_002435715.1. Classification (GTDB taxonomy): domain Bacteria; phylum Pseudomonadota; class Alphaproteobacteria; order Rhodospirillales; family Magnetospirillaceae; genus Magnetospirillum. Next base: position 9,518 of record DISD01000061.1, read on the forward strand.
GTCCTTTTCCGGCAATTCGCGTTCATTGGCGTAGGGGATCATCGGAATGTTTTCGCGGGTTCGCGATTTGAAGGCGCGCAATTGCTCGGCGATGTATTCGGGGTGCAGGCCGGAAAGGCGCGGATAGACGCCGCCGCCGCCGCCTTCGCCGAATTCGCCGTGGCAGGCGGCGCAGGTGCGCATGATGTCGCGCCCGGCATCGGCGTCGTATGTCCAGGTCTTGCCGTTGGGCAAGGTCCGGGGTTCGGGGGCGTTCTGCGCCCAAACCGGCGCGGCCAGTCCCGTCACCACAATCATCATCGCCATTGCCGCACGCATGAAGGTCACCCCACGGAAATCAAGTCATCCATGGTTTTCACCTGGAACATCGCCTGCGGGCTTTGAGCGCGGTCAAGCCAAGGTTTGTCAGGTGGCGCTATTTCGCCTTGGGCCGAAACGCCTTGCAGAATTCCGGGTCGGTTTCCAGGAACGGGCCGCCGATCAGGTCGATGCAATAAGGAATGGCCGGCATCACCGCTTCCAGGCAATCGGCGATGGCGCTGGGCTTGCCCGGCAGGTTGACGATCAGCGATTGGCCGCGAATGCCGGCGGTCTGGCGCGACAGGATGGCGGTGGGCACCACCTTCAGGCTGACGGCGCGCATCAATTCGCCGAAACCCGGCATCATTTTGTCGCACACCGCCTCGGTGGCTTCCGGCGTCACGTCGCGCGGTGCCGGGCCGGTGCCGCCGGTGGTGACGATGAGCGCGCATTTTTCCACGTCGGCCAGTTCGCGCAAGGTCGCCTCGATGAGGTCTTGGTCGTCGGCGATCAGCCGCGCCACCGGCCGCCACGGGCTGGTGAGCGCCTTGCCCAGCCAGTCCACCATGGCCGGGCCGCCGAGATCTTGATAGACGCCGGTCGAGGCGCGGTCGGAAATGGTGACGACGCCGATGGGCGCTTCCTTGGTCATGTCGAATCCTCGTGCTTAGACGATCTTGCCGGGGTTCAGAATATTCATCGGGTCCAGCGCCGCCTTGACGGAACGCATGACGTCCAGCGCCTCGCCCATTTCCTCGGCCAGGAACGCCATCTTGCCCTGGCCGATGCCGTGTTCGCCGGTGCAGGTGCCGCCCAGACGCAGGGCGCGCCGCACGATGCGGTGGTTCAGGCGCTCGGCTTCGGCTTCGTCCTCGGCGCTGTTGGGATCGACCAGCAGCAGGACATGGAAATTGCCGTCGCCCACATGGCCGACGATGGTGGATTTCAGCCGCGACTGGTCCAAATCGGCGCGGGTTTCCAACAGGCATTCGGCCAGGCGCGAAATGGGAACGCAGGCGTCGGTGGTATAGGCGCGGCTACCTGGTTGCAGGTTGATGCCGGCGTAATAAGCGGAATGGCGCGCCGCCCACAGCTTGGTGCGGTCCTCGGCGGCAAGCGCCCATTGAAAGCCGTCGGCACCGAATTCGGCGGCGATGGCCTGGACCCGTTCCGCCTGTTCCTGGACGCCCGCTTCCGAGCCGTGGAATTCGAAGAACAAAGTCGGCGCCACTTTGTGGTCGGTCTTGGAATAGCGGTTGACCGCGTCCACCATGGCCGCGTCCATCAGCTCGACGCGGGCCACCGGGATGCCCGATTGGATGGTCAGGATCACCGTGTTGACCGCCGATTCCAGGTCGGGGAAGGGGCAGAATGCGGCCGAGGTCGCCTCGGGGATGCCGTGCAGACGCAGGGTCAGCTCGGTGATGATGCCCAAGGTGCCTTCCGAGCCCACGAACAATCGGGTCAGGTCATACCCGGCCGAGGATTTGCGGGCGCGGCTGGCGGTCCGGATGACGCGGCCATCGGCCAGCACCACTTCCAGCGACAAGACGTTGTCGCGCATGGTGCCGTAACGCACCGCGTTGGTACCGCTGGCCCTTGTCGCCGCCATGCCGCCCAAGGACGCGTCGGCGCCGGGATCGATGGGAAAGAACAAGCCGCTGTCGCGTAAGTATTCGTTCAGCTGCTTGCGGGTGATGCCGGGCTGGATGGTGACGTCCAGATCCTCGGGGCGGACCTCCAAGACCTGGTTCATGCCGTTCAGGTCGATGCAGACACCGCCCTGGATGGCGCGGATATGGCCTTCCAGCGAGGTGCCGGTGCCAAAGGCGATGACCGGTACCTGATGGGCGGCACAGGCCTTGACGGCAAAGACCACGTCTGCGGTGCAAAGGGCGAAGACCACCGCGTCGGGGGGGCAGGGCGGGAAATGGGATTCGTCCTTGCCGTGATGTTCACGCACCGCCGCCGACAGGGACAAGCGGTCGCCGAAATGGCCACAAAGCTGATCAAGCAAGGACTGGGGCAGGGACATGGCGGGGCTTTCCCGGGCGTTCAAGGGGGGCAAAGACTAGCCCAGGCAGGTTTGTGCTTGCAATCAGGGCGATGAGTGTCGATATTCCGCGCCGGGAGACCGGCGATGGACGAGCCCGTCGCCAACCCGGTCAGGTCCGGAAGGAAGCAGCCGTAACGATTTCCGGTTCGGGTCGTTGTCCGGTCTCCCACCTCAGAAGAAAGCCGCCCCTTGGGCGGCTTTTTCATTGCCAGCCGCCGCTTGGCCAAAAAAATCGCACCGATGTCGCTTGACTCCTGTGACAGGCCCTCCTAGATGGTTGGCACTCGTCGGGGAAGAGTGCTAACAGCCCCCCCTACCCGACATTTCCATTCCTGGGACCAAACCGTATTGACGGAGGGTTTGTTTATGAAGTTCCGCCCGCTCCATGATCGTGTGCTGGTGAAGCGCGTTGACGCGGAAGAAAAGACCGCTGGTGGCATCATCATCCCCGACACCGCTAAGGAAAAGCCGATGCAGGGCGAAGTCGTCGCCGTCGGTTCCGGCGTGCGCGGCGAAGATGGCAAGATCGTCGCTTTGGACGTCAAGGCCGGTGACCGCATCCTGTTCGGCAAGTGGTCCGGCACCGAGATCAGGCTCCACGGCGAGGACCTGCTGATCATGAA
>DISD01000076.1:0-73485 GCA_002435715.1 Rhodospirillaceae bacterium UBA6219
GACTGGCAGTGCGGCACCCTGCAGGTGGATTTCGTGCTGCCCGAACGCCTGGATGCCAGCTACACCGCCGAAGACGGCTCGCGTCGCCGCCCGGTCATGCTGCACCGCGCCGTACTGGGCAGCTTCGAGCGTTTCATCGGCATCCTGATCGAAAACTTCGCCGGTCGTTTCCCGCTGTGGCTGGCCCCCACCCAGGTGGTGGTGGCAACCATCGTGTCCGACGCCGACGAATACGCCCAACAAGTCGCCGCCAAGCTGAAGGCCGCCGGTCTGCGGGTGGAAACCGACCTTCGGAACGAAAAGATCAACAAGAAGGTGGCCGAACATTCGGGGGCGAAAGTGCCGGTTCTGGTGGTGGTCGGCCGCCGCGAGGCGGAAGAAAACACCGTCGCGCTCCGCCGATTGGGCAGCCAAGGTCAAGAATTTGTTGCGCTTGACCAAGCGCTTGCTACACTCGTAAATGAAGCCGCGTCTCCGGCCTGACCCCAGTGTCAGTCCGAAACGCGGATTTTCAAAAGAATCCGGGCCTGGAACCGCGGGGGTGACGCGGTAGTGCCCATATATGTGCTCGAACCGATGGAGAAGTTTTCATAGCTAGGCCGCCAATGCAGACGCCGCCCAAAAACGATGGGCCGCGCGTCAACCGAGAAATCGATGTCCGCTCCATTCGTCTGGTGGGTCCCGAGGGGGAAATGATCGGGGTCGTGTCCTTGCGCGATGGGCTGATCATGGCCGAAGAGGCCGGTCTCGACCTGGTCGAGGTTTCTCCCAATGCCGACCCGCCGGTCTGCAAGATTCTGGACTACGGCAAATTCAAGTACGAAGCCCAGAAGAAGAAGGCCGAGGCGAAGAAGAAGCAGAAGGTCATCGAGGTCAAGGAGATCAAGCTCCGCCCCAATATCGATGACAACGACTATGGCGTGAAGATGCGCGCCATGCGTAAGTTCCTGGAAGAAGGCGACAAGGTGAAGGTCACCCTGCGCTTCCGCGGCCGCGAATTGGCCCACCAGGATCTGGGCATGAAGGTGCTGGAACGCGTCCGTGACGACCTGGAAGACTTGGGCAAGATCGAGCAGATTCCCAAGATGGAAGGCCGTCAGATGGTCATGGTCGTCGCCCCCAAATAAGGGCGAATTTTCCGGTTCGAGAGGGGTTGCGGAGATTGCGTCTTTACGCTAGTCTCCGCGCCTCGCCACCGACCGGGGCGTTTCCTTTCTTGCGGAGAGGTGCCAGAGCGGTCGAATGGGCCGGTCTCGAAAACCGGTGTGGGTGCAAGCTCACCGTGGGTTCGAATCCCACCCTCTCCGCCATTTCACCAATGACTTAACCGTCATTCGAAGCGCATCAACGACCCCGCCCTAAGCCGGGCCGTTGCGCGTTTGGGCCGGTCATGGTCCGTCCCTTTCATTGACAAAATCGCCTGACGCGCTTATTGTGCGCATCACTTCCGTCCCCGCGTCCGTGTGGTTTATGTCAGAGATTGTCGTCCGTTCCTGACCTGATTGTTTAAAGCGTCAGGTCTGTTTCCCGTTCCCGCCCGATGCGGGACGAATGGCGTTGCGCGTTCGTCCGTATAGCGCGGGAAGTGTTGGACCGAAACGGACATATCCCATCATGAACATCAATCGCTGTGACCAGCGCGTCTTGCACGCTCTGGCACAAGGCGGCCTGATCCGGCTGTTCCGCGACGCTTGCGGAAAGGTGATCGAGGTCGAGTGCCTCAATCGTGACGGCTGGCGTCTCAGCCCGTTTGATATCGAGGATTTCAAGCGCCTGAAACGCCGCCGTCTGATCTCGTCACGGGCCAGCGGCCCGTATCGCATCACTCGGCTGGGTTTGGCCGCGGTACGGCCGCAATTGGACAATTGTCTTTAAACAGGGTGGCGGGCCTCGCCCGCCACCATTTCCGCCACCTTGTCCATGACGGTGGAGGCCGGCAAATCGCCCAGATCGGCCTGGCACAGAATCGCCACCCGGCCGCGCGGGGCACAAAGTTCAGGATTGCTGTCGGCTGAAAACAACACCAACGAAGACGCACCGGCGGCGGCGGCCAGATGCATGGGCCCGGTGTCGTTGCCCACCGCCAACAACGCCTGTCGTCCCAGCCCCAGAATGTCCAGGAAGCCGGTCTGCCCGGCCAGGGATCGAGCCTGTGGACAGGCGGCGACGATGGTGTCGATGGCCCCCTGTTCCTTGTCGGTCCCCAACACCACCGGAATCACGCCCCGTTCCGCCAGCCATTGGGCCAGTTGACCGAAATGGGCGGCGGGCCAGCGCTTGGCCGGCCGATGCGGCGCCCCACCGGGGCACAGCAGGGCATAAGGATGGGGCAATCCGAACCGCGACAGATCGGCCTCGGTCCACGACAGATCAGGGCTGGGCACGTTTTCAATGCCGGCCATGGCCAATTGCTCGGCCTGACGGTCGATGGTGTGCATGAAATCGCGACGCGGATTGGCGTGGGGATGCGAACAACCCTTGGCGATACCCGACCATTCCACCCCCGCCCCCAGCAGGCGGAAATACCAGCCCGAGCGGTCCGAGGTCTGCAGGTCGTAGACCCGAGTGAAACGCCCAGCCCGCAGTTTGGAACGCAGCGCCGCCACCTTGCCCAACTGCCACAGCCGGGGTTTGTCATCCACCCATACATGGTCGAAATAGGGCGAGGCCACCGCCATCTCGGCAAAGGGTTTGGTGGTCAACAGGGTGATCTCGGAATCCGGATGATGGGCGCGGATGGCGGCGAAAGGTCCGAAGGCCTGGACGAAATCGCCCAAGGCCCCCAATTTGACCACCAGGATGCGCTGGCCGCTCACGCCTGCTCCGGGTCGATCAGCCATTCCTGTTTGGCCACCGCCGGTTCACCGGACAGGATTTCGGCGTAAACCTGCAACGTCTTGGCGCACATGGTTTCCTTGGTGAAATTGGCGCGGATGAAGGCTTGGCCCAATTCGGCCATGCGGGCCCGTTCTTCCAGCGACAAATCCAGGAAACGGCCGATCGCGTCGGCCAACGAGCGCGGATCGTCGGGGCTGACCAGCCAACCGGTACGGCCCGCCAGCACGTTTTCGCGCGGACCACCGTGATCGGTGGCGATCACTGGGCGACCCATGGCCTGGGCCTCGACGACGACGCGACCAAAGGCTTCCGGATCGGTCGATGCCGACACCACCACGTCGGTCAGCATGTATGCCGCCGGCATGTCGCTGCATTCGTCGACGATATGAACCACATGGGTCAGATCGCGGCGCTTGATCAGATCGACCAGTTCCTGGCGATAGCCGACCCGTCCCTGGTCGGAACCGACCAGCAGACAACGCACGTCGTGGCGCCCCAGCAGGGCCAAAGCCTCGATCAACACGCGCTGGCCCTTCCAGCGGGTCAAGCGGCCGGGCAGCATGATGACCGGATAACCGTCGGGCAGACGCCAGCGATTGGCCAATTGGATGATGCGTTCCTGGCTGACCCGGTTGGGGTCGAACTTGGCCAGGTCGACCCCGCGATGGATGACACGGATGCGTTCGGCGGCCAGACCATAGATGCGGCGCGCATGTTCGGCGATGAATTCGGAAATGGCGATCACCCGCTCGCCCTTGACCATCACCGAATTGTACCAATGCTTGAAGCCGAAGCCGCCCAGATTGTAGGTGCCATGGAAGGTGGTCATGAAATGGGCGCCGGCACGGTTGGCGGCGGCCAGGGCCGACCAGGCCGGAGCGCGCGAACGGGCATGGACGATGTCGACGCCGTGTTCGCGGATCACCGCTTCCAGCTTTTTCACATTGGCCCGCATGACCAACGGATTCTTGGACGCCAGCGGCAATTCCACATGCACCGCCCCGGCGCGGATCAATTCGCGCACCATGGGGCCGCCTTGTGACGCCACCACCGCTTTCCAGCCGGCTTCGCACAGGGCCTGGGCGACCTCGACGGTGCCGCGTTCGACGCCCCCGGTGACCAAAGCGGGCAGAACTTGCAGAACGACCGGTTGACGGCCGGCGGCGGACAGGGCATCGATGGGGGCGTTGGTTTCCGACATGGATTGGGACAAGCTGATGACCAAGGTTGAAGGCGGCGGGATATTATCACGCACTGACGGCGCGTCCATGGCATACCATCGCTTGGAAGGCAAGAGTCCTGGAATTGTCTTCCTGCATGGCTTTCATTCCGACATGGAAGGCGGCAAGGCTTTGGCCTTGGAAGAATTGTGCCGCACCCAGGGCCGCGCCTTTCTGCGCTTTGATTTGTTCGGCCACGGCAAAAGCTCGGGCAAGGTGGAAGACGGCTCGATCAGCCGCTGGGCCGACGACGCCACCGCAATCTTGGACGAGCTGACCGACGGGCCGCAAATCCTGGTGGGGTCCAGCCTGGGCGGCTGGATCGCCCTGTTGACCGCACTGCGCCGCCGCGACCGGGTGGTGGGCCTGGTGGGGGTCGCCGCCGCCCCCGACTTCACCGAAGATTTGATGTGGGCCGACTTCACCGCCGAACAGCGCCGCGACCTGCTGGAAAAGGGCGAGGTGGTGCTGCCCAATTGCTATGAGCCGGAAAATCCCTGGACCGTGCCGCGCCTGTTGATCGAGGACGGCCGCAACAATCTGTTGCTGCGCGACACCATCAATTTGTTCTGCCCGGTGCGGCTGATCCAGGGACAAAAGGACGACGACGTGCCGTGGCGGACGGCGCTGAAGATCGCCGATTGCCTGGCGTCCGACGACGTCGAAATCACCTTGGTCAAGGATGGCGACCACCGTCTGTCGCGCGACCACGACCTGGCCCGGCTGTGCGACGTGGTGGCCAAGCTGGTGGCCGGGCTGCCGTGAACACGGATTTCTTCAAGCGAACGGCCCTGGCGGACAGTTTCGCCCAAGCCGGCTTGGTGGCGGTCGACATCGGATCTCGCGGCGGGTTCGACCCGGAATTGCTGCCCATCGCCTGGGCGGTGGACGGCATCGGCTTTGAACCCGAGCCCCAGGCTTTCAGCCAATTACAAAGCTTGTCGCCGGCGCCTTGGCATTCGGTGACCTGGCTGCCCTTCGCGGTGGGCGCCGAAAACGGCCCCGCCACGTTGTGGGTGCCGCCCGACCCGGTGGGGGCCTCGTTGCTGGAACATGATCCGGCCGTCGGCGAACGTTTCGGCCTGTCGCATCTGACCAGCGATTGCCGCCCTATCACCGTCGAGACCCTGACCCTGGACAAGGCCCTGGAGGGACACCGACAACCCGATTACCTGAAGCTGGATGTGGAAGGGGCGGAACTGTCCATCTTGCAAGCAGCGCCTGCTTCTTTGTCGTCCTGCGTGGCGATCAAGGCGGAGGCGTCATTTATCGCCGCCCGAAAGCACCAGCCGGTCGCGGCCGACATGGACGTCTTCCTGCGCGACCATGGCTTCGAACTGATGGACATCATCCGCCCCATGCGCTGGCGATCCCATCCCGTCGCCCCCCATCCGTATTCCTGGCGGGGCGAGCCGGCCTATTCCAAGGGCCAGATCGGCCAATGCGACCTGCTGTATTTCCGCCATCCCCAGGCCATGGCCAACCATAAGCAAAGCCTGAAAGCCGGATTGGTGGCGGCCGCCCTGGGGTATTTCGACCGTGCTTTGCCACTGCTGACGGCGGCCGGCCTTCCCGCTGCCCACGTGACCCGGGCATCGCGCCGCTTCGGCCGCCAAGTGGCGATCGGCTCCATCCGCCGTCACCTCCGCGATCTGGTGCCGTTGCTGCGCTCGCTGGTGGGGGGCATTCCCTAGATCGGCAAATCCTCGCCATACAACAATTTCCACGCCGATTTGTAGGCGACGATCTCGGCCAGGGCCGAAGGCAGGTCGCCCAGGAAGTCCCGCAGGTTGCGGCTCCACGAATTCAGCCGGTCCATGCGGTCGCCGCCGATGTCCAAGGCGGCCAGGAAACGATAAGGATGGGCAGCGATGACCCGGCGCCAGCCATCGCGCTCGGCCCAATAATGGGCATGACGCTCGCCGCTGAGCTGGTACACCCCGTCCGGACCACCGAAAGCGGTATCCACGTAGAGATTGGGAAAACGTTCCAGCAAGCCGCGCAGGTAATCGGGACCATAGGATAGAGCCCGTCCCCCATAACGGATTTGGGCGAAATGGCACCAGATGACCTTGGCGCCGGGATAACGCGCCAACATGGTTTCCAAGGGCGGCAGCAAGACGTCCTCGATCTCGTAATGGATCTGGAATGCCAACCCGGTGTGCTGCGCGGTGGCGAACAGATGTTCGCCCAAGGGACCGTCGATGGGGATGTTGACATCGCGGAACAGCTCGCCGCGTTCAACCTGACGCGGCGACGGATAATGGCGGAATTCGAATTCCCCCATCAGAGCATAGCGGCCGGTGGCCAAGGCGGCGTCCTGGTCTTCCAGGAATTGTTGGGGAGACTTGGTCCAGGCAGGGTGAACCCCGCCATTGCCCACCGGCAGGAAATGATCCGGGTAGTCGCGGACCAGATCCAGGCAATGGTCGCTCCACCGATTGGTTTCGGAATAGGCCTTGCCCGGCATGTCCACCGACAGCGCCATGACGGCGATGCCGTTGTCGTCCATGCCGCGCACGAAGCTGGGCACATCGATCCGATAGGGGTTGTACGAGCTTTCGATGTCGATGATCGGCAGCACCCCCTGGGCCTTGATGGCGCCGATACGACGCAGATATCCCTGGCGCAAAGGGGCCAGGACCGCAGCCGCGTCCCCGGCACGAGCCCGCCCGCCGACCAGCGTCAGCGCCGACATCCCCGCCAGGAATTGGCGGCGGTTGATCATGGCGCCCCGTCCCGGCAGGGACGCCGGGGATCGCTGGTGTCGCACAAATCGATGGCATCGGCGAATTCCCGCCATTGCAACAACTCGTCGCCGGGCACCGGCACCTGACCGGTGGCGAAGGGGGCGCCGCGCCACATGCGGCTGACCACATAGAACGCTTCGGCACCGCGAATGGCGAAATGCATGACATAGGTGCCGCGTCCGTCACCCTTGTACTTACCGCAGGCGATGGTGCGCGACCCTGCCGCGCGCCCCGCCACCAAACCCAGGCTGGCCGGCCCGGCGGCAGCCGCGTCGCAGACCGGCGCCGTCTTTTCCACCGCCTGGTCCAGGAAATCCTTCACCGTCAGCGGCACACCCCGAAAGGCCTGCACGGTGATGCGCCGGGTCCAGGCTTCGGCGGTTTCTGTCGCCGGAATCAATTCAGTGGCTTGCCCCGCCTTGTCGGTCACCGAGCTGAGGACTTTCCAATCGGGCAGTTGCGGCACTTGCAGACGTTCCGCCGCCAAGGACGGTTGAATGACCAGGAAAAAGGCGAGACTGGGCAGGATGCGGCGCATGGTGACCCCCATTGACGCCCCCAGCCTAACCGGGGCCGGGTTAAGCAACCATGAGCAACGCCTGTTTTGGGTACACCAACCTTGACCGGACGACGACGCAGCGCATATAAAACTGAACCGTTCAGTTCAGGTTGCCGTCATGAAGAAGATCATCCTGCGTATTCTCGCCTTGGTTTTGCTGTCCGCCGCCATCATCACCACCGGCCGCTGGTACTTCCACGGGCGTTACCTGGAAGCCACCGACGACGCCTATGTGGAAGGCGACATCACCAACCTGACCCCCAAGGTGTCCGCCCATGTGGTCGAAGTGGCGGTGGCCGACAACCAACGGGTCAAGGCCGGCGAGGTGCTGATCCGCCTGGACGACAAGGATTATCGGGCCAAGGCCGCCGAAGCCGCCGCCACCCTGGCCGCCCGTCAGGCGGCGCTGGCCCAGTTGGACGACAAAGTGGCGGTGCAGCAGGCGGTGATGGCCCAGGCCGGCGCCGGCATCAGCGCCGCCAAGGCCGATCTGACCCGCTCGCGCCAGGACCTGGAGCGCGCCAGCCGGCTGGTCAAGGACGATTTCGTCAGCCGCCAGCGTTACGACACCCAAGCCGCCGAAGCGGCCAAGGCGGCGGCCAGCCTGCAGGGCAGCAGCGCCCAGGCCACCGCCGCCAAGCGCCAGCTGGCGGTGTTGGAAGCCGACCGCGACGTCGCCCAGGCCCAGGTGGAGCAGGCCCAGGCCCAGCTTGAACTGGCCCGCGCCGACCTTGAAGCCACCATCATCCGCGCCCCGGTCGACGGCATCGTCGGCAACCGCGTCGCCCGCCTGGGCGCCTATGTTCGTCCCGGCCAGCACCTGTTGTCGGTGGTGCCGGTGGACAGCGTCTGGGTGGACGCCAATTACAAGGAAACCCAGCTGACCCACCTGAAGCCCGGCCAGCATGCCAGCATCAAGGTTGACGCCTTCCCCGACACGGTGCTGGACGGCGTGGTCGACAGCTTCTCGCCGGCCAGCGGCGCCAAGTTCAGCCTGTTGCCGCCGGAAAACGCCACCGGCAACTTCACCAAGGTGGTGCAGCGCGTCCCCGTGCGCATCCGTCTGCCCGCCGACAACCCGCTGGCCGGACGCTTGGTGCCGGGCCTGTCGGTGATCGCCACGATTGACACGCGGACAGGCGCGATCGGGGCGGGCGAATAGCATGAGCGGCCCAGACCCCCGCCATGCCATCAAACCCGAGGACCGGGTGGTCACCCCGCGTGACTGGGTGGGTTTCTTCGCCATGGTGGTGGGCATGTTCATGGCCATCTTGGACATCCAGATCGTCGCCAGTTCCATCGCCCAGATCCAGGCCGGCATCTCGGCCTCGGCGGATGAAATCTCGTGGGTGCAGACCGCCTATCTGATCGCCGAGGTGGTGATGATCCCGCTGTCGGGATGGATGGCCCGGGTGTTTTCCACCCGTTGGCTGTTCATGGCGTCGTGCCTGACCTTCACCGTCGCCTCCATCGCCTGCGCCTTCGCCTGGTCCATCGAAAGCATGATCGTCTTTCGCGCCATCCAGGGCTTTTTGGGCGGCGCCATGATCCCCACGGTGTTTGCCACCTCGTTCCTGCTGTTCCCCCCGCGCATGAGCGCCGGCATCTCGGTGCTGATCGGTCTGGTCGCCACCATGGCGCCGACCATCGGCCCCACCTTGGGCGGCTGGCTGACCGAAAGCCTGTCCTGGCACTGGCTGTTCCTGATCAACGTGGTGCCCGGACTGATCGTCGCCACCTTGGTGGGCAGCTTCGTCCATGTGGACAAGCCGCGCCTGGGAATGCTGCGGGGCTTCGACCTGCCCGGCATCCTGCTGGTGGGGGCCTTCCTGGGCAGCCTGCAATATATCCTGGAGGAAGGCCCCGGCGACGATTGGTTCGACGAACCGAAGATCGTGGTCATGACCCTGTTCTGCGCCGTCGCCGGCATGGCCTTTTTGTGGCGGGAATTGTCCACCGAACACCCGGTGGTGGACGTGCGCGCCTTCCACGACCGCAACTTCGCCGTCGGTTGTTTGTACAGCTTCATCATCGGTATCGGCCTTTACGGCTCGGTCTATGTCATCCCGCTTTATCTGGGCCGGGTGCGCGGCTATTCGTCGTTGGAAATCGGCCTGACCATGATGGTCACCGGCCTGTTCCAGTTCCTGTCGGCGCCGCTGGCCGGGGCCATGGCCAAGAAGCTGGATCTGCGGCTGATGCTGGGCATGGGCCTGACCCTGTTCGGCACCGGGCTGTGGTTGAACCACTATCTGACCAGCGAATGGGGCTATTGGGAAATGTTCCTGCCCCAGGCGGTGCGCGGCCTGGCGCTGATGTTCTGCTTCGTGCCCATCAACGCCGTGGCCCTGGGCCACCTGAAGCCGCAGGAAGTCCAGAACGCCTCGGGGCTTTACAACCTGATGCGCAACCTGGGCGGCGCCATCGGCTTGGCCGCCATCACCACCTTTTTGCGCGAACGCACCGACCTGCACATGGTGCGGCTGTCGGAAAGCCTGACGCCCGACAACCTGGAAGCCACCACCAGGCTGTCGGACATTTCCGCCCGGGTCGCCACCTTTCTGCCCGGCGACCCTGACATGGCGGCGCTGAAAATCCTGTTCAACCTGACCAAACAACAGGCATCGACCATGGCCTTCGCCGACATCTTGATGTCCATGTCGCTGGTGTTCCTGGTCGGCTTGGTATTGATGCCGCTGGTCCACAAGGTCCGCCACCCGTCTTCGGCCTCGGCCGACGCCCATTGACGCGATCCCCATCGGTCGCCGCCAGAACCCGAGAGCCGGAATTACGCCCCAACCGTCCGGTTCCCTACCCCCCCTGGTTCTGGCGGCGCCCGAGCCCCGTTGCCCCCCAGCTCTGTTGCCACGCTCGATGGGCAAGGCTAAGGTCACGGGCTCTTATGACGACGGGTTGTTTCCATGTGTGGCTTCGCCGGCTTTCTTGACATCAACGCCACCACCCCCGACCGCGCCCGGGTGGTCGAGTCCATGGCCGCCACCTTGGTGCATCGCGGCCCCGACGACCACGGCGTGTGGTGTGACGACCAGGCGGGGATCGCCCTGGGATTCCGCCGTCTGGCCATCTTGGACCTGTCGCCCCAGGGCCATCAGCCCATGGCGTCGCGCGACGGCCGCTGGGTGATCAGCTTCAACGGCGAAATCTACAATCACGGCCAATTGCGCGGTCGTCTTGAACCGATGGAATGGCGCGGCCATTCCGATACCGAAGTGCTGCTGGAATGCGTGTCGCGCTGGGGGGTCGAACGGGCCTTGGCGCAGTTCGACGGCATGTTCGCCCTGGCGCTGTGGGACCGGTTGGAACAGGTTCTGTATCTGGCCCGCGACCGCATCGGCGAAAAGCCGCTTTATTGGTCGGAAAGCAACGGCAGCCTGATCTTCGGTTCCGAATTGAAGGCGCTGGCCGCCCACCCTGCCTTCGACCGTGCCATCGACCGCGATTCCCTGGCCGAATACATGCGGCTGGGCTGGATCGGTTCACCGCGCAGCATCTATGCCAAGGCGTCCAAGCTGCCGCCGGGCACGCTGATGACCATCAAGGGGAGCAGCCACTCGATCCGTCCCTATTGGTCGGCCAACGAACGCGCCCTGGCGGTGGCCGGCAGCTTCACCGGCGGCCCGGCGGCGGCGGCGGAACGGCTGAACCAGATGCTGCGCTCGTCCATCGCGCTTCGGATGCAGGCCGACGTGCCGGTGGGGGTGTTCCTGTCGGGCGGCATCGATTCGTCGGTGACCGCCGCCATCATGCAGGAATTGTCGCACGCCCCGGTTCACAGCTTCACCATCGCCTTCGAAACCGCCGGCTATGACGAAAGCCCCTTTGCCCGCGCCGTCGCCGACCATATCGGCACCCGGCACGTGGAAGTGCCGATCAGCGATTCCGACGCCCTGGCCCTGGTTCCCCAACTACCCGCCATCTGGGATGAACCGTTCGCCGACCCGGCGCAATTGCCCACGGCGTTGCTGGCCCAGGTGACGCGCCGTCAGGTCACCGTCGCCTTGTCGGGGGACGGCGCCGATGAATTGTTCGGCGGTTACGGCATTTACCGGTCCATTCCCAAGGATTGGCAAACCCTGTCCGCAACGCCGGCTTGGCTGCGCGGTCTGGCCCGCGCCGGCAAGGCGGTGCCGCCCGGCCTGCTGAACGGTGCCGCCGGCTTGGCCGGACTGGTGGGACGCAAGCGCCGGTCCTATCCCGGTTATCGCCTGCGCAAGGCGGTGGAAAATCTGGACGCGCAAAGTGTCGCCCACATGCTGGGGCTTCATTACAGTCGCTGGCGCGGCATGCCGCCCGTGGTCCAAGGGGCGCACGCCCCGAGCGGACTTTACACCGACCCCGCCCGCCAGCCCGATCTGGCCGATCCGGCCCTTCAAGTCATGGTGCTGGACGTCCTGGGCTATCTGCCCGACGATTTGTGCGTGAAGACCGACCGCGCCACCATGGCCGCGTCGCTGGAAGCGCGCCTGCCGTTTTTGGACCACGCCATCGTCGAATTCGCCTGGAGCCTGCCCACCGCCCTGAAAATGAACGAGACCCAGGGCAAGACGGTGCTGCGCGAGGTTTTGTACCGCTATGTGCCGCAAGCCTTGGTGGACCGCCCGAAGATGGGATTCGAAGTGCCCATCGGCCGTTGGCTGTCCGGGGCGTTGAAGGATTGGGCCGACGATTTGCTGTCCGAAGACCGGCTGCGCCGTCAGGGCTTGTTCGATTCCAAGCTGCTGTCGCGGTGCTGGAGCGACCATCGCGCCGGCCGCAAGAACTGGCAGACCGAATTGTGGCATGCCCTGATGGCCCAGGCTTGGCTGCACGCCCAGGGATTGTAAAACATTAGGGAAAGACGGATTCCCTCTTCGCGAGGACGCTTCGGGCTGTTACCTTTTTCCCCATGGGGAAGGAAGAAACGTCGCAAATGAATGCCCTGGCCCTCGCGGAGCTGTTGTGCGCCCGCGTCTGCCACGACTTGTCCGGGCCGGTGGGCGCCACCGCCGCCGGGGCCGAGTTGTTCGAGGATCTGGGCGGCGGCGATCCCGAAACCTTGTCTTTGGTATCGACCAGCGCCGCCGGCGCGGCGGCACGTTTGCGCCTGCTGCGCGCCGCCTTGGGTCCGGCTTCCACCTCTGCCCATTCCTTGCCCGCTTTGCGCACCATGGTCGACGCCCATCTGGCCAGCTTGGCTTCGGCAGCGGCGCCGGCCATCGCCGTTGTCTGGCGCGATTGCCCCGACCAAGTGGACGGCCAAACCGCCCGGCTTTTACTGAATCTGGTATTGCTTGGCCGTGACGCGCTGCCGCGCGGCGGCCGCATGGAACTGAGCCTGGAAGACACCCGGCCGGCATTGTTGGTCCATGGTGAACCGGCCAGCTTGGCCGACGACGTCAAACAAGCCCTGCTGCACGATGTGCCGCTGAGCGGCCCGCGTCCGGCCCAAGCGGCGCTGACCCGAATTCTCGCCTCGCAGAATGGCGGCAAGGTGTGCATAACACCCACGGCCCAAGGATTGCGTGTGGCCGTCGAAAAAACGGAGTAATTCTGCGACCAAGGAAGTTGCTCTCTGGTTCTTATGGGTTCTTCTATTGCCCCATAGACCGTGGTATTAGTCGATGACCGTGTCTGCTAGAAGCGGACCCGAACAATGTTCGTCGGTGCCGGATCGGGATCGGCGCCAAATGATGCAAGCGTGACGGCGTGGAGTTTTGGAGTCGGCCATGGATGATCTCCTTAGCGAATTTCTGACGGAAACCTCGGAGAGTCTTTCCGTGCTCGACGTCGAGCTGGTCAAGCTCGAACAAAACCCTGAACCGGCGATCTTGCAGAACATCTTCCGCTTGGTCCACACCATCAAGGGCACCTGCGGCTTCCTGGGCCTGCCCCGTCTGGAACACGTGGCCCATGCCGGCGAGAACGTGCTGGGCAAGTTCCGCGACGGCGAGCTGGAAGTCACCCCCGCCGCGGTGACCCTGATCCTGCAGGCCATCGACCGCATCAAGCTGATCCTGGGCCACCTGGAACAGAATGAATGCGAACCCGAAGGCAGCGACGAAGACCTGATCGAATCGCTGAACGCCATGGCCGAGGGACGCTATGCCGCCCCGGCCGCCGCCGCCCCCCCGGTCGAAGACACCCCCTTCCCGGTGGCCGCCGACCTGCTGGCCGAGGTGGAAGCCGCCTATGCCGCCGGCAAGAAAGCCGCCAGCGATTCCGACATGCTGGCCGAGATGGCCAAGGAACGGGCCAAGGAAGAAGCCGCCGCTCAGGCGCAGGCTGCCCCGGCCGCTCCGGCCCCCGAACCCGAAGCCCCCAAGGCCCCCGAACCGCCCAAGGCCAACGTCCCGGCTGAAACGCCGAAGCCGCCGGCGGTGACCAAGGAAGTGGTGCCGGCCGGCGCCGCTCCGGCCGCCAGCGAATCCGCCGTTGCCGCCCAGACCATCCGCGTCAACGTCGAACTGCTTGAAAACCTGATGACCCTGGTGTCGGAACTGGTGCTGACCCGCAACCAGTTGCTGCAGATGGTGCGCGGTCGCGACGACAGCGAATTCACCGCCCCCTTGCAGCGCCTGTCGCACATCACCACCGACCTGCAGGAAGGGGTGATGAAGACCCGCATGCAGCCCATCGGCAACGCCTGGGCCAAGCTGCCGCGTATCGTTCGCGACCTGTCGGTCGAAATGAACAAGAAGATCGACCTGCAGATGCTGGGCGCCGAGACCGAACTGGACCGTCAGGTTCTGGAACTGATCAAGGACCCGCTGACCCACATGGTCCGCAATTCCGCCGACCACGGTCTGGAAGGCCCGGACGAGCGCAAGGCCGCCGGCAAGCCGGAAATCGGCAAGGTGGTGCTGAACGCCTTCCACGAAGGTGGTCACATCATCATCGAGATTTCCGACGATGGTCGCGGCCTGAACCTGGACCGCATCAAGCAAAAGGCCATCACCAACGGTCTGGCGACGGAATCCGAACTGGAATCCATGGCGCCGCAGCAGATCTACCAGTTCATCTTCAAGGCCGGTTTCTCCACCGCCGAAAAGGTGACCAGCGTCTCGGGCCGCGGCGTCGGCATGGACGTGGTGCGCACCAACATCGAAAAGATCGGCGGTACGGTTGAATTGAAGAGCCAGCCCGGCAAGGGTTCGACCTTCGTCATCAAGATACCGCTGACGCTGGCCATCGTTTCGGCGCTGATCGTCGAATCGGCGTCCGAACGCTTCGCCATCCCGCAGATCAGCGTGTTGGAACTGGTGCGTGTCACCGCCAATTCCGAACACGGCATCGAGCAGATCAACAATGCCCCGGTGCTGCGCCTGCGCGACCGCCTGCTGCCGCTGGTCAGCTTGAAGAAGCTGCTGCGTCTGTCCGACGGCGACGACCAGGAAACCTTCATCGTCGTAACCCAGGTGGGCACCTACACCTTCGGCATCATCGTCGACCGCGTCTTCGACACCGAAGAAATCGTCGTCAAGCCGGTAGCCCCCATCCTGCGTCACATCTCGATGTTCTCGGGCAACACCATCTTGGGTGACGGCTCGGTGATCATGATCCTCGATCCCAACGGCATCGCCGGGGCCACCGGTGAATCCGGCGTGCTGGGCGGCGGTCAGACGACGGAGCAGAACGTGGTGCGCGACAAGGGCGGCGATTCCAAGACCAGCCTGTTGGTCTTCCGCGCCTGCGGCGAGGACCTCAAGGCGGTGCCGCTGGCCCTGGTGGCGCGCCTGGAAGAAATCGACGTCAAGGACGTGGAATACAGCCACGGCAAGCCGATGGTGCAGTATCGCGGCCATCTGATGCCGCTGGTGTCGGTGGACGGCGCCACCCAGTTCCGCGACGAGGGTCGCCAGCCGGTGCTGGTGTTCTCGGACCGCGAACACACCATGGGTCTGGTGGTCGAAGAAATCGTCGACATCGTCGAAGACCGCCTGAAGGTGGAACTGACCGCCGACAACCCCGGTGTCATCGGCACCGCCGTCATCGCCGGCAAGGCCACCACCATCATCGACGCCGGCTATTACCTGCCTCAGGCCTTCGGCGACTGGTTCGGCCGCAACGACAAGGAATACGGCGAGGACGAACACGCCCAGCCGCGCATCCTGCTGGTCGACGACAGCCCGTTCTTCCGCAACCTGCTGGTTCCGCTGCTGTCGGTCGCCGGATACGACGTCACCGCCGTCGAAGCCGCCGACCGCGCCCTGGTCATGCGCGAACAGGGCTACGAATTCGACATGATCATCTCGGACATCGAAATGCCGGGCATGAGCGGCTTCGACTTCGCCACCGCGGTGCGCGCCGACGGGCGCTGGTACAACATCCCGATGATCGCCCTGTCGTCCCACGCCACCGAAAAGGATTTCGAACGTGGCCGCCAGGTCGGCTTCAACGATTACGTGGCCAAGTTCGACCGCGACTCGCTGCTGCAGACCATCGCTTCGACCCTCGCCACCCTTAAAGGTGCCGCATGAATCAGATCGTCCCTGCCACGAAGCGCCCCAGCACCGAGCTGGTCGCGCCCGAGACCCAGGACTACGTCACCATGTTCATCGACGGACAGATGTTCGGCATCGCCGTGCTGACCGTCCAGGACGTGCTGGGTCCGCAAAAGATCACCCGCATTCCGCTGGCGCCGCGTGAAGTCGCCGGCTCGCTGAACCTGCGCGGCCGCATCGTCACCGCCATCGACGTCCGCCTGCGTCTGGGCCTGAAGCGCCCGCAGGAAGACAACAAGGGCATGAGCGTGGTGGTCGAACAGGGTGGCGAGCTTTATTCGCTGATGGTCGACCAGGTGGGCGAAGTGCTGTCCCTGCCGGTGGCCAAGTTCGAACGCAACCCGCCGACGCTGGACCCCATGTGGCGCGAGTTCTCGGCCGGCATTTATCGCCTGGATGATAAATTGCTGGTGGTTTTGGACGTCGCCAAGCTTCTCGATTTCAAGCAAAGCGAATAAGATTACGCGGATAGGCCGCCCCATGGCCGGGGGCGCCACCCAATGGAGGCATTGCGGGCATGAAGTCCTGTTTGATCGTCGATGATTCCAAGGTCATCCGTATGGTGGCCAAGAAAATCCTGCATGAACTGACCTTCTCCACGGCCGAGGCCGAAGACGGCCAGCAGGCGTTGGATTACTGCAAGGGCACCATGCCCGACGCCGTGCTGTTGGACTGGAACATGCCGGTGATGAACGGCATCGACTTTCTGCGTGAATTGCGCAAGCTGCCGGGCGGCGAGCATCCGGTGGTGGTGTTCTGCACCACTGAAAACGATATCGAACATATCCAGGAAGCCATCACCGCCGGTGCCAACGAGTACATCATGAAGCCTTTCGACAGCGAGATTCTTCAGGCGAAGTTCTCGCAGGTTGGCCTGCTGTAACACCTTTGGCCCCGAAAGGATTCCAGGTCGCATGACCATCGACGCCACCTCCGCCAACGCAACGGCCGCGAACGACAAGATCCGTGTGATGCTTGTCGACGATTCGGCCGTGGTGCGCGGACTGGTCACCCGCATCCTCGAGGAAGACCCGACGGTCGCCGTGGTGGCGTCGGTCGGCAATGGTCAGATGGCGCTGTCGGCCCTGGAACGCCAGGACATCGACGTCATCGTCCTCGACATCGAAATGCCGGTGATGGACGGCATGACGGCGCTTCCGCTGTTGCTGAAGGCGGATCCCGGCATCCGTATCATCATGCAGTCGACCCTGACCCTGAAAGGCGCCGACGTGTCGTTGCGCGCCCTGCAGATGGGCGCCGCCGATTACATCCCCAAGCCCACCGCCACCCGCGACTTGGCCGGCGGCATGGACTTCAAGAAGGAATTGCTGGATAAGGTCAAGGCCCTGGGTCACGCCCGTCGCCGCGACCCCAACCGCAAGGTCCGGCCGGGTATCAGCAACACCCCCATTCGTCCGGCCGCGCCGCGTCCCTCGGCTTTGTCGCCCACCGGGCCCATCAAGCTGCGCAGCCACAATCCGGAACCGCCGGATGTGATCGCCATCGGTTCCAGCACCGGCGGCCCCCAGGCGCTGTTCAACCTGTTGGGGACAATGCGGGCGGGAACGGTGAAACAACCGATCCTGATCACCCAGCACATGCCCGCCACCTTCACCACCATCCTGGCCGAACACATCACCCGGGTTTCCGGTTGGGACGCCAAGGAAGCCAAGGACGGCGAAGTCATCAAGGGCGGCCGTGTCTATGTGGCGCCGGGAGACTTCCATATGTTGGTCGAGACCCGCGGTGCCGACAAGGTGCTGAAGCTGACCAAGGATCCGCCGGAAAACTTCTGTCGTCCGGCGGTGGATCCCATGTTGCGCAGCATTTCCGCTGCTTATGGCAAGCGTGTCCTGGTGGCCATCCTGACCGGCATGGGTTCGGACGGCGCCAAGGGTGGCGCGGTGGTGGTGGAAGCCGGCGGCACGGTGGTCGCGCAGGACGAAGCCTCGTCCGTGGTGTGGGGGATGCCGGGTGCCGCGGCCAACGCGGGTATCTGCTCGGCGGTGTTGCCATTGGGCGAAATCGCCCCGTGGATGATTAAACTGGCGACAAGGCGCTAAGATCATGCGTCCCGAAGATTTTGATTTTATCGCCAAGATGCTGAAGGACCGTTCCGGTCTGGTCATCAGCCGCGACAAGGCCTATTTGTTGGAATCCCGCCTGACCCCGGTGGCACGCAAGCGTGGCCTGAAGGGGTTGGACGATCTGGTCGCCACTTTGCGCACCGCCGGCGAGGATTTGCTGCGCGAAGTCACCGAAGCGATGACCACCAACGAATCGTTCTTCTTCCGCGACATCAAGCCCTTTGACCAGTTCAAGGCCATGGTGCTGCCGCAGATTCTGGCCAACCGGGCGCAGAAAAAGTCGTTCCGCATCTGGTCGGCGGCGTCGTCCTCGGGCCAGGAAGCCTATTCCCTGGCGATGATCCTGAAGGAAGAAGGCGCCAAACTGGCCGGCTGGAAGATCGAGATCGTCGGCACCGACATTTCCACCGAAATGCTGGAAAAGGCCAAGGCCGGCCTTTACTCGCAATTCGAAGTGCAGCGCGGCCTGCCCATCCAGTATCTGGTCAAGTATTTCAAGAAGACCAACGAGATGTGGCAGATCGATTCGGCGATCCGCGCCATGGTGCAGTTCCGTGAATACAATTTGCTGCACGATTTGAAGACGTTGGGCCAGTTCGACGTGGTGTTTTGCCGCAACGTTCTGATCTATTTCGATCAGCCCACCAAGTCGCGGGTTCTGGACAACATCTCGAAGATCATGCCCGATGACGGCTTGCTCTATCTGGGTGGCGCCGAAACCGTGCTGGGCATTTCCGACAAGTTCAAGCCGGTCCCCGAACAACGCGGTATCTATTCGCTGACCCGTCCGGGTGGGGCGGCCAGTGCCGTTCCCGGTACCGGCCTTGGCCTGAAGGCCTAGCTTTCCGCCAAGATGGCCGCCAAGCCCTGGCGATAGCTGGGGTAACGCAGCACGATTCCCAATTCGTCCTTGATGCGGTCGTTCCGCACCCGCTTGTTGTCGGCATAAAACGACAGGGCCATGGGTGACAAGGTGGCTTGGGCCTGCTGCCAATCCATTTCCGGCGGCGGTTCCGTACCCAAAAGCATGCAGGCATGGGCGATGACATCCTGCGGTGGCGCGCAATCATCGTCGCAGACGTTGTACACCCGCCCCGGCTGCGGACGGCGCATGGAGGCCAGCACCACCTGGGCGATGTCGTCCACGTGGATCCGGCTGAACACCTGACCCGGCTTGACGATGCGCTGGGCCTTGCCCTGACGCACGGTGTCGATGGCCGACCGTCCGGGGCCGTAAATGCCGGCCAAGCGGAACACATGCACCGCCAGGCCGCTATCCATCCACGCCCGCTCGGCCTCGACGCGACGGCGTGAACGCTCCAGGTCAGGGGCCAGTTCGGTTTTTTCGTCCACCCATCCGCCATCGCGATCACCATAAACCCCGGTGGTGGACAGATATCCCACCCATCGCGGGTCCAGTTTCCGCAATCGCGGACCGAGGGCCTGCAAGACCGGGTCGCCCGGCTCGTCCGGTGGGATCGAGGACAGCACGTGGGTGACGCCCGTCAAGGCGTCTTCCGGCAGGGGGTGATCACGATCGAAGGGATAGACGGTCAAGTCATCCAACCCCTGGGCTTGGCCGGAACGGGTGGTCCCGGCCACCTCCCAGCCCTTGGCCAGGGCGGAACGGGCAATGACACGGGCGGAAAAGCCCAGACCGAAAATGAAAAGACGTCCCGCCATCGGTTCACCCCCTCTCGAGAATCCTTGCAAAGTCGGCCTGTCTCGCCACACTGTCGCCTTCTCACAATAGCACAGTGTCGCCCATGCACCGCTTGATCCCGCTTATCCTGGCCCTGATCCTTGCCGCCCCCGCCTGGGCCGAGACCATCGACGGCGCCCATGAATACAAGGCCTGCCTGACCTTGGCCAAAAAGAACCCGGAAGCCGGGTGGGAAGAGGCCTTGGCCTGGCAATCCCTGGGCGGCGGCGAAGCGGCCCGGCATTGCGCGGCGGTGGCCCTGATCGGCCTGGGCAAGTACGGCGAAGCCGCCAGCCGCTTGGAAACCCTGGCCAATGAAAGCGTGCGCGAAGATTCCATCCGCGCCGAAATGTTGGCCCAGGCCGGGCAGGCCTGGCTGATGGAAGGCAACATTCCGCGCGCCGATTCGGCGCAACGCGGGGCTTTGGTCCTGTCACCGGGCAATCCCGACTTGCTGTTGGACCATGCCGTGTTGCTGGCCCAGGTCAACCATTACGCCGAGGCGGTGGACGTGCTGTCCCAGGTGCTGCGCAGCCAGCCCAACCGGGTCGAAGCGCTGACCCTGCGCGGCACCGCCTTTCGCTTCCTGAACAACATCCCCGGCGCCACCGACGACATCAACCAGGCGCTGAAGCTGGACCCCGACTTTCCCGACGCTTTGTTGGAAAGCGGCATCCTGAAGCGACTGGCCGGCGACGACAAGGGCGCACGGGCCGATTGGGTGCGGGCCATCGACCTGGCGCCCGAATCGGAAGCCGCCGAGCTGGCCCGCAAGAACCTGGAAAAACTGGATGTGAAGGTGAAATGATGGACACCCTTCCCGCATGGCAAGTGCCGGCCGGCCGCTTCGTTTTCGCCGAGCTGGACGGTATTCGCACCCTGTGCCTGAAAGCCGAACGCCAGGGCAAGGACCACGTGAACCACTTCCTGGTGGCACTGGAACCGCTGGCCCAACGCGACACCATGGGGCTGACTTATCTGGACCCCGAACAGGGCCTGTTCCCCGCCGACGGCTTCAGCCTCAGCTTTTCCCCGGCCAGCGGCGAAGCCCAGGTCGGCGACGTCCTGGAAACCGAAGCGGGGCTGTGGCTGAAATTGCGTGACGCGGCGTCGTCGCAGCGCCTTTACTGCTTCGTCAATCTGGCCGAAGGCCGGATAAAACCGCGCCTGGAACGGCATCGTCACCAGAAAATGGAATGGATGCTGCAGCGAATTTAATCAAATCCCATGTATTGAGTTTCCGTGACATACAACATTTTGTGATTTTTATTGCTGACAGCACGATTCCGCATCTGCTAGCGTCATAGGTGATTGGTGGCTTTGACGGAATGTGACGCCTTGCCCTGGATCGCACTTCACGCACGTCCTTCCCTGGTGGCAGCACCCCGAATTCGGGTCGCAATGTTGTCGCACCAGTGCCGCCGATTTTCTCAGGCCTTCCGTTTCGGAAGGCTTTTTTTGTGCCCGGCTTCCATCACATCCTGGGGGTAAGTATGGCCAAACGTCCCGCTCGTCACCTGTCACAACAGAAATCCGAATCCGTGGTGCCGCTGTATCCGGCGGAAACCCACTGGCACCCTTTGGGAATGGAAGAGGAGGCGAGCCGCGACAAGGCCTATGTCCGCAAGGTCAGGCCGCAAAGCGAGGGCCAGAAACTGCTGATGGAAGCCATCGGCGAGCATCATTTGACCGTGGCCTTGGGCCCGGCCGGTACCGGCAAGACCTTCCTGGCCATCTCTGCGGCGGTGGAAGCCTTCGAATCCGGCAAGGTGTCGCGTATCATCCTGTCACGCCCGGCGGTGGAAGCCGGCGAATCCCTGGGCTTCCTGCCCGGTGACCTGCAGGACAAGCTGGCGCCTTATCTGCGGCCGCTTTATGACGCGCTGTCCGACCGCCTGGGTGGCAAGCGCCTGCGCGCCTGCATCGCCGACGGCACCATCGAGGTGGCGCCCATCGCCTATATGCGCGGCCGCACGCTGAACAACGCCTTCGTGGTGATCGACGAAGCGCAGAACTGCACCTATGGACAGATCAAGATGCTGCTGACCCGCCTGGGCTGGCATTCCACCATGGTGCTGACCGGCGACCCCGACCAGACCGACCTGCTGCCCGGCATGTCGGGACTGGCCGACATCTCCAATCGGTTGCGCCACCTGTCGGAAGTCGCCGTCGTCGACCTGGTTGAGGCCGACATCGTTCGACATCCATTGGTTGCCTCGATGTTGACGGTTCTATGAAAAGGGAAAGATAACCAATCTTTCATTTCAACCCGTGGGGGCGCTCGGTGATAATGCGCCCCCACAACATTTAGTGTGAGGAGGGGGTTACATGGACGATATCGATTGCGCTGCTGAACGCATCGACGCTTTCAACAAGGTCGCCCTGCAGATGGTTCTGTCACGCAGCCTGGGCCCGGCCTCGAGCGGCGTATGCAAGGCCTGCGGCGCACTGATCGAAGCCGAACGCCTGCGCGCCAATCCCAACGCCCGCCACTGCACCGAATGCGCCGAAGACTTGGAAGCGGAAAGCCGTCGCAAGAACCGGTGCGGTCCGCGCTGACTTCCGGGGCTTGACGCCTGAACCGGGCGGGCGGAAAGTCGAAGTACTGAACGCCCCCCGGATCACGTCCATGGTCAGCAGAATCTGTAAATTGGTCTTGTTTGCCTGGGTGCTGGGCCTGGGCGCCACGGCCCCGGCACAGGCCGCCGACAGCGTCATCCTGGCGGCGGATTACTGGTGCCCGCATACCTGCGACCCGGCGACCGGCCGCTCGGGCTATATGATCGACGTGGCGTCGGAAGCCTTTGCCCTGTCGGGCATCAAGACCATCTATCAGGTCCGGCCCTGGGCCACCTCCATGGCCGACATTCGCGCCGGACTGATCGACGGGGTGGTCGGCGTCCTGACCAGCGAAGCCCCCGATTTGCCGCATAATCATAAGGCCCTGGGCCGCCAATCCAACGCCTTCGTGGTCCAGGCCGACGACAATTTCATTCTGCGTGGCCTCGACTCGTTGGCCGGAAAGCGCATCGCCACGGTCAGGGATTACAGCTATTCCCCCGAAATCGATTCCTGGCTGGCCGGCCATGCCGCCCAAATCCAGTCCCAGCCCGGAAACCGGGCGGCGGAAAGCAATCTGGAGCATCTGCTGAACGACGAGGTCCAGGTGGTCGTGGACGACGAAGCGGTGCTGCGCAACGCCATCATCCATTCCGGCCTGAGCGGCAAGGTCCGCAGCGCCGGCCGTCTGCCCGGCGGGACCTTGCACATCGCCTTTTCCGCCACCCGCTCCAACGGCAAGGAATTGGCGGCAGCCTTGGATAGCGGGATCGAGAAACTCCGCGAAAGCGGTCGCTTGGCGGAAATCCTGGCCGGATACGGCCTGGCCGATTGGGAATAGGCCATGAACGGCTTTCATTCATACGCCCCCGGCGACGGCCATGGTCTGGCCCACGATCCGCTGAATTCCATCGTCGCGCCGCGCCCCATCGGCTGGATTTCCACCTTGTCGGCGGACGGCATCGCCAATCTGGCGCCCTATTCCTTTTTCAACCTGTTCAACTACCGCCCGCCCATCCTGGGTTTCGCCAGCACCGGCTGGAAGGACAGCGTCCGCAACATCCAGGCGACCGGCGAATTCGTCTGGAACCTGGTGTCCGAGGATCTGGGGCCGGCCATGAACGCCACCTGCGCCAGCGTCCCCCCCGATGTGGACGAATTCGCTTTGGCCGGCCTGGAAGCGGCGCCGTCATCCGTGGTCAAGCCACCGCGTGTCGCCACCTCGAAAGTCACCTTCGAATGCCGGCTCAGCCAATTCATCCGCCTGCAAAAGGCCGATGGCGGCGACATCGACACCTGGCTGGCCCTGGGCGAGGTGGTGATGATCCACATCGCCCAAGACCTGATCGTCGACGGCGTCTACGACACGTTGAAATCCCGCCCGCTGCTGCGCGGCGGCGGCCCCGCCGATTACTTCACCATCGACGAATCCCGGCGCCTGCGCATGACGCGCCCGGCATAAGGATCACTCGATCCCGAAACGGCTGATGCCGTGGCGCTGCAAGGCCGCCATCACCATGGCCGGAGCGCCATAGGGGGCGCCCCGATCCACCCGCAAATGGATGTCCGGCGGCGGACCGGCGGCGGCGACCAACTGCGCCAGGCGGATTTCCAGGTCCTGGCGCCCGTCGATGCCCTGCCCGTTCCATCTCAGCCCCGACCCGGAATCGATGGCGATGGTGATCGGCACGGACCGCGTCTCGGCGGCACTGCCCGGGGCCAGCGACGTCTCGACCTTGTGGGTGGGGGCCGGCATGGTGATGATCAGCATGACCAGCAACACCAGCAGCACGTCGATCAAGGGCGTGGTGTTGATCTCGGTCAGCGCCGGGGAATCGTGGGTGTCGTCGGGATCTTCGTCCATGCCGGAATCCAGGGTCAAGGGGGGGACGCAACGGGATCGGTCAGAAAGCCGACCTTGTCGATGCCCGCCTGACGGCAGGCGTCGACCACCGCCGCCATGGCGGCATAGGCCACCTGATGATCGCCGCGCAGATGGATGGCGGGCTGTGGAATGGTTGCCGCCAGTTGACGCAAGCGCGGCTCCAGGGCGGCGATGTCGGCCAGGGCCTGGTCGTTCCAATACACCTTGCCCTGACGGTCGACGCTGATACTGATGGTCCCCGGATCGACCGTGCCGCGCTCGGTGGCTTCCTGCGGCAAGGTCAGGGGCACGGTCTGCAAGGCGACGGGAATGGTGATCAGGAAGATGATCAACAGCACCAGCATCACATCCACCAAGGGCGTGGTGTTGATGGAGGCCAACAAAACATCGTCCTGATCGTCAAGCAGCGGAGCGCCGGCCATGGTCTACCCCTTGCCGCCCGAATGGCGCCGTTTTCCACCGACCAACAGCGCGTGCAGGTCGTCGGCGAATTCGCGCAGGGCGCCGGCGACCACCTTGTCCCGCCGGGCCAAAAGGTTATAGCCAAGGACCGCCGGAACCGCCACCGCCAAGCCGATGGCGGTCATGATCAGTGCCTCGCCCACCGGTCCGGCCACCTTGTCCAAGGACGCCTGTCCGGTGCGGCCAATGGCCGCCAGCGCATGCTGGATGCCCCAGACGGTGCCGAACAAGCCGACGAACGGCGCCGTCGAGGCAATGGTGGCCAGCACCGGCAAACCGCCGCTGCCACTGGCCGCCACCTGGCTCCAGGCTCGGCGGATGGCCAGCGACACCCATGTGTGCAGATCGATGCCGTCCAGGCCGGCCTGGCCATGATGGCGAGCGGCGTCGATCCCCGCCTGGGCGATGACGCGGCACGGACTGGCCGCCCCCAGGATGGCCAGCCCCTCTTCGGTGACGGTGCGGCTCCAGAAACTCTGTTCGGCCTGCCGCACATGGCGCAAGACCTGGAACTGGTCCCACAACTTGATCAGCAGGATGCTCCAACTGGCCAGGGACATGATCACCAGGATCGCCAAGGTGATATGGGTGACCGCATCACCCTGATTCCATAAGGTGCCGAGGTCGTATCCCGTCACCCCGTCCTGGGCCCGGGCCGCCGCCCCCCCGATGACGACACCGATACCCGCCAACGGCAGGATTGATCTGATCATTGCAATCTCCATACGTAACGCAGAGTGATCCAGGTGGTTTGCGCCTGGCCGTCCACGGTGCCGGGCGTGAAGACGCAGTTGGCCATGGCCGCCAAGGTCGCGTCGTCCAAACGTGAGAAACCGCTGGATTCCGCCAGCCGGTGTTCCACCACCCGGCCATTGGCGTCCACCCGCAGCCGCACCACCACCAGACCGGTTTCCCGTTCATAGCGGGACCGGGACGGATATCGTGGTGTCGGGCACGAGATGGCGGCGGCGGTGACCACCTTGGGCGCCACCGAGATGGCGGCGGCCAAGGCGGGCGCTGTCGGCGGCGACGCCGAAACCGGCAGCACCGCCGGGGCGGAATCAGCCACCAATGTCGACGGCTTGGGCTGGACCACCGGCTTGGGGCGCGGCGGTGACGACACCACCGGCTTGGCCTTGGGGGGCTGGGGTACGGGCGGCGGTGGTTCCGGCGGTGGCGGCGACACCACTGTCTCGGGCTCGGGGGGCAGCAGGAAGACATCCATCACCACCGATGATGGGGCAACAATTGCTGGCGACGGGGCCGGCAGCACCGTCAACGCCAGTCCATGGGCCAGCACCACCCCCCCGATGATCATGGGCCTTGCCACACGGATCATGATCGCCCCCGTTCAAGGATCACCTCGGGCGTCAGCACCGGGGCCAAGGTCCGGTGGGGCCGGCCTTCATGTTCGAAGCCCAGCAGTTTCAGCGGCACTCCGTAAAGCTGGCGCAGATTGTCCTCGGTCAGGATGTCCGCCACCGGCCCCGATACCGCGTGGTCGGGTCTGAGCATCAGCAACACGTCGTCGGCCACCGACAGGGCGTGGTGCGGATGGTGGGTGGTGAACAGCACCGACAGCCCGTCATGATGGGCCAGCATGGCCATGCGTTCCAGGATCACCGCCTGATTGCGCAGGTCCAGCGCCGAACTGGGCTCGTCAAGAATCATGATCTCGGGTGCCGACACCAGGGCACGGGCGAAGATGACCATCTGTCGTTGACCACCCGACAGGTGATGGAACGGACGAGAGGCGAAATCGGCCATGCCCACCCGGTCCAGCGCCGCCAGCGCCGCTTCTTCATCCCGGCGCGACGGCTGGGCCAACAACGCCACCTTGGCGGCGCGCCCCATCAGCACCATGTCGAGCACCGAATAGTCGAAGCCGACCTGGAACAATTGCGGGACGAAAGCGGCCTTGCCCTCGATCGTCACCTGACCCTCGGTCGGTGCGGCGATGCCCAACAGCAAGCGCAGCAAGGTGGTCTTGCCGCAGCCATTGGGTCCCAGCACCGCCATGATGCGCCCCTTGGCCAAACGGCCGTGATAGCCGCGGAAAATCCATTCGTCGCGCCGATAGGCATGACCCAGGCCGGTGAAGGCGATGGCGTCCCTAGTCATTGTTCCACCCCCGGGCCTGCAGGCGCCAATACAGGAAGGCGAAGACCGGCGTGCCGACCACCGCCGTCAGCACCCCGATGGGCAGCTCTTGGCTGGCCAAGGTCCGGGCGACGTCATCCATCATCAACAGGAACAAGGCACCGAACAGGGCGGAAGCGGGCAACAACCGGCGATGGTCCGGCCCCACCAGCATGCGGGTGAAATGGGGCACCACCAGACCGACCCAGCCGACCATGCCGCTGGCCGAGACCTGGGCGGCGACGATCATCGCCACCAGGGCGATGATCAACCAGCGCAGGCGCTCGACCCGGATCCCCAGGGACGCGGCGTCCAGTTCGCCCAAGGACAGCAGGTTGACCCGCCAGCGCAGGGCCAGCAACAGACCGCCGGCCAACACGATGGGGGGGGCGACCAGGACCAGCTTGTCGATGGAAGCGGCGGCGAAACTGCCGATCAGCCAATAGACCATGGCCGGCAGCTTGGAATCGGGATCGGCCACGTATTGCAAAAGACCGTTCAGGGCGGTGAAGAAGGCGGCGACGATGATCCCGCCCAGCACCAGCGGCAACACGCCGCCGCCCCGCCCCAGGCGCGACAGGGTCCAGGCCAGGGCCAAGGCCACCATGCCGCCGGCGAAAGCCGCCGCCAGCATGGCCGGACCGGAAAAATCCAGCAAGATGGCCAGGATGCCGCCAAAGGCCGCGCCGGCCGAGATGCCGACGATATCGGGGCCGACCAAGGGATTGCGCATCATGCCCTGAAGCGCCGCGCCGGCCAGGCCCAGCCCGGCCCCGGCCAGGCAAACCAAAAGCACGCGCGGCAGGCGGATGATGGTCACCGCCACCCATTCGGCCTCGCTCCAATCGCTGGCGGGGGCCATCCCGGCGGGAAGCAGCCAGGCCAGGACGACGCGGGCGACGGTCAGGGTGGGAACCGGATAGGTGCCGATGCGCAAGGACATCAGCATGGCCAACAACAGCGACAAGGACAGCAACGGCACCGCCAGCCGCGCCAAGGACGAGGAGGAAATGCTCACGGTCGCAGGCTTTCCTGTGTGAGAGAACGGGAAAAACGGTCATATCCGGCCGAGACGGAATTCACCTTCATGTGCAAGGTGTGATCCAAGGTGTCGTCATCCAGGTCCAGGCCATAGACCTGTTGGAAGGTCTGCCGCAGGTCGCCGCGCAAGGTGCTGGGCAGCTCGGGAAACAGCAATTCGGTCAGCCACCGCGAATAGAGCGGTCCCTCGACCAGATCGGCGAAACGCGAGCCCCCCGAGGGCACCTTGTAGACCCGTCGGTTGCGGACGGCGCTGACCGGCCGCCACATGGGATCCTGATAAAGGTCGCTGGGCGTGGTGCGGTCGCAACAGAACAGCACCACCACTTCAGGATCCCACAGCAGGATCTTTTCCATGCTGACCCGTTCGGGGCGCGCCAATTGGGCGGCGACATTGACCCCTCCGGCCCGTTCCAGCAGCGTGCCGAAGAAATTCTTGCCGTCGATGGGGATCAGCGGCCGCCACTTCCACAGATACAGCACCCGCTGGCGGCGGCCTTTCGTGGCCTGCAATCCGGCCTGGACGTGGTGGTCCAAGCGGGCATAGGAATCGCGGTAATCGTCGATCAACGCCTCGGCACGCGCGCTTCGTCCGGACACCGCGCCGATCAGACGCGCGGTCGAGAAATAATCGCGCTCGTCACGGGTCTGACGCAGGGCGACCACCGGCAAGCCGGCCCGATCCAAGGGTTCGAGATAGGCGGGATCGTTGCGCCCCACCCACTGGAACACCGCGTCGGGGGCACGGCGCAAGATGGCCTCGACGTTGGGAACGAAAAATCCGTCCACGGAAACGTCGGTGGGGATGGCCGCGGCACTGGGAAAGGCCCGGTCCAACAAACCGGTGCTGACCGTCCGCACGGTGCTGGCACTGGCCCCGGCAATGGGACCGGCGCCCCGTTCCAAGGTCAGGTACAGCCACAGCACCGAATTGAAGGTGACCACCCGCTGCGCCGGGGCGGCCACGGACACGTCCCTGCCCCGCTGGTCCTGTGGGGGAGGCGTTTGCGCCTCCCCCGTCCGAACCAGGCACAGCACGGCCAGCGCCACTGATGTCAAGATCAGTCGCATGTCGGTCAGAACGTGACCTGCAAGCGTCCGACCAGGCTCATCGGCTCACCCGTATACAGCATCGGATTGTCGTCGCCGCTGCTGGCGACGTAATAATCCTGGTTGAAGATGTTGTTGGCGTTCAGGCTGAACTTGGCGTTCTCGTTGAACTTGTAATAAGCGGCCAAGTCGGCGGTGACGTATTCGGGAATATAGTAATTGTTGACCAAGCTCGCCGCCCGCTTGCCCACATAGGTCAGGCCGCCGCCGAAGCCGAAACCGGCCAGGTCGCCGGCCTGGACTTCGTACATGGACCACAACCGGGCGCTATGGGCGGGGGCGTTCACCAATTGCGCGCCCTCGGTGTATTTGTTGTCCTTGGTGACATGGGCGTCGTTATAGGCGTAGGCCGCCAACAGGTTCCAACCCGGCGCCACCTTCCAGGTGGCGTCGAATTCGAAACCGGTGCTTTGCTGCTCGCCGACGATGCTGGTCACTTGGGTGACCGAATCGGTGGTGCGCACGTTCTGCCGTTTCAGTTGGTAGACCGCCGCCGTGGCGGTGAACGAATCGGCCAGATCCAGTTTCACCCCACCTTCGTATTGTTGGCCGATTTCCGGGTCGGCGTCGGGCAGGGTGCCCAGGCTGGTGGTGTTCTCGTCACCCGGGGGCACGAAGGAATGGGAATAACCACCAAAGGCGGTCACGCCCGGAACCACTTCATAGGTCACGCCGGCCCGCTTGCTCCATTCCGCGTCGTGGCTGGCGGAGGTGACCAAGGTGCGCAGGTTCTTTTGTTCCTTTTCGACGTCGTCGAAGCGCAAGCCGGCCATGACCTTCAATTGCGGCGTCAACTCCAGCAGGTCCTGGGCATAAATGGCCCGGCGCTGGGTGGTGTACTTGATGTGCAGGTTCTCCGCCCAGTTGGGCTCGCCGAAATTGGTCGCCGGCGACCACAGGCTGACGAAGGTGGTCGGCAAGGTCCCGCCGAAGCGCAGGCGGTCGATGGTGCTGTAGAACGCCTCGACGCCGACCAGGCTTTGATGCCTCAGCCCCCAGGTGTGGAAACTGCCTTCCAGATTGGTGTCGGAAATGATTTCCTTGGTGGTCGAATCGGTCTTGTTGCCGCTTAGTCCGACGCGGTTCAACGCCGCCTGCGCCGCACTGAAACTGGCCGAGGTCAAGGTCTGGTCGAAATCGTAGCGATTCAACATCAGCCCGGTGTTGACCTTCCAATCATTGTTGAATTCGTGGCGAAGCCGAGCCGACAAATTGGCGCCGGTGTCGTTCCGGCCCGACCAATCGGCGTTGTAATTGGTGGAATTGTCCACCCCATAGGACCGCGCATAAGCCGGCGTGCCCGAATAATTGCCGTCGGTGCTGCGGTCACGGAATTCCCCGGCCAGGGTGATGGTGGTGCGCTCGCCGGCCAAGGCCTGCAGCAGGATGCTGGCATGCTGGGCGTCGTAACTGTAATTGTCGACGAAAGTGTCCTTCTGGCTTTTGTCGGCGATCAACCGCACCAAGACCGAACCGCTGTCGTTCAACTTGCCCGAAACATCGGTGCCGATTCCGACGGATTGGTCGGTGCCGCCCCACAGGCTGCCGGAAACGCTGGTCTGTGGCAGCGGTTTCTTCGACACCACGTTGATGGCGCCGCCCAGGCTGCCGTCACCGTACAGCACCGAAGCCGGCCCCTTCAGGACTTCGATGCGTTCGACGTTGCCCAGCCAATAGGTGCGGTCGAAGGTGTCGTCGCGCAAGCCGTCCTTATAGAAGTTGCGGTTCTGGAAACCACGCGTGGTCATCCACTGACCGGCACCTTGCAAATTGCTGTTGGTGGCCTGCACGCCGGCCACGTTGCGCAAGGCTTCGTTCAGGGTCTGGACGTTTTGTTCTTCCAGCACCTTTTGCGGCACACTGATCACCGATTGCGGAATGTCCTTGGTCGGAATATCGGCCTTGGCCCCGGTCGGCGAGCGGGTGACGCGATAATCGTTGAGCCCTTCGTCGTCAGGCTGCTGACCGATGACCACCGGTGTATCGGTCACGGTCACCGTGGCGGTTGCCGACGACGGGGTATCCGCCGCCGTCTCGGACGAGGAATTTTGCGAAGCGGCGGTTTGCGCCTGGGTCGGAGCGGCCGCCAGCAAAAGGACGATCGCGGCAGCGGAGGAAGTCACTGCGGCCGGACGCGGCCGCAAAGCGGTGATGTGGGAAGTGCGGATCTGTTGCATTGGTCGCCAGAAGTCTGCCCAACCGTCTTGGGAAAGACGGAAGGGGGGAAAGACAACCGGCTCATGCCGCTCTCCGGTGTTCCGACCCTTGGCGGCGGAATTCGGGACACCAGCGTCACATCCTGGCCGAGCCCATGCCCCGCACAAGGATGAAACTGTCACAAGGACTGCATGCACTAATATTGCGATGCAGCGAAGCTGTCAAGGTTTCACGACCGCAAAACCAAAAACCGGCCTGCGACAGCAGCCGGATAACGGGAACAGCAAAATAGGAAGAGAGAGTTGGTGCCCCAGGCCGGACTCGAACCAGCAAGCCTTTCGGCGGTCGATTTTGAGTCGACTGCGTCTACCAATTCCGCCACTAGGGCACCGTGGATTGGGATGGCGATCATAACCATCCCGAGCCACAGGTCAACGGGGATTTTAACCCAGCAAGGCGTATTTCAGCACAAAAGCCGCCGCCAGCACCGCCACCGTCGGACTGACGTCGCGGACCTTGCCGGACAGCACCTTGATGGCGACAAAGGTGATGAAGCCGAAAGTGATGCCGTGGGCGATGGAAAAGGTCAGCGGCATGGCCAGGGCGGTGACCACCGCCGGCACCGCTTCGGTCAAATCATCCCAGGCGATATCGGCCAGACCGCGGGCCATCAGGCAGGCGACGAACAACAAGGCCGGCGCCGTGGCATAGGCCGGGATGGACCCGGCCAAAGGCGCCAGGAACAGTGCCAGCAGGAAGAAGACGGCAACCACCAGGGCGGTCAGGCCGGTGCGGCCACCCGCCTTGATGCCGGCGGCGCTTTCGATATAGCTGGTGGTGGTCGACGTCCCCAACGCGCCCGATGCAATGGCCGCCACCGAATCGGCCACCAAGGCGCGGCCGATGCGCGGCAGACGACCATTTTCGTCCAGCATGCCGGCACGATGGGCCAGACCGATCAGGGTACCGGCATTGTCGAACATGTCGACGAACAAGAAGGCGAAGACGATGGCCACCAGCCCCAAATTCAGGGCCCCGGCCACGTCCATCTGCAGGAAGGTGGGGGCCAGCGACGGCGGCATGGACATCAGCCCGCCGAACGGCGTCACCCCCAAAGCCATGCCCAGACCAGTGGTGCCCAAAATGGCGATCATGATGACGCCCGGCACCTTGCGCACGTCCAACGCCACCATGGCCATGAACCCGCCGATGGCCAACAGGGTCTGGGGCTGCTTGACGTTGCCCAAGGTCACCAAGGTCGCCTGATGGCTGGTGATGATGCCGGCGTTCTTCATGGCGATGATGCCCAGGAACAATCCGATACCGGCGGAAATGGCCAACTTCAGCGAATGGGGGATCGAATTGATGATGGCTTCGCGGACTTTCGTCAGCGCCAGGATCAGGAAGATACAGCCGGAAACGAACACCGCCCCCAGGGCCACCTGCCAGGAATGGCCCATGCCCAGCACCACGCCATAGGTGAAATAGGCGTTCAGCCCCATGCCCGGAGCCAAGGCGATGGGGTAATTGGCGTAAAGCCCCATCACCGCCGAGCCGATGGCGGCGGCGACGCAGGTGGCGGCGAACACCGCGCCTTTGTCCATGCCGGCATCGGCCAACATGGCCGGGTTGACAAAGATGATATAGGCCATGGTCAGGAAGGTGGTGGCCCCGGCCAACACTTCGGTGCCGATATCGGTCTGGTTCTCACGCAGTTTGAACAAACGCTCAAGCATGCAGTGGCTCCACCCCCAGATTGTCGATCAGCCGGGCGCCGGACAACCGTGCCGCCACCAGGATGCGGGCCGGACCATCCAGCCGGGCCAAGGGCACCAGGGAATCGGCGGCACGCACTTCCAGATAATCCACCGACAGGAAGCCGGCTTCGGTGATGCGCCGAATGCCGTCCGCACACAAGGTGGCGGCTTCCCCACCCTGGCGCAAGGCTTCGGCCATGTCGGACAGTACCTGATGCAGAATCGGGGCGATCCGACGTTCTTCCTGGGACAGATAAGCGTTGCGCGACGAACGGGCCAAGCCGTCGAATTCACGCACGGTGGGAACGCCGACCACCTCCACCGGAATGTCCAAATCACGGACCAGACGACGGATGACGGTCAATTGCTGCCAATCCTTTTCGCCGAACAGCGCCATATGCGGCCCGACCTGCAGCAACAGCTTGCCGACCACGGTGGCGACCCCGTCGAAATGGCCGGGGCGGATGTCGCCGCACAGGCCTTCGGAAACGCCTGACACATGGATGTTGGTGGCGAAGCCTTCCGGGTACATCTCGTCGACGGACGGCGCGTACAGCAGATGGCAGCCGGCCCCGGCCAAAGCGGCGGCATCTTGTTCCTCTTGCCGGGGATAGCGGCTGAAATCCTCGTTGGGACCGAATTGGGTGGGGTTGACGAACACCGACACCACGACCCGGTCGGCCAGCTCCAAGGCAGTGCGCACCAGGGTCAGGTGACCGTCATGCAGCGCCCCCATGGTGGGGGCGAAAGCGACGCTGAGACCCTGGTCGCGCCAATATTGCACCCGGGCACGCAGATCGGCTTTGGTGCGGACGATGTCGATGGACTCGGACATGATTGCCTCTAGTACACTGATTCGTTGATTTCGTGGGCCGATTCACCAGACAAACGGTTCATATCCATGAACCGTCTGTCTGGATCGGACCACTAGGACTTGGAAGCCTTGGGAACACCGAAACAATGTTCGGGGCCGGGAAAGGCACGGGACTTGACCTCGGCGGCATAAGTCGCCGCCACCTGGGAAATCGGTTCGGCCAAATTGGCGTAGCGCTTGACGAATTTCGGGGTGAAATCGGAAAACAGACCCAGCACGTCGTCGATGACCAGAACCTGACCGTCGCAGGCCGGCGAGGCGCCGATGCCGATGGTGGGGATATCGATCTGAGCGCTCAACGACCGGGCCACCGGTTCGACCGTGCCTTCCACCACCACAGAAAAAGCGCCGGCCTGTTCTATCGCCTTGGCGTCCTCGATGATGGCATCGGCTTCGGCGTTGCTGCGTCCCTGCGCGCGGAAACCACCGGCGGCATGCACCGCCTGGGGCTTCAGGCCGATATGGGCCATCACCGGAATGCCGCGGTCGACCAGGAAGCGGATGGTGTCGGCCATTTCACGGCCGCCTTCCAACTTGACCGCGCCACAACCGGTTTCCGCCATCACCCGGGCGGCGTTACGGAAAGCCTGTTCCTTGCTTTCCTGATAGGTGGCGAAGGGCAAATCCACCACCACCATGGCCTGGCGCGAACCGCGCATCACTGCTTGGCCATGATTGATCATCATGTCCAAGGTGACGGCCAAGGTGGTGTCCATGCCATAGACCACCATGCCCAGCGAATCACCCACCAACAAGATGTCCACGTGGGGGTCCAAAATCTGGGCCATGGGGGCGGTATAGGCGGTCAGCACCACCACCGGCTCGGCACCCTTGCGGGCACGGATGTCGCGGGTGGTGACACGCTTGGCTTTGACTTCGGCGCTCAAGGTTTCCTCCAACAAGAGCATGGTCACGTCAAACGTGGACATGCGACAAGCCCGAGTGGCGCCAGGAATCGCCGACATGTGCACTGAACACAACTGCCCGGCACGGGCCACCTGCTCAAGCCGAGCCTTGGTTTTCCATCCCCGCCCAGTGAAGTCAAACGATAATAAGCCGCTTGTGGCGGATTTCAGGTAGCGGCAATCCCGACGACACACCCAAGGGGCGCGATGTATACAATCTATAAGATTGGAAATTACGATACAGACACGTAATGCGTATATTTTATCTGTTAAACACAGCCAATTTCGCACAATATGAATATGTTTCCCCTATAACGCGCATAACCTGCGGAGGAGGTTGCTTTGGAAGTCGCCCTAACAAAAAAGCAGATCAAATTACTGAACCACAGCAGCCTTTTTCGCAATAAAATAATTGCTATCCTTGCATCCATACCACTATGGATCGCATTTTTTGCCGTCATGTATTTCAGCAATGGACTTCTATTAGTTCCAGTTGCTGTTTTATTTTTTTCTATATGGTTTATCGTAAGCATGATCCGAGCGATATTCATCGGATCAAGCATCCTTGTTAGTGAACACAATTTCCCTGAAGTTCTTAATCTGTCTGAGCGTATAAAAAATCGCATCGGATACAGCGGTAAGGTGGAAATCTACATTTGTGATGGAAGCAGAATTAACGCCACTCTTATGAGATACTTCAACAGAAAGATATTATACCTAACATCGAAAGCCATTGAAGAAACAAAAGAAAATCAAGCAGAGCTTGTATGGCTCATAGCCCGACATTATGCCGCCCTTCGCGTAAGACAATCAGAACTGCTCCTGATACAATTGCTCATCCTCTGGACAGACACCGCCAAGGTCATGAATCTGTTCATATATCCGTATTTCCGATCCGTTTCCTACACCGGTGACATGGTCGGACTTGCGTTGTGCGGAGACTTGGCGTCTTCGATCTCGGGATTGAACAAACTCTTGATGGGTGGAAAGCTCTATAAAGAGGTATCCATCGCTGGCATAGCAACGCAAAGTCTGGAATTAAAGGGTAACTTCTTCGGATGGATCACCACCTTGATTTCACCAGAACCACACATGGTCAATCGTCATCTTAACCTAGTAGCGTTCACTCACGAACAATGGCCAGGGGAATATGAACGATACATGTCGAGTTTGAATCCTGCGACACGGCAATCCGTTGAAACCCAAATGAGCCGTTTACGGCTTTATTCCGCAGGGGTTCTTTCCCAACCACCATCCCCCCCGGCCTGATCGGATTGGGGAGTAACCTGAACTCGCGACGCGCCATTTCTCAGGTGGCGGCGACGCCTTCCGCCAGTTCGCGCAGCGCGGTGGAATCGCTCAGAACCACATGGCCCGAGGCCGGCAAGCCGATGATGCCTTCCCGCTTCAACTGGGTGAAGGTGCGGCTGACCGTCTCGATGGTCAGGCCCAGATAATCGGCGATGTCGGCCCGGCTCATGGGCAGGGCCACCGGACTGGCGGGCAGGCCCTGCATCTCGGCCCGTTGCGACAGTTTCAGCAAGAAGGTGGCGACCTTTTCCCGCGCCGTCTTACGCCCCAGCAACAGCATCTGTTCCTGCGCCGCCACCAGATCCTTGACGGTCATGGAAAACATCTTGCGTTCCAGCTTGGGGATGTCGCCCAGCAAGGAATCCAGCTTGCGGTGGGTGAAGCGGCACAATTGCGACTGGGTCACCGTTTCGGCGGTATAGGCATAGCCGGTATCCAGGCCCAGGCCGAACATCTCGCCCGAAAACAAAAAGCCGATGATCTGGCGGCGTCCGTCGGACAGCAGCTTGTAAAGCTTCACCGCCCCGGTAGCGATGGAATAGACGTGGTCGGCGGGATCGCCCTCGCGGAACACGGTGAAGTTGGCCGGCAGATGGGCGTGACAGCGGACCGTGGCCAGGCGTTTGATCTCGTCATGGCTCAGCTCGGCGCAAAAGGCGATTTCACGGACCACGTCGCAATTGCGGCACGGCGGAGCGCCGGCATCGGCGTCGCGCGCAACCTTGTGATCGTCGTAGTCCAGGGGCGGCATGGCGTTCAGACCGTCTTGTCTTGTGCCGGCGGCACCGTATTCGGGGCCGCAGGCTCGGCCTTTGGGGCCGGCGGCGGGGGAAGGTCGTCGTCTTCGAACAAGATGCGGTGCGCAGCCCCATCCAGGTCGTCGAACTGCCCCGATTTCAGGGCCCACAAGAAAGCCACCAATCCGATTCCGCCCAACATCAGGGCCACCGGAATAAGCATCAAAAGGTTGGTCAAACTTTTCTCCCGCGCGTCAGCCGCAGGGCATTGCCAATTACTACCAGTGACGAGGTCGACATGGCAATCGCCGCGAACAATGGGGTCACATGCCCGGCCACCGCCAACGGCACGGTGAAGACATTATAACCCAGGGCCAAGCCGAAATTCTGCTGGACCAAAGCTCGGGACTGCCGGGCCACGTCCAGGACTTCCGTCACCGGTGCCAGGCGTTCGCCTTGGAACACCACGTCGGCGGCGGTTTGACTGACATCGACGGCGGTGGACGGCGACAAAGACACATGGGCGGCGGAAAGCGCCGGGGCGTCGTTCAAGCCGTCGCCGACCATCATCACCCGCTTGCCTTCGGCCTTCAACTGTTCCAGCCGCGCCACCTTTTCCGAAGGTGTGCAACCGGCCCGCCACTGGCTGATGCCCAACTGGGTGGCCAAGGCGCCCACCGTGGCCGCACGATCACCGGACAGCAATTCGACAGCCATGCCCCAGCGCTTCAAACGCGCCAGCACCTCGATCGCGTCAGGACGGGCCCGGTCGGCGAAGGCGAAGCGCAAGGCCGGCCGTCCCGGGCCGCTCAGCCACAATTCGGGGCCTTGGCTGTCGTCCTCGTCAGCCACCCCCACATGGGTCCGGCTGCCCAAGCGCCACTCGCCGGCCACCATGCCACGTCCCGGTTCCTCGACGGCCAGGGGATCGGCGGCGATGCCGGGCCGGGCCGCCGCCAGGGCGCGGGCCAACGGATGGTGCGAGGCGGCAGCCAGACGGATGGCCTGGATCAGGTCGTCCTCGTGCCAATCGCCGTTTTCTTGCAATTCCGGCTTGCCGATCGTCAGCGTGCCGGTCTTGTCGAACACCACCACGTCGATATCGGCGACCCGTTCCAACGCCGTGGCGCTTTTCAGCAAGATGCCTTGGCGCAACAGACGGCCGCTGGCGATCACCTGGACCACCGGCACCGCCAGGGCCAAGGCGCAGGGACAGGTGATGATCAGCACCGCCACCGCATGCAACAGTGCCAATTGCCACGGCAGGCCGACCAGAAACACCCAGAACAGGAAAGTGGACGCCGCCGCCACATGCACCACCGGGGCGTACCAGCGCGACACCCGATCAGCCAAGGCGACGTATTTGGCACGGCCCTGTTCGGCCACCTCCATCATACGGACGATTTCCGCCAACAGCGTGCGTTCACCCACCGCCGACACGGTCAGCCGCAAAGGCGCCGACAGATTGATGGTGCCGGCGAAAACTTGGGTTCCGGGACCGACCGCCGCCGGCACCGTCTCGCCGGTGATCAGGCTGGTATCCAGGTCGGAAACCCCCGTCTCCACCACCCCGTCGATGCCGATGCGTTCACCCGCCGCCACCAGCACGGTTTGGCCGGTCTTGACCTGGTTGGGCGGGATCAGACGCTGGGTGCCGTCTTCTTCCAGCACGGTGACCGCCACCGCATCCAGGGTCAGCAGATGCTCGGCCGCCGACCGCGCCCGGCCCCGGGCCCGGCTGTCCAGATAACGGCCAATCAGCAAAAAGAACAGCAGCGTGATGGCGGAATCGAAATAAGCATGTTCGCCGCCACGGATGGTTTCCACCAGCGACATGCCCGAGGCCAACAACACGCCCAAGGTGATGGGCACGTCCATGTTGGTGCGCCCATTGGCCAAGGCCGCGATGGCCGAATACAGGAACGGGCGGATGCAATAAAGCACCGCCGGCAGCACGATCAGGGCACTGATCCAGTGCATCAGTTCGCGGGTATAAAAGCCCATGCCGGAAAAATGCCCGGCCCACACCGACACCGACAGCAACATGACGTTGCCGGCGGCGAAGCCGGCCACCGCCATGGCGCGCAGCAATTGCTTTTCGTGGCGTTCGGTTTCCAGGCCCAGCTTGGCCGGGTCATAGGGCACCAGACGATAGCCCACCGCCAGAACCGGGGCCAGGATGTCGGCCGGGTCGGCCTGATCCTTGTGCCAACGCAGCACCAAGCGCCTGGTGGTCATATTGACCCGCGCCCAGGTCACCGCCGGATGGCGTGACAGCAGCGCCTCGATCAGCCAGATGCAGGCGGCGCAGTGGATGCCTTCGACCATCAGGTTCAGGCTGGCCAACCCTTGGTCTTCGTCGACCACATGGGCGGCATAGTCGTGATGGGCGGCGGCCCCTTCCTCGGGGCGCAGCGGCCGCATGGCCGGATCGACACAGCGGCGCTCGTAATAACGCCCCAATCCCATGTCGGCCAACAAGGCATAGGCGCCTTCGCAGCCGTGACAACAGAAATCCCCGTCAAAACCGACGGGGATGTCCTGTCCACAATGTCGGCATTGCCGTGTGCTCACGGAATGACGAAACGCTGGGCGTGCTGATAGGCGAGGCCGCCGTCGCCGACGGCGGCCACGTCCATGTCCCACACCCCGGCCAGCGGCAAGGGAATGGTTCCGCCATAGACGCCGTCGCCCAAAGCCGGAAGCTCGACCTCGTGGTCGTAGCCGGCCACGGTCGGACGCACCATGACGGCGCGCACCGTCAGGTTTTCCACGGCCTTGCCGTCACGGTCACGATAGGTGATGTGGATGTTGGCCTGGGGCTGGTCGGGGGA
Organism: Rhodospirillaceae bacterium UBA6219; assembly: GCA_002435715.1. Lineage (GTDB taxonomy): Bacteria > Pseudomonadota > Alphaproteobacteria > Rhodospirillales > Magnetospirillaceae > Magnetospirillum. The sequence goes on from DISD01000076.1 coordinate 39,429, forward strand.
TTTCAGCGGCTCGATCTTGGTGTCGACCTGCCACCCCATTTCCGCCTGAGCCTTGGCCAGGGCCAGGTTCTGGTTATAAAGCCGGCCCTTTTCATAGGCGTTGTCGGTGGACAGGCCGGTGAACGAGCTGGTCGCGAAATAGGCCAGGGCACCGTTCACCGCCAGGACCACGCCGAAGGCGGCCACGAAGATATAGGGGTACCACCACCCAGGCTGACGGGTTTTGGCCATGGCGCTCACCGCCCCGGTCCGGCGAACAACGAGTGGCTCCGCACTTCGCTGTCACCGCCCTTTTCGGTCAGGATGAAGGTGATGTCGGTCTTCTTGTCGGTCACGTTGTCCTCGGGGGCGTTGACGTAAAGTCGCAAGCTGGTGACCTGGTCGCCAGGCACCGTCAATTCCATCTCGGCCACATCCTTTTCGCCGCCCACCACTTCCATGGTGGCGCCCTGGATGCCGGCAAGCTTCAGAGTATAGACGCGCTCGGCCCGCACCATATTCAGGATCTTGTAAGTGTAACCGTTGCGAATGGTCCCGTCCGACATGGTCACGTACATGGGCGCGCGTTCGTGCAAGATGTTGACCTCGGTGGTCCGCCGGGTCCCCAGGGACAGCACGATGCCGGTGCCGATCACCGTCAGCAACAAGGTGTAAAGAATGGTGCGCATACGCACCAACTTGGTCTTGGTGCCGGGACCGCCCGACGCGCGGGAACTCACGTTGGTGATGGAATCGTAGGAGATCAGTCCGCGCGGCAGACCGACACGGTCCATCATGGCATTACAGGCGTCGATGCACAGGCCGCAACCGATACAGGCCATCTGCAGGCCTTCGCGGATGTCGATGCCGGTGGGGCAAACCTGGACGCACATCTTGCAGTCGATGCAATGGCCGCGCCCTTCGAAGCTTTGGCCCTTGCGCGCCGGAGCGCGGGGCTCGCCGCGCCATTCCTCGTAGGAAATGATCAGCGAATGCTCGTCGAACATGGCCGACTGGAAACGCGAATAGGGGCACATGTACAGGCACACCTGTTCGCGGGCGAAACCCGCCAGCAGATAACAGAAGCCGCCGATGATGGCGATGAAGGCGTAAACCGACAGCCCCGCCTGCAGGGTGAAGATGTTGTGCAGCATCTGGAAGGCGTCGCCGAAATACAGCGTGAAGGCGATGCCGCACGCCGCCCCGATGGCCAGCCAGACCGCATGGATGATGGCCTTCTTGATCAGCTTTTCGGCGTTCCACGGCGCCTTGTCGAAATTCATCCGCTTGGAACGGTCGCCCACCACCAGGCGCTCCACCTGAACGAACAGATCGGTGTAAACCGTCTGCCAGCACAGGAAACCGCACCACACGCGGCCCGCCAGGGCCGACATGAAGAACAAGGTGATGGCGGCGAACAGCAAAAGTCCGGTCAGGTAATAGACTTCCTGGGGCCAGATCTCGATGAAGAAGAAATAGCCGCGGCGGCCGTCGATATCGGCCAGGATGGCCTGGCTGGGCGCATCCGGGCCACGATCCCAACGCAGGAACGGGGCGATGTGGAAAAAGGCCAGCAAGCCCCACATCAGCCACCACTTCAACGAGCGAAAGAGGCCCTGTTTGACGTGGCGGGGATGGATGGTGATGGTTTCGGCATACATGCTGCCGCCACCGGATTTGGGTGCTTGAACGTCCTGATTCATCGCCTGACTACTCTCTTCGCAACTGGGGACGGTTGAATGTAACGGCCATCCATTCCGCCCGAGCCGTCAATAACGCATGACCGCCGGTCCTGTCACGCATGACCCGTGCCGCCCGGCCGGGCCAGACTATGGGGCAAGGCAGGCGGACTGACAATCTTTGCCTGGAATTCCGAACAAAAGTTCATCTTGGGCTGAAGCTTGCGGCACGCCCCTGACAAAGAAAAGGGGCGCTCTCCTGATGAAGAGCGCCCCGATCCCAGAAAGAGGGTTACCCCACTTCTTACTTACCGCCGCCCAGCGAGTGGACGTAGACGGCCAACATCTTGATGGTGGCAGCATCCAGACGGCCGGCCCAAGCGGGCATGGAACCGTGGCGGGGCTTGGTGATCTGGTTGACCACGCCCTGCTTGGCGGATTCCTTGTCGCCCTTGAACAGCCAGATGTTGTTGTTCAAGGCCGGAGCACCCAGCTCCTTGGTGCCGACGCCGCCTTCGGCGTGACACGCGGTGCAGCGTTCGGCGAAGATGGCCTCGCCCGGCGAACCGGCGGCGGGGGTCTTCGACGACAGCGACAGCACGTAATCGGCCAGCTGGTCGACCTGGGTCGCGTCCAGGGTGTCGCCGGTACCGAAAGCCAGCATCTCGCTTTGACGCGATTCGCCGTTTTCGTTACGGACGCCGTACTGGATGGTCTGATGAATGTCTTCCAGGGTCCCGCCCCAGATCCATTCGTCATCGGCCAGACGGGGGTAAGCCCCGGCAACACCGACACCACCCGAACCATGGCAAGCCGAGCAGTTTTCGCCAAAGGCGATCTTGCCGCCAGCCAGGGCGTAGTTCAGCAGGGTCTTGTCCTTGGCGATATCTTCCACCGAGGCGGCTTCCAGCTTGGTCAGCCACTGCGAACGGGCCTTCTTCTGGATGTCCAGTTCGTTGGCCAGATCACCGCGCGAGGAATATTCCAACATACCGCGGGTGAAACCGTTGGTGGTCGGCCAAGTCGGCATGGCGATCCAATAGCCGATGGCCCAGATCACACAAGCCCAGAAGACGTAAACCCACCACTTCGGCAACGGAGTGTTCAACTCCTTGATGCCGTCCCACTCGTGACCGGTCGTGTTCTGACCGGAGATCACGTCATGTTCAACGTGAGCCATATTAGCGCTCCTTGTCGTCATCGTCCCTCAACGGGATGTCTCCGTAGGACTGAAACCGATCCTTGTTGCCAGGACGGAAGGCCCAGAAGACGATCCCGAGGAACAGAACCATCAACCAAACTCCCCACAGGGAGCGGAGGAACTCCGAGATGTTCTCGAGAGACAAACTCCGCTCCTAGCGCTGGATTTTGGTGTGATCCACGGTGGTGAAATCGACCATGGTGCCCAGGACCTGCAGATAGGCCACCAAAGCATCCATTTCCGAAACCACCTGCGGGTTACCGTCGAAGTCACCAACCTTGGCCTTCGGATACGCCTGGACCACGGCCGAGTCGGCGGTGGCTTCAAGCGAAGCCTGTTCCTTCAGATTGGCGACGGCGTTCTTGATCTGCTCGTCGGTGTAGGGCACGCCCACCACCTTCAGGGCAGTCATGTTGCCGGCGATCTTCGAGGTATCCAGCGGCCGCATCAGATGCGGATAGCCGGGCATGATGGATTCCGGGACGACGTCACGGGGATTGATCAGGTGACGGGTGTGCCAGTCGTTGGTGTACTTGCCACCGACGCGGGCCAAGTCCGGACCGGTACGCTTGGACGACCACTGGAAGGGGTGATCGTACTTCGACTCGGCTGCCAGGCTGTAATGGCCATAGCGTTCGACCTCGTCCTTGAACGGACGGATCATCTGGCTGTGGCAGTTATAGCAGCCCTCGCGGACATAGATGTCACGGCCAGCCTGCTCGAGCGGGCTGTACGGACGGACACCATCCACCTTCTCAATGGTCGATTCGATGGTGAACAGCGGAACGACCTCGACAAGGCCACCGACGATCACCGTCAGCAAGATGCCGACCGCCAGGAAGAAGACGTTGGTTTCGATCTTAGCGTGATGCTTGAAGACAGACATCTCAGCTCCTCCCCCTTAGCGAGCGCCAGCGGTCGAGGGCTGCATGGCCTCTTCGGCCACGTCACCCTTGATGGTCTTGATGAAGTTGTAGACCATGATCAGGGCACCCAGGACGAAGAGCAGGCCGCCCGTCGCGCGGATCACGTAATAGGGGTGCATGGCTTCGACGGTCTCGATGAACGAGTACTGCAGGAAGCCCAGGTTGTCGTACGCACGCCACATCAGACCCTGCATGATGCCGGAAATCCACATGGCGGTGATGTACAGGACGATACCGATGGTGGCGACCCAGAAGTGCAGGCCGACCAGCTTCAGCGAGTAGACTTCCTTACGGCCCCACAGCTTGGGAACCAGGTAGTACAGAGCGCCGAACGACACGAAGGCCACCCAGCCCAAGGCACCCGAGTGCACGTGACCGATGGTCCAATCGGTGTAGTGCGACAGCGAGTTGACGGCCTTGATCGACATCATCGGACCTTCGAAGGTCGACATGCCGTAGAACGCCACCGAGGAGACCAGGAAACGCATCACCGGATCGGTGCGCAGCTTGTCCCAGGCACCCGACAGGGTCATCAGGCCGTTGATCATGCCACCCCAGGACGGCATCCACAGCATCACCGAGAAAGTGGCGCCCAAGGTCTGGGCCCAATCCGGCAGAGCGGTGTAATGCAGATGGTGCGGACCAGCCCAGATGTACAGGAAGATCAGCGCCCAGAAGTGCACGATCGACAGACGGTACGAATAGACCGGACGTTCGGCGCGCTTGGGCACGAAGTAGTACATGATGCCCAGGAAGCCGGCGGTCAGGAAGAAGCCCACCGCGTTGTGGCCGTACCACCATTGGGTCATGGCGTTCTGCACGCCGCCAAAGATGTTGTACGACTTCATCCAGTCGCCGCCGAAGAAGCCAGCCGGAACAGCCAGGTTGTTGCCCAGATGCAGCATGGCGACGGTCAAGATCATGGCGAAGAAGAACCAGTTGGCCACATAGATGTGGGGTTCCTTACGCTTCATGATGGTGCCGGCGAAGATGATCAGGTAGCAGACCCAGTTCACGGTCAGCCACAGATCGACCCACCATTCCGGCTCGGCATATTCCTGGCCCTGGGAGAAACCCAGGACATAGGTCAGGGCGGCGGCCACGATCATCGCCTGGAAGCTCCAGAACACGAAAGTGCCGAAACCCGAGCCGCCGAACAGGCTGGCGCGGCAGGTGCGCTGCACGACGTACAGCGAGGTGCAGAAAAGAATGTTGCCGCCGAAGGCGAAAATAACGGCGGAGGTGTGAACCGGACGCAGACGACCAAAGGTGGTCCACTCCAGATCCAGGTTCAGGGCGGGGAAGGCCAACTGCCAGGCGATGAAGTCGCCAGCCAGGAAGCCAACCACACCCCAGAAAATCGCCGCAAGGACGAACTTCTTCACCACGTCTTCGTTATAGGCCGTGGCGTCGGTGTTGGTGCTCATGCCGAACTCCTGTTTCGACCGGGAAAGGGTCAACTCGAAAGCACCCGCCATTCCAATGCGAACGCATTCCCCCGTAAGCCGGAACGGCCAGGCGGTCAGTCCTTCGAGTCGCCGCACTATGACCGTAAGGTTAGGCCCGGCCATTGATCCATATCAAAAACACTAAATTTTTCCTGGCTTCCCTTGCACTTCCGGGCTTTATTCCCCCTCAATCTCCGCCCCTGACGAGTCATACTTATGAACCAGACGCCTTCCGCCCGCCCCGTTCTCCGTTTCGCCAAGGGCCGCGCCCGCCGATTCCGTTCGGGCCATCCGTGGGTGTTTTCCAACGAAATCGAGATGAACGCCGAGCTGAAGGCCTTGCCCGCCGGCACCTTGGTGACGCTGATGGATGCCGGCGACGAAAAGCTGGGAGTGGCCAGCTTCAACCCCCATTCGCTGATCACCGCCCGGGTGTTGTCGCGTCGCTGGGACGAGGTGATCGATGCCGGCTTCTTCGCCCGCCGGCTGCAAGCCGCCCGCGATCTGCGCGATCTGTTGTTCCCCACCCCCCATTACCGGCTGATCCATTCCGAAGCCGACAACCTGCCCGGCCTGATCGCCGACCGCTATGGCGACGTGTTCGCCCTGCAGGTCAACACCGCCGGCATGGAGGCGCTGACCCCGCTGCTGCTGGACGCGGTGCAAAGCGTCTTTGACCCCCGCGCCGTGGTGCTGAAGAACGATTCCCCGGTGCGCGGCCTGGAAGGCCTGCCGTTAGAGAACAAGGTGGCCCTGGGGCAGTTGGACGGCCCGGTGGAACTGGTGGAAAACGGCGCCCGCTTCGTCGCCGATTTGACCGAGGGACAAAAGACCGGCTGGTTCTACGACCAGCGCGACAACCGCGCCTTCATGGCGCGTCTGGCCCAGGGGCGGCGCATGTTGGACGTCTACACCTATGCCGGCGGCTTCGCCGTGCAAGCCGCCTTGGGCGGGGCCACCGAGGTGGTGGCGGTGGACCGCTCCGAACATTCCCTGGCCCTGGCCGCCAAGGCCGCCGAACTGAACAATGTGCCGCTTTCCACCATCCGCGCCGAGGCCTTCGCCGAAATGGCCCGCCTGGACGCCGCCGGTGAAAAGTTCGGAATGGTGGTGGTCGACCCGCCGGCCTTCGTCAAATCCCGCAAGGACGTCCAGACCGGCGCCAAGGGCTATCGCAAGATGGCGCGGCTGGCCGCCCCCTTGGTGGAAGCCGGCGGCTTCCTGCTGTGCGCGTCGTGCTCGCATCACATGCCGGCCGAGACCTTCGCCGAGGAAATCGCCCACGGGCTGGGCCAAGCCGGGCGCTCGGGCCGCATCCTGCGCATCGCCGGGGCCGGCCCCGACCATCCACTGCACCCGCATCTGCCGGAAAGCGCCTATCTGAAGGCCATCGCGCTGCAACTGGATTAACCACCATGAGCGAACGCAATTGTGGGGAATGCACCATCTGCTGCTGGTTCTTCGCCGTCCCTGAAACCGGCAAGCCCACCAGCCAATGGTGCGAGCATTGCACCGAGCAGGGCTGCGCCGTGCATCAGACACGCCCGCAATCGTGCCGGAACTTCCAATGCTTCTGGCTGATGGAGCCCGATTTCCCCGAGGAAATGCGCCCCGATCTGTGCGGCGTGGTGGTCAGCTTCAACGAGGAACACACCTCGGTGGTCATCCACGTCGATCCCGACCGCCCCGATGCCCTGGCCGAGGAACCGGGGTCATGGTGGATGGAACCGCTGTTGAACGCCTATGACCCGGTTTGCGTGGTGTGCGGCGACGACCGCATGGTGGTCCGCCGAGAAATTGACGCCCCTGCGGTCGTCGGGGGCGAAATTCAGGAATCCTGAAGCCGCAGGCAGACCAAGGCGGCGTTGTGGAAGGCGGGGCGTCCCTGGCCGTCGGTGGACACCTCGCCCAGGGACAGCGCCCCCAGCAAGGTCTGGGTGCCGCAACTGGCCGCCAACGCCGCCATTTCCACCGCTGCGCTGCTTTCTCCCAGATGCATGCGCCGGCCGGCGCAGTAAAAGGTCAGAAGCGGCGCGTCGTCTTGTCCCAGATGCTCGGCCAGGTGAGGAATGCAATCGCTTTCCCCCAGCTCGGGCGCCCGCATGATCACCACCACCCCGCCTTCCGGCACTTCCCCCACGCAATGCACGCCGCCATCGTCGTCATGAGCCACCGGAATGAGCACCTGAACCAAGGAATCCCCGGCAAGCACGGCAAAGGGATGATGCACGGCATGCTGATAGAACGTCTCGCCGGTCAGCACCACGCCATAATCCTCGCCCAGGGCCTCGGCATAGGCTTGGAAAGCCGGCCGGTCGTCCAAGGCCAGGATCCGGTTCCCGGCGGATTGGGTGATGCGCATGATCCGGGTCGGCACCGAATAACCATGTTCCACCGCCAGCCCGCTTCCCAGCGGCAGCAACATCAGCAACACCGATTCGCTGACCACCTGGTGGGAATCGAACAGACAGGCCATGGGCTGAAAGGTTTCACTGCCGGCATTGGCCCCGGCATAGACGACCTGGTCGTCCAGGCGCTCGCCCATCTGTCGCAAGATGGCGTAAAGATTGGGCAGGCAGGCGTCGAACACCGAGAACAGCACCGGCTCGGCCCAACCGGATTGCGCCACCCAGTCGGGCAATTGGTCCAGCCACGCGGTGTGCGTCCCCGAATGCAAGCGCAACGGCGGCATCGAGGTGAAGCGCAGCAGCCACACCCCATCGCGGCACTCGCGCCCATGGACGATCAGCGCCGGGAACACCGCCCCGAACAACGGCACCCCCAATCGCCGGCAACATTCCTGCAAAAGCGGGATTTGTGCTTTCTCGGCCTCGGGCACCAGCGCGACGATTCCTCCCGCCGTGCCGACCAAGCGGCCCAAGGCTTGTTCCAGCACCGCTGCCGACAACGGGCAATGAAGGGGGGAAACGCGCAACGGCACCAGGGACCTCGCGGACGAATGACGGGAAGAACAATACCTTCGTCAAGGCTAGCATATCGAAAGAGCTATGCACAGCACGGGTGACCTAAGGGGCGATGCGCGGAAACTCCAACAGGAAGGACGCGCCCGGGGCGTCCTGGTTTTCCAGAACCACGGTTCCGCCCAAGGGGCCGGTCACCAGGTTGAAGACGATGTGCAGGCCCAAACCGCTGCCGCCACTGCCGCGCCGAGTGGTGAAAAACGGGTCGAAGATGCGGTTGCGGTGTTCTTCGGAAATGCCTTGGCCGTCATCGCTGTAGCGTAACCGCACCAGATCATCCGCCCCGGCTTCGACCTGGACCCGCAAATGGCCGCGCCGTCCCGTTTCATAGCCATGGGTCAGGGAATTCATCACGAAATTGGTCAACACCTGGGAAATCACCCCGGGATAGCCGTCAAGCACCAGATCCGTCGGACAGTTGATCGCCACCTGGTGCCCGGCCTGACGCAAATTGGGCCGAAGCGAGGTTACCGTTTCGGCGATGGTGTCGGCCAGCCGGAAGGTGCGGCGTTCCGACGACGTGCGGTCCACCGCCACCTGCTTGAAGGACCGGATCAAATCGGCGGCGCGTTCGCAATTGGCGACGATCAGCTTGGCGGTGTCGGCGGCGGTATCCATGTAGCGTTCGAAATCGTCGACACCGATGTCGTCGGCTTCGAAAAGCGCGCGGATGGCTTTGGTGGAATCGTCCAGATGCGAAGCGCAGGAAAGCGCGATGCCGACCGGAGTGTTGATTTCGTGGGCGACGCCGCCCACCAGGGCACCCAACGACGCCAGCTTTTCCGTCTGCACCAGGGTTTCCTGGGCCTGACGCAATTGTTCCAGCGCCTCTTCCGCCTCGGCACGGCGGCGGACCAGTTCCTGGTTCAACTGGGTCATCTGGTTTTGCAGACGGTCGCTGACCTTGACCAGACGCCGCTGTTCGCGCACCGAGCGGGAATAGGCGTCAGCCAGGATTCCCACTTCCGACAGCAATTGCGGATCACCATCCTTCATACGGTCCAGCAAACGCTTGGCACCGTCCAGAATGCGTTCTTCCGCGTCGAAAAGACTGAATCCGCCCTTGCTGTTTCCCTCGCTCATCACCGGATCAGGACACCGGCACCAGATTGAAGGTCACATGTTCCAAATCTTCGGAAAAATCCTCGCCGAATTCCTTCATGGTTTCGTCGTCGGCCATGAACTGCCAATTGACCTCGATGTCCACGTCGGCAGCGTTTTCCAGCATCTGGAACATATTCATCAGCGCCTTGGCCGAGGACGAATTGAAGTAGATCAACTCGAAATCCACCTTCAGACCCTTGCCATCGGCTTGGCCCAGATAATCCTGCAGAACGTTGAAGATGGGGCCGAACACCTGCGAGGCATCCTCGGGATAGGATTCCCCCTTGATCCGCAGGGTTCCAGCGGCACTGTCGAAAGTGACCTCGGGCGAACGCTCGGTCGCAGCGATAAGCAGATTGTCCATGGAACCCTCAGATGGAAACTTTGAGGCAGAAGAAATGCCGTTCGGAATCGATGCGGTCGAAGTCGAACTCGATGGGCGCGCTGGCGCGTCGGGCGATTTCGATCAGGCCGATCGTGGCCCCTCGGCTGCCTTCGTCAGGCGGTTCGCGCAATTGTTCCTTGTAATAGGCCTTGATCTCGTCCGGGGCCATGGCGCGCAAGGTCTCAAGCCGGTTCTTCAGCTTGGCCATGTCCTCTTCCAGGATGGTGTTGCCGCAAACGATGAAGAACTGGCCGTTTTCCGAACCGATGGTGACCATGCCCGACGACAGTTCGACCGCCTTTTCCAACTTGCCCTGCACCTTCTCGGCAGAGTAGCGGATGATGTTCTGCGACTGTTCGACGAAGACCGAGAACACCTTCTTGATGGTGGTCACATCGGTATCTTCCAGCGCCATCTTTTGCCGAAGCGCGTCCCCCAAGGAATACAGGATTCCTTCGGACAGATAGCCAGAGAACGAGAAAATGATCCCCCGTTCGTCCAAGGTCGACTTGAAAGCCCGAAATTGCTTTGCCAGCATTCGAATTCCCCAGATCCCAGTCGGTGGGCGCGTCAGAGCCAAGGCCCGGCGTCCACCCTCGGTTCAACCACAGTATCAACCCCGGCACGTTGGCTCAAGCCGGCGTTCCCTTGCCCCTTCAACGATCGCGTGGCGGTGTGCGCAAATGCACTGAAACCCGCGTCCCCTGGTTCTCGTCGCTTTCCACGGTGATCGAGCCACCATGCAAGTCGACGATCTGTTTGACCATGTGCAGCCCGATCCCCGAACCCGACAATTTATGAGCGTTGCCGGCCCGGTAGAAGCGCTCGAAAATGCGGCCCTGGTCGGCGAGCGGAATGCCGATGCCATGGTCGCGCACCGCCAGGGTGACACCGCCATGGCTGGCGCGCAGCCGCACCGAGACCGGACTGTCCTTGGAATATTTCAGCGCGTTGGACAGCAAGTTGTTGACCACCAAGGGCAACAGATTGGGATCGCCCCACACTTGGGTGATCCGCCCCATGTCCAGTTCGATCTGCCGTCCCCCCGACGCCGCCCGATGATGGGCCACGGCGGCGCGCAGGATGGGCGCCAGGTCCAGGGCCTGTTCCTGGACGATCATGCGGCCGGTTTCCAATTGTTCGTCGGCCAGGCAGGTGCCGATCAGGTCGATCAGCCGACCGACGGCGCCCCGGATGGTTTCCAGCCGGGTCAGCATGCCCGAATCCACCTTGGTGGCCCGCATCATCAGCATCTGCGCCGCCGAATCGATGATGGCCAAGGGGGTGCGGAATTCGTGGCTGACCATGGACAGGAATTGTCGCAATTGGCCCTTGGCCGAGGTTTCACGTTCCAGGGCCACTTCGGCGCGTTCCTTGGCCCGGGTCAGCGCGTCGTGGCTTTCCAACAATTGGGCGGTCCGTTCGGCCACCTTCATTTCCAATTGCTCGTTGGCATCCAGCAATTGGCGGTTCAGACGGTTGATGGTGTCGATGTCGCGCCAAGCGCGCAGCGCGCCGACCAAGGCGGTGAACAGCTTTTGCGCCGTCAGCTCGCTTTTCGCCTTGTAATCGTTGACGTCATAGGCGACCACCACCTCGCGCTCGGGGGCTTCGCCGGGCTGGCCGGTGCGCAAGATGATGCGAAGGTCGTGGTTGTCCAATTCGTCCCGCACCAGACGCACCAGACGCAGACCGGAATCGGGTTTTTCCATCACCACGTCCAGCAACGCCACCGGAATTTCCGGTTGGCGGCGCAGCACTTCCAACGCTTCGCCCACCGAATGGGCCGAAATCATCTCGAAGCCCCGACCTTCAAAGGTGAAGTCGCGCAACAGCACCTGCGTCATCGAATGGACCTGGTCGTCGTCGTCCACCACCAGAACCCGCCACGGCAGCGGGGCCGGGGCGGCACTTTTCCTTTCGCGCAGCCGAAGGGGTGCCGACGCCGCCATGGATCAGTTCCCCTGCTTGACGATCACCGGGGCGGTGAAGGCATAGCCGGTGCCGTGCACCGCTTCGATGGGCAGTTCACGGCCCAAGGCCTCGGCCCCCTTGGCCCGGAGACGGCGCACCATGGAATCCACCGAACGGTCGCCGGCATCCCATTCACGCTTGCCCAAGGCCTTGAAGATGGCCGCCCGCGACACCGGTTCACCGGGACGTTCCACCAGCAGCGACACGAAGACCCGTTCGTTGGCGGTCAGTTTGGTGGATTCGCCGGCCGGCGACACCAAGGCCCAGGCCAATTGGTCGTAAACCCAATGGGAATGATTGTTGCCGACGGGGGAGGTTTCGGGAACCTGGGCGGCGACCCCGGTCAGGCGCCGCGACAACGACCGCACCTGGGCTTCCAGTTCGCGCAGTTCCACCGGCTTGACCAGATAAACGTCGGCACCGATTTCCAGACCGACGACGCGGTCCACGTTCACGCCGCGCGCCGTCAGCATGATGATGCCCACATCCGACGTGTCGCGCAGGCGTTTGGCGATGGAAAACCCGTCTTCACCGGGCAGGTTGATGTCCAGGATGATCAAATCGGCCGGACGTTCGGCCATGGCGCGGTCCAAGGCGATACCATCCTCACACCCCACCACACTATGCCCACAAGCGGTCAGATACTCGACCACGTCGGCCCTTAACGAGGCTTCGTCCTCGACGACGGCTATCCGCGCCATGTCACCCCCGGCTCTGCGCTCCATTGTTTATCAAAATGGAGCATTTTCAGGCCGCCGCGTCAAATGACTAACGCGGCGACCCGAGCAAGCTTACGCCTTGGGGGCGACGATCTTTTCCACCAGTTTGACCAACAGGCGGTCCATGCGGGCGGCCCACACTTCGTCGCTGTCGATCATTTCACGGCAGCGGCGGAAGGCCCGCAGCACGGTGGTGTGGCTGCGACCACCGAACACCCGGCCCAGTTCGGGCAGCGAGCACGAGGTCAGCAAACGCGAGTAGTACATGGCGGCCATACGCGGCTTCCACAGACGGTGGTCGCGGGAATGAACCATCATCTCACGCTCGGTCAGGCCAAATTCGGCGGCAACCAAAGCGATGACGTCGGCCACGAACGGATCGCTGACCTTGTAGCGCAGCGGGGTGGCCGAGCGGATTTCAGCAAGAGCGACGGACATGGGATTACCCCCTTAAATCCAAATGACTTCCTGCCTCTTATTGTGCGTATGTGCGCAGCCACAGCCACCCGCGAGATGAAATTCGTTGTGTCGAAAAGTGACGGAGGCTTAACCGCACTGTGACAAAGGATATCGTCACCCCAGCCGGGCCTGGAAAACACGCACCGCCGCCACCAAGGCGCGCCGCGCCCCGGGCTCCATGGCCGAGTGGCCGGCGTCGGAAACCATGTCCAGACGGGCACCGGGCCATTGCCGGGCCAGTTCGTCGGCGGTCACCGGCGGACACACCACGTCATAGCGGCCTTGCACCAGATGGGCGGGAAGATGACGGATCCGCTCCATCCCGGCCAGCAATTGACCGGGCTTCATGAAGCCGCCATGAACCATGTAATGGCATTCCATCCGCGACAACGACAAGGCGGCGGCGGCATCCATCTCGCTGGGGGCGTCGCGCGGCACCAAACGGGCGCAGGCTTCCTCATAAGCGCACCACACCCGCGCCGCCGGCAGATGGATGGCCGGGTCGGGATTCATCAGACGGCGGTGATAGGCGGCCAACAAATCGACGCTGTCGCCGTTCACATGCTCGCGGAAACGCCGATGCGCTTCGGGGAAGAACGTCCCCATGCCGTGCAGGAACCACTCGGTTTCGATGGGGCGGAACAAAAAGATGCCGCGCAGCACGAACCCCAGAACCCGTTCCGGATGGGCCTGCCCATAGGCCAAGGACAGCGTGCTGCCCCACGAACCGCCGAACAGCAACCATTTTTCCACCGCCAGATGATGGCGCAGCCTTTCCATGTCGGCCACCAGATGCCCGGTGGTGTTGGCATGGGTTTCGGCATTGGGGGTGGAGCGCCCGCAACCGCGCTGGTCGAACAGCACGATCCGCCAATAGCTGGGGTCGAAATAGCGCCGGTAAGCCGGGGCGCTGCCCGAGCCCGGCCCGCCATGGACGAACAGCACCGGCATGCCGGTGGGGTTGCCCGACACCTCCCAGTAAAGGCTGTGGCCGTCGCCCACGTCCAGCATGCCGCTGGCATGGGCTTCGATGGGAGGAAACAGATCCATGGATGAAAGCTCTTTGCAAGGGTTGACGCGACGGGGCAATCCACCCTAAACCCGCCGCCATGGACGTCAACCTCTTCGATTTCGACCTGGCCCGCGAATTGATCGCCGAACGGCCCGTGGTGCCCCGCGATTCCGCCCGCATGCTGCATGTGACGGCGAGCGGGAGCGAAGATTCCTGGGTGCGCGACCTGCCCGGTTTCCTGCGCCCCGGTGACATCTTGGTCAGCAACGACACCAGGGTCATCCCCGCCCGCCTGTTCGGCCGCAAGGGAGAAGGCGGGGTCGAACTGACGCTTCATGAACGCGTCGGCCTGGACAGTTGGAAAGCCTTCGCCCGTCCGGCCAAGAAGCTGCGCCCCGGCGATGTGGTGCGTTTCGCCCCTGATTTCCGCGCCGAAATCGCCGAAAAGGGTGAAGCCGGCGAAGTCACCTTGCGCTTCGACCGCAGCGGCGACGAACTGATGCTGGCGCTAGAGGATTACGGCACGCTGCCGCTGCCGCCTTATATCCGCAAGGGCTGCGCCGACGAACGCGACAAGGGCGACTATCAGACCCTGTTCGCCCGCGAAAAGGGCGCCGTGGCCGCCCCCACCGCCGGGCTGCATTTCACCCCCGACCTGCTGGCCGCCATCGATGGCGCCGGGATCTTGCGCACCACCGTGACCCTGCATGTGGGCGCCGGCACCTTCCTGCCGGTCAAGGTCAACGACACCCAGGACCACCGCATGCATTCGGAACGCGGCGTGGTCAGCCAAGAAACCGCCGACCTGATCAACCGGGCCAAGGCCGATGGCGGCCGGGTGGTGGCGGTGGGCACCACCTCGTTGCGATTGCTGGAAAGTGCCACCGGTGAAGACGGATGCTTACGCCCCTTCGACGGCGCCACCGACATCTTCATCACCCCGGGCTACCGTTTCAAGCTGGTGGACGTATTGATGACCAATTTCCACCTGCCCAAATCGACCCTGTTCATGCTGGTTTCCGCCTTTGCCGGGCTGGAGCGCATGCAGGCCGCCTATGCCCATGCCATGGCTTCGGGCTATCGTTTCTATTCCTATGGCGATTCCTGCCTGCTGGAACGGGAGAATGCTTAAGTGACCCAATTCGGTTTCCAGGTTCACGCCACCGACGGCGCCGCCCGTCTGGGCACGGTCAGCACCGCCCACGGCCCCATGGACACCCCGGCCTTCATGCCGGTGGGCACCGCCGGCACGGTCAAGGCCATGCTGCCCGAAAGCGTCGCCGCCACCGGTGCCCAAACCATCTTGGGCAACACCTACCACCTGATGCTGCGCCCCGGCGCCGAACGGGTGGGACGGTTGGGCGGATTACATGAATTCATGCAATGGAAAGGCCCGATCCTCACCGATTCCGGCGGTTTCCAGGTGATGAGCCTGGCCAAGTTGCGCAAGATGAGCGAGGAAGGCGTCGCCTTTCAGTCCCATATCGACGGGTCGCGCCACATGCTGACCCCGGAACGGTCGATGGAAATCCAGAATCTGCTGGATGCCGACATCACCATGGCCTTCGACGAATGCACGCCCTTTCCGGCCACCGAACCGCAGGCCGCCGAATCCATGCACCTGTCCATGCGCTGGGCCCGGCGCTCCAAGGATGCCTTCGTGCAACGCGACGGTTACGGCCTGTTCGGCATCGTCCAGGGCGGCGTTTATCAGAACCTGCGCGAGGAATCGGCCAAGGCCCTGCAACGGATCGGCTTCGACGGCTACGCCATCGGCGGACTGGCGGTGGGCGAAGGCCAGGAACTGATGTTCGCCACCTTGGACTTCACCACGCCCTTATTGCCCGCCGACCGGCCGCGTTACCTGATGGGGGTGGGCAAGCCGTCCGACATCGTCGGCGCCGTGCTGCGCGGTGTCGACATGTTCGATTGCGTCATGCCGACCCGCTCGGGCCGCACCGCCCAGGGCTTCACCCGCCGCGGCACCGTCAATTTGCGCAACGCCCGCCACCAGGACGATCGGCGCCCGCTGGACGAACAGTGTTCTTGCCCGGCCTGCCGCCAATACAGCCGCGCCTATCTGCATCATCTGATCCGCTCGGAAGAGATCTTGGGGCCGATGCTGCTGACCTGGCACAACATCCAATTCTATCAGGACCTGATGAAGGGCCTGCGTCAGGCCATCGGCGAAAGTCGGGTGCAGCGCTTCGCCGAAGACTTCCTGGCCGCCGAAGCCCAAGGCGATATCGAACCGTTGTAATCAGTCATATTGCGGCGCAATAATCACGTATCTTTTTTATGGGTATAGCGAGGCCCCCGATGGATCAGGACGAACGCGAAGCACGCATCTACAAGATGGTGGTGCGCTTCTACGAACTGGGCAACGCCGATGCCATCCTGGCGCCCATCTTCGCCAAGGCGATCACCAACTTCCCCGAGCATTTCAAGGTGGTGGCGGATTTCTGGTCGCACGCCCTTTACGGTACCAGCCGCTACAAGGGCCACCCCTTCCCGGTCCATATGCATCTGGATTTCGGCCCCGAGGCCTTCGGCGCCTGGCTGGCCTGCTTCACCCAGGCGGTGAACGAGGTGCTGACGCCCATGGAGGCTCAGAACGCCCTGGGCCGGGCCCGGCACATGACCGAAAGCTTCAAGGTCGGCCTGTTCCCCTTCACCCTGCCCGACGGCACCCCGTCACGGATGCCGCATAAGAAGGAATCGTAAAAAAAAGGGGGCGTCACCGTCCCCTTTTTCAAGCACCCAAGGGTGCCGATTAATTCATCACCCAGCGCGACAGATAGGTGCGCACCAGACTTTCCATCTGGGTGTCGATGTCGCGGATCAGACCTTCCGACAAATCGTAAAGAACCTTGTCGCGTTCGTTCAAGGTTGCCCCTTCCGCCACCGTATGGGTCCGGTTGGCGCGGGCCACCACGTCGGCGATGGGGAAATGGCGTTCGTCCAGAATCTGGATGGCCACGTCCAGGCTGCCTTCATAGCGTTCCGATTGCTGGTCCTTGAACATGCCGGTAAAGCCGGTATCGGTCTGCAGCGTCACTTCCACCACCTTGGCGTCCTTGATCAGCACGCGGGCGAAGCCGGACTTGCCCATGGGCCGCAGACGGTCCTGGGCCCAGCGCACGGTGGCGTTTTCCGGCGACAGCGGCATCAGATGTTCCACATTGGGCTTGCGCCCGGTGGGCTGATATTCCGGCACGATTTCAAGCTGGCCGACATTCAGTTGGAACGGCCGCTTGTCGGCGAAGCTCAGCTCGGGCAGCTTTTGCACCACCGGCTGGGCTTCGCAGGCGGCCAGGGCCAGGGCACCGGCCAGGGCCAGCATCAGGCGGGAAAGGCGAAAGGACATGGCAAATCCCTGGGTCTTTGGATGGGTTGGCCTATTGTGGCGCCGCAACAGCCGACGTCAAGCCTTGGACGACTTGGTGGGCGGGTTGTAAGCCTTTTCCAGCTCGTCATCACCAAAGGCATAGGTCGTGCGGCAGAATTCGCAGGTGATCGCCACCTTGCCGCTGTCGTCCTTCAGGCCCTCGATCTCGGTGCGCGGGATGGATTGCAGCATGCGCACCACCGCCTGTTCGGAACACCGGCAACGCGCAACCAGCGCCTTGGGCTCCCATTGGGTCAGGTTCTCGGCGTGGAACAGGTGATGCAGCAAGGTTTCGCCGGCCAAATCCACCGCCAACATTTCCTTGGGCGTGGCACTGGCCATCAACACGCAGGCGGTCCGCCAGGCGTCGTCGGCATCGTCGGCGGTCAGGATGGGGGCGCCGGACTGGTTGGCCGGCATCCGCTGGATCATCAGCGCCGCCGCGCGCCAGCCGTGACCGTCGCCGGGCGGGGCCGAAACCAGCGCCACCTTGGTTTCCAACTGTTCCGACTGGGCGAAATAGGCCTGGGCACAATCAGCCAGGGTGTCGCCGGACAGATCGACGATGCCCTGATAGCGTTCCACCTTCAGGCCCTGGTCGACGGTAAAGGCCAGATAGCCGGTGCCCAGCAGATTGGGGACCGGAGCGCCTTCCGCCGCCGCCGCCACCTTGTCGGCGTCAAAGCGGGCATAACCGCGCATGGCGCCGTCGCTGGTGATGTCGGCCACCACCAACGACACCGGGCCTTGGCCCTGGGCCTGCAGGGTGAAGACGCCATCATATTTCAACGACCCGGCCAGCACCCCGGCCAAAGCCAGGGTCTCGGCCAGCAACGCGCCGACGCGCGGCGGATAATCATGGCCGTCGACAACGCCGTTGACCGCGTCGCCCAACCGCACCAAACGGCCACGGACCAAGCCGCTGGCCAATTGGAACGCAATGATCACGTTATCGGCAGGCAAGCTCACAACAGGCACCAGGACAAGATGCCCTTTTGCACATGCAGACGGTTTTCCGCTTCGTCCCACACCACCGATTGCGCCCCGTCCATCACCGAATCGGTGACTTCTTCATTGCGATGCGCCGGCAGGCAATGCATGAACAGCGCGTCGGAGGCGGCCTGGGCCATCAGCGCGTCGTTGACCTGATAGGGCGACAACAGTGCGTGACGGTTGGTGTCGGTGCAGCCCATGGACACCCAGGTGTCGGTGATCACCAGATGGCTGCCGGCAACCGCCGCTTGCGGATCGCTGCCCAAGGTCACCTTGGCGCCCTGGGCGCGGGCCCACTCCACCACCTTGGCATCGGGCATCAGTTCCGCCGGACAGGCCAGGCGCATCTCGAAATTGAAATGGCCGGCGGCCTGGATCCAACTGGCGGCGACGTTGTTGCCGTCGCCCACCCAGGTCACCACCTTGCCATCCAACGAACCGCGATGTTCGGCAAAGGTCATCAGATCGGCCATCACCTGACAGGGATGGGTGTCGTCGGTCAGACCGTTGATCACCGGAACGGTGGCGTATTCGGACAATTGCGCCAGTTTGTCGGGATCGTCGGTGCGGATCATGATGGCGTCCACATAACGCGACAGCACCCGGGCGGTGTCGGCGATGGTTTCGCCCCGGCCCAATTGGGTGTCGCCCTTGGACAGCACGATGGTTTCGCCGCCCAATTGCTTCATGCCGGTTTCGAAGGACACGCGGGTGCGGGTGGACGGCTTTTCGAAGATCATCGCCAACACCCGGCCCGACAGCGGCTTGTCGCGGCCGAACGGCTTGTCGCCGCGCTTGTAGGCGGCACCCAGATCCAGGATACGGCGCAAGGTTTCGGTGTCGAAGCGGTCCAGGTCCAGGAAATGCCGGATCTGGCCGGCCCGGGTGCGGCCCGGATTGACGGTCATGGCGTCACCTCTTGGCAGGTGCGATCGATGATGGCCAACGCCTCGGCGATCTCGGCATCGCCGATGATCAAAGGCGGCAGCAACCGCACCACGTTGTCGCCGGCGCCCACGGTCAACAGACCGTTGGCCATCAGGCGTGACTGAAATTCGGTGTTGGGAATGCGGGTCTTGATGCCGATCATCAGACCCGATCCGCGCACCTGTTCGATGACCGCCCCATGGCGGGCGGCAACGGCGTCCAAACCCTGGCGCAGCTTGGCCGCCTTGGCCTGGACAGCATCCATGAAGCCCGGTTCCAGCATGACGTCCAGCACGGTCTCGGCCACCGCCATGGCCAGCGGATTGCCGCCGAAAGTGGACCCATGGGCCCCGGCCACCATGCCCTTGGCCGCCTTTTCGGTGGCCAGACAGGCGCCCACCGGGAAACCGCCGCCCAGACCCTTGGCCACCGGCATGATGTCGGGGGCGACATCCATGCTTTGGTGGGCGAACAAGGCGCCGGTGCGGCCCATGCCGGTCTGCACTTCGTCGAAAATCAACAGCACGCCGAATTCGTCGGCGGCGGCCCGCAGACGCCGCAGGTAATCGGGATCGCCGGGCACGATGCCGCCTTCGCCCTGGACCGGTTCCACCAAGATGGCGGCGGTCTTTTCGCTGATGGCGTCACGAAGCGCGTTCAGATTGCCATAGGGCACGTGGACGAAGCCGGGCATCTGCGGGTCGAAACCCTTCATGTGCTTTTCCTGGCCGCCGGCGGCAACGGTCGCCAGGGTGCGGCCATGGAAGGCGCCGGTGGCGCAGATGATCTCGGTGCGGTCCTTGTCGCCACAATCGTAATGGTACTTCCGCGCCATCTTGATGGCGCATTCGTTGGCTTCCGCCCCCGAATTGCAGAAGAACACGGTGTCGGCGAAGGTGTTGGCCACCAGCTTGGCGGCGACCTTTTCCTGGCCCGGCACCCGGTACAGGTTCGAGGTGTGCCACAGCTTGGCCGCCTGATCCTGCAGCGCGGCGACCAGCTTGGGATGGCAATGGCCCAGATTGGTCACCGCGACACCGGCGCCGAAATCCAGGAATCGTCGACCGTCAATCGTCCAAAGCCAAGCGCCCTCGCCCCGCTCGAAAGCGATATCGGCCCGCGCATAAGTCGGCATGACGACTGGAATCACGACCACACCTCCCCAACTGGAAAGCCGGGAGCCCTCGCCCACGACGGACGACCGACACCGGCTCGTTGAAAGGAAAGGCGCGAATATCCGCGTCTTGCGGGGAAAAGTCAACGGAACTTATCCCCAGGGCCGCAAAATCCGGCTGGGGATAAACGCACGAACGCCCGCCCCGGGAGGAGGGAGGGCGGGCGTCCTGCGGGCCGGGGCGAAGGGAGGAGAACCGCCCCGGCAGGTGTGCTTGTTACGCGGCCGACTTGACCAGGGACTGGAAGGCGGCGACGCGGGCGCTGATCGGTTCCAGGGCGGCGGTGACCACGGTCTGGGTCAGCTCGGCGAACTTGCGGCTGTCGGCGATGGCGCCTTCCACCGATTCACGCGCCAGCTTGGAATTCAGTTCCAGGAACTCGGTGGGGGACTTGCAAGCGAACAGCGCCTTGAACGCGGCATCGGCCTTTTCGGTCGAGGAGGTCACGTATTCCTGCGAAGCCTTGGCAACGTCTTCGAAACCCTTGGCGGCGACGGTGCCGCTTTTCACCAGGGCTTCAACGTTTTCCTTGGACAGGGAAACGATCTTTTCGAAGGAGTCGATCTTCATGGCGTAAATCCTTTGGGTCTTGGGTTGGACAACCGCCCGAAGGCCGTTGTGCAGTGCAACATGAGCACAGAATACCCAGCCCAACGGTAAAAGCAAGGGGTTTTTGTGCACTGCACAAAAATGTCATTCCACCATGGAAAAGGGCGCTCCCCGTGGAAGCGCCCCCCTTTGCCGTCACCGTCAAAAATCAGCGGGTGACGGCGATGTCACGCAGCACCGCCGATTCCATCTGCGCCTCGCGCAGGCGGAAATTCACCGCATCGCCGATGGACACCATGCCCACCAGCTCGCCCTTGTCCACCACCGGCAAATGGCGGATGCGTCGTTCGGTCATGATTTCCATGATGTGCTTGACCGAATCCGACGGCCCGCACGACAGCACCGGAGCAGACATGATGTTGCGCACCGGCATGTCGATGACGCCTTTACCGAATTGGGTGATGCCCGACACGATGTCGCGTTCCGACACCACGCCGACCAACGTGCCCTTGGCGTCGCAGACCACCGCGACACCCACTTTCTTGGCCGTCATCAACGCCGCCGCATCGGACACCGCGTGTTCGGGACGGATGGTGAAAACGTTGCTGCCCTTGGTTTTCAAGATTGCTTCGACAGACATGGCTCCCCCTGTTGTGATTCGTGGTTGGATCCACGAAAAAGCATGAACCCCACTCGGGGTACTGGCAATTGGAAACAAGTGCCCCCTTCCCCTTGTTCAGGGGAAGGGGGCGTCCAGCCGGGCGACTTGCAATAGTGGGGGGGCGAACCGCCCGGCCGGATCAAAGCGACCAAAACCCGCTTAATGGGCTTTGATCTCGATATCCTTGACCGTCTTAGGGGACGTTTCGTGCTTGGGCACGGTGACGGTCAACACGCCGTTGACGAATTCGGCGCCGATGGCTTGGCTATCGGCATCCCGCGGCAGTTGGAACGACCGGGCGAACGCCCCGAAGCTGCGTTCGGACAGATGAACTTCGCCCTGTCCGGTTTCGGCTTCGGTGTGTTTTTCGCCGGAGATGTCCAACCGACCCTGGTCAACGCTGACTTTGACATCCTTGGCCTCGACCCCGGGCAATTCGGCGGCGATCTCGTAATGATCGGCCAGTTCCTTGACGTCCACCTGCGGCATCATGTCGCCCATGACGCGGAAGGCACCGGGACGCCACGGATCAAGGTCGAACATCGAACGCCCGAACGCGGCGGGGAAGAAGCTGTCGAACAGACGGTCCACCTCGTCGCGCAGGCCCATCAACGGGCGGCGGCCCGATTCGGCGGAGACCGGCTGACGCGTCGGCATTTGCCGCGTGGCATTGTCTGCCATGGCTCCCTCCTGCATGAAGTGATCGCCAATCCCCTTTCGGGGATTTACGCACATTATATCACTTCCGCGCAGGAGAAACGCCGTCCAGCCTGCATGGCAGTCATGGTGGAATGACATAAAGGGATTCCCCCACGCCCGGTTGCCGCGGACGTGGGGGAAGGAACCGGCCGGTTCACAGGGGGCGGGAAGGTGGCGGCCGGTCCAGGGAGGCGGTTTCGACGGCGGCCATCAGCCAGGCCAAGTCGCCGGGATTGGAGATGTCGAAGCCAAGCGGCAAGCCCAACCGGCTGTTACGGGGCGGGTGCGCCTCCAGGTAATCCAGCCACTGGTCCCAGCTGAGGCTGGCAGACGCGGCTTTCATGTCCAGATCGGCGATCATGACGGCCTCGCCGGCGGATCGCGGCGCAGCGTCGGACCAACGGGACGATAGGTCACGGCGCCAAGGTCGGGACGGACTTCACGGGCCAGGGTGCGGATCAGCCATGCGGTCCACAGGCCGACATCGCGGTCGCCATCGGGTTCCAGGCTGCGTTGCATGACCGTCTCCTTATTTGTTCAGCTTCTTGTCTTCGGGCATCAGTGCGCCGATGGCGGCACCGGCGCCACCACCGATCAGGGCGCCAGTCACCACGCCGCCGGTCATCAGACCGATAGCGGCACCGCCCGCCGCGCCGATGGCGCCGCCCGACAGGGCGCGCTGCTGGCGGTTGGTCATATCGGCGCAGGCCGAAAGACCAAGGGTCAGAACCAGGGCGACGACGACGGGTTTCATGGGACGGGTGTTCATGGGACTTTCCTTCTGTGTGCTTCACGCGGATGGTCCGCGCCCTTCCTTGGTACGCCAGGACCTGGGACCAGGGGGTGAGAAGGCTGTGACAAAACTGTGATCAAGGATTCAGGGGGCTGCGGGAAGTTCCACCGACACCACCAACCCACCATCGGCATGGTTTTCCGCCCAGGCACGGCCGCCCATGGCCTCGGCGTTGCGACGCACCACCCACAGGCCCAGTCCGTAATGGCTGCCGTCGCCGTCACGACTGCTGAGATGACGTTCGAACACCGCTTCCAACCGGTCGGCGACGATGCCCGGACCATGGTCGCGAACACTCAGACGGGCGACACGGTCATGGCGGTCCAACCGCACCTCGACGGCGGTGCCGACGGGGGCGAAATCCATGGCGTTGTCCAGCAGGTTCTCGGCCAGGGTTTCCAGCATTTCGGCGCTGCCCAGCACGTCGATGGCGGGGCCGACCACCGCCACAAGACCGAGACCGCGTTCTTCCGCCAACCGGGCGGTGCCGTGGCACAGGCTTTCCATCAGCCGCGACCAATCCACCCGCCGCCTGGGCCGTTCCATCACCTGGGCGATGGCCCGGTCCACCCGGCGGGCCGCCGACACCAACCCGTCCAACCGATCCACCGAAGCGGCGATGATGTCCAGGGCCCGGCAGGCGCGGACATTGTCGGCGGGCACCGCCCGACGCACCGGTTCCAGGGATTGGGCGATCACCGCCAGCGGGCCTTTCAGGGCATGGGCGTTTTCTTCCGACACCTGCCGCAACAGGGCTTCGGCCTGACGCCGGGCCGCCAGCAAGGTGTCGATGCCGATGGCCACCTCGGCCAATTCGGCCAAGGTGGTCTGGCGGGCGAAACTGGCCTGCCCCTCGCCGGCCAATTGCCGGCGCGCCGCGTGGCGGAAATGGCGCAAACCGCGCCACACATCGGTGAACAGCGACAGCACCAGCACCGCCAGGATCAGATAGATGGCCGCCGCCGCCTGCACCTGGGGGGTCTGCCAGAACGGATCGCCGGCCAGGCCACGGGGAAGGGCTGCGGTGTCCTGGACGGTCAGCACCGCCCAACACCCCGATTCCACCGCGCGTGAGCTGACCTGGGTCAGGAATTCGTCGTCGCCTTCCGCCCGTGGCAGGCGCAGCGCCGCCGGGCTGGCCCCCTGACAGGATTGGGCCAGACGGTCCAAGACGCCGGCCGCCACCAATTGACCCATCAACGCCTTGGCGTTGTGCGGGTCGCTTTCCGGGGCCGAGGCGATGAACAGGAAATCGGTGGACCCCTTGGGGCGGAACAACACCTTCAACCCCAGCCCGTCGCCGGCCAGACGCTGCAGCGCCGGCCCCAGCACGGCGGCGGTACGCACGGTGAAACGGTCCAAAAGCGGCAGCACCGCTTCGCCGGCCAGACGCCCCTGTTCCTGGGCCAGACGCAGCAACAGGGCATTGCGTTGATCCTCGGCCGCCGCCAGACGCTGGTAAACCAGGACCGGCGCCACCGCGAACAGCAAGGCCGCCACCGCCAACTTGGCGGCGAAGGATTGGTTCAGTCGCTTGAGCCGCTTAATCAGCGTCGCCATGGGCGCCGCCCCAATTGTAGCCGAAGCCCGGATAATTGCCGATGGCGTCGAAATCCGGATCCACCGCCTTGAACTTTTCCCGCAGGCGCTTGACCGCGGCACGCACATTGGCGCGATAACCGTCATCGCCGGCCCCGGCGTGGAAGCCCTTGCCCCGGCAGGCTTCGTGCAGGTCGCGATAGCCGACGTCACGCCCCGGTTTGGACGCCAAAGCATGGGCCAAGGCGAATTCCGACAATGTCAGCTCGACCGGTTTGCCGCGCCAACGGGCCCGGCGGCTGTCCAGGTCCAAGACCAGCTCGCCCACCGCCACCCGGCTGGGCGGGGCGGCGTTGTCTTCGGCCCGGCGCCCGGCCAGGATCAGTTCGATGCGTTTGGCGACGATGGTGAAGCTGCGCGATTTCTCGATGAAATCCACCGCGCCGCCCATCAAGGCCGCTTCCTCGAAAATCTGTTCCGACAGCACGGTCAGGAAGATCACCGGCGGCTCGGCGGCGACCGCCCGCATACGCCGCAGCACGTCGATACCGTTCAGGCCGGGCATCTTCCAATCCAGCAACACCAGATCCAGGCCGCTGGTTTCGGAAAACTGCGCCAAGAACGATTCGCCGTCGGGCCATTCCGCCACCTGATAGCCCACATCGCCCAGATTGCCGGCCAGGGTTTCGCGAAACAGCGGGTCGTCGTCAACGATAGCGATCAACGGGGCGGTTTCATCGGCCATTGCCAGCCCCCGGACGAACCAGTGATCCCAAGCAGGCCGACGGGTCGGAAGTCCCGGTGAAGTCGCTGGCCACCACCCGCAAACCGCCGCCCTGGACTTCCGGGTAAAGCGCCAGGGTCAGGGTGCAACTTCCCTTGCGCCAGCGCCACAGACGCCCCAATTGCTGCGCCTCGTCAGCCTGCGGGCGGCCCAGCATGGCCACGGCCTGATCGCCGCTGAGGCCTTGCAGACGGGCGGGGTCGACACGGGCCGGGACCGGTGCGGCGGGGCGGGCCGGCGGCGGCGGCTTGACCGGATCGGATGACTTGGGCGGCGGCGCGGTCTCGACCGGCTTATCCAGCACGGTGCAGCCGCCCACAGCCAGCAACAGCGCGAGAACGGCAACCTTCATGGGGCGCATTCTCCCTAAGTGGGCGCGCTCAGGCGCCGCCAAAGCTTTGCACAAGCGACCCCACCACCATGTACCAGCCGTCCACCAGCACGAAGAAGATCAGCTTGAACGGCAAAGCCACCTGGGCCGGGGGCAGCATCATCATACCCATGCTCATCAGCACCGAGGCGATGACCATGTCGATGACGATGAACGGCAAAAAAATCAGAAAGCCGATTTCGAAGGCGCGGCGCAATTCGCTGATCATGAAGGCGGGGATCAGCGCCTTCAGCGCCACGTCCTCGCGCTTGGTCACTTCCGGGCTGCGCGACAAATCCATGAACAATTGCAGGTCCTGGTCACGCACATGGCGCAGCATGAAGGTCTGGATGGGCTTGACCGCCGCTTCGAAGGCCGGACCTTCTTCCAGATGGCCTTCCACATAGGGCTGTACCCCGTCGCTCCACGATTGTTCCAAGGTGGGCGCCATGATGAAGGCGGTCAGGAACATGGCCAGCGACACCAACACCATGTTGGGCGGGCTTTGCATGGTCCCCAGCGCCTGACGCAGGAAACCGAAGACGATGACGATGCGGGTGAACGACGTCACCATGATCAGGATCGACGGCGCCACCGTCAAAACCGTGGTCAACGCCACCAATTGCACGACCTTCAGCGTCGTCGAATTGGGGTTGCCGCCACCGCCGCCGACGCCCAGGTCCAAGGTCAGGCTTTGCGCCCAGGCCGGCGCGGACAAAGCCATCACGGCCAAGACGGCGAAAGCCGACAGCAACAGCCAATTGCGCCTCATCCCTTGTCCTCCTGGTCCGGCGCCGCCGTACCGTTGTCGATACCGGTTTCCACCACCAGATCGGCGGTATGCCCCAGCAACAGCAGATGTTCTTGTCCGTCGCGGCGCACCAGCACCAGCCGGCGCCGCGCATCCAGCGCCACGCTTTCCACCACCGACAGACGGCGGTTGGCCTGGCGCGTCGGCACCATGCCGGGAACACCGATCCGGCGCAAGAGCCACAACAGCCCCAGGATCAGCCCCAGCACCAGAACCAGGGCCGACACCGTGCGCAGGTAATCACTCGTTTCCATCGGGATTCCTCTCGGGCACCGGCGCCACCTCCCCTGGGGGCTCCATGCGCTCGGCGACCATTTCGGCCAAACGGTCCAGGTCGCCGATCAGCTTTTCCAAAGCCGGGATCATGCCCTTGCCCATCTCGCGCGGCAGTTCCACCACTTGGTCGCAGACGCCCTTGATGCGGCCTTCCAGGGCCGAAAGATCGATGGTGGTGCCGGTGGCCAGCAGGCGCCTGGCGGTCATCACCATGGACGACGCCTTTTCCAGTTCCTGGTTGACCTGACGGGAAACGCTCATGCCGCGCCCCCGGCGTTTTGTTCCCCGGCACTTTGTCCCCCGCCCCCCTGTCCCAGGGCCAAGGCGGCGGCACCGTCGGCGATCACTTGCGGCATCGTGCCGTTGACGCGGTAAACATAGGCCAGGATCTCGGCGACGGCGGCGAAGGCTTCCAGGGGGATCACCGTGTCCACTTCGACAGCGGCCAGCACCTGGGCCAGATCGGGGTCGGTACGGACCTTGACGCCGTTGGCAAAGGCCAGTTGCAGGATTTGTTCGGCCAAGGCGCCCTTGCCCGACGCGGTGACCACTGGCGCGTCGTCCAGGCTGGGATCGTATTGCAGGGCGACAGCCACCGCCGGACGCGCCGGCACAGCCGGACCAGCGCCGGCGGCCTGGGCCTTCTCGGCGGCCTCGTCCCACAGGTCCCGGCCTTCGCCCATGCCCATGCCTTTCCGGTTGCGATTACTGCCCGAAGTCTGTGCGGGACGGCTTTAAAATCAGGTTAAGCCCTTGAGACCGAATCGATTCACCGTTTCTTAAAGCCCGCCAATCCATACTGGGCGACGGTCAGGGACACGAGGTCCAGATGTACGACAAGCTGACATTGGTGAATTTGGCGCAAAGCCGCATGGATTGGGTCGCACGCCGCCAGGAAGTGCTGTCCGAGAACATCGCCAACGCCAACACGCCCAAATACATCCCCCAGGACCTGAAGCCCTATAATTTCAAGGAAGCCCTGGGCGATGCGGTGCCGTCGGTCCACCTGAAGGCCACCAACGCCTCGCACATCGTGCCGCAATATCGCGACGACCAAAAGGTGGTGGATTCGAAGAAGGCCTATGAATCCTCGCCCGACGGCAACGCCGTGGTGCTGGAGGAACAGATGGCCAAGGTGGGCGAAGCCAAGACGTCCTATGAAGTGGCCGCCAATCTGTTCCAGCGTCAGTTCAAATTGATCCGTCTCGCTTTGGGCAAGGGTGCGTGATAAGCCATGGACGAACTGCAAAAAGCCTCGAAAATCGCCATCACCGGCATGAAGGCCCAATCCGAGCGCCTGCGCGTCATCTCGGAAAACCTGGCCAACGCCGATTCGCTGGCCCGCACCCCCGACGACACGCCCTATAAGCGCAAGGTGGTCAGCTTCAAAAGCGAACTGGACCGTGCCAATGGCTATACCGGCGTCAAGGTCGACAAGGTGCGCAACGACACCGCCGAGTTCCAGCGCCGCTACGACCCCCAACACCCCGCCGCCGACCGCGACGGCTATGTGCTGGCGCCCAACGTCAACCCGCTGATCGAAATGATGGACATGCGCGAAGCCCAGCGCAGTTACGAAGCGAACATGAACGTGATAGAATCCTCGCGCCAGATGTTGTCGAGGACCGTCGACATGCTGCGCCAGTAACCGGCCCCTTAAGGATTTGCCGCCATGACCAGCATCGCCAATGCCGTCAACGCCTATGCCGCTTTCGCCAAGTTGCCTTCGGCCGAAGGCATGGAAGCGCGCGACAATCCCACCCCGGCGCCGGGCAGCGATTTCGCCAGCGTGCTGAAGGACGCCGCCAAGGTGTCCATGGGCGCCCTGAAAGAGGGTGAAAGCCAATCCGCCGCCGCCATCGCCGGCAAGGCCGACATCCGCGAGGTGGTGGCCGCCGTCAACAACGCCGAAATGACCTTGGAAACCGTGGTCGCCGTGCGCGACAAGGTGATCAACGCCTACAAGGAAATCCTGCAGATGCCGATCTGACCGGGTTTGGCCTGGGGCTGACCGCCATGACCGAACCGGAACTGATCGACATTGCCCGCGACGCCATCTCGACCCTGATCGTCGTCGCCGCCCCGCCGCTGTTGACCGGCTTGGCCGTCGGTCTGGTGGTGTCGATCCTGCAGACCGTCACCCAAATCCAGGAAATGACCCTGACCTTCGTGCCCAAGGTCTTGCTGGTCTTCGCCTCCATCATCTTGTTCCTGCCCTTCATGCTGGGACAGATGACCGATTTCTGGAAGGCCATGCTGGACCGCGTCATCACCGGCGGCGGATGAGAGCCGCGGCCGAAACCGCCGCGTCTGAGGGGATGACGGCGTGCTGAACGAGATCCTGACCCTCGACATCTTCCGCTTTTTCCTGATCTTCGCCCGCATCGGCGCCGCTCTGATGGTCATGCCCGGCTTGGGTGGCCAGCTGGTGGCCAACCGCATCCGCCTGATCCTGGCCCTGGCCCTCACCTTGGTGATGCTGCCGGTGGTGGGTGGCAAGCTGCCACCTTTGCCCAGTCAATTGTCCAGCCTGATCCTGCTGATCGGGTCCGAGGCCATGATCGGCCTGTATCTGGGCATCTTGGCGCAAACCTTGATGAGCACGCTGAACGTCGCCGGCACCTTCATCGGCTTTCAGGTCGGCCTGACCAACGCCTTTTCCTTCGACGCGGTGGCCCAGCAGCAAAGTTCCACCATCACCGCCTTTTTGACCAATGTCTGCCTGGTCGCCATCTTCGCCACCGACCTGCATCACCTGATGCTGCGGGCGGTCACCGATTCCTATGCCGTCATCGTTCCCGGTCAGCCCCTGCCGCTGAACGACTTCGCCGAGACCCTGTCCAAACTGTTGTCGGCGGCGTTCAATTTCGCCCTGCAATTGGCGGCGCCGCTTTTGGCTTTCGGCATCATCTACAACGTCGCCCTGGGCCTGATGTCGCGTCTGTCGCCGCAAATCCAGGTGTTCTTCATCGCCCTGCCCTTGCAGGTGGTCGGCGGTTTGTGGATGCTGATGGTCGCCCTGCCGCTTCTGGTCTTGTTGTTCCTGCGCTGGTTCGAACAAGGGCTTTATCCGTTCCTGTTGCCGAGCTAGCCCATGGCCGACGATTCCGACGACAAAACAGAAGAGCCAACAGGCAAACGCCTGGATGAAGCCCGCAACGAGGGCAACGTGCCCCAGACCATGGAAATCAAGGCCATGATGTCCTTGATCCTGGGCATCATCATGGTCGGCATGTTGGCGCCGGGCATGGCCAGCCGCATCAAGGCGACCATCGAACCCTTCATCACCCAACCGCATCTGATCGAGGTGGGCAAGGACGGTCTGGCCGAGTTGTTGGTGCATCTGGCCCTGGGCACCGCCTTGGCCATGGCGGCACCTTTCGCCCTGGTGATGTCCTTGGCCATCTTGGGCTCCATCGCCCAGACCAAGGGCTTCTTGTGGGTGCCCAAGAAGTTGGCGCCCAATTTCGCCAAGCTGAACCCGCTGGAAGGGATCAAACGCATCATCTCGGCCAACCAGCTGATGGAACTGGTCAAGCAATTGATCAAGCTGTCGGTGCTGGGCGCGCTGTTGGGTTGGGTGTTCTGGGGCAGCATCGCCGAATTCCAGAATCTGGCCACCTTCGACCTGATGGCCATCTTGGATTACATCTCGCACAAGATCTATTGGATGATCTTGATCACCTTGATAATGGTGGTCGCCTTGGCCGTCGCCGACTATCTGTTCCAGCGCTATCGCTGGATGGAAAAGATGAAAATGACCAAGCAGGAGGTCAAGGACGAGCACAAGCAGCAGGAAGGCGACCCCCAGGTCAAGGCGAAGATCAAGTCGCTGCGTATCCAACGCGCCCGCAAACGCATGATGGCCGCCGTCCCCAAGGCCGACGTGGTGATCACCAACCCCACCCATTACGCGGTGGCGCTGAAATACGACATCGACGCCATGAGCGCCCCGGTCCTGGTGGCCAAGGGCGTCGATTTAGTCGCCAAGCGCATCCGCGACCTGGCCGACGAACACGACGTCCCCATCGTCGAAAACCCGCCGGTGGCCCGCGCCCTTTACGCCGCCGTCGAGCTTGACCAGGAAATCCCGCCCGAACATTACAAGGCGGTGGCGGAAATCATCGGCTACGTCATGCGTTTGAAGGGCAAGGGTGCGCATTAGGAAAAGGCTGAGCCCGCTGCCCTGGACCCTGGGGGCGGCGGTGACGGCCCTGGCGGGGATGGCGATCGCCGAAGGCGGAATCCTGGCTCCGGCCATGGCGGCCAGCGCCGCCGTGGCCCTGGTCAGCGGCATGGCGCTGGCGAAACGCTGGCGTCACGACCGCCAATCGGTCCGCAACGCCGAGTCCTTGGCCGCGGCGCTGGATTCGCCGACCCGCGCCTGTCTGGTGGTCACCGGCCAGGGGGGGGAACTGTATCGCAACGCCTTGGCCCGGCGCTTGCTGGGGCCGGCCGAAACACCGCTTGCGCCCCTGATCGAACGGGCACAGGGCGACGACCGCGTCTTGGACGATCTCGACCGCCTGACCGCCGCCGCCTTGGTGGGCGCCGCCCGCAAGACCGAGATTTCCCTGGTCGCCCCCACCGGCGAACGCGAATGGTTCACCATCGAGGTGCGGCCCGCCGGACCGACCGCCGTGGTGTGGTTCGCCGAGGACGTCAGCGCCCAACACGCCATCGAGGAAACGCTGCGCCGCGACAACGAATGGCTGAGCGATTTCATCGATTTCCTGCCGGTGGGCATTTACTGCGCCGATTCCGACGGCATCATCCGCACCGCCAATCACCGTCTGGCGGAATGGCTGGGCGGCACACCGTCGGAACTGATCGGCCATTCCCTGGAAGACGTGCTGGGCCTGACCCCCGACCCCGAGGAGGAACGCGTCGAATTGCGGCTGATGGGGCGCGGCGGCGAGGTGTTCCAGGCCATGCTGGCCCATTCGGTGTTCGACGAAGGCGGCGAGATCCGCACCCGCTCGGTGGTGGTGCGCGACATGGTGCCCGAACATCAGTGGGAGCGGGCGCTGCGCAGCGCCGAGCGACGGTTCCGCTGGCTGTTCGACGATGCCCCGGTCGGCATCGCCCTGATCGAGCAGGACGGTACCATCGGCGCTTGCAATCTGGCCCTGCAGGCGATGATGGGCATCGATTACGACGCCATTGTCGGCCGTCAACTGGCCGATTACATCGCCGCCGAACAACAAGACGGCGCCGCCGAGCAATTGAACCGGGTGCTGTCCGGGTCGTTGCCCGGGGCCCATCTGGACGTGCGGCTGCGCGGGCGGCGCGATTTGATCGCCCAATTGTTCGTCAGCCCCACCCATGAAGACGGCGCCATTTCCGGCCTGATCGTCCATTTCATCGACGCCACCGAACAGCGCAACCTGGAAGTCCAGTTCGCCCAAAGCCAGAAGATGCAGGCCATGGGCCAGCTGGCCGGCGGCGTCGCCCACGATTTCAACAACCTGCTGACCGCCATGATCGGTTTTTGCGATCTGCTGCTGCAGCGTCACGGTGCCGGCGATCCCAGCTTCGCCGACATCATGCAGATCCGCCAAAACGCCAACCGCGCCGCCAGTTTGGTACGCCAGTTGCTGGCTTTCTCGCGTCGGCAGGCCTTGCAGCCGCGACTGTTGAACGTCACCGACGCCTTGGCCGATCTGTCCACCCTGCTGCGCCGCCTGCTGGGCGAGACCATCGAACTGAAACTGGTCCATGGCCGGCAATTAGGGCTGGTGCGCGTCGATCCCGGCCAGTTCGACCAAGTGATCATCAATCTGGCGGTCAACGCCCGTGACGCCATGCCGGGCGGCGGCACGCTGACCATCCGCACCAATCCGGTCAGTGTCGACCAGCCGGTGCAGCGCGGCCCGGAACTGATGCCGGCCGGCCAATACGTGCTGATCGAGGTGGCCGATACCGGCACCGGCATCGCCCGCGAACATCTGGGCCGCATTTTCGAGCCGTTCTTTTCCACCAAGGAAGTGGGGGCCGGCACCGGTCTGGGCCTGTCCACCGTCTATGGCATCGTGCGCCAGACCGACGGCTTCGTGGTGGTGGACAGCGAATTGGGCCAAGGCGCGACCTTCGCCATCTACCTGCCGCGCATCGAGGCCGAACCGGTGGTCGAGCCCAAGAAGCTGGCCACCGCCCCCGAATCCGCCGATCTGACCGGATCGGGGACCATCTTGCTGGTGGAAGACGAAGACGCGGTACGCATGTTCGGCACCCGCGCCCTGAAGAACAAGGGCTACAAGGTGATCGAGGCGCGATCGGGCGAACAGGCGTTGGACGTGTTGCGCGCCGAGGACGGCATCGACGTGCTGATTTCCGACGTGGTGATGCCCGGCATGGACGGCGTCACCCTGGCCAAGCTGGTACGCATGGAACGGCCCTCCATCAAGCTGATCCTGATTTCCGGCTATTCGGAAGACGTGGCAAGGAACGGCATCGACCCCGATGCCGGCATCCATTTCCTACCCAAGCCGTTCTCGCTGAAGCAATTGGCCGAAGCGGTGAAACTGGTAATGGATGGAACTTGACGCGAATTTAATAGGAACAAACGCGAACATTCCTGTTGCGTTCTCATCAGGACCGTGTACCTTGGGATGCAGGAAGCACATTGCATCACCCGCCCAAGCGGGATAAACCAAGGGGGCCGCCATGTCTCAGGCTGCGTTGCGTCTCGTGGATAAGGACACCATGGATCGTCAAAAGGCACTGGAAGCCGCCGTCAGCCAGATCGAGCGGGCGTTCGGCAAGGGCTCCATCATGAAGATGGGGCAAAAGGAAACCGTCGAGACCGAGGTGGTCTCCACCGGCTCGCTGGGCCTGGACATCGCCCTTGGCATCGGCGGCCTGCCGCGCGGCCGCATCATCGAAATTTATGGACCGGAAAGCTCGGGTAAGACCACCCTGGCGCTCCACGTCCTGGCCGAGGCCCAGAAGAAGGGCGGCACCTGCGCCTTCATCGACGCCGAACACGCGCTGGACCCGATCTACGCCAAGAAGCTGGGCGTCAATCTGAACGAACTGCTGATCAGCCAGCCCGATGCCGGCGAGCAGGCCCTGGAAATCGCCGACACTTTGGTGCGCTCCGGCGCCGTCGACGTGCTGGTGGTCGATTCGGTGGCCGCCCTGGTGCCGCGTGCCGAATTGGAAGGCGAAATGGGCGACAGCCATGTGGGTCTGCATGCCCGCCTGATGAGCCAGGCGCTGCGCA
>DISD01000076.1:73546-86729 GCA_002435715.1 Rhodospirillaceae bacterium UBA6219
TCAAGGACCGCGACGAGGTGGTGGGTAACCAGACCCGGGTGAAAGTGGTCAAGAACAAGTTGGCGCCGCCCTTCAAGGTGGTGGATTTCGACATCATGTATGGCGAAGGCGTGTCCAAGACCGGTGAATTGATCGATCTGGGCGTCAAGGCCAATGTGGTGGAAAAGTCCGGCGCCTGGTTCTCGTACAATTCCACCCGTGTCGGCCAGGGCCGCGAGAACGCCAAGCAGTTCATGCGTGACAACCCGGCCATGGCCGCCGAGATCGAAGCGACCATCCGCGCCAATGCCGGTCTGGTGGCCGAAGCCATGGCCAGCGGCCCCGGCGATCTGGACGGCAACGCCTCGGAAGAATAATCCCACGGCGACCGTTGGTCCGCGCTGACGGTTACCGACGCCGCCCGGCCCCCAGGCCGGGTGGCGTTTTCATGTGCGTCGGGAAACGGCATGCAACGGGCTGGGCACTTGATTCTGAAAGGGATCATCTTCACCGTTCTGACTGCGCTCACCCAGATTGGCGGCATCGCCTATGCTGTGGCGTCGCTCGCGTGGTCAGCGCAAAGACGCCGCCACATCCCCACCGCCTTGACCCGCTTTCTCGTACCGGCCACCGCCATCACCCTTTATGCCGTGATGACCGCCTTTGTCGCCCCCCCCTTGGCGGCCCATTGGGGACGCCAGCGCTTGCCATGCACACAAGGCGAAACCCTGGTCCCGGCAACCCGCCTCACCTGCTGGCTGAACCGGGGCTATGTCAGCAGCGAAACCCTGACGTTACTCAGTGACTTGGGGCACGACCTGTCTCGGCGTTTTCCGGGGTCCCGCCTCGGTGTTCTGGAAGGGGGATTCCCCTTCATCGACGGCTTCCCGTTGGTACCGCATCTCAGCCATCGGGACGGGCGCAAGGTGGATCTTTCGTTCTTCTACCTCGACGAAAACGGTAATCCCCGACCTGACGGATCACCGTCCACTCTGGGCTATTTCGTGTACGTCCAGCCCACAGCCACGGACACCCAACCGTGTCGAAACCGCTTCACCCCCTTGCGGTGGGACTTCGCATGGCTGCAGACAGATGCGCCCAATTGGCCCATGGATGCCCAAAGAACCCAATGGATGGTCCACTGGTTGAAGAACCGTCCCGAGGTCGTCCGCCTGTTCCTGGAACCCCATTTGGCTGAAAGATTGGGTGAAAACGGCGGAAAACTGCGCTTCCAAGGCTGTCAGGCGGCGCGACACGACGACCATCTGCACGTACAAACCCGTTAACGTCGCCCAAACAGCTTTTCGATGTCGTTCAGACCCAGGGTGACATGGGTGGGCCGTCCATGGTTGCACTGGCCGGACAGGGGCGTCGCTTCCATCTGCCGCAAAAGCGCGTTCATCTCGGGGATGGACAGACGACGGCCGGCACGGACGGAACCGTGACAAGCCATGGTGGCACAGACATCCACCAGCTTTTCCTTCAGCTTCAGCGCCTCGCCCCATTCCGCCAGATCGTCGGCTAGGTCGCGGATCATGGATTGCACGTCGCATTCGCCCAGGATCGCCGGGGTTTCCCGCACTACTACCGCCCCGGATCCGAATCCTTCCACCACCAGGCCGATTTCCGCTAGAATCTCGGCGGCGTCGGCCACCCGGGCGGCACCGGCTTCCCCCAGTTCCACCACTTCCGGCAGCAACAGCGCCTGGGTCTTGACCCCGCCTTCCGCCATGGCCAGCCGCATGCGTTCCAGCACTAGCCGTTCATGGGCGGCGTGCTGGTCGACGATGATCATGCCATCACGGGTTTCAGCGACGATATAGGTGTCGTGCAATTGCGCCCTTGCCGCTCCTAAGGGGAAGTCCGTCATCTCGGGCGCCGCCGGTTCGGGCACCGGCGCCTGGGGTGGCAGGTGCAGACCGGGAATGGATTCGGCTAGCCCTGGCATGGGGGCCTGGGCGGCGATGGATTGCCAAATTTGACCTTGGCTGGGACGCGGGGTCGAGGGTTGCCATTGATAGGCACCACTGGCCGGACGTTGCGACGCCGCCGCCCCCAAAGCCCCCAAGGCGGCAGTGCTGACCGTCGAGGCGGTACGGTGACCGGCCGCCGCCAAAGCATGGCGGATGGCCGAGACGATCAATCCGCGCACCAGTCCGGCTTCGCGGAAACGCACTTCCGACTTGGCGGGATGGACGTTGACATCCACCGCATCGGCGGGCAGATCGACGAACAAGGCGACCACCGGATGGCGGTCATGGGACAACACGTCCTGATAGGCCCCCTTGACGGCGCCGATGACCAACCGGTCCTTCACCGGCCGGCCGTTGACGAACAGATATTGATAGGCGCTGGTGCCTTTGTTGAAGGTGGGCAGACCGGCCCAGCCGGTCAGCCGCACGCCGTCGCGCTCGGCATCCAGCTCGACGGCGTTGTCCTGGAAGTCGCGACCGATGATGGCCCCCAGCCGGGACAGCAACGCTTGCGCTTTTTCGCCCTTGTGGGCGGTCAGCTTCAGCACCGATCGCGTCCCGTCGGACAGCGAGAACCCCACCTGCGGATGGGCCATGGCCAGACGTTCCAGCACGTCCACCGCGTGACTGAGCTCGGTGCGCGGGGCCTTGAGGAATTTCAACCGCGCCGGGGTGGCGAAGAACAGGTCGCGCACCTCGACCCGGGTGCCCGGCGGGTGGGCGGCGGGAACCGGCGGCCCCTTGATCCCCCCTTCGACGCTGAGGGACCAAGCCGAATCGGCCCCCTTGGGCCGCGAGGTCAAGGTCAGCCGCGCCACCGAACCGATCGAGGGCAGGGCTTCGCCGCGAAAACCCAAATGACGGATATGAACCAGATCGTCATCGGGCAATTTCGAGGTGGCGTGACGTTCCACCGCCAATTCCAATTGCCCGCTATCCATGCCGCAACCATCGTCGGTGACACTGATCAAGGCTTGCCCGCCTTCGGCAACCACCACGTCAACGCGGCTAGCGCCGGCGTCCAGGGCGTTTTCGACCAATTCCTTGATGGCCGAAGCGGGACGTTCCACCACCTCGCCGGCGGCGATCTGGTTGACCAATGTGGGGGGCAGCAATCGAATGGGCATGGCGGCACCTTACCCCGGCCGAATCGTTTTCTCCACATCTACGCCACAAATAGGCTAAGATGCGCACAGAACTCTGCAGGCGAGGCTGAAATGGCCAGCAGAATACTGAGCCAAAGACCCGTTCGAGCCAAACACCCGGTGCCGCTTCACCATCGGGTGAGTTCCCGTGTGCTCGGCACCGGGCTGGCCGCCATCGCCGTGGGGGGCACTTTGGCGTTGTGGCTGTTGATCGACGCGGAAAACAAGACCGGCGACCCCGTCGAGATGCTGGTGGCCCAGATGCAAGCAGCGGCAAAGGGTGAAAACCCGGTTCCGTTCCACGCCTTGGGCGGCGCGTTGCGCACGCTTTATGGCCAGGGCCGTATCAACGTCATCGCCGAGGACGTCCCGTCCGGCCCCTGCGTCAAGGCCGGCTGGCGTCTGGCCAAAATCGGCACCCTGATCGTCAATGGCACCCTGCCCACCCGACTTTCGGCGGCCAAGTTGACGGAATTATGCGAAAGCGGGGCGACCTTGACCTGGATTCCCGACTAAGTTCCGCCTAAGCCGCCGGCAGCAGCATGTGGAAGGTACAGCCTTCACCCAGCTGGGACTCGATCCAGATACGGCCGCCATGCATTTCCACCACCTTGCGGCAGATGGCCAAGCCGATGCCACTGCCGGCGTATTGGGTGCCGGCGTGCAGACGCTCGAACATGCGAAACACTTTTTCATGGTATTCCGGAGCCATGCCGATCCCCTGGTCGGCCACCCGGAAGTGAACCCAATTGTCGACTGAACTGGCGTCGATGCGGATCTGCGGCGGCTGGCCCGGCTTGGAAAACTTCAAGGCGTTGCCCACCAGATTCTGGAACAGGCGCGACAAAGCCTCGCGGTTACCGCGCACCGGCGGCAACGCCGTGACCTCCATGGACGCGTTGGATTCGGTCAGGGCCGCCGACAGCGCCTGACGCACCTCGACCACCACCTGTTCCATGTCCACCGCTTCCATCACCTGCTCGCCCCGACCCAATCGGGCATAGGACAGCAGATCGTTGATCTGGCGTCGCATGCGTTCGGCGCCGTCGATGATGAAGCCGATGAATTCGTCGGCATCGGCCCCCATCTGCCCCCGATAGCGCCGGGCCAGCAATTGGGCGAAGCTGATGATGGTGCGCACCGGTTCTTGCAAATCATGCGAGGCGGCATAGGCATATTCCTGCAATTCGGCGTTGGACAGCGCCAAATCGTGGCTTCTCGCCGCCAGGTCGCTTTGCGCCTTTTGCATCTCGGTGATCTGCCGGTTCATGTCGGTGGTCTGGACGATGAACACCCCGGTCAGCGGGCGCAACACCTTGACCAGCCCCAGAACCCCCAGCCCGACGGCACCCAACACCGCGATACCGACCCAGATCAGCAGACGGTCCACATCGGCGGTGACTTCCTGCGACGGCAGCTTCAACACCATCACCCAATCGGTGCCGGGCAAGCCACTGGCGGCATGAACCACGCCGGCGACATCGGTCATGCGGACTTCGCTATGGCTCAACGCCTCGCCACTCAGGATCAAAGTGGGGTCATCCAGCAAGAAACCGGAATCGGACGCCATCACCACCAACGGCGACGCCCCCATTTGCACCAACGCCGCTTCGGTCCGACCGCGCAACCCACGGACCTGGTCGATGACCGCATGCAGCGACGCGGCGCTGACGGCGACCAGATCCACCCCTTCCTGACGCCCCCCACGGCTCAGGATCGGGGCTTGAACCACCAGGACCGCCCCGCTTTCCCCTTGTTCCAAACGGACATGCAGACCCGGCTCGGCCGCCCGGGCGGTGCTGATGCCGGTGACTTGCCCCAGGCTGGCGACGATCTGACCGTCGGCGGCGACGCGCACCACCCCCATCATGTCGGGCGACAAGTTCAAGGCGTCGCCCAACTTGTCGGCGGTGAAGGCCCGCAAATCCTCGAGACCGACTTCGCCGCGGTTATAACTTTCCAGTTTCTGACGGATGACGGTGCGGCTGGTCACCTGCTGGGCCAGTCCGATGGCGCGGCTGATCACCTCGCCGCCGGCCAGCATCTTCAGCGTCAGCTCGTGGCGCAGCGATTCCTGGGCCTCGTCACGCAAACGAAGGGCCAAAGGCGTGATCGCCAAAGCAGCGACGACAACCCCCACCATGACCATGGCCAGGGTGGCGTAAAGGACGATGTTCCGGCGCAAGCGCTCGGCATCCACGGGCGCCACGTTCTCCCCCTTGTCGACGCTCTGGTTGCGCCAGATTAGTCTGGCAGCGTCTTCAATATCAATCATTGCTGAAATATTTCGGCCGTCTCGTCAGGGAAAATGTTTTGAGGCATAGTCGGCCGACAAAGACAACACCTTAGGACCATCATGACGACGCCCCATTCGGTTGCCATGATCCGCCGTCTGGCCGAACAGGGAAGGATGGCCGAATCGGTCAACGCGGCCCTGGCGGCCATCGCGGCGCACCCCCAATCCTTGGAATTCAACACCCAGGCCACCTATCTGGCGGCCCGGGCGACCGCCGTGTCGAGTCAATCCATCTTGCAACAGATGTGCGTCCATCATTTCGTGGCGACGCCCGAGCAATTACTGCGCAAATTCGAGACGGCTTTCGCCGCCGCTCCTGACCGCTATGAATTGTTCATCACGTTGAGCATCGCCCTGTGCCGGCTGGAATGGACGGACTTGGCCATCCAAGCCTTCGCCAACGCGCTTAATCCGGCCCGCCCCCAGGACGTCGTCGCCAATGCCATCGTCAGGGAATACGACCATTCCGCCCAACATTACGACCAATCACCCGCTCATCACGCCAGCATCAAGGCCTTTACCACCTTGCTGGCCGAATGCGTGGAAGGACCGCGTCGCGATCTGGCCGTTATCGACGCCGCCTGCGGGTCGGGACTGGCCGCAGCCACGCTGCGCCCATGGTCCCAACGGCTGACCGGCATGGATTTGTCGCCGCCCATGCTGGCCATGGCCGACCAAACCGGCCTTTACGACCGGCTGGTCGAAGGCGACATGGTCGCCGCCATGGCGGCGGCACCCGACCAGGCCGATTTGGTGGTCTGTGCCGGCGGCACCTATTACCTGCGGGACTTGGCCCCGTTCCTGGCCGCCGCCCGCACCTGCCTGAAGCCGGGGGGACAATTGTTCTTCGCCGATTTTCCCGCCCTTGACGGCATGGGGGTGATGGAAACCATCGGCGGCACCTTCCGTTATTGCCGTTCCGCCGCCCTGACCCGAGCCCTGGCCGTTGAACACGGTTTTTCCGAACTTAACTGTGTCCTTGAATTGTCCTTCAACCTGCCGGCCTTCCATTGGCACTTCCGTCGGCAATGAAGCAGAAGCAAAGATGCCCCACAGGATCATCATCGATCAGATCAACACCCTGCTGGGGAACAATCGCCCGAACGAGGCATTGACGGTTGTTTACCAGGCGATCCTTGACCATCCCCATTCCCTGGAAATCAATACCAACGCTTTGTACCTGACCCTGAACATGCCGCCCGCCTTGTGCGCGCAACATCTTGCCCAGGTTTCAGCCTGTCATCACGTGGTCGGGCTAGAGACCTTGACCGACAAGCTGATCACATTGTTTTCCAGTCATCCCGAGCGCTATGAGCTGTTCGCCACCTTGGGCAACATCCTGTGCCGCCTGGAATCAGCCGACTTGGCGATCAAAAGTTTCGACCAAGTCCTGATTGCCGCCGGTTCAGCCGACATCGCCGCCAAAGCCATCGTCGGCGAATACCAAGCCACGGCGGCAAGCTATGACGGCGTCGACGCCCATCAGGCCAGTGGCCAGAACTTCGTCACCTTGCTGGCCGAATGCCTGCAAGGTCCCCGTCACCGACTGAACATTGTCGACGCCGCCTGCGGCTCGGGTCTGGCGGGTCCGGCTTTACGCCCCTGGGCCGCCAGCCTGACCGGTTTGGACCTGTCGCCGACCATGCTGGCCATGGCCGACCAAACCGGCCTTTACGACCGGCTGGTCGAAGGCGACATGACCGACACCCTGAATGCCATGCCGGAAAGCGCCGATTTGCTGATTTGTGCCGGGGCCACCTGTTATCTGCGGGACTTGGCCCCGTTCCTGGCCGCCGCCCGCACCTGGCTGAAGCCGGGGGGACAATTGTTCTTCGCCGATTTTCCGGCCCTTGACGGCATGGGGGTGAAGGAAACCATCGGCGGCACCTTCCGTTATTGCCGTTCCGCCGCCCTGACCCGGGAGATGGCCGCCGCGCACGGTTTTTCCGAACTCAACGGCATTCTTGAACTGTCCTTCACCCTGCCCGCCTTCCACTGGCATTTCCGCAAGGAATGATCACTCGTCCTTGACCGGACGCATCAGACCAGGGGGCAGCCTGGTTTCCAGGTCGCACAAGGTTTTTTCCACCTGAGCCTGAGTCAGGTTCTCCACCTTGGACAGATCGGCCTGGGCCAGATCGGCCCCCATCAGGATGGCGCCGCTCAGATCGGCCCCGGCCAGCTTGGCCCGCGACAGCTTGGCCCCAGCCAAATCGGCGCCGCGCAAACAGCTGCCTTCCAGATTGGCCAGACGCAAATCGGCGTGACGCAATTGCGCCACCCCCAGATTGGCCCCCCCCAATTGCGCCGCCCCCAGCACCGCATAGCGGAAATCGGCGCCATCCAAGCGGGACTCGGCCAAGAAGGCATCGGACAAATCGGTTTCGCGGAAGGACGCATTGGCCAGAACCGCCCCGGACAGATCGGCACCGCCCAAATCCATCTTATTGAACACCGCCCGTTGCCCCTCGGCACCTTTGCTGTCCAGCCACTGACCGTGGGCGGCGACGATGGAGGAAACGTCCAAGGTGGCGACGTCCTTGCCTTTTTTCGGCTTCTTGCCCTCGCGCGCCATTTCTTCCAGCCAGCGCTTCTTGCGCTTTTCCGCCAGACGTCTGGCTTCGCTGTCGTCTTCCACCAAATCGTAGTCGCGGCTTTTGCGTTGGCCGGCCGCCAGGATGTCGGCATCGCCCAGCTTGCCCCCGGCTGTCGGCTTGCGGCTGTCCAGGCCCGGCGGCGGCTGATAGGACGAAGGCTTGGGCGGCGGCGCGGCCACAGCCGAAACCGGGACGGTCCGTGCGGGCGCGGGCTTTTCCATCGCCACCGGGGCGGATTTCGCCACTGGCGGCGAGGGGACTGGCGGCGCCACCGGCCGATCCAGCGGCGATGGCGGCCTGACGGCGGCCGGCACCGGCAGACGTTGGGGGTTTTTCAGGGAATCGGCGACGCGATGGGCCAGTTCGTGACCCGACACCCGCTTGGGAACCACACCTTCCAACCCCAGGGGCAGGAAGCGGGCCAACAGCGGCTTGTCGGAACTGGCCCCCATCAGCAGAACCGGCATGTCGGCATCGGCGGTGCGGACCCGTTCCAGAAAGGCTTGGGCCTGGCCGACATCGCCTTCGGGATCCAACAGCGCGATGTCGGGCACTTGGCCCATCATCGCGGTGGTATCGGCGGCGACGCTGGTGGACAAAATCTCGCGCACGTTCAGCTTGCGGAAGGTCTGACGCACCAGGAAGCGAAAGGAATCGTCGCCGCTGAACAACAGCACGCGAATGCTTTTCCAATCGATATCGCCGCTATGAAGCATGGTGGGATGACGCATGGGGGCAGAATAATCAGCCGCAAACTTCAGGGCAACGCCGGCTCCTGTGCGTTAACCCCCTGTTGCACAATTTTTTTCACCCCCCATCTTAGGACGATGCGACGCCGAGACCCCTCGAACTATTTCCGCAACCCGCAAAGCGGCCGACGGAACGACTGGAAGACCATCGCCACCCTGATGCCCTTTCTGTGGCCCAGGGAATCCGTCGCCTTGCGCCGACGGGTCGCCGCGTCCTTGGTCTTTCTGGCCCTGGCCAAGCTGATCAATGTGGGCGTGCCCATCCTTTACAAGCAAGCGGTGGACG
Source organism: Rhodospirillaceae bacterium UBA6219 (assembly GCA_002435715.1). GTDB lineage: Bacteria > Pseudomonadota > Alphaproteobacteria > Rhodospirillales > Magnetospirillaceae > Magnetospirillum. Next base: position 82,572 of record DISD01000076.1, read on the forward strand.
CGCTGACCATCACCCCGGCCCAGGCGGTGATCGCCGTACCAGTCTTGTTGCTGCTGGGCTATGGCTTGGCGCGGACTTTGTCGGGGGTGTTTTCCGAAGCCCGCGACATCGCCTTCGCCCGCGTCGGCCAAGGCGCCATCCGCAATGTGGGGCTGCAGGTGTTCCGCCACCTGCATGGACTGGCCCTGCGCTTCCACCTGGACCGCCAGACCGGCGGCGTCAGCCGGTCCATCGAACGCGGCACCAAGGGCATCGAGTTCCTGCTGAACTTCATGCTGTTCAACATCCTGCCGACATTGCTGGAAATCGGTCTGGTCACCCTCATCTTGTGGCGGCTTTACGACGGCAGCTTCGCCCTGGTGACGTTTGGCACCATCGCCCTTTACATCGCCTATACCCTGGGGGTGACCGAATGGCGGACCAAGTTCCGCCGCGAGATGAACGAAACCGACCAGCAAGCCAGCACCAAGGCCATCGATTCTTTGCTGAACTTCGAGACCGTCAAATATTTCGGCAACGAACTGCACGAAGCCCAGCGTTACGACCAGGCCCTGGCCCGCTATGAGAAGGCGGCGGTCAAAAGCAAGGTGACGCTGGCTTTGCTGAACATGGGCCAGGGCGCCATCATCGCCATCGGTCTGACGGCGGTGATGCTGTTGGCCGCCGACGGCGTCACCAAGGGCACGCTGACGCTGGGCGATTTCGTGCTGGTGAACACCTATCTGGTCCAATTGTACCTGCCCCTGAACTTCCTGGGCTTCGTCTACCGCGAGATCAAGCAATCGCTGACCGACATGGAAGCCATGTTCCGGCTGCTGTCGGAAAACGCCGAAATCAAGGATGCCGACCACGCGGTGGCGCTGAACATCGACGGCGGCACCGTTTCCTTCAACGACGTGCATTTCGCCTATGACCCCAACCGCCCCATCCTGCAAGGCGTGGATTTCAGCGTGCCCGCCGGCCGAACGGTGGCCATCGTCGGGCCGTCAGGGGCGGGAAAAAGCACCATTTCGCGCCTGCTGTTCCGCTTTTACGACGTCACCCAAGGCGCCGTCACCATCGACGGCCAAGATATCCGCGACGTGACGCAAGCAAGCCTCAGGGCCGCCATCGGCATCGTCCCGCAAGACACCGTGCTGTTCAACGACACCATCCGTTACAACATCGCCTATGGCCGCCCCGACGCCGGTCAGGACGAGATCGAGCAGGCGGCCCGGCTGGCCCGCATCCACGATTTCGTCACCTCGCTGCCCGACGGTTACGACACCAGGGTCGGCGAACGCGGCTTGAAATTGTCGGGTGGAGAAAAGCAACGGGTCGCCATCGCCCGGACCATCTTGAAGAAGCCGTCCATCTTGCTGTTCGACGAAGCCACCAGCGCGCTTGACACCCACACCGAAAAGGAAATCCAGGCATCCTTGCGCGAAGTGTCCAAGGACCGCACCACCCTGGTCATCGCCCATCGTCTGTCCACCGTGGTCGATGCCGACGAGATCATCGTGCTGCAGGCCGGCCGCATCGCCGAACGCGGCCGCCATGGCGACTTGATCGCGCGAAACGGCATTTATGCCGACATGTGGCGCAAGCAACAGGAAGCGGCGATGTTGCAGGAACGACTGGCGACCGAACTGGTCGAGGCGTGAGAATTTCAGCGCGGGCCCGGCCGGCCAGATCAAACCTCAACCCTTTTCCGGCACCACCCAATGCAGGCGCGACGAGGCGCCGTCTTCGCCCAAGGTGGCGGCCAGCCAGGGCATCAAGCGGCCCAGCGCTTCATCCAGTTTCCACGGCGGGTTGACCACCACCAGACCGCAGCCGTTCAGTCGGTTGGGGTCATCACCGTCCCTGATCCAGATGTCGGCGGCCAGGGTCTTGGGCAGGCCGATCTGGGTCAGGTCGGCGTGGAAACGGTCGACCAGCATCTTGGCCTTGATGGGATACCACAAAGCATAAAGCCCGGTGGGCCAGCGCTTCATGGCCTGGACCAGCCCCTTGCGCATGCGTTGGAATTCGTCGCGCACCTCGAAGGGCGGGTCGATCAGCACCAGACCGCGTCGTTCGGGCGGCGGTAACAGCGCCTTCAAGCCGTCATAGCCGTCGCGGTGATGCACGCCGACCCGGCGGTCATAATGAAAACGTTGGCGCAACTCGGCCGCGTCCTCGGGATGCAGCTCGCACAGCGCCAGACGGTCGCAATCGCGGGCCAACTTTGCCGCGATCATCGGCGAGCCGGGATAATGGCGCAGCCCGCCATCGGGGTTCAGGCCACGCACCACTTCCAGGAAGGGGGCCATTTCCGCAGGTGTGTCGGGGGCCGCCATCACCTTGGCGATGCCGCCCTGCCATTCCCCGGTCTTTTCCGCCTGCACCGATTCCAGATCATAGGCCCCGATGCCGGAATGACTGTCCACATAGGCGAAAGGGGCGTCCTTGCGCTTCAGGTGCTCAAGGATCAGCGCCAGGGCGGCATGTTTGTGAACGTCGGCAAAATTGCCGGCGTGGTATGCGTGACGGTAATTCATGCCGGGGGTTTTGCGTGATTGTCACACGAAAACGCAAGGAAATTAGCGAACAGAATGTGCGCAAGTAATTTTAGATCAACTCTAAACAACCAATGGATTGTGCGCCGCAGCATTGTTAGTTGCTTAACCCCCATTCGTAGTCGCGCACAAAGGAAATGCGTGTAACGACAGGGGGGAAAATAAGTATTTTTAATTATCGATTAAGCCGCATGGCCTATATGGTAAGGCTCGCATAGTGGGCCGCGTATAGGCGCGGCCAGGACGGTCCACACGCCAACCCTGGGGGGGAAATGGCACGAAGTGACATCACGTTGAGCGGCGTCGAAAGGACCTTTGGGTCCGACGAAATCATCGTCAGCAAGACTGACTTGAAGGGCCGCATCATCTATGCCAACGAGGTTTTCCTGCGTTTGGCCGGGTACAGCGAGGCCGAAGTCATCGGCCAGCCGCATTCCGTCATCCGCCATCCGCATATGCCGCGCGCCGTGTTCAAACTGTTGTGGTCGACCATCCAGTCGGGCAAGGAATGCTTCGCCTATGTGATGAACCGTTCCAAGAACGGTGACCATTACTGGGTACTGGCCCATGTCACGCCCACCTTCGACAGCAAAGGCGAGATCGTCAGCTATCATTCGAACCGCCGGGTGCCGCGCAAGGACGCGATAACCAAGGTCGAAGCGCTGTACGCCGAGCTTCTGGCCATCGAGAACAAAAACCCCGACCGTAAACAGGGCATGGAAACGGCCTATCAGGCCTTGAACGACAAGCTGCAGGCGCTGGGGGTGCCCTACGATGAATTCGTCTTCGCTCTCTAAGGCCTGGGTCGCCATCGCCGCCGCCGCCATCGCGTCGATCATCATGTTGATCATGCATCTGACGGCCGGTGAAACCATCGCCAGCCTGATGGCGGCCATCGCCTCCGTCGCCACCTCTCTCGCGCTGTGGATGAGTCTCAGGACACGGCGTTCCATCCATCGTGCCTATGGGGTTTTGGCCCAAGCCGCCGCCGGTCGGCTGGACGCCCGTATCGTCGGCATCTCCGAAACCGGTGTGCTGGGCGATTTGGACCATGGCATCAACCGCCTGCTGGACCTGACCGAGGCTTTCACCAAGGAAGCCGACGCCGCCATGGCCATGACCGCCCAAGGCCGTTATTTCCGGCACATCCTGCTGGAAGGCCTGGTCGGCGAGTTTTCCGATCATGCGCGCTTGATCAACGACGCCCTGACCAGCATGGAAGACAAGTCCAAGGCCTTCGTCACCGAAGCCACCGGCGTCGGCAACACCATCAAGCACATGAGTTCGGCCGTCGCCGCCACCGCCACCGAGCTGGAAGCCACCGCTCAGCAGATGCGCGACATCGCCAACCAGACTTCGGACCAGTCGGCCACCGTGGCCCGCGCCGCCGGGGATGCCTCGGCAAACGTCGAATCGGTGGCCGCCGCCGCCGAACAGGTGTCGTCGGGTATCCGCGAAGTGGCGGCACGGATTCAGGACTCGGCCAACATGGCCCAGGACACGGTCACCGTCGCATCCGAAACCGACACCGCCATCCAGGGTCTGGCCGATGCCGCCCAACGCATCGGCGACGTGGTGAAGATGATCACCGAAATCGCCAGCCAGACCAATTTGCTGG
>DISD01000011.1 GCA_002435715.1 Rhodospirillaceae bacterium UBA6219
TCCGAATGGACGGGGCCTCCTCTGGGATAGATGATGCGCCCGGCCAGCCGTCTGACCGGAGCCGCCAACCCGAAGCCCGCCAGCAAGGACAATGCGGTCCAGGCGAACGGAGCTCCGGCCTGTTCGGCAACAAGGCCAACCGAGACGGCGGACACCATACCCGCCAGTCCGATCAACAGGCCCCATCCCACGACCCGCATGGCCCAACGGTTGACCGCCATCAGCCGATAGCGCAACACGGCATAGGCCAAGACGACAATGTAGAAGGGCTGCAACAGCAACGGCCAGGGAAAGATATCCACACCGATCAATGGAAAGGCCAGTCCGGTGACGGATGCCAAGCCCAACGCCGACGACGTCAGAACCAGGGTTACTTGTCGGCGATGCCCCCCCTGGGCCAGGCGCCACGCATCAAGCAACAATCCGTGCCCGACCACCGCCAAGCCGATGGTGACGCCCCCGGCCATCAGTCCCGCACCTTCATAACGGAACAGCATGCCGATCCCCGGCCAAGGAACGAAACGGCCGGAAGGATTGGCGATAGCCGCCAGCATGGCGCTTCCTCCGACGGCATAGGCCCATCGAGTGAGACAGCCGCATCGCCCCGAAAGACGAGCGGTGAAGTGAACGAAGACCGCTCCTCCCAGCGGGGCCAGGGACATCAGCGCCACCCCCAGCCGGTTGGGAATCAGCAATCCGACCGACCAGAGGCCGACCAGCAGGATGAAGACCGCCAGCGGGCGAGCGCCCGGTGCGGCGCCGGCACGACGCCACAGCAGAACCGCAAGGATCGCGCCACCAAAGGCCGACAGGCTCATGGCTATGAATATTGCCAATGATCCATTCATTCCACCCGCCATCTGTATCCATCGTTTACAGGCAGACTAGCGCAATCAACAACCCCAGTTAACACTGAATGCGCGAAAAGCGCAGAAAACCGACGCCTTTCAGTTTGGCACATCCGTTGCGGTTCAGAGATGGGCAACGCATGGATTTGGAGGTCTGAAATGTCGTTGGAAATCCTGCTATCGGTCTGGGCGGTGGCGCTGGTTCTGTCCTTGACGGCTATCGCCGTCATCAGCCGGCCGTTATTCGTGATCCTGGTCGAAATCTGCGGTAGCGGCGAACGTGCCCGCTTCTGGACTGTCTATTCCTGTGTCCTGACTTTAATGGCGCCGCTGCTCATGGTTTCGACGCCGGGCCTTCTCGATACAGTGGCCGCCTCCGGCTCGGCCGGAGCCATCCTTCAACGGTCGGTCTTCTTCGCCTGCGGCGGAATCATCTTCGCGCTGCTGCTCATGGGGCGCGCGGTGTGGCGGTCTATCGGCCGTTCCGCCCCCTCTTCTGTCGTGCCGGACAGCCCGGAGGCCACATCGTGACGCGGGTTCTGATCATTGGCGGCACCGGCTTCATCGGGCGCCACTGTGCCGCCTCACTCACCGCCGCCGGTCACAGCGTGACGCCACTGGGGCGCCAGTGTCTCGATTTGGTTCAAGATGACGAGGCCGTCTTGGCGACCCGGATCAAAGGCCACACCGTGGTCATCAATGCCGCCGGTCTGGTCCGAGGCTGCGGTCGCAACACCATGGCGGCAGTCCATGCGCAAGGAACCGAGCGGTTGGTGCGGGCCTGCCTCGCAGCCGGAGTATCGCGGCTGATCCATCTGTCGGCATTAGGCGCCTCAAGCGATGGCGGAACCCGCTACCAGCAGACCAAGGGGCGCGGCGAGGACCTGCTGAAAGCTGTCTCTGGACTGGAATGCTGTGTGCTGCGGCCATCGTTGGTGATCGGCCGGGGCGGGGCCAGCACCAAAGTGCTGACCGCCCTGGCCGCCCTCCCCTGGTCGCCGCGTATAGGTCCCGGGAGCTGGATGGTGCAGCCGGTTCACGTGGATGACGTGGCAGAACTGATGGTGCGGTTGGTCGAGACGAAAGGAGCATTGCCCGGCTCGCTCGACGTGGTCGGGCCGGCGCCGATGACGACCGACGAGGTGACCATTGCCTTGCGCCGTTGGTTGGGACTGCCCGCGCGGCGCTTTCTGCCGGTGCCCGAAGCCCTCCTTGGTGTGATTGCGCGGGTGGGCGAACGGCTGATGAATGGCCCCCTTAACCGCGATATCGTCGCCATGCTGAAGGCCGGCAATACCGCCGATCCCAAGCCCTTCTCAACCATTTTGGGACGGGCACCGCGTCGGCTGGAAGAAGCATTGGCCCAGCATCCAGCCTGCGAGACCGACCGCCAGGCCGCACGGCTGTTCTTCGTCCGACCGTTGTTGCGGTGGAGCCTGGGGCTGCTGTGGCTGATCACCGGCTTGTTGTCGTTCGGGCTCTATCCGGTCGAGGACAGCGCCCGCCTGCTGATCTCCATCGGGTTAGACGGCGTGATGGCAGACTTCGCTCTATACGGCGGTGCCACCCTTGATTTCGGCCTCGGCATCCTGCTGTTGGCCGGCTGGCGGCCGGTGACGCTGGGGTGCGCCATGCTGGCCTCCATGGCCGCCTTTTCCCTCTTCGCTCTGGGACTGCCCGCTGAATTTTGGCTGCATCCCTTCGCCCCCCTGCTCAAGAACCTGCCCCTCGCCGCCGCGACGCTGGCGATGATGGCCATGGAGGCATGAGATGGACGCCATGACGCTGAAACTGATCCACGTCCTGTCCGCCATTCTGTTGTTCGGCACCGGCCTGGGAACCGCCTTCCACGGCATGGCCAGCAATATGTCGAAAGACGTGCGCGCCATCGCCGTGGCCAACCGCAATGTGGTGGTGGCCGACTGGATTTTCACCACGCCCACCGTGGTGATCCAGCCCGTCACCGGCATTTGGTTGGCACTGATGCAGGGATGGTCCCTGACCACAGGCTGGATCGTCTGGTCACTGGCGCTTTACGCCCTGGCCGGATCTTGCTGGCTGCCGGTGGTTTGGTTGCAAATCCGCATGCATCGCATGGCCAAGGATGCGGTTGCCGCCGGCAGCGACCTGCCGCCGCTCTATCACCGCTATTTCCGTATGTGGTTCGCCCTGGGCTGGCCCGCCTTCGCCGCCATGCTCGCCATCGTCGGCTTGATGGTGTTCAAGCCTGAATTGTGAGAAGGAGAGGAAACATGACGCCGTTTCAACGCATACTTGGCCCCGCTTTCGAGGGATTGCCCGGCCCGGTACGGTATTTCCATGGTCTGTCGGGAGAGCTTCACACCAAGGGCGTCGCCGAGATCACGACGGCCGCCAACCCAGCCGCGTGGGCCCTGTGCAAGATCGCCGGTCTGCCCAAACCCGGTCGTGATGTGCCGGTGAGCGTGTCGTTCCATCCCGATGGAAAAGGGTGCGAGTTCTGGGATCGCCACTTCGCCGGCCGCCGCTATGCCAGCACCATGGAGGCGGGACAGGGCAAAGACGATGGCCTGCTGATCGAGCATTTCGGTCCGTTCGATCTGCTGTTCCAGCTTGCACCTTATGCAGGGGGCCTGAGTTGGTCACTCTCCGGCTGGCGCTTGCTTGGCATTCCGCTGCCGCCCTGGAGCCGCCCTGCCATCGAATGCACCGAAACGGCCGAAGGGGACCGTTTCGTGTTCGATATCGATGTGACATTTCCCCTTGTGGGACACGTCGTTCATTACCGAGGATGGCTTGCCGGAAATGGGCCTACGACCAGGCCGACGAAACATCAGATCATCGTGCCGACGAATCGCCGCGCTGGCAGCTGACCTGTTCCCCGCAAGTGTACCCACTTTGAGGTAGCGTCCGTTCCATCAGGGAGACGGACTTATGAAGTTCACGGAAGAACAGATCATCGGCATGTTGAAGGAGCAGGAAACCGGGGCGAAGACGGCGGATGTTTGCCGCAAGCACGGCGTCTCCGAGGCGACCTTCTACAAATGGAAGGCCAAGTATGGCGGCATGGACGAGTCGGAGGCCCGGCGGTTGAAGGCGCTGGAGGACGAAAACGCCCGGCTGAAGAAACTGTTGGCCGAAGCCATGCTCGACAACGCTGTTTTGAAAGAGATTTCCTCAAAAAATGTATGGTCCGCCCCGTCCCTGCAAGGGTCATGGGCGAATGGACGGGAACAGTCTGCGTAAATGTATCCGGCCTCTCGCGAGTGGGCTGCTGTTGCAGCCAGGCCATGATGAGATCGGCTCGTGCGTTCCCAAATAATGGTGCGGGCACAGGGCCCGTTTTTTTGACAGGGTTTACGGCACGGCGATCAACTGCCTCGTCATCACGTCCTTGACCTCGCAGTCTGTTGGAGCCTCTACGCCACGGCCGGATCCCGGCATTCGTAGAGGGCTCCGGGCTTCGTCAGCACCACCCCCAGGCGATGCGAGCAATCTTGGCAGCCAGCGCGACTGTCACCTTGTTGAGGGGCATGCGTTGGGAGAGCTGATCCAGCCAACTTTCCAGCCGGTCACAGGACCTGTCCAGGTGCACCACGCAAGAGCGTGCACCATGGATGATGAGGCGCCGAAGATAAGGATTGCCTCGCTTGCTGATGCCGAGCAGCGTCTGCTTGCCGCCAGTCGAATGTTGGCGCGGAACCAGAACCGGCTGAGCTTAATAAGTCCGTCTCCATAGATGACGGACTCTACCCAAATTTGGAGGAGTTTTCCCAAGGCAGGCCAGCTACGCCAGACTTTTCTCCCGAATGATTCCGATATGATTCCGGGGCGATTTCCAGAGAGGCTACTTCCGGAATGCAAAAGCCCGTAAGTCGTTGGACTTACGGGCTTTTTATTGGTTGCGGGAGCAGGATTTGAACCTGCGACCTTCAGGTTATGAGCCTGACGAGCTACCGGGCTGCTCCAACCCGCGTTATTTGTGAGCGCCGGGGCTT
>DISD01000048.1 GCA_002435715.1 Rhodospirillaceae bacterium UBA6219
GACATGGGCGTGGTGATGGACATCTCGCACCGGGTCATCGTGCTGGAATTCGGCCGCAAGATCGCCGACGGCCTGCCCGACGAAATCATGAGCAACGAACGCGTGAAAGTGGCCTATCTCGGCGTCGAGGAAGACGAAGAGCCGGCCGCCGGTGCCGTGGCCTGAGCAGGGGACAGACAATGAGCCACGACTACAACGACGTCGCCAAATTCGACACTTTCCCCAAGCTGCTGCGGGAAAACGCCCGCCGCTGGCCGAACGACACCGCCATGCGGGAAAAGGAATTCGGCATCTGGAACCTGTTCACCTGGTCGGACGTGCATGAAGAAGTGCGCCGTCTGGCCCTGGGCTTGGCCGAAATCGGCGTCAAGCGCGGTGACGTGGTCGCCATCTTGGGCAAGAACCGCCCGGAATGGATCTGGAGCGAACTGGCGGCCCATGCCATCGGCGCGCTTTCCATGGGTGTCTACCAGGACAGCATGAACGCCGAAGTCGCCTATCTGCTGAACTACACCGCCGCCTCGGTGGTGATGGCGGAAGACGAAGAACAGGTGGACAAGCTTCTGGAAATCGCGCCCGAAGTGCCCAGCCTGCGCCACATCGTCTATTTCGACCCGCGCGGCATGCGTAAGTACCAAGACGACAAGCTGGTCAACGCCCTCGACCTGCGCCGCATGGGCGACGAATTGGCGAGCCGCGAGCCGAACCGTTACGATTCCGAAGTCGATGCCGGCCAAGGCGACGACATCTCGGTGCTGGTGACCACTTCGGGTACCACGTCGAACCCCAAGCTGGCCCAGCTGCAATCGGGTCCGTTCCTGCGTCACTGCACCGCTTATCTGCGCGCCGACGAAAAGGCCGCCGGCGACAATTACGTCTCGGTGCTGCCGCTGCCGTGGATCATGGAACAGATTTACGCCGTCGGTCAGCCCCTGGTCTGCCGCAACGTGGTCAATTTCGTCGAAGAACCCGAAACCCAGATGCCCGACATGCGTGAAATCGGACCGCATTTCGTGCTGCTGGCGCCGCGTACCTGGGAAGCCATCGCCGCCGAAGTCCGCTCGCGCATGATGGATTCGACGCCGTTCAAACGTTGGATGTTCGATCTGGGCATGAAGCTGGGCATGGCCGCCCTGGATCAGGGTAAGCGGTCCTGGCTGGCCGACCAGATCCTGTTCAAGGCCCTGCGTGACCGCATCGGATTTTCCTATCTGAAGTCGGCGGCCACCGGCGGCGCCGCCTTGGGCCCCGACACCTTCCGCTTCTTCCTGGCCATGGGGGTGCCGCTGCGCCAAATCTATGGCCAGACCGAACTGGCCGGCGCCTATACGGTGCACCGGGGCAACGACATCGATTTCGACAGCGTCGGCATTCCCTTCGACGACGCCGAATTCCGCATCGACAACCCCGACCATAACGGGGTCGGCGAAATCGTCGCCCGGACCGACGGCATGTTCACCGGTTATTACAAGAATCCGGAAGCCTCCAAGGTCGACATCGTCGACGGTAATTGGCTGAAGACCGGCGACGCCGGCTACGTCAAAAAGGAAAACGGCCATCTGGTGGTCATCGACCGCATCAAGGATCTGGCCACCACCTCGGGCGGCGTGCGTTTCTCGCCCCAGTTCATCGAGAACAAGCTGAAGTTCTCGCCGTTCATCGCCGAGGCGGTGATCCTGGGCGCCGACAAGCCGTACCTTTCGGCCATCGTCTGCATCCGCTATTCCATCGTGTCCAAATGGGCCGAGCAGAAAGGCATCGCCTTTACCAACTACACCAATCTGTCGTCGCAGGAGCAGATCTATGCCTTGCTGAAGGCCGAGGTGGAGAAGGTCAATTCCACCCTGCCCGAGCCCCAGCGCATCCGCAAATTCCTGTTGCTGTACAAGGAACTGGATGCCGATGACGGCGAACTGACCCGCACCCGCAAGGTGCGTCGCGGCGTCATCAACGAAAAATACGGTGACATCATCGATTCCATGTACGCCGACCGCGAAATGGTGCCGGTGGACGCGGTCATCACCTTCCAGGACGGCTCGACCACAAGGGTCAAGACCGAGTTGAAGGTGATCACCTTGCTGCCCGCCCCCGCCATCGCCGAAGCCGCCGAATAGGGAGACCTCTCATGTCCGGCAATCTGCTTTTCCAATTGCTTTTGAACGGTCTCATCGTCGGCACGCTGTACGGCGTGGTCGCCATGTGCTTCGTGCTGATCTACAAGTCCACCCAAGTGGTGAACTTCGCCCAGGGCGAGTTCCTGCTGATCGGCGCCTGGACCTGCTGGTGGCTGGTGGTCGACGCCGGCCTGCCGTTCTGGTTCTCGTTCCCGCTGACCTTCCTGTTCATGATGGTGTTCGGCATCGCGCTGCAAATGGTGGTGCTGCGACCGTTGATCGGCGAGCCCATCATCTCGGTGATCATGGTCACCATCGGGCTTTCCATCTTCTTCCAGGCCATCACCAAGTGGATCTTCGGCGCCGACGTGCAGCCCTTCCCGGAAATCTTCCCGGTGAAAGCGGTGGACGTCTTCGGCCTGTCGGTGCAGCCGGCTTATTTGATGAGCCTGGTGGTCTCGGTGCTGGTCATGGGCGGCTTCGCCTGGTTCTTCAAGTATTCGCGCATGGGTCTGGCCATGCGGGCCACCGCCTTCAACCAGCAGGTGGCGCAGAGCTTGGGCATTTCGGTGAAGAACGTCTTCGCCATGGCCTGGGCCATTTCCGCCATGGTGTCGGCCTTGGCCGGCGTGGTGGTCGGCATGGTCAACGGTGTGTCCGGGGCGCTGTCGTTCTTCGGCATCAAGGTGTTCCCGGCGGTCATCGTCGGCGGGCTTGATTCCATCATCGGCGCCATCGTCGGCGGCCTGATCATCGGGTTGTTGGAAAACTTCGCCGAATACGTGGACGGCCAATGGCTGCACCTGGGCAACCTTTATACCGTGGCGCCGTTCTACGTGCTGATCGTCATCTTGATGATCAAGCCCTACGGCCTGTTCGGCACCCACAAGATCGAGCGAGTGTAAGGCCATGATCACCTCAAGCCTGATCCCCTGCGGCCAGTTCAAGACCAGCTACGCCAAGGACACCACCATCTTCGACACGCCCGTCATGCGGGCCTGGGCGGTGGCCGGCGTTCTGGCCCTGATCGCCGCGCCGATGTTCCTCAACAACTACTACCTGTCGCTCTTGATCCAGATCGGTTTCATGGGCATCGCCGCCCTGGGCCTGAATATCCTGGTCGGCTATACGGGGCAGATTTCGCTGGGCCATGCCGGCTTCTTCGGTTTCGGCGCTTTCGCGTCCGCTTGGCTGAACAACAGCTTCGGCGTCCCCGTGGTGCTGGCCATGCCGCTGGCCGCGGTGATGACCACGTTCCTGGGCCTGCTGTTCGGCATTCCCGCCGGCCGTCTGAAGGGCCTTTATCTGGCCATCGCCACCTTCGCGTCCCAGTTCATCTTGGAAGATTTCTTCGCCCGCGCCGAATGGTTCTCGGGTGGGTCGGGCGGCGCCGTGGCCAACCCGGTCATGCTGTTCGGCCTGGATCTGTCGGGCGACAAGGGCTTCTTCTACGTGACGCTGTTCTGGGTGGTGGTCATGTTCCTGATCGGCACCAACCTGCTCAGGTCCCGTGACGGCCGTGCTTTCGTCGCCGTGCGTGACCATTATCTGTCGGCCGAGGTCATGGGCATCAACCTGACCAAGTACCGCATCCTGTCCTTTGGTCTGTCATCCTTTTACGCAGGTTTGGGCGGCGCCCTTTACGGCCACTATCTGGGCTATGTCTCGGCCGAGGGTTTCACCATCCTGATGTCCATCGAATTCCTGGGCATGATCATCATCGGTGGCCTGGGTTCGGTCGCCGGCACCCTGATGGGCACCGCTTTCATGGTGCTGCTGCCGGAAGTGATGACCGGCGGTGTCGACATCGCCAAGTCGATGATCGGCGGCAACGTCGCCTGGCTGGCCGAAGGTCTGGCATCCATCAAGCAAGCCGCCATCGGCCTGGCCATCATCTTGTTCCTGATCTTCGAGCCCGATGGCTTGGTCCATCGCTGGCGTCTGATCCGGTCCTATTGGAAATTCTATCCGTTCTCTTACTAAGCTTACCCAACAACGAGGCCCCAAGGGCCCAACCAAACCGAAAACATATTTGGGAGGAAACACGAATGCGTAATCTGCTTTTGGCCAGTGCCGCCATCACCCTGGGACTGTCCGCCACCGCGCAAGCCGCCGAAATCTATGTCGGTCACCTGGCCGATTTGACCGGCGCCACCGCTTCGGTGTCCAAGCCGTTCGCCCAGGGCGTCGCCGACGCGCTGAACTACATCAACGCCCATGGTGGCGTCGGTGGCACCAAGATCGACTTCGAAACCGTGGACTATTCCTATCAGGTGCCGCGCGCCATGGCGCAGTACAAGAAGTGGACGTCCGAACACAAGCTGGCCTCGATCCAGGGCTGGGGCACCGGCGACACCGAGGCCCTGTCGGCCACGGTGGCCAAGGACGAGATCCCCTATTTCTCGGCGTCTTATTCCGGCCACCTGACCGACCCCATGGGCAAGACCTCGGCCAAGGCCGCGCCCTATAACTTCTTCTATGGCCCCAGCTACACCGACGGCTGCCGTGGTCTGGTGGATTGGGCCGCCGCCGATTGGAAGAAGAAAGGTGGCAAGGGAACGCCGAAATTCGTCCACATGGGCGACAACCACCCCTATCCCAACGCCCCCAAGGATGCCTGCGGCGCCTATGCCAAGGAAAAGGGTTTCGAGATCCTGAACCCGATCCAGTATTCGTTGAAGCCCGGCGACTTCAAGGCCCAGTGCCTGAGCCTGAAGGAATCGGCGGCTGACTACGCTTATCTGGCCAACACCGCCGGCTCGACCATCTCGCTGTTGAAGAGCTGCGAAACGGTGGGCACCAAGGCCCAATTCATGGCCAATATCTGGGGCATGGACGAATCGGGCCTGAAGGCCTCGGGCGAAGCCGCCAACGGCATCGTCTGGGTGGTGGGCGCCGCCACCTGGAACGACGACGTGCCCGGCATGAAGCTGGTGCGTGAAATCTCGAAGGCCGCCGATCCGGAAGGCAAGGAAGAACGCCCGGTCCACTACACCCGTGGCATCTGCTCGGCCTATTACATGAAGGAAGCCATGGACATCGCCGCCACCATGCCCGGCGGCGTCACCGGCCCCAACGTCAAGGCCGCCATGTACAAGAAGGCCAATTGGGTCCCGGCCGGTCTGGAAGGCGTCTGCCTGCCGTCCACCTGGAAGGCCGACGACCACCGTGGCTCGACCCAGGTTCTGGTCTACCAGGCCGAAGTCAAGGGTGACAAGTTCACCATGCACAAGGTCCACAGCGTCGAGCTGCCCCGCCGTCCCGAATGGCTGGGCTGGTAATCACGCCTGAAACCGGGAGGCCGGTCCCACCGGCCTCCCCCTTTTCCCTTGCGCGCAGGTGCTGACATGGCCGAACCCGCCCTGAAGATTTCCCCCGAACAGCCGCTTTTGTCGGTCAACAACATCGAAGTCGTCTATGACGACGTCATCTTGGTCCTGCGCGGCGTCAGCCTGGACGTGCCCAAGGGCAAGGTGGTGACCTTGCTGGGCCCCAACGGTGCCGGCAAGTCCACCACGTTGAAAGCCATTTCCGGCCTGTTGGCCACCGAGGACGGCGAAGTCACCCGTGGCTCGATCACCTTCGAGGGCGAGGAAATCGCCAATAAAAGCCCGGAAGAAATCGTCCGTCGCGGCATCTTCCAGGTGATGGAAGGTCGCCGCATCGTCGAAGACATGACATGTCTGGAAAACCTGCGCCTGGGCGCTTTTACCCGTCGTGACGGGTCTGCCGCCGTCAAGCGCGACATCGACATGGTCTACAATTATTTCCCCCGCCTGAAGGAACGCACCGGCATGGCCGGTTACCTGTCGGGTGGCGAACAGCAGATGCTGGCCATCGGCCGCGCCCTGATGGCGCGCCCCAAGATGATCTTGCTGGACGAACCGTCCATGGGCCTGTCGCCTTTGTTGGTCAAGGAAGTGTTCGGCATCATCGAACATATCTGCGCCGATCTGGGCATCACCATCTTGCTGGTGGAACAAAACGCCCGCATGGCCCTGAAGGTGGCCGATTTCGGCTACATCATGGAATCCGGCAAGATCATGCTGGACGGCCCCAAGGACGATTTGATCAACAACGAAGACGTCAAAGAGTTCTATCTGGGCGGCGACAAGGAACGCAAATCGTTCAAGAACCTGAAGTCCTACAAGCGCCGCAAGCGCTGGCTGTAATCATGTCGTCAGGCCCGCCAAGGCGGGCATCCAGACGTCACGGACACGGTATTGGCGCCCCCCTGGACTCCTGCCTTCGCGGGAGTGACGCGGAATGGTAAGCAGGAAAATGACCCGATGAGCGAATTCTACGATTCCAAGGAAACCCGTTCCGCCGACGAACGCGAAGCCGCCCTGATGGCGGCACTTCCCGGTCAGGTGGGCCACGCCAAGGCCAACGCGCCTTATTTCAGCAAGCTTTTGGCCGGGTTCGACGCCGCCGCCATCAACTCGCGCGCCGCTTTGGCGCAGTTGCCGGTGACCCGCAAGTCCGACCTGATCGACATCCAGCAGGAAAATACCCCCTTCGGCGGGCTGAATGCCACCGCCAAGGGCAAGCTGTTCCGCGTCTTCGCCTCGCCCGGTCCCATCTATGACCCGGAAGGGCATGGAAAGGATTGGTGGCGCATCGGCCGCGCCCTTTACGCCGCCGGTTTCCGTGAAGGCGACCTGCTGCACAATTGCTTCGCCTATCACTTCACCCCGGGCGGCCTCATGTTCGAAACCGGCGCCCACGCCTTGGGCTGCCCGGTCTTCCCGGCCGGCGTCGGCAATACCGAACAACAGGCCCGCGCCGTCGCCGATCTGAAGCCGGCGGGTTATTCCGGCACGCCGTCATTCCTGAAGATCATCTTGGAAAAGGCCCGCGAAATGGGCCTGGACCATTCGTCGCTGAGCATGGCCTGCGTGTCGGGCGAGGCACTTTTGCCCCCGCTTCGTCAGTCCCTGGCCGATCTGGGCGTCGATGTGGTGCAGGCCTATGCCACCGCCGATCTGGGGCTGATCGCCTATGAGACCCGCGCCAAGCAAGGTCTGGTGGTGGACGAAGACATCATCGTCGAAATCGTCCGCCCCGGGACCAACGATCCCGTCGCCCCTGGCGAAGTGGGCGAAGTGGTGGTCACCAGCTTCAATCCCGACTATCCGCTGATCCGTTTCGGCACCGGCGATTTGTCGGCGGTGATGGAGGGCCAAAGCCCGTGCGGGCGCACCAACATGCGCTTGAAGGGCTGGATGGGCCGCGCCGACCAGACCACCAAGATCAAGGGCATGTTCGTCCATCCCGAGCAGGTCGCCGCCATCGTCAAACGCCATCCGCAGATCGCCCGGGCGCGCCTCGTCGTCACCAATCCCGATGGCATCGACGCGATGACGCTGCACTGTGAAGGCAATGGGCAGGGGGACGCCGCCGCCGTGCTCGCCGCCGCCGTCGCCGACAGCCTGCGCGAGCTGACCAAGCTGCGCGGCGAGGTGGTGTTCGCCGCCAGCTTGCCCAACGACGGCAAGGTGATCAGCGACGAGCGGAAGTATGACTGACAGCCAGCTGCCGCTGGCCGGACTCAAAATTCTTGACCTCACCCGCCTGTTGCCGGGGCCGGTGTGCACGCTGCACCTGGCCGATCTCGGCGCGGAGGTGATCAAGATCGAGGACACCGGTCTCGGCGACTACGCGCGCACGATGGGCCTCGGCGCGGCGCCGGGCGAGGACAGCTTCTTCTTTCGCGTGGTCAATAGAAACAAGCGCGGCTTGCGCCTCGACCTCAAGCAGCCGGAGGGCGTGGCGGTGTTCCTGCGCCTCGCGCGTGACGCCGACGTGATCGTCGAGAGCTTCCGCCCCGGCGTGGTCGATAAACTCGGCGTTGGCTACGTGGCGGTGAAAGCAATCAACCCGAAGGTCGTCTATTGCGCGATCACCGGCTACGGGCAGGACGGCCCCTGGCGCGACCGTGCCGGCCACGACCTCAACTACATCGCGAGCGCCGGCGTGCTTGACCAGATCGGCACGGCGGAAGGGCCGCCGGCGATCCCCAACCTGCAGATCGGCGATCTGCTCGGCGGCGCGCTGACCGCGACGATGGGCATCCTCGCCGCGGTGATCGGCGCGCGGACGACCGGAGAAGGTCGCTACGTCGATGTGTCGATGACCGACGCGACGTTCGCGCATGCCTACACCGGCCTGCTGTCGGTGCTGGCGCGCGGCGAGACGCTGCCGCGTGGCGTCGACGATCTCAGCGGCGGCCTGCCGGCCTACGGCCTCTACCGCACGCAGGACGACCGCTGGCTGGCGGTGGGCGCGCTCGAACCGAAATTCTGGCAGCGGTTCTGTGACGCCATCGGCCGGCCCGAACTCAAGCCCCACGGCCTCGCACGCGGCGTTGAAGGCGAGCGCACACGCGCCGAACTCGAGGCCCTGCTCGCCAGCCGGCCGCTCGCCCACTGGCAGGCGCTGTTCGAGAAAGTCGATTGCGGCGTGACGCCGGTGCTGAGCTTCGAGGAGGCGATGGCGCATCCGCA
>DISD01000019.1 GCA_002435715.1 Rhodospirillaceae bacterium UBA6219
GTCTCGAAGCCGATGGCGAAGAACACGACTTTTCGGTCGGGATTGGCTTGCGCCAGCTTCACCGCGTCCAGGGACGAATAGACCATGCGGATGTCGCGGCCCTCGGCCTTGGCCTTCAACAGGCTCAGGCGTTTGGAACCGGGCACCCGCAGCATGTCGCCATAGGTGCACAAGATGACGTCGGGCTGATCGGCCAGCCAGATGGCGGCGTCGATGCGGCCCACCGGCAGCACACAGACCGGACAGCCCGGCCCGTGCACCATGTGGACATTGGCCGGCAGGATGTCTTCCAGGCCGTAGCGGGAAATGGCGTGGGTGTGGCCGCCGCAGAATTCCATCAGGTGATAATCGCGCGCTGTGTCGGCCTCGGCGGCGATGGATCGCGCCAATTGCTGGGCCAGATCACCGTCGCGGTATTCGTCGATATATTTCATGCGCTTTGCCCGGATGCCTGCATCTCGGCGAACAGCGCCAGGGTCTTTTCCGCTTCCGCCGGGTCCACCTTGGTCAGCGCATAGCCCACATGGACGATGACGTAATCGCCCACCGCCACGTCTTCCACCAAGGACAGCGACACCGCCTTGATGACGCCGCCCAGATCGACCTTGGCCTGGTCGTCATCCAACAATTCGACCACGCGCGATGGCAGGGCAAGACACATGGTTAAACCTCCGTCAGGGCGGCGATCCACGCCTGGCCCAAAGACAATCCGGGATCGCCGGGCGACACCTTGTCGGCGGTCAAGGGGCGCAATCCCCGGGCCGACAGCGCATTCACCAGACCGTCCTTCAGTACTTTATTGAAGAAGCAGCCACCGCCCAAGGCCACATCGACGCAATTCGCCTGTTCGGCACCATATTGTGCCCATTGGGTCATGCCGGCCACCAAAGTGCCGTGGAACAGATTGGCGCCCCGTCTGGCATCGCCGCAATCGGCCAGTTCGGCCAGCAGCGGGGTGAAGTCCAGAATGCCGTGTTCCAGCCGCCAGCCCCCGGTCAGGATGTGTGGATCGTCCACCAGGGTTTCCATGGCCATGGGGGCCTGGCCTTCGAATTCGGCCACCGGATGGATATCCAACAGCCCGCAGGCGGCGTCGAATAATCGCCCGGCCGAGGATGTTTCCGGGCTGTTCAGTCCCTTGTCCAAAATAGTGCCCAGCATCGCCGCAGACTTATAGGCGGGCCAATGCGTGGCGATTTCGGCACCACGCCCTAGCTTGTGAAGCACGGCCGCCGCCATGCGCCAGGGTTCACGCGCCGCCACGTCGCCGCCGGGTTGGCGTAAAGTCGCCAGATGCCCCAGGCGTTGGTAACGGGGGCCGTCGGCATGCAGCAATTCACCGCCCCAGGCCTGATTTCCCGGCCCCAGGCCGAAACCGTCCAGGGACAGGGCTAGGACCCCATGATTAAAAGTCATGTGCTCTACCGCCACCGCTGCCGCGTGGGCGTGGTGGTGCTGCACGGCGACAGAAGGCAGGTCCAGGCTTTGGGCGAAACGGGTGGAATAGAAATCCGGGTGCAGGTCGTGGGCGACGCGGGTCGGGACTGCGTCCAGTTCGGCCAACAGGGTGTGCACCGAGTTTTCAAACGCGGCGATGGCGTCAGGTGTGCCCAGATCACCATGGATTTGGGACACAAAGGCCATATCGCCCTTGGTGACGCAGATGGTGTTCTTCAAAAACGCCCCCAACGCCAGGGTGCAGGGCACCGCGTGGGGCAGGGGGATGGTCTGGGCGATGGCACTCACGGAATGGGTGCCTTATTGGCCCAGCGCCGCTTCCGCCGCCGCCAGCTTGGCCTTCAGCGCCGCGACCTTGGCGCTAATGGCCTGACGGCGGCCTTCGGTCACCCAGGCCAGCCATTCGTCCATGCCCTGGCCGGTTTTCGCCGATACCTGCAACACAACGATGTCCGGGTTCACCCGGCGCGCATAATCGATGCATTTGGCGACGTCGAAATCCAGATAGGGCAGCAAATCGACCTTGGTCAGGATCATCATCGACGCGGCGGCGAACATGTCGGGATATTTCAGCGGTTTGTCCTCGCCTTCGGTCACCGACAGGATGGCGACCTTATAGGCTTCGCCCAGATCGAAAGCAGCGGGGCAGACCAGATTGCCGACATTTTCGATGAACAGCACCGAATCCTCGGCCGGCTTCAGGCTGCCGAAGGCGGTGGCCACCATATGGGCGTCCAGGTGACAGCCCTTGCCGGTGTTGACCTGCACGGCGGGTGCCCCGGTGGCACGGATGCGGTCGGCGTCGTTGCTGGTCTGCTGGTCGCCTTCGATCACCGAAACCGGGAAACGCCCGGCCAAATCCTCGACGCTTTTGCACAACAGCGTGGTCTTGCCCGAACCGGGGCTGGACACCAGATTCAGCGCGAAGATGCCGCGTTCGGCCAACCAGGCGCGGTTCACCTCGGCCAGTGATTTGTTGTGGCCCAGGATGTCCTGTTCGATCTGGATGATGCGGCTTTGGCTTAGGCCCGGGACATGGACACCGGCGATGCCCTTGCCGAAATGCAGGTCCTCATCGTGGTGGTGATGAGGGTGACCATGGTCGTGGTGATGGTCATGATCATGGTGATGGTCATGATCATGGGGATGGTCGTGATCGTGGTCGTGGGAATGTTCCACCTTGGAATCGCCGCAGCCGCAAACCGTGCACATCTACTCGACCTCCAATTCCTTGATCCGCATGTCGCCGCCGGCGGTCACCTGCAACGCCCAGCCGCCGCATTTGGGGCAGGCATCGCCCCGCTTGGCCAGGGCGACGCTGTCGGCGCAATCCAGACAATAGGCTTGGCCGGGGACCGAGACGATTTCCAGCTTGGCACCGGCGGCGATGTCCGAGCCCCGGGTCACCGCGTCGAAGCAGAAGATCATCGATTCGGGATCGACCTGCGATAATTCGCCGATTTCCAGCCACACGGTCTTGACCTTGGTGAAGCCATGGGTGGCGGCTTGCTCTTCCAAGATGCGGACCACGCCTTCGGTCAGCGACATTTCATGCATGGCCTATTCCACCTCGATGGTGCAGGTGACGCACGGATCCATGGCATGCACCAGCAAGCGCGCCCGTAATTCCAAATCCTGGTCGGCCGGGGCACCGGTCAGCATGCGCACCAGCGGGCCTTCGGGATGGAAGTTCCACTCGGTGGGGGCCAGGATCTGGTATTCGCCCACCAAGCCTTCCTTCAGCACCACCCGATGGGCCAGCATGCCGCGCGCCGCCTCGGTCAAGGCCAGACCGTGACCGTCCAGGCGGGGCAACGGGGCCGCCGGTTCGGCCCGAAGATCATGCGCGTGTTCGGCCATTTCCCGCAAGGATTCCGCCAACAAGACCAGCCGGGCGGCCAAACGCGTCATCAGACCGGTGCCGAAACGGTCGGTCAGGTCGGTCAGCAACGGGTGCCAATACCAATGGGCCAAGGGGCCGGTTTCGAACACCCGGCCGGCGCAATCGGGGCGGGCCAGATAGATGCCTTCGCGGTCGGTCTGCAAACGCGCCGACAAATCGGGTGGTCCCCGTTCCGGCATGGGCATGAAGGCGGCCGAGGCCCCCAATCCCTGCCAGCAGCGCGAGGTGACCAGGGCCAGCAAAGGGTTGGTTTCCCGTTGCAGCCATGCCTGGAAGGCGATGGGCTGCACCACTTCGTCCAAGTCGTTGCCGACCAATTGGGTCAAGGTGTCGCGGCATTGAGTGATGATGGATGCGATGGCGTCCGTGTCGGGGGCCAGTTGACCGCCGCCCAAATGCAACCAGTCGCCATCGGGATAAAGCGCCTTGCGCAGACCGGCCAAAGCATGGCGCAGCCGCTTGGCATGATCCAGCGACGGGGCCGCCCCGGCCAACAGCGGCCAGTCCCGCGCGATGGTCAGGCCGTGTTCGGAAACGCTTTCCGCCAACAACAGCAGGTTGCGGGCGGCCTTTTGCGCCGGACTGGCGGCGATGGCGGCGGCTTTTTCCATGGCGGCCAGACCGGTCAGCGCCTGGGCGCTGCCGCACAGGGAAAACACCGCCGGCAGCAATTGCAGGACTTCCACCGGTTGCTTGCCGGCGAACAGGCGGGCCGCTTGGACCATGCGGGAAGAACGCACCAGAACCGTGCGCACCGATGGGCCGTCGACGCGTAAGGTGAGGTGCAGGCTGGCCTCGGTGAACATCACGCCAAGCCGTCGGCCAGAACCTGGGACAAATAGTCGATGGCGGCCAGGGCGGTTTCCTCGGACACCTTTTCGGCGGCGAAATTGCCGCCCGCCCCCAGGACCAGGTAATCGCCGACGGATACCGGTTCGTCGATCATCAGCAGGCTGGTCTGGCGGGTTTGGCCAAAAGCTTCGACCGTCGCCATCTGGCCGTCAACGGCCACCACCTTGGACGGAACCGCCATGCACATAATCAGGCCGCCTTGCGGGTGGCGTTGACACCCATCGCGGCGATTTCCGCCACCAGACGCTCGACCACCTGGTCCAGCACGGCGGCGACCGTGGGGGTCAGTTCCATGGAGGTCTCGAACGATTCGGGCTGGACCCCCACCAGCACCACTTTCTTGGGGGAAATGCCGTGGAAACAGCACGCCGCCAGCACGTCGGACAGGCCGACCTGATGGGGCGAAATCTTGGTCTTGAACCAAGCATTGATCTCGTCATCGGCGATGCGGGTGATGTCACCGGGAAGCTTGCCCGATTTGCGCATGCAATCGGCGATCAGCAGCAGATCCGAATCGGCGATGCGGTCCAGGCAATCCATGCCGGACGTGCCGCCGTCGATGATTTCCACGCTATCGGGGAAGTCATAGCGTTCGGCCAAAGCGGTGACGGCGTGGACGCCCACCCCCTCGTCGGACATCAGGATATTGCCAACACCCAAGACGACGACGCGCATATCTGATCCTTCGGAAAAATTCCGCCGTCCCGGTCAGGGGACGGCGGCAATGATACATGACTAAGGCAGGTTTGTCACAGGGCCTTGACCTGGACCACTTCGTGGCCGTCTTCGTCCTGGACGTGCACGGCGCAGGCCAGGCACGGATCAAACGAGTGGACGGTCCGCAGCACTTCCAGGGGCTGTTCGGGATCGGCGATGGGGTTGTCCATCAACGACGCTTCGTACGGGCCGATCTCGTCGTTTTCGTCACGCGGGCCGGCGTTCCAGGTGGACGGCACCACGCATTGGTAATTGGCGATCTTGCCGTCCTTGATGACGGTCCAGTGCGACAACAGACCGCGCGGCGCTTCGTGCATGCCGAAGCCCATGACTTCGCCCTTGGGGAAGACCGGCTTGTTGAAGGTGGTGGTGTCGCCCTTCGAGATGTTCTCGATCAGCATGGACCAGTTCTGGCCCAACACTTCCGCCATGACGCCGGCACGGATGGCACGCGCCGCATGACGGCCGACGGTGGAATGCAGGATTTCCGGCCCCACCTTGCTGCCCAGCAGGGTGGAAACGGTGGAGAGCATCTGGTTGGCATAAGTGGCGGTGGGCTGGTGACCGGCGGCCAGACCGCACAGCACGTTGGCCAGCGGGCCGACCTGGGCGCGCTTGCCATAGAAGGTCGGGGCCTTCAGCCACGAATACTTCCCTTCGTCCTGGAAGTCGGTGTAGTGCGGCGTGGTTTCACCCTTGTACGGGTGAAGCGCGCCCGGCTTGGAATAGGTGTACCAGGAATGCTTGACCGATTCCTCGACGCCGTCGCGCAGATACTGGTCGCCGAACTGGGTGAACGGCTTGTAGTTGGCGATGTCGCCATCGGGGATGTGACCACCGGGGACCATGAACTGGGTGCCCTTGGAATCGGTGGGGAAGTCCGGGGTCGAGATGTAATTGGTGATGCCCTTGCCGTACTGGGTCCAGTCGGCATAGAAGGCGCCGATGGCGGCGACGTCGGGCAGGTACACCTTGCGGGTGAATTCCGCCAGGGCGTCGATGTGTTCCTTGACCGCCAGCAGACGCTCGACGGTCAGCACCGATTGCGAATCGGTGGCGATGGGGTTGGACACGCCGCCGACGGCCAGGTTCTGGATGTGCGGCGACTTGGAGCCCAAGATGGTGACGATCTTGCTGGCATGGCGCTGGGCTTCCAGGGCCTGCAGATAGTGGGCGACGGCCAGCAAATTGACCTCGGGGGTCAATTTCATGGCCGGGTGGCCCCAATAACCGTTGGCGAACGGACCCAGCTGACCGCTACCCACGAAGGTGGCCAGCTTTTCCTTGGTCTGGGCCATGATGTGCTTGGAGTTCATGCCCCAGTCGGACAGGGATTCCGCCAGCTTCGAGGTGGCTTCCGGATCGGCCTTCAAGGCCGAGACCACGTCGACGAAATCCAAGGCCGACAGGTGGTAGAAGTGCACGATGTGATCGTGCAAAGCGTGGGCCGAGGCGATCATGTTGCGGATGAACTGGGCGTTCACCGGAACTTCCAGGTTCAGCGCGTTTTCCACCGCGCGCACCGAGGTGATGGCGTGGACGGTGGTGCAGACGCCGCAGATGCGCTGGGTGATGGCCCAGGCGTCGCGCGGGTCGCGACCCAACAAGATCAGTTCGACGCCGCGCCACATCTGGCCGGACGACCAAGCCTTGGACACCTTGCCGTTATCGACTTCGACGTCGATGCGCAGATGGCCTTCGATCCGGGTGATGGGGTCGATGGTGATACGCTTAGACACGGGCGTGGCTCCTTACTTGGTATGCGCAGCGGCCATCTCGGCCTGCGTCAGCTTGTGGGTGTAGAAGACCGGGAACTTCCGGACGAAGACGATGTAGAGCAGGATTTCGGCGGCGATGATGCCGATGGTGACCATCAGTTCCTGCACGCTGGGGAAGTAGCTCCAGCCCGGGCCGGTCTGATAGGCGACCAGGAAGGCATCCAGACGATAAAGCGCGCCGGCCAGCAGCAAAGCGCAGGCGCCGATCCACAGGGCCTTCTTGCTGTTGCGCTTTTCCTTGCTGGAAAACAGCACCACCGGGGTGGCGAACAGGGCGATTTCAAGCACGAACATCACGCTTTTGATGCCCGAACCGAAGACCGCGCCCAAAGCGCCGCGCACCGCCAGATCGCCGAAACGGATGACCAGATAGACGATCATCATGGCCCGGATGATGCCGGCCAGCTTGGCCAGTTGCGGGATCTCGTGCTTGACCGAGCGGTGGAAGCCGGCCGACCCCAGCAGGGCTTCGAACACCACGATGGAAAAGCCCATGGCGACGGCGCTCATCAGGAACAACAGCGGCAGGATCGGGGTCTGCCACAATTCATGGATCTGATAGCCCATGACCACCAGAAGCGTGCCCAGCGAGGATTGGTGCATGGACGGCAGCAGCACGCCCAGACCGATGAACACGAACAACACCTTGTCCAGCTTCTTGCGCAGATGGGTCAGGCCCAGCTTGCTGAGGATGGCGGGGGCGAATTCGATCCACAGCACCAGGATGTAGGCCATGACGCACAGCGCCACTTCGAACATCACCGAATTGGGCTGCATGTAGGCCGGCACCAGGATGTGCCAAGCGTTCCACCAGCGGCCCAGATCGAAGACGATGGAGATACCACCCAGCGTGTAGCCGAAGCACGACGCCAGCAGGGCAGGGCGCACCAGCGGGTGGTATTCGCCCTTGTTCAGGATGTAGGTCAAAAACGCCATGGCATAGCCGCCGCAGGCGAAGGCGGTGCCGATGACCACGTCATAGACGATCCAGATACCCCAGGGGTAACCGTTGTTCAGGTTGGTGACCGAACCCAGGCCCAGCACCATTCGCTTGGCCAGCAGCACCACGGCGATGAACGCCAATATGCCGCAGATGATGGTGGTCTTGGACAGGATGGAACCGCCCAAGGGTTCGTGTTCGTTATGGAATCCAGCCATTTCCGCTCACTCCTCGGGGTGTTCGTCGTCGATGTGGGACGCCCGCTTGGCGGCGAAGACCAGACCGGCCAAAGCCAAGGCGGGGGCGATCATGCCCTTGTACAGCGTGTGCTGGATGCCTTCGGATTCGGACGCGAACGACTTCTGACGCAGATCGGGATAGCCCAGCTTCTCGAAGGGCACGCCGGCCATGTGGCGGAACTGGGTGCCGCCCACTTCGGTCTCGCCATAGACATGGTCCACGTATTTGGCGGCGGGGCGTTCATGGGTGTCGCCGGAACCGATGGTGCGGCGTTCGAAGACATTGGCCTCGCCGGCCGTCATGGCGCGGCGGCGGGCGATTTCTTCGGTGATGGCGGTCAGCGGCCCGAAGATGGTGGCCCCGGTGGGGCACACTTCGGCGCAGGCCGGGATCTTGCCCTCGGCCTGACGGTGACGGCACATCTCGCACTTCTTGATCTTGGGCGTCGGCGTGTCGAATTCCGACTGCGGAACACCAAAGGGGCACGATGCCACACAGTAACGGCAGCCGATGCAGATGTCGGGGTTATAGCCGACGATGCCGGTCTGGCTGTCCTTGGTCATGGCCGAAACCGGACAGACCGAGACACAAGACGGGTCGACGCAGTGCATGCACGACTTCTTGATGAAGGCGAAGCCGTCCTTTTCCTGGTCCTTGTGATCCGCCGTGCCTTCGGCATACAGCTTGATCACGTTATAGGTCTTGGGCCCGATGTCGATGGGGGTGTCCCACAAGGCGTCGGGGGTGTTGATGTCGGCGGGCAGGCCGTTGGCTTCCTTGCAGCCGGCGACGCAGGCCTTGCAGCCCACGCACAGGGTGGAATCGTACAACAAGCCCACCGCGTGCGGCGGCATTTCCTTGTTGGGCCGGGCCTGGGCGGGGGTCGGAGCGGACACCACCGCCGCTGTCGCCAGCGCGGCGCCGCCTCCGGCAGCCCCCTTGATGAAGTCTCGACGATTGACGGTCATGGGATTACTCGCCGTCCTTGGTTTCGCTCTTGCCCAGGTTGCCGGCGATCTTCATGCCGGCACCGACCGCCAGACCGGCGACACCGGCCACCAGGGCGGCCGAGGCGACGGAAGCACCGGTGCCCTGTTCCTCGACGATGCGCGGATAGCTGGTGGGCGGGTTGGTCTTGAGCGTGGCCAAAGCATGGATCGGCTTTTCGAAGCCGATATGCTTTTCGGTGCAGCCGATGCAGGGATGGCCGGTGCCGACGGGCCAGGAACCGGTGCCGACGTCGTTGAACAGGATCGACGGGCAATTGGCGTAGGTTTCCGGGCCCTTGCAGCCCAGCTTGTACAGGCAATAGCCCTTGCGGTGGCCGGCATCGCCGAATTCCAGGGCGAAACGGCCGGCGTCGAAATGGCTGCGACGTTCGCAATTGTCGTGGATCAGGCGGCCATAGGCGAAGGTCGGGCGACCCAGCTCGTCCACCTTGGGCAGGCTGCCGAAGGTCAGGAAATGGACGATGGTGGCCAGGATGTTATAGGGGTTGGGCGGGCAGCCGGGGATGGTGACCACGTCCTTGCGGCCCAAAGCTTCGCCCACACCGGTGGAGCCGGTGGGGTTGGGCGGCGTCGACGGCATGCCGCCCCACGACGCGCAGGAGCCGACGGCGACGATGGCGGCGGCGTGTTCGGCCACTTCCTTGGTCAGCTCGTACGAGGTCTGGCCACCGATCTTGCAGTAGACGCCGCCATCCTTCATGGGGATGGCACCTTCCACCACCAAGATGTACTTGCCCTTGTTCTTTTCCATGGCGGCATGGCGGGCGGCTTCGGCCTGATGGCCGGCGGCGGCGAACAGGGTCTCGTGGTAATCCAGCGAGATGATGTCGAGGATCAGCTTTTCCAGCGTCGGGTGTTCGGAGCGCAGCAGCGATTCCGAACAACCGGTGCATTCCTGGTGGTGCAGCCAGATCACCGAAGGACGTTCCTTCTTGGTGATGGCTTCGGCGATCTGCGCATCGGCGCCCTTGGGCAGGCCCATGGTCGCGGCCATGGCGGCGCAGAACTTCATGAAATCGCGGCGCGAGACACCGAAACGGGTCTCGACATCGGTTTCGAATTTAACGGCGCTGTCGTCCAACATTCTGATCCCCACCTTTCCAAAGGCTCGTCTGTCACGAAGGGCAAGAGGATCAGGGGGTCGCCCCCCCAAGGGTCCGACCGGACCGTTTGCCTCCCGTCCTTCTTGTTCTCAATTGTCTGAATTGCGTTTTCGCAAGCAGCGTGCCAACTCCATCGGGTAGGAAATGCTGCATTGCACAGGTGGCTTTACCGGGCGGAACGCAAGGAAACTTGCAAAGGCAACGACGGGTGGGGCGGGTGGGGAGGCTGTTCTGTGACTGGTAATTAAATGACCAAAAATGAAAACCTACTTACCACTGCGGGCGCAAAAATGCCGGGCACGACAAGGTCGGCCCGGCATGGATGGGAAGCGGCTTCGGCTTAGTTGCTTTTGTCGTCGCCCGGCTTGCCGGGGCGGTCGCCGCGCCGGTCCTGACGGTCGTCACGGCGGTCGTCCCGACGTTCCTTACGGTCGTCCCGACGGTCGTCACGGCGATCCCGACGGTCTTCCATCTTCTGAGCCTTGTCGCCCTGGCGGTCGTCCATCCGCTGTTGACGGTCGTCACGGCGGTCGTCCCGACGCTCCTGGCGGTCGTTGCGACGCTGGTCGGCGTCACCCCGGCGGTCGTCCCGGCGGTTTTCCATGCGGTCGCGGCGGTCGTCCTGGCGTTGCTGGCGCTGCTCGGCGGGGTTGTCGGACGGGTTGGTTTCCTGGGCGCGGGCGGCGGCGCCCAAGCTGAGCCCGGCGGCCAGGATCAGAACCATGACGCGGGAAAATGAAGGCATGATTTTTCCTTTCACAAGAGCATTCTGCAGCGATCCCCAAGGGGAAATC
The DNA here is from genome assembly GCA_002435715.1 of Rhodospirillaceae bacterium UBA6219. Classification (GTDB taxonomy): domain Bacteria; phylum Pseudomonadota; class Alphaproteobacteria; order Rhodospirillales; family Magnetospirillaceae; genus Magnetospirillum. The sequence continues at coordinate 10,796 of DISD01000019.1, forward strand.
CGGGATCAGCGCTTACACGGGCAAGACCCAACATGCCTGCGCAGCATGGCGAAACCAGGACGTCAACAAGGCAAGATAATGACAAAGCGTGGGTCGTGTATGGATTTAGTGGGCGGTCCGGGTTAGCCTTCTTTCCCGTCAGCAGGGTAGGGAGTATGTCCGTGACCGCATCCGTTTCGTCCCCCGATACGTCACACGTCTGGAAGTTCTTCCGCGCTGGCGGCTTCGACCAGGTCCGCATCGAGACCGGTGACGACCTGTTGGCCTTGGACCAACTGGACCAGAAATTGTGGGTCGCCCTGGCCTGTCCGGCCAAGGACATCGAGTTCGATCCGCGCGCCCTGGAATTGCTGGACACCGACAAGGATGGCCGCATCCGCGCCGCCGAGATCCTGGACGCGGTGCGCTGGTTGCGTGCGGTGCTGAAGAACGGCGACGAATTGGTCACCCCCGGCAGCGCGGTCAGTCTGGACAGCATCGACGACAGCCAACCGGAAGGAGCGCGGGTTCTGGCCTCGGCGCGCCAGATTCTGGCCAATCTGGGCAAGGCCGGGGCCGGGGCCATCGATCTGGAAGACACCCGCGACACCGGCCGCATTTTCGCCCAGACCCGGTTCAACGGCGATGGCGTCGTCACCGCCGACGCCGCCGAGGACGAAGATCTGGCCCAGGTGGTCAAGGACATCATGGCGGCCTTGGGCGAAGAAACCGACCGTTCCGGCCAACCGGGCATCGGCCAGGACAAGATCGACGCGTTTTTCACCCAGATCGAACATTATGGCGACTGGCTGGGTCAGGGGGGCGAAGTGGAAGTCTCGGCCGAGGCCGGCGCCGCCCTGGAAGCGCTGCGCGACAAGATCGACGGCTTCTTCCTGCGCTGCCGCATGGCGTTTTATTCCGACGCCGCCGCCCAAACCGTCAACCCCAATGCCGAAACCTTCCTGCCGCTGACCGGTGCCAGCACCGCCGAGGCCCTGGAGGCCCTGCGTCCGTTGCCCCTGGCGTCGGTGTTCCCCCAGGCCGACCTGCCGCTGCTGCGTGGCGTCAACCCGGCCTGGGACAAAGAGGTCGAAACGTTCCGCCGTCTGGTGGCCAATGACCGGCTGTCCTTGTCGGAAAACGAATGGCTGGAACTGAAGGCGCGTTTCGCCGCCCATGCCGAGTGGCAGGCCAAGAAGCCCGAAACCCAGATCGAATCCCTGGGGGTGGACCGCATCCGTGCCATCCGCTTTTCCGATTTCAAGACCCGCCTGGATGCGCTGGTGGCCGAGGACAAGGCGCTGGAAGCCCAGGCCAACGCCATCGATGCGGTGGAAAAGCTGGTGGTGCTGCGTACCCACCTGTTCCGTTTGGTCAACAATTTCGTCAGCTTCCGCGAATTCTATGCCCGCCAGGACCGCGCGGTGTTCCAGGCCGGCACGCTTTATCTGGATGGCCGCAGCGCCGATCTGTGCCTGAGTGTCGCCGACGCCGCCAAACATGCCGCCCTGGCGACCTTATCGCGCATCTATCTGGTCTATTGCGACTGCGCGCGCCGGGGTTCGGACCAGAAGATGACCATCATGGCCGGTTTCACCTCGGGGGATTCCGACCAGTTGATGGTGGGCCGCAACGGTATTTTCTATGACCGGCAGGGCCGCGATTGGGACGCCACCATCGTCAAGATCGTCGAACATCCCATCAGCATGCGTCAGGCCTTCTGGTCGCCCTACAAGCAACTGGGCCGTTTCGTCGGCGGTCAGGTGGAAAAGATGGCGGCCGCCAAGGCCCGCGCGGTGGAAACCAACCTGCAGGCCCAGGCCGCCGGCAAGATCGTCGCGCCGGCCAAGGCGCCGCCGCCCAAGGAAAGCTTCGACGCCGGCAAGTTCGCCGGCATCTTCGCCGCTTTGGGTTTGGCGGTGGGGGCCATCGGCACCGCCATCGCCTCGGTGGTCACCGGCTTCCTGTCGCTGTCGTGGTGGCAGATGCCGTTGGCCCTGGCCGGTCTGGTTCTGGTGGTTTCCGGCCCCAGCATGATCATTGCCTACATGAAGTTGCGACAGCGCAACCTGGCACCTATCTTGGACGCGACGGGTTGGGCGGTGAACGCCCGGGCCAGCATCAACATCCCGTTCGGGGGCTCGCTGACCGAATTGGCGCAATTGCCGGCGGGGGCGGAACGGTCCCTGGCCGATCCTTTCGCCGATAAGAAAGCGCCGGTGGGATCGTGGCTGATGTTGGCGTTGTTGATCGCCATCGGGGCCGTCGCCGCTTGGCGTTTTGGCTTGTTCAATCACTTCCTGGGGTAAAATGTCCTTAGCCTTCGAAATCGCCGTCATCGTCTTTCTGGTGTTGTTGAACGGTGCTTTCGCCCTGTCCGAGATGGCCATCGTGTCGTCGCGCAAGGCACGGTTGGCGGCGCGTGCCGCCGAAGGCGGCAAGGGTGCCAAGATGGCGTTGGAACTGGCGGAAAACCCCGGCCGCTTCCTGTCGTCGGTGCAGATCGGCATCACCTTGGTGGGCATCCTGGCCGGCGCCTATTCGGGTGCCACCCTGGCCACCCAGTTCGAAGCCTGGCTGAACCGCTTCCCGCTGTTGGACCCGGTCGCCGAAGTGTTGTCCCTGGCGGTGGTGGTCGGCGCCATCACCTATGCCTCGTTGATCGTCGGCGAGTTGGTTCCCAAACAGGTGGCCCTGTCTGATCCCGAGCGGGTGGCGGTTCTGGTGGCGCGGCCCATGGCCCTGGTCGCCCGCTTCGCCTCGCCCCTGGTGTGGCTGCTGGAAGGGTCCAGCAAGCTGGCCTTGGCCATCTTGGGGGTGAAGCAAAGCGCCGATCAAAGCGTCACCGAGGAAGAGGTCAAGGCGATGATCGCCGAAGGCACCCAAAGCGGCGTCTTCGAACCCCAGGAACAGGAATTGCTGTCCGGTGTCATGCGGTTCGGCGACCGTCGGGTGCGCGGCATCATGACGCCCCGCAACGACATGGTATCCATCGATCTGGATTGGGACCACGACCATATCGTCCAAGTCATGCAGGCCAGTCCGCATTCGCGGATGCCGGTCTATCGCGGCAATTCCGACGACATCCTGGGGGTGGTCCAGGCCAAGGATCTGCTGAACACCTATCTGTCCGGGTTGGATTTGCGGCTGGAGGAATCGGTGAAACCGGTTCCGGTGGTCCACGACAATTCCCCGGCGCTTTTGGTGCTGGACACCCTGAAGGGCTCGGACATCCACATGGCCCTGGTGGTGGACGAATATGGCAGCGTCGAAGGCATCGTCACCGCCGCCGACATCCTGTCGGCCATCCTGGGCGGTCTGTCCGAACACGGCGAGGATTACGAAGGCGCCATCGTCACTCGCCAGGACGGGTCATGGCTGGTGGACGGTTCGGTGGCGGTGGACGTGGCGCGCGATCGGCTGAATTGTCGGGTGCTGGGCGGCGAGGATGCCGATTACGACACGTTGGCCGGCTTCATCTTGTCGAAATCGCGTTCCATCCCCAGTGCCGGTGATTTTTTCATCTGGCAGGGGTGGCGGTTCGAGGTGGTCGACATGGACGGGCGCCGTATCGACAAGGTTCTGGTCAGCCGCCAGGACGAAGACGGCGGCTGACGATGCCCATCAAGACAGCAAGCTAACGGAAGGCACCGGCAACGGTGCCTAACTTTTTGTCATGGCCGCATGCATAATCGACACAACTGCAACCGTGATGGGTTGATTATTGTCACAATAATTCAATCTCCGCCCCCAACGGAAAAGGAAACGTGCCCATGTACCGTGACCGTATCGGCTTGAAATCGCTTTGGGCCAAGGTCGTCTCGCCCGAACAGGCGGCCATGCATATCAAGGACGGCATGGTGGTGGGCATGAGCGGCTTCACCCGCGCCGGCGACGCCAAGGTGGTGCCGTTGGCTTTGGCCGAGCGGGCCAAGCGCGACGGTCTGAAGATCACCCTGATGACCGGTGCGTCCCTGGGGTCCGACGTGGACAAGACCTTGGCCCAGGCCCATGCGCTGTCGCGCCGCCTGCCGTTCCAGGCCGATCCGGTGCTGCGCGCCTCGATCAATGCCGGCGAGGTGATGTTCGTCGACCAGCACCTGTCGGAAACCGTGGAAATGCTGCGTTCCGGCCAACTGGGCCCGGTGGACGTGGCGGTGATTGAAGCGGTGGCCATCGACGAATCGGGCGCCCTGATCCCCACCACCTCGGTGGGCAATTCGGCGACTTTCGCCCTGTTGGCGGACAAGATCATCGTCGAGCTGAACCTGACCCAAACCATGGATCTGGTCGGCCTGCACGACATTTACATCCCCAGCCGCCGCCCGCATCGCGAACCCATTCCCATCCTGAAGCCCGATGACCGGGTGGGCATGAACGTCATTCCCATCGACCCGTCGCGCATCGCCGCCATCGTGGTCACCGAAAAGCTGGATTCGTCGGCCAATGTTCTGCCCCCTGACGAAGAAACCAAGCAGATCGCCGGCCATCTGATCGACTTCATGAAGCGCGAACGCGATCTGGGGCGCCTGGGCTCGAATCTGGCGCCGCTGCAGGCCGGGATCGGCTCGATCGCCAATGCGGTGCTGCACGGCTTCATCGAATCCGACTTCCACGATCTGACCATGTATTCGGAAGTGCTGCAGGACAGCACTTTCGACCTGATGGATGCCGGCAAGCTGTTGTTCGCCTCGGGCTCGTCCATCACTCTGAGCCCGGAAAAGCACCGCTACGTCCTGGAAAACATTTCCAAGTACAAGGACCGGCTGGTGCTGCGGCCTCAGGAAATCTCGAACCATCCGGAAGTCATCCGTCGCCTGGGCCTGATCGCCATCAACACGGCGTTGGAAGTCGACATTTACGGCAACGTCAACTCGACCCATGTTCTGGGCAGCAAGATGATGAACGGCATCGGCGGTTCGGGGGACTTCGCCCGTAATTCCTATCTGTCGGTGTTCGTCACCAAGTCGCTGGCCAAGGGCGGCGACATATCCTCGGTGGTTCCCATGGTCAGCCATGTGGACCATTGCGAACACGACGTCGACCTGATCGTCACCGAACAGGGCCTGGCCGATCTGCGTGGCTTGGCGCCGCGCGAACGTTCGCGGTTGGTCATCGACAACTGCGCCCATCCCATCTATCGCGACGCTTTGCGTGATTATGTGCGCGAAGCGGAAGCCAAGGGCGGCCACACCCCGCACATCCTGTCCAAGGCGTTGTCTTGGCATTTGGCGGTGGAAGAAAAGGGCACCATGCGGCCGGTTCTGGCACAGGCAGCCCAGTAATCCGGAAAAGGCGGGGGAAACCCCGCCTTTTTAATGTACTGTGCAGGCCATGCAGGGGTCGAAGCTGCGCACGATGTGCTGGACTGCGATCGGGGTGGTTTCGCCGTCTTGCACCGGCGCCCCTTGCAGCGCTTGTTCCAGTGGGCCGGGATTGCCGGCTTGGTCGCGCGGACTGAAATTCCAGGTGGTGGGCGCGATGATGGCATAATCGCGGATGCGGCCGCCATCCATGTCCAGGCGATGGGACAGTGCCCCCCGGGCGGCTTCCACCAGCCCCAATCCATGGCCGTGCAGGGGCAGCGGCGCTTCCTCGCAGATGGCTTCGCCCGGTTTGATCCGTTTGGTCCAGTTTTCCATGGCGATGACCAGCTTGGCCAGTTCCACCAGACGGATGACCACCCGGGCTTGTACCGAACCGCCCTTGTCCGCGCACAAATCCCGGGCCAACGAGTCGGCGGCCACCATGGCGCGGGCCAGGGCGCCGGTTTCGAAGCTTTGACCGGACAGGCGCGGCGCCTTGCACCAGGAATAGGCGCCGGCCTTGTCGGCGTCGGGCAAGGCGGGGGTATCCATCCAGGCGCTGGTCAAATCCTCGGCGACCTGCGCCGGATCGAAAGCGCTGATGGCGCCCGATACCGCCTGCCCGGCGGGGAACAGGCCGAACGAGCCATGGGACAGAAAACGGTGGGGGCCGTGGCCGGATTGGTCCAATCGCAAGTCGCGGGCGATGTGCAGGAACAGGCGGAAATCGCCGTGGTCCTGGGGCGCCTGGTCGGCCCAGGATTCCAACGCGGCGCGGCTGGAAAGGGCGGCGATATTTTCCAGACTGTCGGCGAACAACACCTGTTCCAGCTGACGGCGGAAATCGGCCAGGATACCCAACAGGCGGATGCGTTCGCCGCTGTCCACCCCCTTGGTGACGCCGCCGGGCTGCAGGGCCAGGGAATGCGGCCATTTGCCGGCCAGCAATCCCATCAGATGCAGGAAACGGGCCCGTGCCGGCACCATTTGGCGCGACGCTTCGCCATGGATGGCGGCAAAACGCCGTTCGGCGGCGGCGAACCACGGGCGGTCGGCATAGGTGGGGCGGACGAAATCGGGCATGAAGAATAAAACGAAATGGGTCAGATGGTCGGCGGCGTTCTCGCAAGCCAACATCAGATCGGTCAACAGGCGGCCGTTGTCGGGCATGGCGATGCGGGCGACCGAGGCCAGGGCGCGGGCGGCGGCCACCGATTGCGACACCGAGCAGATGCCGCAGATGCGCGGCGCCACCACCAAAGCGTCTTCCGGCGGACGCCCCACCAAGATGCGTTCGAAGCCGCGATACATGGGGGCGGTGACGCGGGCCGATTGCACCTGACCGGCGGAAATGTCCAAGGTGACTTCCAGATCGCCCTCGACCCGGTTGAAGGGGCCGACGATCAGTCGTGAATTGGTGTTCATGAGTGTTTGGGGGGCAGACGGGCGGGGGGAACGACCACATGGTCGGCGTGGGAATTGGCCCGCACCCGTTTCGGTGTCGCCGATTTCGACAAAGCCGCCAAGGCGACGAACCATGCTTTCGGCATGTCCACCGGCAGGCCCACCGGGATGCCGGCGATCTTGGCGGTTTCGGTGAACGACGCCTCGGGGTCCTGGAAATCGGGCGAGGTGCAGTTGATGCAGGCATAGCCGGCATCGGTGCACGACCCATAGCCGTTCCAGCGGCGGATGTTGCAGTCACCCGGCGCCTGGGTCGCCTTGCAGCCCAGGTTTTCCATCAGGCAGCCGCGATCGGAAGCCCGCGCCGCCGAAGCCTTGAATTCATAGAATTCGTTGCGGCCACAGCCGTGATGGGCCAAATGGTCGGCAAAGGCCCGGGGCCGGCCCAGGGAATCCAGGGCGCAGGTTCCGGACAAGGCCAGTTCGGCCAAGCTTTCCACCAGCCAGCCGGGATGCGGTGCGCAGCCGGCGACGTTGATCACCGGCAACCCGCCTTGGGCGCGGAAATCGGCGCCCAGCAGGTCTTGCAGGGAAACGGAATCGGTGGGATTGTCCTCGGCCGCCGGGAAGCCGCCAAAGGCGGCGCAGGACCCCACCGCCACCACGTGGTGGGCCTGGGCGGCGATGGCCTTGATCCACCAGGTCATAGCCTTGCCGGTGCCTGACAGGATTTGAAAGCGCCCTGACCCGTCGGGGCCGGTCAGTGCCGCCCCTTCCACGCACAAAGCATCGACCTTGATGCGGCCGCTGGCGGCGTCTTCCAGGATGGCGACGGCTTCGGCGCCGCATTCCATCGACAGCGACGGATGCCACAACAGGTGGATGCCGAAACGTTCAAGCGAATGGACCAGTCCCATGTCATCGGCGGCCAGCAGCGACATGGTGCAGCCGCCGCAGGAACCGGCTTGAAGCCAAAGGATGGAAAAGGGTTTGCTCATGGCGGCCAGCTTAGGCTGGCCGCCATGGCGCATGCAAGGTCGCTATTCGGCGGGTTCCGGGGTGGGGCCGCTGGGGGCCTTTTCTTCCGGGGCCGGGCGCGACGGCAGGGTCGAGATGATGGAGGCCACCAAGGCCGCCAGGAACGGCATGGATTGCACCACCAGCACCACCGACCACAGGCGGATTTCCGGGTCATAGTAATTATGGCCGGGGATCAGCACCGCCAAAGCCGCCAACCAGTGCAGCAGCATCAGGCTGGTTTCTTCCAAGGTCATCTTCACCGCGTCCTTCAGGCCGACCTTTTCCGCCATCTTGGGGGTGCGCATGAAGGGGGTGTGCTTGGTGAAGATGCCCTGCCACATGGCCCAGGCGATGGCGTAGGTCAGGCCCATGCCGGCCACCGCCGACAACAGGCGCTGTTTCCAGCCGCATTTCACCCGGGTGGTGTACAGGAAGATGTGGTGGACGATCTTGGCGATGAACACGCCCACCGTGGGCAAGATGAAGAAAGCCAGCGGGGTGTCGAAATAGCGGGGCGCCAACACCATGCCGGCGGTCCAGAACAGGCTGGTCAGACAGAACATCAAATAGAAGCCGTCGGCGAACCACGGCAACCAGCCCGACACGAAATGGTATTTCTGACCCGCCGTCAGGCCGGTTTCGCGGAAGGGCACCAAGGCCCGCCAATGGGCTTTCAGGATCTGAACGGCGCCATAGGCCCAGCGGAAACGCTGTTTCTTGTAGGCCATGAAGCTGTCGGGAACCAGACCGTGGCCCATGCGTTCCTGGATATAGACCGATTCATAGCCCAACTGCATCATCCTGAGACCCAGCTCGGCGTCTTCGACGATGCACCATTCGGCCCATTGACCGGCGTCGGTCATCGCCTTCTTGCGCACCAGGGTCATGGTGCCGTGCTGGATNNTCGAAGAAACCGGCATATTCCCAGTTGATCATTTCCTTGAACAGGTCGCGTTCCCAGTCGCGGTGATCCTGGGGCGCCTGGACGTGGCCGACCTTGGGGTCCTCGAAATAGGGCACCAGGGACGACAACCAATCCTTGCGCACCTGATAGTCGGAATCGACGACGCCGATGATCTCGGCTTCCGGGTCGGTGACCGACAGGCCGAAATTCAACGCGCCGGCCTTGGCGCCGGGCCATGGCGCCAGATGGTAGAACTTCACCTTGTCGGGGAACTGGGCGCAATAGGCCTCGACCGGGCGCCACACTTCTTCCTTCTTGGTGTTGTTGTCCAAGACGATGATTTCGAAGTTGGGGTAATCCAAAGCCAACAGCGAATCGATGGTCAGCTTCACCATTTCGGGCGGTTCGTTATAGCACGGCAGGTGCAGGGAAACCTTGGGGAAGCGTTTGATGACGTCCGGCGCGTGCGGTTTGAAACCGCGTTTCAGTCGGCCCGACCATGTCAGCTCGGTGACCTCGATGCCGTTGATCAACACCACCACCAGCAACAAAAGCTGCGCTGGTAACAAGACGAAGACCATCAGCTCGGTGGCCGGGGCCAGATCGCGCACCACCGGCGTCGACATGGTCCAGATCACCAAGGTGGCGGCGAATTGCACCAGCATGGCGAAGAACACTTTGCCGGCCAGCCGCAGGTCTTTCCATCGCATCAGGAACCACGCCACCGGCAAGAAGGCGATCAGGGTGGCGGCGGCGGCCTGGAACGGCCATTCCTGGAATTCGATGACCGGGCCGATCCAGTCGAATTTCGGCGTGCGTTCGACGGTGAAGATACCCCAGTGCTTTTCCGACGCGGTACCGTCCAGGTTGACCTTCCACGGCTGGTCGAAGGCTTCGACCACGTTGTAATCCAGGCCTTCTTCATTGGCCCAGTTCAGGAAGCGGCGCAGGAACAGCGCCTGGTTGACCAAGCTGGGTTCGGCCCGTCCATAGGACCGGCCAGCCGATGGCCACCCCACTTCACCGATGTAAAGCTGCTTGTCCGGATAGGCCGCCTTGACCTCGTGGACCATGCGCTGGGTGAAGGGCAGCGCTTCTTCGATGTCGACGCGTTCCCAGAACGGCAGGGTGTGGATGGTGATGAAATCCACTTCCTGGACCAGTTCGGGATGTTCCAGCCAAATGGACCACGCTTCCGCCGTGCTGATCTTGACGCGGGCGGGGATTTCGGCGCGCACCCGACGGATATAGCGGATCATCTGTTCCGGGGTCAGACGATGCAGCGTCAGGTTTTCGTTGCCGATGATGATGCGTTCGACATTGGGGTTGTCGCGCGCGATGCGGATGATGTTGGCGATTTCGCGTTCGTTGCGGCCCAGTCGTTCGTCCAGCCAGGCGCCGGGCAGCGCCTTCAATCCGTGCTTGCCGGCCAGTTCCGGCACCTGGTCCAGACCTTCCAGGGTGGAATAGGTGCGGACCTGATCGACCTTGCCCGACAGCATGGCCAAGTCTTCGTCCATTTCTTCACGGGTGGCCAGCATGGTGTCTTCATACTGGGGGAACTGGCGCACGATGGTGGGGTCGTCGTCGGCGCGCGACGGCGAGAACGACACCGAATGAATGGTCCCCGCCCAGGGCAGGCCCGATTTGGGCTGGTTCAGAGCCGCCCAGAACCCAAGGTTGGCCACGATGATGAAGATCAGGACCAGAAAGCCGGAAAGGCGCATGGAAGTGGGATTCCCCCAAAATAGATCGTTTTCTGGACAGTATTCCCTCCCGAATCGGCTGTCCAGAGACCTCGATGACAGCACAGTCATGCGGCGGAAATAGGGCGGGGTTTGTGCTTCCCTGCAAGCCCGGCTCAGGCTAAACAGCAAGGCTTGGGTTGAACCATAAAGGAACGTTGATGACCGCCCTGCCTCCTATCGCCACCCGCATCGCCCAGGAACTGGGGGTGCGCGACGCCCAGGTGATCGCCACCATCGGATTGTTGGACGAAGGCGCCACCGTGCCCTTCGTCGCCCGCTATCGTAAGGAAGTGACCGGCGGCCTGGACGACACCCAGCTGCGCAACCTGGAGGAACGGCTGGTTTACCTGCGCGAGCTGGAGGACCGCCGCGCGGCCATCGTCAAATCCATCGACGAACAGGGCAAGCTGACCCCCGAACTGGCGCTTCAGATCGCCACCGCCGACAGCAAGGCGCGTCTGGAAGACCTTTACCTGCCTTATAAGCAAAAGCGCCGCACCAAGGCCCAGATCGCCCGCGAGAACGGGTTGGAGCCGCTGGCCGACGCGTTGTTGGCCGACCCCAGCCTGTCGCCGGAAGCCGAGGCCGCCAAGTTCGTCACCGAGGCGGTGGCCGACGTCAAGGCGGCGTTGGACGGGGCGCGGCAAATCCTGATGGAGCGCATGGCCGAGGATGCCGATTTGCTGGCCGGTCTTCGCGATCTGTTGTGGTCCGATGGCGTGCTGGTCTCGACCCTGGCCGAGGGCATGGCGGAAAAGGGCGCCAAGTTCAGCGACTATTTCGACTTCCGTCAGGCCATCAAGGACATTCCGTCGCACCGGGCTTTGGCCTTGTTCCGTGGCCGCAACGAAAACGTTTTGACCCTGAAACTATTGACCGGTGACGAGGCCGCCACCCCGGAAGGCCAGGTTTTCAAAGGCCCCGGCGGCGCCGAGCTGAAGATCGCGCGCGCCTTCAACATCGCCGATCGCGGCCGCGCCGCCGATTCCTGGCTGGTGGAAACGGTGCGGTGGGCGTGGCGGGTGAAGATTCATCTGCATTTGGAGTTGGAGCTGACCGGGCGCCTGCGCGAGGCGGCGGAAGAAGAGGCGATCACCGTCTTCGCCCGCAACCTGCGCGCTTTGTTGCTGCAGGCCCCGGCGGGCTTGCGCCCCACCTTGGGTCTGGACCCGGGCATCCGTACCGGCGTCAAGGTTGCCGTGGTCGACCAGACCGGCAAGGTGGTCGACACCAACACCGTCTATCCGTTCCCGCCCAAGCAGGACGTCATGGGCAGCCTGATGACCCTGGCCGGGCTGTGCCGTAAGCACAAGATCGAGCTGGTGGCCATCGGCAACGGCACCGCCAGTCGCGAGACCGAACGCCTGGTGCAGGAACTGATGAAGCGCCACCCCGAACTGGCCTTGCAAAAGTTGGTGGTGTCGGAAGCCGGCGCCTCGGTCTATTCGGCGTCGGAACTGGCGGCCAAGGAATTCCCCAATCTGGACGTCAGCTTGCGCGGTGCGGTTTCCATTGCCCGGCGTCTGCAGGACCCCTTGGCCGAACTGGTGAAGATCGATCCCAAATCCATCGGTGTCGGCCAGTACCAGCACGACGTCAACCAGTCGCGTCTGGGGCGCCAACTGGACGCGGTGGTGGAAGATTGCGTGAACGCGGTGGGGGTCGAGGTCAACACCGCCTCGGCGCCGTTGCTGTCGCGCGTTGCTGGCCTGTCGCCGGCGGTGGCCGCCAACATCGTCGCCTATCGCGACCTGCACGGCCCGTTCGCCAGCCGTGACGCCTTGAAGCAGGTGGACCGTCTGGGGCCCAAGGCCTTCGAACAGGCCGCCGGCTTCCTGCGCGTTGCCAATGGCAACAACCCCTTGGATGCGTCCTCGGTCCACCCGGAAGCCTATGACGTGGTCAAGCGCATGGCCCAGGCCACCGGCCGCGACCTGGGGGCGATGATCGGCGACGTCGTCTTCCTGCGTGGGCTGAAGGCGGCCAATTTCACCGACGACCGCTTTGGCGAACCCACCGTCAAGGACATCATCCGTGAACTGGAAAAGCCCGGCCGCGATCCGCGTCCCGAGTTCAAGACCGCCGAGTTCAAGGAAGGCGTCGAGACCATGCAGGACCTGCAGCCCGGCATGATCCTGGAAGGCGTGGTCACCAACGTCACCAATTTCGGCGCCTTCGTCGATATCGGCGTGCATCAGGATGGCTTGGTCCACGTTTCCGCTTTGGCCGACCGCTTCGTCAAGGACCCGCACGAAGTGGTCAAGCCCGGCGACGTGGTCAGCGTCAAGGTCTTGGAAGTGGACTTGAAACGCAAGCGTATTGCCCTGACCATGAGGAAGGGGGACGCGCCGGCTCCGGCGGCGCGTCAGGAGCGGGATTCCCGTCCCGCCCCCAAGGCGAAGATGGAGGTCAAGCCGGCGGGTGGCGGTGCCATGGGCGGCGCCTTCGCCGAAGCCTTCGCCCGCGCCAAGAAGAAGGGATAAAACCATGCGGCGGCGCCATTTCCTGACCGGTGTGACGGCTTGTGCCACGGCGCCTTGGGCGGCGCGGGCCGCCGGGCTGTCGGGCGCCGCCGATCCCTCCATCGTCATCGGTTTCATCGCCACCCGTACCGGGGCCGGCGCCATCGCCAGCCAGGACGCGGTGGACGGCTTCACCCTGGGGCTCAAGCAATTGGGCGGCCGCTTCAGCAACCAGGAAGTCCGGGTGGTGGCGGTGGACGACAAGGGCTCGGCCGACATCGCCGCCAAGGTGGTGGACCGGATGGTCCGCACCGAACGTCTGGACATGGTGGTGACCGCCGTCTCGCAACCGTCCATGGCCGCTATCGTCAAGCCCTTGGCCAAGTCGCGGCTGTTCGTCCTCAGCCTGGAAGAAGTGCCGGCGGCTTTGTCCGGGGCGGATTGCCTGCCCAATCTGTTCTCGCTGGCGCCGCCCTTCGCCGGGCCGCACCACTTGCTGGGAAGCTTTCTGGTGGCCGAAGGGGTGCGCAAGCTGGTGGTGCTGGCGCCCCATACCGGTTTGGGCGAGCAGGCGGTGGCGGCCCTGCGCCAGACCTTTTCCTTCGACCTGACCGTGTTAAGTCCCAAATTAGGCGCCGCCACCTATGACCGCGAATTGCGGCGCATCGGCGAGATCAGGCCCGATGCCGTCTATTCCTTGCTGACCGGCGGCATGGGCGGCGCCTTCGTCCGCGCCTATGCCGAAGCCGGGGGCAAGGACTTGGCGCCGCTTTATACCGATTCCGATGCCTTGGCGCGTCCGGCTTTGCCGGCCCTGGGCGATGCCGCCCTGGATGTCCGCGCCGTGGTCAACTGGACCGCCGACCAGGACATCCCCGGCAACAAACGCTTTTTGGGTGATTTCGAAGTGGAATTCGGCCGGCCGCCCTCGGAACACGCGGCGCGGGGATACGACACGGTGTTGCTGCTGGATGCCGCCATGAAGGCCACCGGCGGCAAGACCGGGGACAGCGAGGCGTTGCGGGCGGCGTTCCGGCGGGCGGAATTCGCCTCGGTGCGCGGCGCTTTCCATTTCAACCACAACCACCAACCCATCCTGGCCTATCACCTGATCCAGGTGGAACGGGACCAGCGCGGCCGTCTGGGCCATGAAACCGTCACCACCTTGGCCAAGGAATGGCGCGATCCGGGCACCGGCGCCTGTCCCATGCATTGGCCGGAAGAATACGTCCCGGTGGTGCCGAAAGTCGGAAAAAGACCATCGTAAAAGAGAAGGCCGGTTCCCAGGGGAACCGGCCTTGGTGATTTAGCCGCGCTTGCTGTGGCCGTGACCGCCGGGGCCGGCACCATGACGACGCTGGCCGCCATTGCCGCCACCGCCACCGGCGCCAGCAGCAGCGCTGCGTTGCTGACCGCCGCCGCCGTTCGGACCCTTGGGGCGGTTGCCACCGGCACCGGCCGCACCCTGGGGACGGCCCGCGCCGTTACCGGCGCCTTGCGGGCGGTTGCCGCCGACGAAGGGACGGCCGCCACCGGGCTTGCGCTTGGGCGGGCTGCCCTTGCCCGACGCGAACAGCTTGGCCACCGGCTCGGCGTGATAGCTGTGTTCGATATCTTGGGGCACCGGCTGCTGGATGGTCTTTTCGATCTGGCGCAGATAGGCCACTTCCTCGGCGTCGCAGAACGACACGGCAATGCCCTCGGCGCCGGCGCGCGCGGTGCGGCCGATGCGGTGCACATAGCTTTCCGGTTCGTTGGGCAGCTCGAAATTCACCACATGGGTGATGTTGTCGATGTCGATGCCGCGCGCCGCGATGTCGGTGGCGACCAAAGCGCGCACTTCGCCGGAACGGAAGGCGTCCAGCGCCCGCTGGCGGGCGTTCTGGCTTTTGTTGCCGTGGATGGCGTCGGCGGGGATGCCGTCCTTGGCCAATTGCTCGGCGACGCGGTTGGCGCCGTGCTTGGTGCGGGTGAAGACGATGGCGCGTTCCACGTCCTTGCCGCGCAGCAGGTCGCGCAGCAGGTTGCGCTTGTTCTCGCGGCTGACGAACAGCACCTTTTGTTCGATGCGTTCGGCGGTGGACGACACCGGGGTGACCTCGACACGGACCGGATCACGTAGCAGGAACGAGGCCAGGTCAGCCACCGCCTTGGGCATGGTGGCCGAGAACAGCAGGGTCTGGCGGCCGGTGGGCAGCAGGGCGGCGATCTTGCGCACCGGATGGATGAAGCCCATGTCCAGCATNNAGCATGCGGTCGGCTTCGTCCAGCACCAGGCTTTCCACCGCCGACAGATTGACGAAGCCCTGGTCCATCAGGTCGATCAGGCGGCCGGGGGTGGCGACCATGACATCGACGCCGCCATTCAGGGCGCGGACCTGCGGGCCCTGGCCGACGCCGCCGAACACGCAGGCGCGGCGGAAACGGATGTTGCGGCCATAGGTGGCAAAGCCGTCATTGATCTGCACCGCCAATTCGCGGGTCGGCGTCAGGATCAGGTGGCGCACGGTACGCGGCGCGGCACGGCGCTTGTCGCCGGCGATGCGGTGCAGGATGGGCAGGGCGAAAGCGGCGGTCTTGCCGGTACCGGTCTGGGCGATGCCCAGCACGTCATGACCTTCCAGCAATTGCGGGATGGCCTGTTCCTGAATGGGGGTCGGATTGGTGTAACCCTCGGCGTCGAGGGCGAAAATCAACGGTTCGGCCAGGCCGAGGTCTTTGAACGAAGTCATAAAGATCTTTCACAATGCATCACGCGCCACCGGCGGTGCCAGCGGCGGGATAAGGGCGCCCGAAGGGTGCGCGACCAGCGGGAAGGGGCCTTGTCGCAAACGGCGTCCAGATCATACGGGATCGGCGCCTGCGCACATGGGGCGATCAAGGCTGATGTGCTTATAGCAGCTTTATGTGTTGCGGTGCAATGAAAGGATTGAACCTAAATCCCGCCCGGTCCGACGGACTGGTCCCTTACCGCCAGTCGGGATCGATGACGGCGCGACCTTTACGTTCCTCGGCCAGTTTGCGCACATGGGCCAGATTGCGGGCCGCCACCTGGGCCGGGCCTTTGGCATTATGGGCCCTGAACACTTCGGCGGCGTCTTCGAACACCCGTTCGGCTTCGGCCAGATGGGTGGTGCCGCCGCCATGGCGGTCCAGCAGGAACAAAGCCGAGCCCAAGGTGTTGAGCGTCGCCGCCCAGGCCAAGGGCGTGCGGTCGCGGGTGCGCACGTCCAACACCAGATTGCAGGCGTCGACGGCCCGTTGCAGCACTTCCGGGTTCTTCAACTGGTCGCCATAGACTTCTAGCACCTGGGCGATGGAATTCATGATGTCGGCCCAGCGGCTGGGGGCCTCGGTCTTGGTGTGGACCTGCAACGCCGCCTGCAGGCAGCCCAAGGCCTCGCGCAGCAGCTCGGAATCGCCGGTGATCAGGTCCAGGCGATGCAGCGCCACCCCCAGACGGGTCTGCGCCGCCGCCCATTCCAGCGGCAGGGTGGCCCGTGTCAGATGGCCGGCGGCTTCGCGCCAATACTTCACCGCCTGTTCCAGATGGATTTGCGCTTTGTCCTTGACCCGTTCGGCCCGCGCCGTCAGCGACGCCGCCAGATGTTTGTGGATCAACGCCACTTCGTGCGGGGCCTCGTTGCGGCCCAAACGCTTTTCCGCCCCCAGATAGGCGTTGGCGGCCTTGTCGAACCAGGCATCCGATTGTGACGGCGGCATCAGCAGGGCACAGGTGGTGCAGGCATGGGCAAAGGTCATCAGCACCGACCGTTGCTGCCCCATGGATAGCGACACCGGCGGTTTGGCGGCCAGCAATTCCAACGGCTCGATGGCTTGGGGCAGCAGGCGGCGCAGGGCGGCGCGCTGCATCTCGTTGGCTGGTTCGGCGGCGGCCAGGGCGGCGACATACAGCATGTGGATCTGGGGTTCACCCAAATTCAACGGCAACTCGACCTTGAAATGGGGGCCGAACAGGGCCGGCTTTTCCTCGTCGGGGATGTTGGCGGTGGCGAAACGCAGGACGTAGCCGTCCTTGGACACGTCGCCCCACACCAGCAGATCGGCGTTTTCGTCGGCCACCATGTGGCGCACATTGGTGACCAGGGCGGTCACCTGGACCGGGTCCAGCGGGTTTTCCAGGACGAAGGGGCGGGGCAGCGGCTTGACCTTCAGGGTCTGGCGCAAATCCAGGGCTTTATAAATCTGTTGCGAGGCGCCGCCGTCGGCGTTGTCGCCATTCATCGCCGCCACCACCACGCTCAGCACCGCCGGTTCGGAACGGGGCACCGGCTGCGCCTCGGCCGGTTCCTTGTTGGCCGGCTTGGGCTGCAGCATCTTGGCCACCGCTTCCAACAGCCGGGCCAAGCCACCGGCTTGGGCGTGCGGAGCGTCCTCGGGCGGTGGCGCCGGCTGATGATCCAGCAATGCGGGCAGGTTGGGACGGCCGGGACGAGCGGGCAAGCCGGGACGCGCCGCGCCGTCGGCGCCGGGGCGCTGCAACGGCCGGGTGAACTTGGCGCGGGGATCCTCGGGCGGCATGCTCATCGGGTCGGTATCATGAAGGGAGAACGGAGCCCTTCTGGCCCCAATGTTTCAGATTGCCCGCTTAGGGTTACCAAGCGGTGAAGATAAGTTTCATCCGCCGATCAGGTCCAGCCATTGCTGTTCGCTCAGCACATTCAGGCCCAGGGCTTCGGCCTGGGCCAGCTTGGACCCGGCGCCGGGCCCGGCGACCACGTAATCGGTCTTCTTGGACACGCTGCCCACCACCTTGGCCCCCAGGGCCTCGGCCCGCGCCTTGGCCTCGGCGCGGGTCATCGCCACCAATTCGCCGGTGAACACCACCGATTTGCCCGATACCGGCGAATCGCCGGCTTCGATCACTTGGGCGTCCTCGATAGCGACCTGGGCGGCCAGATCGTCCAGCGCCACCAGATTATGGTCTTCGGCGAAAAAGGCCAGGATGTCGCCGGCCACCGACGGGCCGATATCCTCGATGGAAATCAGGTCGTGGAAAGCGTCGTTTTCACGCGGGATGGCGGCCAGCATGGTATCGCGCCATGCGGTGAAGCTGCCGTAATGCCGGGCCAGACGCTTGGCGGTGGCTTCGCCCACCTGACGGATGCCAAGGGCGAAGATGAAGCGTTCGAAGGCGATGTTTCGTCGTGCGGTGATGGCATTGAACAGCTTGGTCACCTTCTTTTCGCCCCAGCCCTTGAAGTTCTGCAGGCGTTGCAGGCCTTGGCTGTTCTTGTTTTCCAGCCGGAAGATGTCGGCGGGGGTCTTGATCCAGCCGCCATCGACCAGGAATTCGATGTTTTCGTCGCCCAATCCTTCGATGTCGAAGGCATTGCGGCTGACGAAATGGCGCAGCCTTTCCTTGACCTGGGCGCCACAGGCCAGACCACCGGAACAGCGGCGGATGACCTCGCCCTCGGCCTGGATGACGTGGCTGCCGCAGACCGGGCACAGGGTGGGGAAGACGAAATCTTCGGCCCCGCGCGGCTGGTCGGCGACCACGCCCACCACTTGCGGAATGACGTCGCCGGCGCGCTGGATGATCACCGTGTCACCCACCCGAACACCCTTGCGCTCGATCTCGTCGGCGTTGTGCAGCGTGGCGCGGCTGACCACCACGCCGCCGACATTGACCGGCTTCAGAGTGGCCACCGGGGTCAACGCCCCGGTGCGACCCACCTGGATATCGATTTTCTCCAAGATGGTGGTGGCCTGTTCGGCGGGGAATTTGTGGGCGATGGCCCAACGGGGGCTGCGGCTGACGAAGCCCAGGCGTTGCTGCCAGTCGAAGCGGTCCACCTTGTAGACGACGCCGTCGATGTCGTAATCCAGCCCGGCGCGCTCGGCGCCGATGACGGCGTAATGCTCCAGCAATTCCTCGGCGCCCAGGCATTGGCGGATGCGGTCGTTGACCGGAAAGCCCCAGGCGCGCAGATGGTCCAGGAACTGGCTGTGACTGGCGCCCACCTCGCCGGCCAGCTCGCCCATGGCATAGGCGAACAGCGACAACGGGCGGTTGGCGGTGATGGTGCTGTCCAATTGCCGCAACGACCCGGCGGCGGCGTTCCTGGGATTGGCGAACAGTTTGTCGCCGGCCGCTTCCTGGGCTTGGTTCAGCGCCAGGAAATCGGCCTTGGTCATATAGATTTCGCCACGGATTTCGATGATGTCCGGGGCGCCGCTGAACGTCTCGGGGATCTTGCCCTTGGCGATCAGGGTGCGGATGTTGGCGGTGACGTCCTCGCCCTCGGCGCCGTCGCCGCGAGTGGCGGCGCGGATGAAACGGCCGTGCTCATAACGAAGCGAGATGGACAGGCCGTCGATCTTGGGTTCGGCGACGAAGGCGATGACCTGGTCGGGGGGCAGGGCCAGGAAACGACGGATGCGGTTTTCGAATTCGCGCACGTCGTCTTCGGCGAAAGCGTTGTCCAAGGACAACATGGCGACGCCATGACGCACCTTGCCGAAGCCTTCGGCCACCGGGGCGCCCACCTTGGCGGTGGGGCTGTTCGCCGCCAGTTCGGGGAAGCGTTCCTCGATGGCCAGCAAACGGCGGCGCGCCGCATCATAGGTGGAATCGTCCACTTCCGGGGTATCGGCCTGGTGATAGGCCAAGTCCCAGCGGGTCAGCTTCTCGCGAAGGGCCAAGGCTTCAGCGCGGGCTTCGAACGGGGTTAGCGATGGAACGTCGATCTGGCTCATCAAGCCAGCTTATACCTCGCGCTTACGACCCTGTCATCAGGC
This sequence comes from Rhodospirillaceae bacterium UBA6219, assembly GCA_002435715.1. Taxonomy (GTDB): domain Bacteria; phylum Pseudomonadota; class Alphaproteobacteria; order Rhodospirillales; family Magnetospirillaceae; genus Magnetospirillum. Next base: position 30,384 of record DISD01000019.1, read on the forward strand.
CCGGCTCGGCGGTGCCGGCCTGCTTGATGTGTTCGGTGAAGTACTTGATCCGCTTGGCGGCGTCGGGTGCCGGCTTGCCGAAATAATATCCCTGGGCATAGTCGATGCCGACGGTCGACAGGTTCTGCAAGGTGGCGGCGTCTTCCACGCATTCGCCGACGGTGACGATGCCCAAATCGTGGCACAGCGACGTCATCGCTTTCAGCACCGAGCGTCCCTTGGGATCGGCGGCGTCCATGATGATGTCGCGGTCGAACTTGGCGAAATCCACCGGCAGGTTGCGCAGCAATTCGAAAGCGGCGCCACCGGTGCCGAAATCGTCCAGCGAGATGCGGGTTCCCAGGCGACGGATGCGGGCCAGCAAACGTTTGGCCTCGTTCAGGTTGAAGATCTGCGCCGCGTCGGTGATTTCCAGCACCAAGCGGCCCAGCACCTTGCGGTTCTCCTCCAGCATCTTCATCAGCGTCTGATAGAAGGCGGGGTTGCCCAGTGAATGGCCCGACACGTTGACCGAGATATGGGCCAGGGTCGATACCGTGCCGGTTTCCCGCAGCAAGGTCAGGGCTTTCTTGATGGTGACCAAGTCGAATTCGCCGATCAGCCCCACGTCGGTGGCGAACGGGATGATCTGGTTGGGGGTGAACAGCGAGCCGTTGTTGTCGATGCGCGAAAAGGCTTCGTATTTCAGCACGGCGCCGGTGCGTACGTTGACGATGGGCTGGAACAGGAAGACCAGACGTTCTTCGTGCTTGATCATCTTGCGGAAATTGCGCACGCGGGTCAGCGTGTCGGACATGGCCAACTGGGCGCCTTCCACCAGCGACTTCATGTTGAAGGTGCCGCTGTCTCTTACGAAGTTGTTGATGATGTAGCCCAGCGCCTTGCCGATGTCATCGTCGGACAGCGACGAATCCTCCATCTCCAAGGTAGCCGAGCGCATCTTGATGTTGGCGCCCCTGGTCTTGTCGGCGAAGCGTTCGGCCACCAGCGACACCCGCTTGTGGATTTCCGCCAGCGGGACCTTGTCGTCATGGACCAGGCCGAACGAGGCGCCGCCCAAGGACCCGGCGGAATCGCCGCGCACCGAACATTCTTCCATGGCGGTGTGCATGGTGGACAAGAAGGTCTGCGCCGCCTTGCCGTCCAGGCTGGACAGATTGCTGCCCGACAGGTCGAACAGGGTCAGGGTGTAGTCGGTGCCGATGCGGTTGGCTTCGTTCAGGCGGTGGCGCACCATGTCGATGAACTGGCCCTTGTGGTCCACTTCCCCGTTGATGCGTTCGACCTCGACCGAAGCCATGGGCGGAATACGCGACATCACCACATGATAGGTGTTCTTCAGATGCGGCAGATGGATGCCCGACAGCCGCATGCGGGTGACCGCGCCGCCCGATCCCATCAGGGTGAAGGGGGTGTGGTCCAGGCGCGAGGTGTTGCGAAGGCGCAAGATGCAGTCTTCGAACCGCTTGCGGTCGCGGGGGAAGACGAATTCAGACAGCGGGTGGCCGATCATGTCGTCGTCGGTCAGACCGTAAAGCGCCTCGCCGGCACCGGTCGAAAAACCGATGATGCCGTCCTGGTCCACTTCCATCAAAACGTCGGCGCCGGCAAAAGCGAAAGCGATGAAGCGATCGCGTTGTGCTTTCAGCTTGTCGACGAGCGAAGCATCAGCCCCCATCAACGCCCTCCCATCCCCATGGTCACGGCAAATTCATCCCAGCTGTGACGAAAATTTAAATGAATTTTAACGTGTGCGCAAGAAGTGCGCATCGGGTGCATACCTGGGGTGGTGAAATTTGGTGCAAAAAGCAGCACCCCGCCGAAGCATGGCTCCGGCGGGGTGCGGTAAAGGGGGAAAGGGGGGAGACGTCAGGCGGCGCGGATACGGGCCATGAAGTCGCTGAACTGGCGGCGCAAACCCTCGGCCTGATGCTGCAGGTCGTCGACGGCGCCCAGCACTTGGGTGGCGGCGGTGTCGGCTTCGGCGGCGGCTTCGGCCACCCGGGCGACGTTGTCGACCACCGCGGCGGAACCGGCGGCGGCTTCTTGCAGGTTGCCGGCGATGCGACGGGTGGCGCCGTCCTGTTGGGTCATGGCAGCGCTGACCGCCAACGAGATTTCCTCGATCTGGTTGACGATGGCCCCCACCTGATGCAGCGAATCCACCGAATCCTTGGTCGCCTGCTGGATGGTGGTGATCTGGCGGGTGATTTCCTCGGTGGCCTTGCCGGTCTGGTTGGCCAGGGTCTTGACCTCGCCGGCGACCACGGCGAAGCCCTTNNTCGATGGTGGCGTTCAGCGCCAGCAAATTGGTCTGGCTGGCGATTTCACTGATCATGTTGACGATGGCGCCGATCTGCGACACCGCCTGCACCAAACCCTGCACCTGCTGGTCGGTTTGCTGGACCACGCCGACCGCTTGTTCGGTGATGCTGGACGTCTGGCCGGCGCGTTCGCGGATGTCGGAAATGGACGACGACAATTCCTCGCCGGCGCGGGCGGCTTGCTGGACGTTGGTCGACGAGGTGTCGGTGGCTTCGACGACGCCACCCACCTGGTCCGAGGTCTGGCGCGAAATGCGCATCATCGCCTCGGCGGTACCGCGCAGGGTGGTGGTGGCCTGGCTCAGGCGTTCCAGCACGTTGACCACGTGGCCATCCAAGCCGGCCAGCAATTCCTCGACCACTTCCTGACGCCGCGCCCGCTCGGCGGCGGTACGTTCCCGGTCGGCCTGCAACTCGGCGTTGGCCTGGCCGTTTTCCCGAAACACCACCACGGCGCGGGCCATGTGGCCGATTTCGTCGCCCTGGTCCACATGGGGGACGTCGGTCTGCCACAGGCCACGGGCCAAGGCGGCCATGGCCTCGGTCAGGCGCCGCGCCGGCTGGGCGATGCCGTCGCCCAGGCGCCAGGCCAGCACGCCGCCGACGATCAGGCACAAAAGGCCGATGATCAGGCTCCAGCGGGTCAGATGGTTGACGTCGGCCAGGATCGAGCTTTCGGGAACGGCCACCAAAAAGGCCCAATGCTGATCGGCGGCGGCGAAGCTGACGGGGATCACGTGCAGGTAATAGGTTTCCCCCCTCAAGCTGGCCATGCCGTCATAAGCCTTGCCGGCGGCGATGGCGTCGCGGGCGGCGGCCGGCAGGTCGTCGGCGGGTTTGGACGTCTTGGCTTCGTCGGGATGGGCGATATAGGCCCCTTGCGGCGACAGGATGGCGGCAAAGCCGTCGCCATAGGGCTTGATCTCGCGCACCAGGGCGGACAGGCGGTCCAGGGTCAGGTCGATGCCGGTGACGCCGATGACGGTGCCGTCCTTCAGGATGGGGAAGGCGGCCGAGGTCATGGTCTTGTTGGTGTAGGTGTCGAGATAGGGTTCGACCACCGCCTCTTTCTTGGCCTGGGCGGCGACTTTGTAATAATCGTTTTCGGCGATGGCGGTGAAATCCTCGCCCGCGTCGAGATTGGCCTCGATCCCCTTGTCGCCACGCACCCACAACAGACTGAGACGACCGGTGGAGGGCAGGCCCAAACGCTCGGTTTGTTCGCCGGTATAAAGGGAATCGTGGCCGTCGAAGGCGTTGTCGGCCATGTCCACCCAGGCGGTGGCGTACAGATCGTTATGGGCGACCACCTGTTCCAGATAGCGGTTGACCACCTTGCGATCCAGACTGCCGGCTTGCTGCTCGGCGCGGATCAGGCTGGCGGTGCCGCGCGCGCTTTCGATGGCGGCGGTGATGGTGGCGGCGATGTCGGCGCCATGACGGTTGGCGATTTCGCTGGTCAGCGCGATGGCGCCTTCATAGGCGGTCTTGCGGCTGAGCCACAGGCTGCTGATGATGATGGCGGCGGCGCTGAACACCAGGATTCCCAAGGTGCTGGCGATGATCTTGCCCTTCAGGCTGCGCGTGACTTTCACCATCCCCCCGACTCCCCGCTGTCCTTTGTGCAAACGGTTAAGCTAAAAGCTGTGTGGGGGGGACGGCTACCATACGAAGGTCCGGTTTTGCACTGCGGCAATAATTTTCTTGATTCTAAGAAAGAAGGCTAAGTTCAGGCGGGCAAAGATTTTTGCCGTTCATGTCGCCGTTCACACGAGTGAAATAAACAATCTTGCGCCGACTGGGCATTGCCCTGGGGGCATTTAAGCTTTTAAATCGCCCGACGGCAGACAATAAGCCGCGGAAAAATTGGGAGGAGACTTGATCATGCGCGACCTCATGCGTTGGGGTGCGGCGGCTTTTGCCGCCTTGGGTTTCGCCAGCCTGGCGAGCGGAAATGCTTTGGCCGCCGAACCGGTGCGGATCGGCGCCTTCCTGGCGGTGACCGGACCGGCGTCGTTTTTGGGCGAGCCGGAAAAGAAGACCCTGGAAATGTATGTGGACCGCCTGAACAAGCAAGGCGGGGTGCAGGGCCGCAAGATCGAGCTGACGGTCTATGACGACGGCGGCGCGCCGGACAAGGCGGCGACTTTCGCCAAGCGCCTGATCCAAAGCGACAACGTCGACATCATCATCGGCGGCACCACCACCGGCACCTCGATGGCGGCGATCAAGATCGTCGAACCGGCAGGGGTTCCGTTCATTTCCTTGGCCGGCGGCATCGACATCATCGAGCCGGTGAAGAAGTGGGTGTTCAAGACCCCGCACACCGACCGCATGGCCGCCGAAAAGGTGTTCGCCGACCTGCACAAGCGCGGCCTGACCAAGGTGGCGCTGATTTCGGAAAACGCCGGTTTCGGCAAGTCGGGCCATGACCAATCGCTGAAGGTGGCGGGCAATTACGGCATCGAGATCGTCGCCGACGAAGTCTATTCGCCGAAAGATCCCGACGTCACCGCCCAGCTGACCAAGATCAAGAACACCCCCGGCGTCCAGGCCATCTTCAATTTCGGCTTCGGCCAGGGCCCGGCCATCGTCACCAAGAACACCAAGCAATTGGGTATCACCCAGCCGCTGTACCAGTCGCATGGCGTGGCGTCGAAGGATTACATCCGCCTGTCGGGTGACGCCGCCGACGGCGTGCGCCTGCCGGCCGCCGGTCTGGTGATCGCCGACCAATTGGCCGCCACCGACCCGCAAAAGCCGGTGGTCAGCGCCTTCAAGGCCGATTACGAGACCGCCTTCAAGTCGGAAGTCTCGACCTTCGCCGGTCATGCCTATGACGGTCTGCAGATCGCTTTGTCCGCCATCATGCGGGCCGGGTCCTCGGACAAGGCCAAGGTGCGCGACGAAATCGAGAAGACCTCGGGCTATGTCGGCACCGGCGGCATCGTCTCCATGTCGCCCACCGACCACATGGGTCTGAACCTGTCCGCCTTCCACATGGTGGAAATCGTCAAGGGCGACTGGAAGATGGTCGACTGAGTGCACAAGACGGCCCCGGTCGCCACCGGGGCCACGTCTTGATTATCCCTGTTCAAGGAAATCGTTGATGGCGGAACTGCTGCAATATTTGTTCGCCGGCCTGACATCGGGGGCGATCTACGCCCTGGCCGGCCTGGGTTTCGCCATCATCTACAATGCCAGCCACGTCATCAATTTCGCCCAGGGCGAGTTCATCATGATCGGCGGCATGACCACCGCCACCTTGGCGGCGGCCGGCGTTCCGGTGCCGCTGGCAGCACTGGCCGCCATGGCGGTGACCATGCTGGTGGGGGTGGCGTTGGAAAAATTCGCCATCGAGCCGGCGCGCGATTCCGACGTGGTCACCATCATCATCATCACCATCGGCGCCTCTATCTTCCTGCGCGGCGCCGCCCAAGTGGTGTGGGACAAGGAATTCCACGCTTTGGCGCCGTTTTCCGGGGAAACCCCCATCCGTGTCCTGGGCGCCACCCTGATGCCGCAAAGCCTGTGGGTGGTGGGCGTCGCCATGGCGATGATCGCCGGGCTGTGGTGGTTCTTCAACCGCACGCTTTTCGGCAAGGCGATGCTGGCCACCTCGTTCAACCGGCTGGCGGCGCAATTGATGGGCATCGGCGTCAAAAAGGTGCTGTTGGTCAGCTTCGCCCTGTCGGCGGCCTTGGGGGCGGTGGGCGGCATCGTCGTCACCCCCATCGCCTTCACCAATTACGAAGCCGGCATCATGCTGGGGCTGAAAGGCTTTTCCGCCGCCGTCCTGGGCGGTTTGGGCAACGGCATGGGGGCGGTGGTCGGCGGCCTGATCGTCGGCATCGCCGAGGCACTGGGGGCGGGCTATGTGTCCTCGGCATACAAGGACGCCATCGCCTTCGTCATCATCTTGGTGGTGCTGTTCTTCATGCCTAACGGGCTGTTCGGCAAGAAGGGCGTGGATCGGGTGTAGCATGGCCAAGCTGATGAACGCACGAAGCGGCGGCCTGGCCCTGCTGGCCCTGGTCATGGCGGTTTCCCCCTTGGGATTCACCAACGCCTATTACTATGACGTGGCGGTGGGCGCCCTGTTCAACGCCATGATCTGCGTCGGTCTGAACCTGCTGATCGGCTATGGCGGCCAGATCAGCCTGGGGCACGGTGCCTTTTTCGCCCTGGGCGCCTATGCCAGCGCCATCGGTACCAGCCGTTGGGGTCTGCCGCCCTTGGCGGCGCTGGGCGGTGGGGCCGTGCTGGTGGGATTGCTGGCCTTTGTCCTGGCGCGCCCCATCTTGCGGCTGAAGGGCCATTACCTGGCCATGGCCACCTTGGGAATCGGCATGATCATCTACATCGTGTTGAAGACCGAGGCGCAATGGACCGGCGGCCCCGACGGCATGGGGGTCGATCCCCTGGCTTTGGGCGGTTTCGTCCTGGCCACCGACCGGCATTGGTATTGGCTGGCGGCAATGTTGTTGTTGGTGGTGGTGTGGCTGGCCCTGAACCTGGTGGAATCGCCGGTGGGGCGGGCATTGCGCGCCGGCCATGGCGCCCAGATCGGCGCCGAGGTGGTGGGTGTCGACACCAGCCACTACAAGGTGCTGATGTTCGTGGTTTCGGCGGTGGTGGCCAGCATGGTGGGCTCGCTGTTCGCCCACAAGAACGGCTTCATTACCCCAGACATCGCCGGGTTCCACCGTTCCATCGAATTGGTCACCATGGTGGTTCTGGGCGGCATGGCGTCCATTTACGGTTCGGTGCTGGGCGCCGTGCTGTTGACCTTGCTGCCCCAGGTTCTGGCCGGTTTCGACGATTACGAGGCGATGATCTTCGGCGCCATCATGATGGGCACCATGATCTTCCTGCCCAAGGGGCTGCTGCCCAGCCTGATCACCCAGATCCGCAAACGGGCGGGAGGCCGATCATGAGCATGCTGGAGGTCGAAGGGCTGTCCAAGGAATTCGGCGGCGTCCACGCCATCGAGGATTTGTCCTTCCGGGTGGAAGAAGGGCACATCCATTCCATCATCGGCCCCAACGGCGCCGGCAAGACCACTTTGTTCAACCTGATCACCGGCATCTACACGCCGTCGGCGGGGCAGGTCCGTTTCGACGGCCGCCCCATCGGTGGAGTGGCGCCCAGCCGGTTGGCGGCCTGGGGGCTCAGCCGGACCTTCCAGAACCTGCAGGTGTTCTTCAACATGAGCGCCATCGAGAACGTCATGGTCGGCGCCCATCTGCACGTGGACCGGCGCTTCTGGCCGTCCTTGCTGCGACTGCCCGGTTCGGTGCGGCGCGACCGGGCCTGTCGTCGGCAATGCGCGGATTTGATGGAATTCGTCGGTCTTGGCCCCTATGTGCGGGCCGAAGCGTCTTCCATGCCCTATGGGGCGTTGAAGCGTCTGGAAATCGCCCGCGCCCTGGCGGCCCAACCCAAGCTTTTGCTGCTGGACGAGCCGGCGGCCGGGCTGAACGCCACCGAAAGCCGCGAAATCGATCAGGTCATCAAGAAGGTGGCGGCCCAGGGGATCACCGTCATCTTGGTCGAGCACGACATGAAGATGGTGATGGGGATTTCCGACCACATCTTGGCGTTGGATTACGGCCGCAAGCTGGCCGAGGGCAATCCGGCCCAGGTGCGCGCCAACCCCGAGGTGGTTGCCGCCTATCTGGGGGCGCAGTGCTGATGCTGTTGGAAATCGACGATCTGGCCAGCCATTACGGTCGCATCCAGGCCTTGGACGGCATCTCCCTGAATGTGCAAGAAGGCGAGCTGGTGGCCCTGGTGGGGGCCAACGGCGCCGGCAAGACCACGCTGTTGCGGGCCTTGTCCGGGGTGCAGCCGGTCAGTGGCGGCCGTATCCGTTTCGAAGGCGTGGACATCACCCGCTTGTCGCCGGAACGGCGGGTGGCGTTGGGTATCGCCCAGGTTCCCGAAGGCCGTCAGGTCTTCGCGCCGCTCAGTGTCGAAGACAATCTGCGGCTGGGCGCTTATCGCCGCCAGGGGGCGGACGTCGCCGCCGATATGGACCGCATGTACCAATTGTTCCCGGTGCTGTTCAAAAAACGCGAGCTGCCCGCCGGCACCCTGTCGGGCGGACAGCAACAGATGCTGGCCATCGCCCGCGCCCTGATGAGCGCGCCCCGTCTGTTGCTGCTGGACGAGCCCAGCATGGGGCTGGCGCCGCTGTTGGTGGAAGAAATCTTCCGGGTGGTGGCAGGCTTGCGCGACCAGGGTGTCACCATCTTCCTGGTGGAGCAAAACGCCCATGCGGCCTTGGCTCTGGCCGACCGGGCCTATGTGATGGAAACCGGTCAAGTGGTGATGGAGGGCGCCGGCGTGGAATTGCAGGCCGACGAACGGGTGAAGGCGGCTTATCTGGGCTTATAGCATATACCAATGCGTGTGCTCTCCCGTGAAAAACGCGTGGCGAGGCGCTGGCGATCATGGTTGAATGTCGGCGCTGTTTCCGAGGTGGATCGATGAAATCCTGCACCGCCATTCGGCACGTCGCCTTCGAAGACCTTGACCTGCTTGACCCCGTGCTGCGCCAACGCGGCTTTTCCGTCACCCTGATCGACGCCCCCCTGGGCGGGCTGGACGGTCTTGACCCGTTGGCCGACGACTTGCTGGTGGTGCTGGGTGGCCCTATCGGCGTCACCGACGATGCCGACTTCCCCTTTTTGTCCACCGAGATCGAGCTGGTGCGTCGTCGTCTGGATGCCGACCGCCCGACCCTGGGGCTGTGCCTGGGGGCGCAGATCATGGCCCGCGCCTTGGGGGCCAGGGTCTATCCCAATCCCAACGGCAAGGAAATCGGCTGGTCTTCCTTGACCCTGACCGATGCCGCCGAGGCGTCGCCGCTTTACGGTTTGGGCCGTCATCCGGTGCTGCACTGGCACGGCGACACCTTCGATCTTCCCCATGGCGCGGTGCGGCTGGCATCGACCCCGAAGACGGCCAACCAGGCGTTTTCGGTGGGGCAATGCGGGTTGGGGCTGCAATTCCACGTCGAGGCATCGATCCGGGGGCTGGAACGCTGGTATGTGGGCCATGTGGGCGAGATTTCGGCCACCCCCGACGTCAGTGTCGTCGGCTTGCGGGCCCAGGCCCATTCCGAAGGCGCCGCCATGCAAACCGTCGGTCCGGCGATGTTTTCCGCCTGGCTGGATCAAGTGTGCGCGTAGCTGTTCAGGCCTTTCAATCCCATGTATAATATGGCCCCATGCCTTGACGCGGGCCAACAACCGGAAGAATACCGCAGTGGATGACATGCTGAATGAGGAAGACGTCGCGAAGCTGTTGGCCAACCCTTCGGCCGATATCCGCGTCGAGATCGCCGAAAAGATCGCCGGCCAGCATCCCAGCCTAAGCGCCCAGCAGCGCAAATTGGCCGAAGACATCTTCCGGCTGATGGTCAAGGATGCCGAAGTCCGGGTGCGCGAGGCGCTGTCGCGCCAGTTGAAGGAAAACCCCACCGTTCCCCATGACGTCGCGGCCAGCCTGGCCCGCGACGTGGAATCGGTGTCGCTGCCCATCCTGCAATTCTCGGAAGTGCTGACCGACGAGGATCTGATCGAGATCGTCAAAAGCCAAAGCCCCGAAAAGCAGGTGGCGGTGGCCAAGCGGGCCCATGTCTCGGCCGGGGTCGCCGACGCACTGGTGGACACCCGTAACGAAGACGTGGTCGCCACCTTGGTGGGCAACGAAGGCGCCGAGATCGACGAAGTCACCCTGCGCCGGGTGGCCGACGAATTCGGCGATTCCGACGCTGTCGGCAAGCCCTTGGTGGGGCGCCGCAATCTGCCGGTGACGGTGGCTGAACGGCTGATGACCAGGGTGTCGGAAAACCTGCGTCAGGCGTTGATGGCGCGCCCCGACATGACCCCGGAAACCGCCACCAACCTGTTGCTGCATGCCCGCGAATTGGCGGTGCTGGGTTTGGCCGAGGCCGACACCGACGTGTTGAAGCTGGTGGACCACCTTTACCGCAACGCCCGTCTGACCCCGTCCATCATCCTGCGCGCCGTCTGCATGGGCGACATGACCTTCTTCGAAGCGGCCATGGCCAAGCTGGCGCGCATCAAGCTGGAAAACGCCCGCACGCTGATCCATGACGGCGGCAAGCGCGGTTTCGAGGCTTTGTTCGACAAGGCCGGTCTGCCCAAGGCGTTCTATGCCGCCATGCGCGCCGCCATCGACGTTTCCTACGAGATGGAGTATGACGGCGGTCCCAATGACCGGGAACGGTTCTCGCGCCGGATGATCGAGCGCATCCTGACCCAGTATGGCGATTTGGGCGTTGACTTCGAAAACGACGACCTGGAATACCTGCTGGCCAAGATGAACGAATTGCCGGGCTCCAGCCTCAGCGATTGATCGGCCGGTCAGGACCGGGACACAAACGCGCCGTGCACGGGCGCCAGGGATAGGGCAGGGAATGGCGGAAAAGGGGAAGCCCGCGACCAAGGTCGTGGACAAGGATGCTGAGAATCGCAAGGAAATCATCCGCACCATCAAGGGGCCGGTGGTTGTCCGTCTGCAGGAACTGGTTCCGGCCTTCGCCGCTTATGACGACGCCTATGGCACCATCATGTCCACCCCTGACTTGCTGCATGCCTGCCTGCAATTGGTGCGGACCCGGCGCGACAAGTTCCAGGAATTCCTGACCGACAGTGCCGGCAATCCGGTGACCACCGATGACAGCCCGTTGCGTTGCGGCCGGACCTTGGACCAGATCGTCGCCATGGTGGTCCGTTCGGGCACCAAGGCCTATGCGGAAAAGCGTTGGGCCCCCGACCCCGCCGCCAAGGCGGTGGTGGCCCCGGCGCAAAAGGGCTTGCTGGACAAGTTGAAGGAATTGGTCGGCGGCAAATGGGGCGAGGTGGAACAGCCCAAGCCCAGTCCGACCCATGGTGACCGTTTCTACGTGGCCATCAAGGACCATCTGGATTTCGACTGGCAGGTGCCGCTGATTCCCTATTTCGCCGAATTACCACTGAAGCTGATCAACGAATTGGGCCGCGGCGTCACCGCGCTGCGCACCCCCGAAGGTATCGCCGCCTTGGCCGATATCGGCCGTCATTCCATGGATCAGGCCCGCAAGATCATGTCGGACGCCATGATGCGCGAAATGCTGGACACCCAGCCGCTGGCCGCCAAGGGCGTCGCCTTCCTGGGCAAGGATCGCTACGAGTTCCTGCACGGCGCCGTCTATGAAAAGATGGGCGAGAATTTCTGGGAAATGTGCGTCGATTGCGACCGCCTGGAAGCCATGGAAGTGCAGAACGCCAAGGATCTGGAACAGATGGCCGACTGGCTGCACCTGATCTCGGGCGAGACCATCAATCAGATCGTCACCTATCTGCAGTTCCACCAGATCCCCATCTTCCTCAGTCTGGCTCAGGAAAAGCTGGGCGAGCAGACGTTCTCGGAAATCTTCGGCCCGCCCGGCAACAAGAAGCTGATCAAGCAGTTCTGCGAAAAGGTCGCCAGGGCCCCGCTGGACCCCGCCGATCCGTTGGAAGATTTGAAGCGTCGCCTGCCCGACGTCTTCAATGCCTATCTGCGATCGCCGTCGGATTTCGAAAAAGGGCTGTAATCGCCCCTTTGCCATGGGACGTGATCAGTCCTGCTTCTTTTGCATGTGCTGGCGGAAGGTCTCGCACGGGTCGGGCCGTTCGGCCCGGGCGGTGAACCACACCGCATCGAAGGGCAGGGTATCGGAATCGAAGGATTCCGCGTATTGAGTCGGATCGTCCTTGCCGGCCTGAACCTCGATGAAGGCGATGGACATCACTTTGCGCTTTGGCTCCATCTCGGCCAGATGGGTGGGGGCGGCCAAATCCTTGCGCACGTGACCGGCCCCGGCGATCAGAATGGATTTGGCAGCCCTGGTCACCGCATAGGCCATGACGGCGTCACGGGCCCGTTGGACCCGGACCATGGCGGGCAAGGCGCGGCTGGGCAGCATGTCGCAATGACCGGCCTGGATGTCGGATTCCATGAATTGGCGCTGGTCGGCGGCTTGCGGCTTTTCCAGCCCCAGTTTACCGACCCAGGCCTTGGGAAGGTTCCCCTTGGCGATGGTCTTGGTTTCGTCACGCGACAGATTGGCGGCCGACAGGCGGGCCCCGGCGGAAAGTGCGGCCTGGGCGATGGGACGGTAATTGTTCTGCCAGTCGGGCCAGCCCGATTTGTCCCAGGCCAAGGCGCCCCCCAAGCCATCGGCATCCTTGGGATGGGCTGCCAGATATCGCTCCAGTTCCGGGGCCTTGGCGCTGTCGATCATCTCGAAAGCGACCAGCGGATTTTTCCAAGACGGGGCGATTTGGGTCACCATCCAGGCCTGCAGGGCGTGATGGTCGGTGTTGTCGTGGGTTTCCCCCAACAAAACGCTGTCGGCGGATCGGGCCAACGACACCAATTCGTCCGGGGCGGTATAAGCCCGCATGTCGGGCAGCCAGACCCGGCCCACCAGCGGGTGGTTCTGCAAGTGCGGCATCTGGGGGCTGGGAAGGTCGGCGGCGCCGGCCAGACTGGAAAACGCGGACAGCAGACAGGCGGCAACCAGGGACTTAAGGCGCATGGCACGGTTCCAAGACGATCGCATCGGTCCCGCCAATATAGTCCGAGACCGGCCGGCAGTCGCCTCCTACGCAGATGCGGTGATCGGCCACCACCCCGGATCGGGCCAGGATCAGTTTGGAGAGCGGCGGATTGTGCGGCTGCCATACATACCAGCCGTCCCGCAGGACGGCGTCGTCCGCCGGTTCCATGCCGGCGCCGCTGCCTTTGATGCGGGCTTCGATCAGGTCCAAACCGTTGGCGTCGACCCGCCATTCCTCGCGCCATTCAATTTTTTCGATGGAATGAATCCAGCGCAGGGAAAACGTGCCGTCGGGCAGGGGCAATTGGGCGCTGGCGGCGGACAAGGCCGCCGCCAGACACAGTTTGATCATGCCGTTACCGCCGCTTTACGGCTGCGCCGCCATTGCCACAGGATGAAGGTGGCGGCGACGGCGAAGCCCAATTCGTCGGTAATGGGCAGGGCGGCCACCAGCAACACGGCGCCGATGGTGGCCCAGGCCCGTTCCGGCCAGGTCAGGTCGGTCATGAAATGGCCGATGGTCGCCCCGCCCCACAGCGCGATGCCCAGCAAAGCCTTGGTGACGATATAGGCGACGGCCATGAAGGACGGGTCGCCTTGCAGCATCAGGGCCGGATCGTAGACCGCCATGAACGGCACCACATAGCCGGCGGCGGCGACGCGGGTGGCCAAAAAGCCGATCTCCATGTGGCCGGCCCGGGCGATGGAACTGGCGGCCAACGCCGCCAGGGCCACCGGCGGCGTCAGGTCGGCCATGATGCCGAAATAGAACACGAACATGTGCGAGACGATCAGCGGCACCCCCATGTGCAACAGCGCCGGGGCGGCGATCGAGGCGGTGATGATGTAATTGGGGATGGTGGGCAGACCGGTGCCCAGCACGATACAGGCGATCATGGTCAGGATCAGCGCCAACAGCAGGTTGCCCCCCGACATGGCGACCACGGCGCCAGCGAACCCCGACGCGATGCCGGTCAGGGTGGTGACGCCGATCAGCACGCCGACCAAGGCGCAGGCGACGCCCACCCCCACCGCGTTGCGGGCGCCGTCGGCCATCGAGCCCAAAAGCGTGTTCAGGGTTTCCCGGCCCTTGACGAAAAGCAGGCAGGGAAGGGCGACGCCCAGCACCAGACAGGCAAGCAGGATTTCGGCGCGCAGACCGGCGCGATGCAGGGCGGCGGCGCTTAGCGCCAGACCCAACCAGAACACCCAGCGCAGCAGGCTTTTCGGGATGGCCCCGGCCAAGGCGTGGCCGACGATCAGCAGGGCCGTGCAGCCCAGGCCGATGACCCCGGCGAAAAGCGGCGTGTAGCCGGAAAACAACAAGGTGACCAGGGCGGCCAGCGGCAGGAACAGGTACCAGCCTTCCTTCACCGCCTTGGCGGCGCTGGGGCATTCCGATTTGGGCAGGCCCAGCAGGCCGCGCTTGCCGGCTTCCAGATGCACCATCCAGAAGGCGCTGGTGTAGTAAAGAACGGCCGGAATGATGGCGGCCAGGGCGATTTCCGAATAGGGCACGCCGATGGTTTCGGCCATGATGAAGGCCACCGCCCCCATCACCGGCGGCATGATCTGCCCGCCCATGGACGACGTGGCCTCGACGGCGCCGGCGAAGGCCGGGCGATAGCCGAATTTGCTCATCAGCGGAATGGTGAACTGGCCGGTGGTCAGCACGTTGGCGACGCCCGAGCCGTTGATGGTGCCCATGAAGCCCGACGAGATGACGCTGACCTTGGCCGGCCCCCCCTTGGCCCAGCCCACCAGACCCAGCGACACGTCGTTGAACAGCCGGATCATGCCGGCATGTTCCAAAAAGGCGCCGAACAGGATGAACAGGAAGATGTAGGTCGACGACACGAAGGTGGGCGTCCCATAGATGCCTTCGGTGCCCAGGAACAATTGGTCGATCAATTGGTCGAAGCCGAAACCGCGATGGGCCAACGGACCGGGCAGGTCGGGGCCCAGCAGGGCATAGGGAATGAACAGGCCGCAGATGATGGGCAGCGCCAGTCCCATGATGCGCCGCGCCGCCTCGAACACCAGGGCGATGACCAATACGCCCACCGCCAGATCGGTGGTGGTGGGGTCGCCCGAGCGCAGGATCAGGTCGTGTTCGAAGACCCAGTGATAAAAACCCAAGGCGAAACCGGAAAGCCCCAGGATCCAGTCATACCAGGGGATCGAGGTGCGGCCGTGGGATTTCTTGGCGCCATAAAGCAGGAAGGCGGTCAGCAGCAGGAAGCCCACATGGACCGAACGCACCACTTGGGTGGAGAGCGGCGTGAAGGTGGCGGTCCACACCTGGAACAAGGAAAAGGCGATGCCGACCAGGAACACCGCCTTGGCGGAATGTCCGGTCAGGAAGGCGTGCCCCCCATGGCTGTCGGCTTGAGTGTCGGCGTGCGTTTGGGACGAGGCGGTCATGAACAACCCTGCGCAAGGATCACGAAAAGGGAAAGGCGCCGGACCGGCCGGCCCGGCGCCAAGCAAACGGGCTTACTTCAAGATGCCCTTTTCGCGGTAATACTTGATGGCGCCGGGATGCAGCGGCACCGGGCTTTTGGCGGCCTTTTCCGTCAGGCTGATGGCCTTGGCGGCGGCGTGGGCGGCCTGCAATTGGTCCAAATTCTCGAACAGACCCTTGGTCATCTCATAGGCCAGCTGGTCCGAGACGCCGGAATGGGTGACCAGGAAGTTCTGCACGGCGGCGGTGGGCACGTCGGCGGTCTGGCCGCCATAGGTGCCGGCCGGTACGGTGGCGGTGATGTAGGCGTCGTCGCCCACCTTGGCCACCACCTCTGCGGGGATGGGAACGATGACGATGGGAACCGAGTTGGACAGATCGCGGATGGACGCGACACCCAGGCCGGCCGATTGCAGGGTGGCGTCGATCTGACGGTTCTTCATCAGGTCGACCGATTCGCCGAACGGCAGGTATTCGACGCGGGCGAAGTCCTTATAGGTCATGCCGGCGGCGGCGAAGATGGCGCGCGCGTTCAGTTCGGTGCCCGATTTCGGCGCACCCACCGAGATCTTCTTGCCCTTCAGGTCGGCCAAAGTCTTGATGCCGGAATCGGCCGAGGCGACGATCTGGATATAGTTGGGATAGATGCCGGCGATACCGCGCAGCTTGTCCAGCTTGGCCTTGAAGCCCACTTCTTCGTTGCCGGCCCAGGCCATGGACAAGGAATCACCCAAGGAAAAGCCGATCTCGCCACGGCCTTGGCTGAGCAGGTTCAGGTTTTCCACCGACGCCTTGGTCGCCTGCACCGACGCCTTCACATCGGGAATCTTGCCGTAGATGTTGGAAAGCGCCACCCCCAGCGGGTAGTAGACGCCGCTGGTGCCGCCCGTCAGCACGGTGACGAATTGTTCGGCGCGGGCCGGAAGCGACGCCAACAGGCCGCAAGCCACCAGCGCGGCGGGAATCAGTCTCAGCATGAAATCCTCCGTGTTTGTTGTATTCAGAATTATTTTGGTACAGCGTAACCCGAGCGGCACGGTCAGGCAAGCCGATGGTATGACCAACGAAAAGGGCCGGTCCTTGCGGACCGGCCCTTGACCTTCGCCAGCCGATGTCTGGCTACATCATGCCCAGGGTCTTGGGCAGCCACAGCGACACCGCCGGCACATAGGTGACCAGCACCAGGAAGGCCAGCATGGCCATCAGCCAGGGCATGACGGCGACCGTCAGCTCGGTGATGCCCATCTTGGTGATGCCCGACGCCACGTACAGGTTCAGGCCCACCGGCGGGTGGCACATGCCCACTTCCATGTTGACGACGATCAGGATGCCGAAATGGATGGGGTCGATGCCCAGCTTCATGGCCACCGGGAACAGGATCGGGGCCATGATCAGCACGATCGAGCTGGGTTCCATGAAGTTGCCGGCGGCCAGCAGCAAAACGTTGGTCACCAGCAGGAAGGCGATGATGCCCAGTTCCTTGCCGACGATCCAATCGGCGATGGCCTGGGGGATGTTCTCGTTGGTCAGAACGAAGCTGAACAGCACCGCGTTGGTGATGATGTACAGCAGCATGGCCGACATGGACGCCGAGGACAGCAGGATCTTGGGCACGCCGCGAAGCGGCATGTCCTTGTAGATGAACACGGCGACGACGAAGGCGTAGACGGCGCTCATGGCGGCGGCTTCGGTGGGGGTGAAGACGCCGGTATAGATGCCGCCGATGACGACGATGATCAGCATCAGACCCCAGGACGCTTCCTTGAAGGTGCGGATGCGTTCACCCCAGCTGGCCTTGGGCATGCGGGGATAGTTGTTCTTCCAGGCGCGGTACCAGGTGACGCCGCCCAGGGTGCTGGCCAGCAGCAAACCGGGGATGACGCCGGCCATGAACAGGGCGCCCACCGATGAATTGGTGGCCACCGCGTACATGACCATGACGATGGACGGCGGGATCAAGATGCCCAAGGCGCCCGAGGTGGTGATGACGCCGGCGCCGAACTGGCGGGGGAAGCCCTGCTTGACCATGGCGGGCAGGATCACCGAGCCGATGGCCACCACGGTGGCGGGTGACGAACCCGACACGGCGGCGAACAGGGCGCAGGCGATGACGCCGGCCAGACCCAGGCCGCCATACCAATGCCCCACCATGGCGGTGGCGAAATTGATCATGCGTCTGGCGACGCCGCCATGGGTCAGGAAGTTGCCGGCCAGGATGAAGAACGGGATCGCGGCCAGCGGGAACTTGTTGATCGAGTTGAACATCTCCTTGACGGAGATGAGCATGTGGGCGTTCGAGATCTGCAGGCCGACGATCGCCGACAGGCCGATCGAGACCGCGACGGAGATGGTCAGCGCGAAGGCCAGGACCATCGTGACGATCATCGCGAGGGTCATTGCGCGGTCTCCAGTTCGAGCCTCTGCGGGTCGATCAGGGCGCCGAGCAGGCCGACGATCGAGAACACCGCGCCGACCGGCAAGGCCAGGTAGGCCCAGAACATCGACAGGCTCTCCAGGCCGGCGATCGTCTGCACGCCGCCGCGCTGCGCGTAATCCCAGCCCCACCACAGGACGATCGCCATCAGTACGACGCTGGCGGCGAACACGAGCCACTCGAGCGCGCGACGCACCGGCTGCGAGCTCCAGCGGTACAGGGCGTCGACGCAGACCATCGCCCCCTGCCGGAAGGCGGCGGGAATGGCGAGGAATACCATCCAGATCAGGCTGAACCGGATCAGCACCTCGGTCCATTCGGCGGGCTGCTCGAGCACGAAGCGGGTGATGATCTGGAACATGCCGAGCGAAGCTGCGACGACCATCATCGCGCAGGCGCCGAGCAAGGCAAGTCCGGTGCTCAGGCGCTCGAAGCTGAGGAATGCCTGTTTCATCGGTGAGTCACGCAGAAAAAAAAGCCCGCCGGCGTGGCGCTGGCGGGCTTGGATTGCACCGCGACGCGGTGGATTACTTGACGTTGCGGATCTTGTCCAGGTTCTCCTTGCCGAACTCCTTCTCGAACTGGGCCATGACCGGTGCGAGCGTGGCGACGAACTTGGACTTGTCGACGTTCTCGACGACCTGCATGCCGAGCTCGCGCAGCTTGGCCACGCCGTTGGCGTCGTCCTTGTCCACGCGGGCGCGGTTCGCCTCGACCGCGACCTTCGCGGCGTCGAGGAAGGCCTGCTTGTCGGCGGCCGGCAGCTTGTCGAAGGCGTCCTTGTTCATCAGCAGGATCGCCGGCGAATAGACGTGGCCGGTCAGCGACAGGTGCTTCTGGACCTGGTCGAACTTGGCGGCCATGATGACCGACAGCGGGTTCTCCTGGCCGTCGACCGTGCCCTGCTGGAGCGCGGTGAACACCTCGGGGAAGGCCATCGGCGTGGTCACGATGCCCAGGCCCTTGTACGCGGCGATGTGAACCGGGTTCTCCATCGTGCGCATCTTCAGGCCCTTCAGGTCATCGGGCGCGACGACCGGGCGCTTGCTGTTCGTCATGTGGCGAACGCCGTTCTCGCCCCAGGCCAGGGCCTTGAAGCCCTTGGACTCGAACTTCTTGAGCAGGTCCTGGCCGATTTCGCCGTCGAGCACCTTGCGGGCGTGGGCCTTGTCGCGGAACAGGAAGGGCACGTCGAGGATCTTGGTCTCGGGCACGAAGTTCGGCACCGGACCGCTCGAGCTGAACGCCAGTTCCTGCGTGCCGAGCTGGACCGCCTCGATGTACTCGCGCTCGCCGCCCAGCGAACCGTTGTAGAAGGTCTGGATCTTGTAGCGGCCGTTGGTCCGCTTCTCGACTTCCTGGGCGAAGGTGTCGATCGCGACGCCCTGGTGCGAATCCTTGGCGGTGGCGATGCTGATCCGCATCGTGGTCTGCGCGGCAGCGCCGGCCATCAGGCCCATCGCGAGGGCAAGGCCGAGAGTCAGCTTGGTCAGTTTCATTTGGTCTCCGTTTTTGCGAGGTCGC